>JAUNCZ010000100.1 GCA_030526405.1 Lachnospiraceae bacterium | reverse complement strand
TAAACCATTCCTTGCCATCCTTGCTGTACTGCCACTGATAAGAGGATACGTTCTCCGCAGAAACCCTGTAGGAAACCGTGTCACCGATCTTAGCAGAGGCGATGGACTGGGGCTGGGAGGTGATGGTGAGAGGTATTTCTGAAGAGATGATTGATAAATGCGTTATCACACCGTAGGCACCATAATCATCCCCTGTATTATCTTCCGTTTTATTTACCAATGCACGGAAATAATAATCTCCCGGCTCTAGTAACATGGTTTCTGATCCTTCATAAGATCCTTGAAAGATATCATTACATAACCATTCATGCCTATCATCTATTCGTCGAGCAATTGTTATGGTTAATTGTTCATTGTACAGTGCATGGAATAAAGAATAATCTGCTTTTATGATGGCTGGCTTCTTCAATGAAAAATTCAAACAAAGACTGGATGCAACATCATAATCTTTAATTTCTTCACTGATCAGACTTTTATCAGGCAGAATAGGATTAAAACTGGAACTGTTATATCTGCTATTCAAATACCAGGGATCGAATTTGTAGCTGTCAATAAAAGCAATTGCTGATACGGCATTTTCATCATAATAGATTACCTGTAAACGCTCGTCCTCCCAGTTTATCTCAGTATAGGTGCATTTATTGCAGTCTCTTTTTTCATATCCCAGATATTTTTCATATGATCCCAGATTATGTTCTTCTGTTTCCTCCCAGAGAAGAGCAGGTGCACCACCGCAGACAGTTTTAAATCCTTCAATCCTGACATTAAACATCAGATCTCCAAATTCGGTGTATGTTCCGCATGTAGATTCTCCTTCAATATAATTCGTATACCAGAGATCTTCTGTATCATAAAAACTGTAATAATCAAATGCACAGGGTGCAGCCAACCGTCCACTGCTACCGAAAAGAACGACTGGTGCATCATTGTATCCATGAGCAAGATGTGAATTCCTCAGATCACCCACTAATCCACAGGCAATGTACGAAGCATTAATTGTTCCTGTGTTATAACACATTTCAACAAATGAACTCTCATCCCTGCTGTTTCCTGCAATTCCTCCAGCAATTCCGCCCTTTATTTCCCCTGTATTTTTACAATCGATGATAGAAGTGCCAATAACACTGCCAACAATTCCACCCACCGTATAGTCTTGTTTTCCGATATTCGTAATTTCTCCATTATTAATACAATTGCGTACTCTACCGTATTCTATGGTTCCAGCAATTCCTCCACAATAGCACCAGCTGGCTCCTTCCCCTATAGTAATAGAAACATTACTGGTACAATAGGATAGCCAGGTGTAAGCACCCTCTACCCCTTCTACTCTGCCTACGATTCCACCAATATAATTCGCATTGCTATTAATACTTCCGTTAACAGTAAGATACGAAATAGTACTGGTCACCGCGATTGTTCCAAACAAACCGCAGGACGCAGATCCTTTGCTGGATTCAGGAGTAATATTCATGTTGTAAATTGTATGGTTATCACCGAATACTCTACCGTCAAAAGGCTTTTCTTCTGTTCCTATGGGGGTCCAGGGGTAGTTGCCTAAGTTGATATCATCTGTCAAAGCAAACCTCAGGACATTATTTCCTTTTACATTAACCTCATTTTGAATCCATTTCAGCTCAGCCGGAGTGCCAACCTGATAAATATCAAGCAGGCTGCGTGACGGTTGCGTCATGGTTTTCCCATCCCAGACTTCATAACCAGTCCCGGAAAATGATGTAGCTGAACTTATATCTCCATAATTTTCTATCTCTTTCGCTTCCGGAGCTTCTTCCTCCTGGACAATGTCATCCTTTATGCTTCCATCCAAAGAATCCTGCTCTGAATCTTCTGTTGTGACAGATTCTTCCATAGCGTCAGATGATTCGGGCTCTTCACACTGATTGCTGTCTGTTACACTATCGTTCTCCTGGTTAGAAACTTCATCTGTTTGTATATCACAATCCAGGTTCGTATCTACTGGAGAATCAGATTCTGAAGCTGTCTCCTCTGCTAAAACAGGTATTGCATGGGAAAAGCATCCTGCAGATAGCAATGTTGTCGAAATCAGCATGACAAACATCTTACAAAAATAACGTTTCCTCATGGTCCATTCTCCTTTCTACCCTTTGATTCCCCGCGGCTTTCATCTAGTGAAGTTATTAGTTTCTCCGTGATCCTGTTATTTTCATCATCTCAAAAAATCCTGCTTTTCACATCTGCCAGATGGATAAATGTAAGAAAAGATACGATCAAATCACCAGGGCATATAATACACATGAATCATGAAAAAAGCGCTGTAAAGACGAAATTTCAATCGTCTTTACAACGCTTTTCTTCCTGACAGTATGTTCTGTCTCTGTTCACTACTGAGAAGTCAGCATTTGGTATTCTAAATACTGATAGTTTTTCAAAAGCTGTTCATATTCCGGATCATTTCCCAGCTCAATAATCTGACTTCTGTTGTCCATGCAAATGCCTGATTTCAGTCGAACCGGCAAGGTTTGATTCAGCTGCAGTACCGTCTCATGGAACGCACTGCGGGGCATATTTGCCGCTGCAAGAACCATGGGAAGCATATCTGTCATGGACGCATTCTTGCTGAGACAGGATGTATCCAATGGCTGATTCGACCAGATATAATAGGGAACGGTTCTTAAACAGATTTCTGCTTCCCTGTCTGTGATCCCCTCTTTTGCAGGAAGATCTGAAAGGAAGGATGGAGCATGATCCCCCACCATCAGAACCACCACCGGACGCTCCTGGGCATCCAGTGTCCGAATCAGTTCCTGGAAAGCAGAAACAGAATATGCAATGCTGGAAAGATATTCGTTCACTTCCTGGGTGTATGCCTGATAATCCATCTCTGTTTTGATGGAATCCTCTTCCGGTTCATTCTGGTCATAGCCTCCATGATTCTGAAAAGTCAGAAGATACATCATTCTTGGATTATCCCCGGCCTGGTCATACTGCTCCAACAGATCTTTGTAATTATCACTGTCCAGACATTCCCTGTTTCCGTTGGTACTGAAATATCGGAAATTCTCCTGTCCCAGAATCAGCTGATCGAAGCCCAGATCTTTATACGCACGGTTTCTGGAATAGTTGGATGCAAGGCGACAATGCATGGCAGTAGTAGAATACTGATACTCTTTCAGCCAGGCTACCACATTGTCTATTCCCTCCATACTCATGGTGGTAAATGGTGCCGACATGGAAAGCAGGGATGTGCTGCAGGAGGTCAGAAGTTCGAATTCCGTATCATTTGTACCGCCTCCCACCATGGGACTGATGGCCTGTCCTGCTATTACACCGGGAATCTCTTCCATCTGCCGAAAGAGTTCTCTGCTCTCCGGAACATCTGCATAAACACTGATATCACACAGGGTTTCATTCAGGATCAAAATGATATCCGGTGTAGTGCAATCCTCCACTTTTGCTTTCTGCTCCTGGATCATTTCCTCCTGATAACCCTCCGGCTCAATGATCACATGGGACAGGGAGTAAAGGCTGTTGCAAAAGCAGACACCATAGCCATAGGTCAGCACCTCCTGTTCCCAGCTCCAGGTAATAAGATTATTCTGAAACAACGCAATAGGACTGAAAAATAACAGATACAGGCCGCAAATGCAGACAGCCGACTTTATACCTGCTGCCAGTCTGGCTTTCTTCTCATGAAGAGGGATTTTTCTTTTAATAAGCCACAGGAACAGAACCATCTCCACCAGAAAGATCACCAGGCTGGATAAAGTGGTCAAACGAAACAAAAACTTATATCCTCCTGCTACCTCTACTGCAGTTTTGATGGAATGAATGTCCTGTGCAAAGAAGGGACTGCCATGGTAGACCAGCACATGGTAATTGATGAGGCTGAACAATGTACAGAGGATCCCATTTACTGCAATGGCAATGGTCCGTCTGCCTGTAATCAGATACAAAAGCAGATAAGGACATGCCACAATCAGCATATTCAGAAGTACCCACCCTGGCTCCATAAGAATCAACCGTTTCGCCACTCGCAGACCACAAGTCAGCTGAAACTGCTGTAAATACAATAATAATAGAATTCCAAAGGTTCTTTTACACCAGTCCGAAATCCGGACCCTGTTACTCTTCTCCACACTAACCTCCATATTAAAAGCATATCTTTATAAGACATAAGCGAGTTCCAACACAAGTTCAACAGATAAATTATCCTGAATTATTCATGGGACAGATTTCCAACTGAAATCCATGCCATAAGTCT
>JAUNCZ010000005.1:17288-99548 GCA_030526405.1 Lachnospiraceae bacterium | reverse complement strand
CTGCGGCCTCCTGGTCCCAAACCAGGCGCTCTAGCCAAGCTGAGCTACACCCCGTAAGATGTCTCGCATCAGGTTTTGTTTTTTTGTTTTTTGCTGTTCCCCTGACGCAAGACATACTTTATCACAGCCTTTTATATAAGTCAACACCTTTTTTCAACTTTTTTTAATTTTTTTTATTTTTCTTCTTTTAGTAACTTTTTGATCTCTCGAAGAGCGTTGCCTCTGTGGCTGATGGCGTTCTTCTCCTCTGCCGTTAATTCAGCAGTTGTGCGGGACATATCCGGGAGATAAAAGATCGGATCGTAGCCAAAGCCACCCTCTCCTCTCTCCTCATAGCCGATCTTTCCTTCGATCACACCTGTAGCTGTAAGAACCCTTCCGTTCTTCTCGGCTGCTGCAATACTGCAGACAAAGCGTGCCGTTCTCTTCTCCACAGGCACACCCTCCAGACGTTCCACCAGACTCATGTTTTTAATCCTGTAGGAAGTATCCTCTCCCATATAACGGGCAGAGTATACCCCTGGCTCCTTATTCAGGGCATCCACCTCCAGACCGGAGTCGTCGGCCATCACAATGGCATCCATATCCTCCGGCAGAGCTGCTGCCACTGCCTTTGCCTTGATGATGGCATTTTCCTCAAAGGTGGTGCCATCCTCCACAATATCCAGGGAGATGCCGGCTTCCTTCATGGAAAGGATCTCCATACCCAGATCTCCCATGATCTCACGGATCTCCTTCATCTTTCCCTGATTTCCCGTTGCAAAAATTAATTTTTTCATACTGCTGGCTTCCTTTTCTGACATTTATACTTCTTATCCAAATCTTATATGCGACAGGTTACTGCTTCTTTCTGGGCGGCTTTGGACCCGGATACTGATAAAAATAGGTCTTCAGCATTCCGTTATAGATTTTTCTGTTCTTCTCGGCAGTCTTTCCGATATAGCGCTGAGCATCCTCCCAGGAGGTGATCATATACATGGACCAGTCAGGAAGCTTACGGAAGCGCTCCCCAAGGGTTCTGTAAAGCTCTGGAAGATCCTCCTTCTCCTCCAGACGCTCTCCGTAAGGTGGATTGGTGATAATAAAGCCATAATGCCCGGAATGGGACAGCTCCGCCACAGGACGCTCCTGGAAATGAATCAGATGATCCACTCCCGCCAGCTTTGCATTGGCCCGGGCAGCCTCCACCGCCAGAGGATCAATATCAAAGCCCTGAATATCTGTCTCCACCTTCAGGTCCACCAGATCTCTGGCCTCTTCCCTTGCATTCTTCCAGTTCTCAGAGGGCAGGAAATTGGTCCAGTTCTCACCCAGAAATCTTCTTCTCATTCCCGGCGCCATGTTAGCCGCCATCATAGCAGCCTCGATGGGGAAGGTTCCGCTGCCGCAGAAAGGGTCCACAAGAATCCGGTTTCCTTTCCAGGGGGTCAGCATCAGAAGTGCAGAGGCCAGTGTCTCTGTAATAGGTGCCTTTACCTTCATCTGGCGATAGCCTCTCTTATGAAGGGACACACCGGTGGTATCCAGCCCGATGGTAACCCTGTCCTTCAGAATGGATACACGGATGGGATACTCCGCCCCATCCTCCGGAAACCATTCCTTATGGTATTTTTCTTTCAGTCTCTCCACAATGGCTTTTTTCATAATGGACTGAATATCAGAGGGACTGAACAGCTTGCTTTTCAGGGAATTTGCCTTTGCTACCCAGAACTTTCCATTTTCAGGAATAAACTGTTCCCAGGGAAGGGCCTTTGTCTGCTCAAACAGCTGGTCAAAGGTCACAGCCTTGAATTCTCCTACCTTTAAAAGAATTCTCTCTGTGGAACGGAGAAATACATTGGCATAGGCAATAGCCTCCGCATCTCCCTCGAAGGTAACCTTTCCATCCTCCACCTGTGTGATCTCATAGCCAAGATCCAGAATCTCACATTTCATTACCGCCTCCAGGCCAAAATGACAGGGGGCAATCAGTTCATATCTATCCATAGTTCTCTCCTTTTGGGAAATGATCAGGTTCTTACTTTTCTGCCATGATACCATACTTTATTGAAAAAAGTAAATTACATGAAGAAAGGACTCTGTTGGGGAGCAACAGAGTCCTTTCAAGGGGAGTAAATAAATTAATAAGGGGTTATTAATTCTGTAAAAAAAATTTTTTGAAGGGTAAATTCTTTTTACGAACGTTATTATAATACAAACCGCCTGAAAAATCAACCAATTTGTAAAATATGGGATTAGACCCGCCAAAAAGTGTCCCTTTTTACAAAAATTTGCATATCATCCCCCACTATGCTATAATTATTATACATTTTTGGAAAGGAGCGTTCCCCATGAAAATTCAGGAATCTGCGGAAAATTATCTGGAAACCATTCTGATGCTGAGCCAGAAACAGAGCTATGTACGTTCCATTGATATTGCCAACGAGCTGTCATTTTCCAAGCCCAGTGTCAGTGTAGCCATGAAAAATCTTCGACAGAGCGAACTGATTCTGGTGGACCAGGAAGGACATATCACCCTGACACCTGCAGGTCTTGCCATTGCCTCCAAGGTATATGAGCGCCACAGACTGATCTCTGATATGCTGATCTCTCTTGGAGTATCTCCTGAGACTGCTGCAGAGGATGCCTGCCGGATCGAGCATGTGATCAGTGAGGAAAGCTTTCTGGCATTGAAAAAACATCTGTCAGACAGCAACCACAAGGGGCCGCTGCATTGCTGATTAAAATCAGTGATGCAGGGCCCCTTTTTCATGTGTTTCTGATTACAGTTCCAGCCGGGAGATCATCTCCACCAGTTCAGGAAACTCCATATAATGGGATGCCTTTACAAGAATGGTATCTCCCCTTTTCAGCAGCCCGGAAAGCTCCTTTATCAATTCCTCCTTGCTGCTGTAATGACGAACCTGCAGCTCCGGTGCAGTTTCCCTTACACCCTCTGCAAGATTCTCCATCAGCGGTCCAACGCAGCAGATCAGGTCCAGATCCAGACCGGCAGCGTAAACACCTACCTCTTTATGAAGAGCCTTCTCATCAGCCCCCAGTTCTCCCATATCTCCAAGAACAGCAACCTTTCTTCCCTCCGCTGCCTGAAGGGCCTGTAAAGAGGCCTTCATGGACACAGGATTGGCATTGTAGCAGTCATCCACCACAGTACAGCTCTCTGTCTCAATAATGTTAAAACGGCCGTTTACGGTCTCATAGGAGGCAATTCCTCTGCGAATCTCCTCAAGAGTCAGTCCGTAGATCAGACCCACTGCACAGCCTGCCAGGGCATTGTATACCATATGCTCCCCGGAAGCCGGTATCTCCGCCTGGAAGCTTCCCTTCTCTGTGTGGATGGTGCAGGAGATGCCCTTTAAGCCATGGGCTGTGATCTGATCCGCCCACACATCGTTGGCAGAAGACAGACCGAAACGGATGGGACGGATCCCCTTCACCTGCTGGAGAGTCACCAGCTTGTCGTCATCGCCATTTACAACGATCTGTCCATCCTCCTTCATGTAATCGAATATCTCAGATTTTGCCCTGAGAATGCCGTCTCTGTCCTTCAGGTTTTCCAGATGACAGCAGCCGATGTTTGTCATGACACAGGTATCCGGTCTGGCCACCTTTGACATACGATGCATCTGACCGAAATCATCAATTCCCATCTCCAGAACAGCCATCTTCTCCTGTCTCAGACGGAAGATGGTCAGGGGAAGACCCAGCTCATTGTTAAAGTTCCCCTCTGTTTTCAGCGCACTGTATTTCTGGGAAAGAACAGCGTAGATCATCTCCTTTGTACTGGTTTTTCCCACGCTGCCTGCAATTCCCACCACCGGAATCTGCAGCTGCTTCAGATAGTACTCGCCAAAATCTTTTACTGCCTCAAGGGATGAGGATACCTGAATATAGGGGAGATCCACCTCTCCCAGATTCTTCTCTGACACCACTGCCAGAGCTCCTTTTTCCATAACCTGTCCGATAAAATCATGTCCATCCACACGGGCGCCCGAAATAGCCACAAACAGACAGCCCTCAGTGATCCTGCGGCTGTCTGTTGTGATTGCCGTAACACACCGGTTCTGCTGTTCTTCAGTTCCGTGGAAGATTCCTCTGCAGGCTTCTGCCAGATGTATTAACGTTAAATTCTTCATAGTTCCTCTGCTTATCAATGATCAGTTGTTGTATTTTTTCAGTGAAATATCAATGAGCTTCTCACAAAGCTCTCCGTAACCGATACCCAGCACCGCTGCTTCCTGAGGAATAAGACTGGTTGGTGTCATTCCCGGAAGGGTATTTGCCTCCAGACAGTACATTCTTCCGTCTCCACGCATCATAAAGTCCAGGCGGCAGTAGCCGGTGATACCAAGAGCCTTCGCTCCCGCCTCTGCATACTGCTGCATCTCCTGTGTCTGCTCCGGTGTGATCTGTGCAGGACAGGTTTCCACTGTGGAACCGGCCATATATTTGTTTTTGTAATCATAGAAGCCCTGCTTCGGAGCGATCTCGATGACAGGATAAGCCTGTCCGTCCACCACTGCCACAGAGAACTCTCTTCCCCTGATGTACTCCTCGATTACCACCTCATTCTCATAGAAAAAGGCATCTGCCAGAGCCTTCTGGAACTCCTCCTCTGTATTTGCGATCTCCACACCTACACTGGAGCCTCCGCAGCATGGCTTTACGATCACCGGAAATTCCAGTCCCAGCTGCTGTACGCTCTTTCTCTCCTGATTTTTCTTCAGGGAAGTACCCTGTGGGGAAGGAATCTCATGGGCCTTAAAGAACTGCTTTGTCACCGCCTTGTCCATGGCCACAGCACTGCTGAGATAGCCTGTGCCTGTATAACGGATGCCGAACAGGTCAAATGCTGCCTGTACACGGCCATCCTCTCCATTTGCACCGTGAAGTGCCATAAATACCACATCAGCGGCCTGACACAGCTCCAGAACCTTCGGTCCGAAGAATTCTCTTCTGCTGCTTACAGCCTCCTCCAGAGTGGTATCAAAGCTGTGGATACAGGCAGCTGCCTGCTCCACATCAAACTCCTCCTCAAATACCTTCGCCGGGTCTGCCTCTGCCCAGCCAAAGAACACATCCAGAAGGATTGCCTGATGTCCTCTCTCTCTGAGGGCTTTACATACGCCGGTTCCTGATACAACAGAGACATTTCTCTCTGTGCTGGTACCTCCTGCTAATACTACAATCTTCATATTTTCTCCTTTTATCCTGCTGCAACCTCCTGAGTAGGTTCAGGTCCCACCGGCTGCTCTGCACTGTAATATACAATTACCGGATAGCCAATCTCCACTGTTTCGAAAACGGTCTCCATTGCATCATAGGGTGTATTTACACAGCCATGGGAGCCATTCTCAAGATAATAAGACGGATCCACATATTCCTCCGGACTTCTCCAGTCTGCATCATGGATTCCACAGTCCCCGTTAAAGGGCAGCCAGAATTCCACCTCCACATCAAAAAGGGTGAAATGCATCTGGTATTTCTTGCCATCAATGGCCCATACGCTTCCAGAGGGAGTGTCAAAGCCAGTGGTATGTCCTCCTGTGATGACAGGTGTCACCAGCTTCAGGTTATAGTCCTCATACAGATACATCTTCTGCTCTGTGAGACATACCTCCACATAGGTTCCTCCTATATCATTGGAGGAACGATCCAGAGCGGTAAAAATATAGGCCGGCTCCAGATTGCCGCTGTAGCCCTGTCCCAGAGCCTGAAGCAAAGCTTCTGTTGTGGCCTCCTGATCCATTGCCCATCCATAGTCTCCACCGGGAGCAAGAAGGATCTGCTCACCGTTGTGGGTGGTAAAGAGATGGGAATTGGCAAATGTATCCGTCTCATAGGCCATATTATACACCCATTGTGCCACAAGGTCACTATTAAGGGTACAGTTGTTGTTCTCATCCGGCGCAATCCAGGAACGAATCTCATCCCTGTCCGCGGTAAAGCTTCGATCCACAAAATCATAGGTAATAGAAAGGGTGGCCAGCTGATTCATATAGGCTGCATGATTCTGCAGGGCCGGATCATCCATCCGCACCTGGGGTACAGAATACAATGCTGCCCCATCCATATCCAGGAGGGTGGCTCCTGTGGCAATGCAGTGAAGGATGGCATTTTTCACCGGCTCTCGCTCCAGCCAGGCTCCCTCCTGCTCCGGTACCACCACATAATTGGTTCCGTCATCCGCCACATAGGCATTTACCGGAGCCTGCATGTTCTCCGGCTGCAAAAAGGAAAAGGCTGACAGCTGGTTCTCCAGAACCTCCTCCTGAAGGGCATAGGTCAGCTGCATTTCCAGATTTTCTGTCTTTCCCACATGAAGGATCCAGGTTCCCTGGGCCTGCTCCTCAATGATCTGCTCCAGCTCACCCTGGTCCACATAGGTCAGCTGAAGGTCAGCGCCCCTTATCTGGGCCTCTGCAGCATCTCTCCCCTTCAGGATCAGCACATAGGCATCTGCCGCCCTTTGCAGGGTATCCCTTGCCTCCTCCGCCGTTTCACCGCCCACACGGATTCCATTGATGGCGGTTCCTGGGAGAAATCTCGTTTTATAATGTCCCACTCCCACCAGATACAGAGTCAGAAGAAGCAGCACCAGGGCTCCCACTGAACCAAAAACAAGAGCGGAGCTTTTTGATAATTTATTCAATTTTTTATCCCCCTGTTATTCTACTGAACGGTTCTGCGGGAACTGTTGATCCCGCCGGTTTTCCAGACAGTCCCGCCGGACTCTCAGTCCTTCCACCATCTGCCGGAGGCACCACAGGGAAGTACCAGTCCGGTGGAGGTGACAGGGATACCGATCTCCTGGGCCTCTACCTGACCCTCATAGCCCTTCAGCACAGTGGACAGCATATAGGTCAGTACAGCAGGTGCCAGTCCTGTTGTGTAGGAGTTGATCAGGAAAAAGATCGGATCGTCGGACAGCAGCTTCTCACAGAGCTGTACAAAGGGGAAGATGGACTCCTCAATCTTCCAGATCTCACCCTTTGGTCCTCTTCCGTAGGAAGGAGGATCCATGATGATGGCATCGTAATGGTTTCCCCTTCTGATCTCTCGCTCTACGAATTTCACACAGTCATCCACCAGCCATCTGATAGGTTTGTCAGAGAGACCGGAGGAAGCAGCGTTCTCCTTTGCCCAGTTTACCATTCCCTTGGAGGCATCCACGTGGGTTACGTGGGCACCTGCCGCTGCTGCTGCCAGTGTGGCACCGCCGGTATAGGCAAACAGGTTCAGAACCTTCACCGGTCTTCCAGCATTTTTAATTTTCTGTGCACACCAGTCCCAGTTCACTGCCTGCTCAGGAAACAGTCCTGTATGCTTAAAACTGAAGGGTTTCAGCTGAAATGTCAGCTCTCTGTAGTGCACAGACCACTGCTCAGGCAGATTGAAGAATTCCCATTCTCCTCCACCCTTACTGCTTCTGTGATAATGGCCGTTTTTCTTTTTCCAGCCTGGATGTTTCTTATCTGTTTTCCAGATTACCTGAGGATCCGGGCGCACAAGAAGATACTTATCCCATCTCTCAAGCTTCTCTCCTCCGGAGGTATCCAGAATCTCATAGTCCTTCCACTGATCTGCAATCCACATATTTGTCCTTTCTGCCGAAGGTTCATTCTTCCGGCCTTACGTTAATTATTGCCTGTTTATCCATTCACTGGATTCATCCGTCTCTTTTATTCCGGCCTCTTCATTCCGCCTCTTCCATTCCAAGCTCTCTTTTCAGCCCTGACAGCCGCTGAGAAAACTGAGAATAGAAGGAGCTCTCTCTGTCGAAGCCCTGTACATAAAAACGGTTCAGGATCAGCATGGCAGCCTGTTTTCTTACAGTCTCACTGCCCTCCTCCCGGAGAAGCTCCTGGAGATCCTTTAAGAAATAATGCCAGTCAATAACAAATGCCTCATAACGGGCATACTCCTGCTCACCAATCCATTTTTTCACTTTAATCTTACTTCTGTTCCTGCAGCTGCACTCATGAACCTGCAGAAAATATCTGAAACTGCGGTTTTCGTACAGACGTCCCAGAGGAAACAGTCTGCAGATGCCCGGTCTCACCCCGTGGATCCTGCAGCGGCCCTGCTCATTCAGAAATGCACAGGCCTCCGTAGCCTCCTGCATCTTCAGATTCGGCAGGATCAGTCCGTCCACCACATTCAGCTCCAGATACTGATCCAGCAGCTGTTCAAAGGTACAGCCTGCCGCCTGGGTCAGTCGGTGCACATCCAGGGGATCCAGCACAATGGAGGTGCCCATGCCATGACAGCAGGAGGAACAGCCCTCACAGTCTCTTGTATCTGTTTTTACCATATCATTGGGGCCATACAGACGTCCATCGGATACCGCCTGCAGGTCAATCTGTCTTTCCATGTTGAATCCTCTTCTCTTTTCAATTCGCGCAAAATTATACGCACCTTTTCACCGTTTGTCAAACGATTCCCAGCCAGTTCCGCCCTGCCAGCAGATTCCTGCCGTCCACAGGACAGATTCTGTATCCCGGTAAAGAACAACGGTGGAAGCGTATCCTTCCACACTACAGCCTTGTCAACAGAATTGTCTCTCTTATATAATAGAAGAAAGCAGAGGAGAAAACCATATGAAAAAAAAGGAATTAGCATTAAAAGTAATAGAAACCCTGAAGACAGCCTATCCGGTGGCAGAATGTACTCTGGATTATGATGATGCCTGGAAACTGCTGGTCAGTGTCCGCCTGGCAGCCCAGTGTACCGATGCCAGGGTAAATGTGGTGGTTCAGGATCTTTATGCCAGATACCCGGATGTAGCTGCACTGGCCCAGGCAACCCCGGAGGAGATCGAGGAGATCGTCAGACCCTGTGGTCTGGGCAAAAGCAAGGCCAGAGATATCAGTGCCTGCATGCGCATCCTGCGGGATCAGTACGACGGAAAGGTTCCTGACAGCTTTGATGCGCTGCTGTCCCTTCCCGGTGTTGGAAGAAAAAGCGCCAATCTGATCATGGGAGACGTCTTCGGAAAGCCTGCCATTGTCACAGACACCCACTGCATCCGTCTCTGTAACAGGATCGGTCTTGTGGATGGAATCAAAGATCCCAAAAGGGTGGAGATGGCCCTGTGGAAGATCATCCCACCGGAGGAGGGCAATGACTTCTGTCACCGTCTGGTGCTCCACGGCAGAGAGATCTGCACCGCCAGAACAAAGCCCTACTGTGACCGATGTGTGCTGGAGAAGCTCTGTGCAAAGAATATCTGACCCTTAGTCTGCAGCTGTAAACCGGACATTCGCCATTTCCCTGGCTGCCTGCCCATGCATCATGGGCTGTACTGCAATGCCCTTTCAGGCAAAAGAAAAAAGAGACGCTTCCGTCTCTTTTTTCTTTTGAAAGATTTTCTGTATGTATTACAGCAGTGTGATTCCTGCCTTCAGGCACTCTCTCTCAATCTCCTTTGGCCACAGAGAGCTCTGCACCTCTCCAATATGGGCTTTTCTCAGGAAGAACATACACAGACGGGACTGACCGATTCCGCCTCCAATGGTGTATGGCAGTGTTGCATCAATGACTGCTTTCTGGAATGGAAGCTCTGCACGCTCCATGCAGCCTGCCTTCTCCAGCTGCTCCAGAAGAGCCTTTGTATCCACGCGGATTCCCATGGAGGAAAGCTCCAGAGCAATATCCAGCACTGGATAATATACCATGATATCACAGTTCAGCTGCCAGTCATCATAATCCGGCGCACGGCCATCGTGAGGCTCACCATTAGCCAGCTTATCACCGATCTTCATCAGGCAGATAGCACCATGCTCTTTACAGAACAGATACTCTCTCTCCTTGGCTGTTTTATCAGGATACATAGCCAGAAGTTCATCTGTTGTGATAAAGGTGATCTCCTTTGGCAGGATCAGATCAATGTAGTCATACTGAATGGCCATGAACTGCTCAGTCTTTCTGATACATTTGTAGATAGAGCGAACGGTGTCTTTCAGATATTCCACATTTCTGTCTTTTCTTGTGATGACTTTCTCCCAGTCCCACTGATCCACAAAGATTGAGTGGATGTTGTCAGTGTCCTCATCACGGCGAATGGCATTCATATCTGTATACAGTCCCTCGCCCGGTTTAAATCCATAGCGGAACAGGGCCTGGCGTTTCCATTTTGCAAGAGAATGTACAATCTCTGCTTTCTTGTCATCCTGCTCCTTGATTCCAAAGGATACAGGACGCTCCCATCCGTTCAGGTTGTCATTCAGTCCTGTTTCCGGATCTACAAAAAGAGGGGCTGTTACACGGGACAGGTTCAGTCTCTGGGACAGCATTCCCTGAAATGTATCTTTTACAGTTTTAATTGCAATCTGAGTATCATGAAGGTTCAGTTCTGACTCATAGTCTTTTGGGATAATTAATCTTTCCATCTTGTTTCCCCTTTTCAAATAATATGGGTTTATTATATATCAGAAACCGAAAAAAATGTACAGGTTTATTCAAAAAATAAAAGTCTCTTCTCACAAACTTGCATTTTATCCACTTTATTCCTGACATATCCATGCTTTTTCCACAATATACTCCCCATCATGCACTGTATCTTCAGAAAAATTGCATTTTCTTTTGTTCTGCGCGTGTAACGAAGTATAGCTGCGCATCTCTATTCCCGATTACCAGGACTTTGGCTCGTTGCTTCCGCATATCAAGAAACCCCGGAACAAAAGTTCCGGGGTGATTCTTATGCTTGGACACAATGTATCAGTCTGATACGTTTCTATATTCAGAAATATTAATTAGTCAATGATTGTAGCAACACGGCCAGATCCTACTGTACGTCCACCCTCACGGATAGCGAATGTAAGACCCTGATCCATAGCGATTGGGTGGATCAGCTCGATTGTCATCTCGATGTTATCGCCAGGCATGCACATCTCAGTTCCCTCTGGAAGCTGGATAACACCTGTAACGTCAGTTGTACGGAAGTAGAACTGTGGACGATAGTTGTTGAAGAATGGAGTATGACGGCCACCCTCATCTTTTGTCAGTACGTAAACCTGAGCTGTGAATTTTGTGTGGCATTTGATAGATCCTGGAGCTGCCAGAACCTGTCCACGCTGGATCTCTGTTCTTGTAACACCACGAAGAAGAGCACCGATGTTGTCTCCAGCCTGAGCGTCATCAAGAAGTTTACGGAACATCTCGATACCTGTTACAGTTGTCTCTTTGATATCCTCTGTCAGACCAACGATCTGTACTTTATCATTCAGATGAAGAACACCAGCCTCAACACGGCCTGTAGCTACAGTACCACGACCTGTGATTGTGAATACGTCCTCTACTGGCATGATGAATGGTTTGTCTGTGTCACGCTCTGGATCTGGGATGTACTCATCAACTGTAGCCATAAGCTCCATGATTTTGTCTCCCCACTCAGAGTTTGGATCCTCAAGAGCTTTAAGAGCAGATCCTTTAACGATTGGGCAATCGTTGAAGTCGTACTCCTCAAGCTGCTCTGTGATCTCCATCTCTACCAGCTCAAGAAGCTCCTCATCGTCTACCATGTCACATTTGTTCATGAATACTACGATGTAAGGTACACCTACCTGACGAGACAGAAGGATGTGCTCTTTTGTCTGAGCCATAACACCGTCAGTAGCAGCTACTACAAGGATAGCGCCGTCCATCTGAGCAGCACCAGTGATCATGTTTTTAACGTAGTCAGCATGTCCTGGGCAGTCTACGTGAGCGTAGTGACGGTTCTCTGTCTGGTACTCAACGTGTGCTGTAGAGATTGTGATTCCACGCTCTCTCTCTTCTGGAGCTTTATCGATGTTCTCGAAATCTACTTTAGCGTTTCCAGCTACTCTCTCTGCCAGAACTTTTGTGATAGCTGCTGTCAGAGTAGTTTTACCATGGTCAACGTGTCCGATGGTTCCGATGTTACAATGCTTTTTGCTTCTGTCAAATTTTGCTTTTGCCATTTCTTAAATATCCTCCTGTGAATACTTGACCTATCAGGTCTTTTAAGAACATTCAGGGTTGCCCCCAATATTATACTTTTATAAACCTGGTAAGAAGGATTATATTGCATTTCCCCTTCGTTTGCAAGCCTAAATGTGCGAAACACGCGAAGGTGTTTCAATATTTTCATATGCCTGCCACACTCTTTCAAGTGAGGCAGCCATCGGGCACAGGGCCCGATGACCATTCACATATTTTTAATTATTTTTTGTCGTTCAGGACTTTCTCCTGTACAGATTTTGGTACCTGCTCGTAACGCTCGAAGAACATTGAGTAGTTACCACGTCCCTGTGTTCTGGAACGAAGATCTGTAGCATATCCGAACATCTCTGCCAGTGGAACGTATCCACGGATCATCTTTCCGCCACCGATGTCTTCCATACCCTCGATACGACCACGACGGGAGTTGATATCACCGATAACATCACCCATGTAATCCTCAGGTGTGGAAACCTCAACCTTCATGATTGGCTCAAGAAGAACTGGGTTTGCTTTCTGCATAGCATCTTTGAACGCCAGAGATCCTGCAATGTGGAATGCCATCTCAGAAGAGTCTACCTCATGGTAAGATCCGTCGTAGCAGTTAGCATGAACACCAACTACCTGGAATCCACCAAGGATACCTGCTCTCATAGCTTCCTCGATACCCTCGCCAACTGCTGGGATGTACTCTTTTGGAATAGCACCACCAACAACAGTAGACTCAAACTTGTAAGTCTCCTCTGCGTTAGCATCCATTGGCTCGAATTTAACTTTACAATGTCCGTACTGTCCACGTCCACCGGACTGTTTAGCGTATTTGCTGTCAACGTCAACGGCTTTAGTGATAGTCTCTTTGTATGCTACCTGTGGAGCACCTACGTTAGCTTCAACGTGGAACTCACGAAGCAGACGGTCAACGATGATATCCAGGTGAAGCTCACCCATACCAGCGATGATTGTCTGTCCAGTCTCCTGATCTGTATGAGCACGGAAGGTTGGATCCTCCTCTGCAAGTTTTGCAAGGGCCTCTCCAAGTTTGCCCTGTCCAGCTTTTGTCTTAGGCTCGATAGCGAGCTCGATAACTGGCTCTGGGAACTCCATGGACTCCAGAATTACTGGATGCTGGTCATCACAGATTGTATCTCCTGTTGTGGAGAATTTGAATCCGATTGCAGCAGCGATATCACCGGAGTAAACTTTATCCAGCTCCTGACGCTTGTTAGCGTGCATCTGAAGGATACGTCCGATACGCTCTTTTTTATCTTTTGTTGCATTCAGAACATAAGATCCGGAGTTGCAGGTTCCTGAGTATACACGGAAGTATGCCAGTTTACCTACGAATGGGTCTGTCATGATCTTGAATACCAGAGCTGAGAATGGCTCCTCATCAGAAGAATGTCTTACTGCAGGAGTTCCGTCTGGCTCTGTTCCCTCGATAGCAGGGATATCAACTGGTGATGGCATGTACTCCAGGATAGCATCCAGAAGTTTCTGTACACCTTTGTTTCTGTAAGCAGAACCGCAGCATACAGGAATTGCTGTACACTCGCATGTTCCTTTACGAAGAGCAGCTTTCAGCTCCTCTGTTGTTGGGATATCGTCCTCAAGGTAACGCATCATAAGCTCATCATCCAGCTCGCAGATTTTCTCTACCAGCTCCTGATGATACAGCTCAGCATCATCAGCCATATCCTCTGGGATATCTGTGATAGATACGTCATCACCCTTATCATCGTTGTAGATGTAAGCCTGCATCTCGAACAGATCGATGATTCCCTTGAACTCATCCTCTGCACCGATTGGCAGCTGAAGAACGATAGCGTTCTTTCCAAGACGGGTTTTGATCTGCTCTACTGCGCCGTAGAAGTTTGCTCCCAGGATATCCATCTTGTTGATGAATGCCATACGAGGAACGTTGTATGTATCAGCCTGACGCCATACGTTCTCAGACTGTGGCTCTACACCACCCTTAGCACAGAATACACCTACAGCACCGTCAAGTACTCGAAGGGAACGCTCTACCTCTACAGTAAAGTCAACGTGTCCTGGAGTATCGATGATGTTGATACGATGCTCTTTAGCACCTTTTTTAGGCTGCATCTTCTCTGTCTGAGTCCAGTGACAGGTTGTAGCAGCGGATGTGATTGTGATACCACGCTCCTGCTCCTGCTCCATCCAGTCCATGGTAGCTGTACCTTCATGAGTATCTCCGATTTTGTAGTTAACACCGGTATAGTACAGAATACGCTCTGTCAGTGTAGTTTTACCTGCATCGATATGAGCCATGATACCAATGTTTCTGGTTCTCTCTAATGGATATTCTCTTCCAGCCAAGATTTTATCCTCCTAATTAGAATCTGTAATGAGCAAATGCCTTATTAGCGTCTGCCATCTTATGCATATCTTCTTTTCTCTTAACAGAAGCGCCGGTGTTGTTCATAGCATCCAGCAGCTCGTTTGCCAGTCTGTCAACCATTGTTTTCTCGCCTCTCTTGCGGGAGAACATTGTCAGCCAACGAAGACCCAGTGCCTGACGTCTGTCAGGTCTAACCTCGATTGGAACCTGGTATGTAGCTCCACCGATACGTCTTGCTTTAACCTCAAGAACTGGCATGATGTTGTTCATAGCTTCCTCGAAAACCTCAAGTGCAGGTTTTCCTGTTTTCTCCTCGATTTTAGCGAATGCGCCGTAAACGATCTTCTGAGCAACTCCTCTTTTTCCATCAAGCATGATGTTGTTGATCAGTTTGGTTACAACTTTGCTGTTGTAGATCGGATCCGCTAAAACGTCTCTTTTCTGAGTATGTCCTTTACGTGGCACGATACTTCCCTCCTTAATCATATGCGATTAGATCTTAGGTACTCACACTGATATGGTGTCTCATGTGTCTGCACCGGTAAATTCTCTATAACCCACAGCCGTACAGGTTGGAATAACCGATATTGCAATTACCATATTTGTGATACAAAAATTACTAATCTGTTTTAAAAGTTGAATTTAAATTGGCGTTAGACCGTCAATTATTTTTTAACTTTAGGTCTCTTAGCTCCGTATTTAGAACGAGCCTGTTTTCTGTTAGCAACTCCTGCTGTATCGAGAGTACCACGGATGATGTGATATCTTGTACCTGGCAGGTCCTTTACTCTACCACCACGGATCAGAACAACGCTGTGCTCCTGCAGGTTGTGTCCCTCACCTGGGATGTAGGATGTAACCTCAATTCCGTTAGAAAGACGTACTCTGGCGATCTTTCTAAGAGCTGAGTTAGGTTTTTTAGGTGTAGCAGTTTTTACAGCGGTACAAACTCCACGTTTCTGTGGTGAAGACATATCGCTGGATTTCTTTTTCAGAGAGTTAAAGCTCTTCTGGAGAGCAGGTGCTGTAGATTTCTTTACAGAAGTCTGACGGCCTTTTCTAACTAACTGGTTAAATGTTGGCATTCCTTTTACCTCCTGTTGATCTGTAATACGGCTGTATAATACTATACTTACACATGGCAGGACCCAATTTTCCTACGCATGCTCGCTTATTGTAGCTTTTCCAGAAATAAATGTCAACCCATATATTTACATTTTCAAAAAAGAAACCTTGTATCTTTTCAAATACAAGGTCTCAGGATGCCTCTGCTTTATCACAGCAGTGCGCTATTTATATAGAAGAAAGTCCTTCTTCTGTTTTTCTTATTCCCTTTCTCAACACCAGTGTTCCCACTGCCGCAAAGAGACTTGCCAGTACAAGCAGGGTCTCTGTACCCAGCAACTGCAGCAGAATCCCTCCGCTGACAGAACCCACCGCCATGGCCACTGTGTAGGACAGAGTAATATAGGCCTGTCCTCTGGTGGAATCCTCTTCCCGGGTGATCTCCTTTACATAGCACACCGATGCCACTGTGATCATGGCCCAGGCAAACATCTGGAACAGCTGCACCAGATAATAGACAGTCATATTTGGAGAAAGCAGTGCAGTGACCGCCTTCAGGATATACCCGATGCCGGACAGCAGAAACCATCTGGAGGCGGCCGCTCTCTGCAGCATTTTCGTAAAGCCAAACATCACCGGCAGCTCCAGAACGGCAGCCAGGGCAATCACTGCACCGTAGCTCTGCTCATCTCCACCCTTAGAGAGAACGATCTGATAATTGTAATAGGTAAGGAAGGAATGGCAGAGATACAGAAGAAAACAGCCTGCCATCAACACTGGAAAGCCCCCATAGCGCTCAAAGAAGCCACCTGTACCTGCTTCCTCCCCGGCAGATTCTTCCTGCTGCGAGTAATTTACCGGAAATGCTGCCACCCCACAGGCCAGGGCCAGAAAGGCCAGGATCCTCATAACAGAAAGAAGTTCCATACCAAAGCCTGCGATCATTCTTCCCAGAACATAGGAAATCCCCGCATAAGCCAGAGAACCGATAGCCCGGGAGAATCCAAAGCTGATTCTCTCCCTTTCTCTTCCGCAGATAGACAGGGAATTGATAAGAGGAATCAGCAGCTGCAGCACCGACAGATTGCCTGCAAAGCAGATTCCACAGAAAAGCCACAGGGATCCCGGCACAGCCAGCAGCAGCAGGGACAGCCCCACCGCCACAAGGATTCCGGACAGAATCACAGGTTTCAGAAGGCGCTTCCCTGACCGGTCAATGGCCCCTGCCACCACCGGCTGAAGAAGGGCTGCCAGGATTCCGGACAGGGCGATGAGTACACCGATCCGGGCATTGTCAAAGCCCACAGACAGCAGATAGGTGCTGGAAAAGCCAGTGCCGCCGCAGTAGGCCATCCAGAAAAAGGCCTGAATCAGAGAATAGTGAATGCCTCCTCCGGTTTTTGACAGGGACAATCCTTCGCCCCTGCCCTGCTTATTTCTGTTCAATGCCCAGTTCCTCCGCAATCTGCTGTTTTTTCTTCTCATTCTCCTGATGATCCAGATATCCCTGGAGAATCCGCTGGGCAGCAATCATATCCACATATTCCTTCCAGTCCTTTTTGGGTATTCCCAGCTCTGTCATGATCTCATAGGCCTCCACTGTGGTAAGACGCTCATCCCAGAAGATCACAGGAAGTCCTGTGCGACGCTCCAGATCCGCCTTGAACAGCCTGCACATCTCCACACGGTCTCCCTCATCCCCGGAAAGCATAACCGGATAGCCCAGCACGATCTCTGTCACCTGGTACTGCTGGATCAGCTCCTCAATACGAGCCAGTGTTTTTCTTGTTTTATTCTCCGATTTTCTCCGGATGATCTCCACCCCCTGGGACGTCCAGCCCAGGGCATCGGTGACTGCCACTCCCACGGTTTTTGAACCATAATCAAGTCCCAGAATTCTTCCCATTCTGTGTCCTCCTTTACAAATACACTGCTATTCGCGTGCCACCGGCACGCCGCACCCTCTGCTCCCGAACCTGCATTCGCTCCTGCGGAGGGCGCAGGTCGGATTATTTTTCCGTTTTTGAACCGCTGACGGATTTGAACCTGCGGTCTCGCCTCCCGGCTCGGTCCGTGCTATTCGCGTGCCACCGGCACGCCGCACCCTCTGCTCCCGAACCTGCATTCGCTCCTGCGGAGGGCGCAGGTCGGATCTTATAGTTTCGATAAAAAAAGAGGATACCTTCGGTATCCTCTTTTTTATCGAAGCGACAGGATTTGAACCTGCGACCTCTGCGTCCCGAACGCAGCGCTCTACCAAACTGAGCCACGCTTCGCTTTTGCTCATCAGCAACATTTATTATATTGGAACCATGAGCAAAAGTCAACACTTAATCAGGAGTTTTTTCGCCATCCCGCCGGGTACTTGTTCTTCAGAACAGTGCCTGCCAGCTTGCCCCAGCCCAGGGCAAAACCGTCTGCAGTCACCAGCAACCAGCCGTTGGACAGCCCCTGCTCCTTCACCTCATCCTCTGTAAGAATCAGCGTCTCTCCCCGGAGATACTGCTCCAGTCTTGGATCCTCTCCCTTCAGACGAAGACTGCTGCGAACAGCAGACTCTCCCAGGGATAAGGCAAAGGGCTGTGAAGGCTCAAACCGTCCCTTCTTACACTCTCCCAGATACAGGCCGTTTCTGAGAAAACGCAGCTTTGAGACACCGGCGGGCAGTTCCGTCTTTTTATATACATTTCCGTTTCTGCACTCCAGAGAGGAAAGCTCCAGACGGATCCCCTGCTCTGCCAGAAAGGTTTCCAGTACCGCCTTTTCCTCCTTTGAAAAGCCGATCTGCTGCTTTCCTGCCGACTCTTTTCTGTCCGCCTTTCCCTTCCCTTTCTTTTTGTTCTTCTTTTCCTCCCGGAAAGAATCCTGCTGCTCCGGAATTGCCATCTCAGGAACAGATTCCAGCTCACCCTCTGACTCCTTTTTAAACAAAGTCAGAAAATGTCCCTCCCCGTGCATCTTGTGGGGCCAGATTCGTACACAGTCCTTCAGTTCCTCTCTGTCTGAACCGATCCAGTCCGGTCTTCCCTGACCAAAGCCCTGGTAGGGCTCCATTTTCTGAATACGCATCCGGGGCTCCTGCTCAAGAAACCACTGCACGGTACCCTCATCCTCCTGAGGAGCGAAGGTGCAGGTGGAGTAGAGGAGAAGTCCTCCCGGTCGAAGCATCGCTGCTGCACTTTTCAGAATGATTCTCTGCTGGCTGGCAAAATACTCCACCTTCTCCGGACTCCAGTCATCTGCCACCTCCTGGGATTTTCGAAACATGCCCTCTCCGGAGCAGGGGGCATCCACCAGAATCTTATCAAAAAATCCACCGAACACCTCAGCCAGACGCTCTGGTGTTTCATTTGTCACAAAGACATTGTCCGCTCCGAACAATTCCAGATTCCGAAGAAGCGCCTTGCATCTGGAGGCACTGATATCGTTGGCCACCAACACTCCCTTTCCCTGAAGGGCCGCTGCCAGAGCAGTGGCCTTTCCTCCGGGCGCTGCACAGAGATCCAGCACACGCTCTCCGGGATAAACAGGAAGCCGGCTTGCCGGTGTCATGGCACTTGGCTCCTGGAGATAATAGACTCCCGCTGCATACCAGGGATGACGGGCAGGCAATACCCCCTCCCCATAGGAGTACCCGTTTCTGATCCAGGGGATTCTCTCCACAGGGAAAGGACAGATCTTCTCAAACTCCTCCTCAGACATTCGCATGGTGTTCAGACGAAGTCCAAACTGTCTTGTATGTTCATAACCGGAGAGAAATGCCTCATATTCCTCCCCCAGCAATCTTTTCATTCTATCCTGAAACTCTATCGGTAATCTCATCCTGAAACCTCCTGCCTCCGATCTTCTATTTCCCTGATACAATACCACGAACGGAGGAAAAACAAAAGAAGAAACGGAACAAAGTGCAACAGGGCTGCCGGAAATTTTCCGGCAGCCCTGCTGCTTTCTACCTGTCATATTTCGAAGAAATCAGATGGCATATCTCTCATTCTTCTCTACAACCACCTTGATTCCGTCCTCTCCGTTGTGATAGGAGTTGGCACGAATGGTATCGTTGCTCTCAACGATACAGTTTTCAATGTGGGTATTATCTCCAAGGTATACATTATTCAGAATAATGGAATTCTTGATCACACAGTTGTTGCCAACAAATACATCCTTGAACAGAACAGAATTCTCCACTGTTCCGTTGATGATGCAGCCGCTGGAGACCAGACTGTTCTTAACAAGAGATCCTGGATTGTATTTTGCTGGTGGAAGATCATCAATCTTGGAGTAGATTCCCCAGGAATCACCGAAGAAGTACTTTCTCACCTCAGGTTTCAGGAAATCCATATTGGTCTTGAAGAAGGAATCCACTGTTGCAATATTGCTCCAGTACTCATCAATTTTGTAGCCATAGATTCTCTTCAGATTCTTGTAACGAATGAAGATATCCTGTACAAGATCGTGACGATTTTCCTGGGCACAACGCTCCACCATCTCAATAAGGAGACGACGACGAATTACGTAGATACCGGTGGAAATGATGTTGGAGGAGGAAACCATAGGCTTCTCTTCGAACTCCTCGATTCTGTTATCCTCATTCATCTTCAGCACACCGAAACGTGTGCAGTCATTCTCCGGACACTCTGTACACACAATGGTAACATCTGCCCGTTTTGAAATATGGTACTCCAGTACCTTGTTGTAATCCATCTTATAGATTCCGTCACCGGAAGCGATCACAACATATGGCTCATGACTCTCTTTCAGCCATTTGATATTCTGATAGATGGCGTCAGCGGTACCTCTGTACCACCAGCTGCTCTCTGCAGTTACGGTTGGCGTAAATACATACAGGCCACCCTGTTTACGTCCAAAGTTCCACCATTTAGAGGACATCAGATGCTCATTCAGGGATCTTGCATTGTACTGGGTAAGAACAGCAACCTTCTGAATATGCGAATTGGTCATGTTGCTCAGCGCAAAATCGATGCTTCGATAGGCACCTGCCACAGGCATGGCTGCCACTGCTCTCTTATCTGAAAGGGCACCCATTCTGCTGCTGTTTCCGCCGGCAAGAATAATTCCTATTGCTCTCATATTTATTCACCGTCCTCCTTCTTAAGAATCGCACCACCGCCCGGAAGCATTCCATCAGGATAATCCTCTGCAGTGGTAACACCGGAGATACAGGTGTTTTTACCGATCTTCACATCATCAGGAATCACAGTATTTTCACCGATAGTCGCCAGACCCCAGCCATATACAGCCGGTTTATAAACGTTCGGAGCCTCTTCTCCCACACCGATCTGAACATTGTTGCCCACCTCAACATTCTCAGCAACAATACCCTTCTCAATCAGGCAGTTTGCACCGATCCTGGTATGGCTCATGATGATGGAATCCCGGATCACTGTACCCTCTCCGATCTCAACGCCCATTCCGATCACAGAGTTGGAAACAGAACCGTAGATTTCTGCACCCTCGCCAATAATACATCTGTCAATGGTAGCCTCGGAAGAGATGTACTGAGGACGGATGATATCGCCCTTTGTATAGATCTTCCAGAACTCCTCATAAAGATTGAATTCAGGGATAATATCGATGAGCTCCATATTTGCTTCCCAATAGGATCCCAGAGTTCCTACATCCTTCCAGTAGCCATTGAACTCATAGGCAAACAGACGTTTTCCGTTGTCACGGCAATAAGGAAGAATATGTTTGCCGAAGTCAAGATTCGGCTGAGTCTTCAGTGCCAGAAGGGACTCTCTAAGCAGCTTCCAGCTGAAGATATAAATTCCCATAGAAGCCAGATTACTTCTCGGATTCTCCGGTTTTTCCTCAAAATCCGTGATACGTCCGGTCTCATCTGTGATCATAACACCAAAGCGGCTTGCCTCCTCCATTGGAACAGGCATGCAGGCCACAGTAAGATCCGCTTTATTCGCCTTATGGTAATCAAGCATTACCTCGTAATCCATCTTGTAAATATGATCACCTGACAGAATCAGCACATAGTCCGGATTAAAGGAATCCATATATGCCATATTCTGAAGAATCGCATTGGCAGTACCTGTGTACCACTCACTGTTTGCACTCTTCTCATATGGTGGAAGAACAGATACACCTCCAACATTTTTATCGAGATCCCACGGAATACCGATGCCGATATGGCTGTTCAGCCGAAGCGGCTGGTACTGGGTAAGAACACCGACTGTATCAACGCCAGAGTTGATGCAGTTGCTGAGAGGAAAATCAATAATACGGTATTTGCCGCCAAATGCCACTGCAGGTTTTGCAACCTTTTCAGTCAGGACTCCGAGTCTGCTTCCCTGACCACCTGCCAGCAGCATGGCAATCATCTCTTTTTTAACCATGCCATCACCTCTTAGTAAATTTTGATAAAACAAATTATAGCATATTTCCTGTTAATTGTGTATATTTTTTACATTTCTCATTAGTAAAGAATGATTATCAGTAATTCCTCACAATCTGATTCTTTCTGTAAAACGTCTGTTTTCCCTGTATTCTTGAGTTTTACAGAAAAAGGGGGTATAATTACTGACGCAGAACCTGTAATACAACCGGAAATGCCAATGCATTTCTGAAAACAACAAACAGAAGGAAATATATTATGTATAAAATTTATTTTGACCAGCCGATCCATATTCATTTTATTGGAATCGGCGGTATCAGTATGAGCGGACTGGCAGAGGTGCTCCTGGAGAGAGGCTTCACAGTATCCGGCTCCGATGCAAAAGAAAGTGCTCTCACAAGGGAGCTGGCCGCCAGAGGTGCTGTGATCCATTATCCTCAGGCTGCGGAAAATATCACCGATGATCTGGACGCTGTGGTTTACACAGCTGCGATCCATCCTGACAACCCTGAATATGCAGCCTGTGTAGCTAAGGGAATCCCCATGCTCACAAGAGCAGAGCTGCTGGGACAGATGATGAAAAACTATGAGACTCCCATTGCAGTGGCAGGAACCCATGGAAAGACAACCACCACCTCCATGGTGTCACATATCCTTCTGGCCTGCGATGCAGACCCCACCATTTCCGTGGGTGGAATCCTCCCCTCCATCGGAGGCAACATCCGGGTGGGACAGTCCGGCACCTTCCTGACTGAGGCCTGTGAATACACCAACAGCTATCACAGCTTCTTCCCGAAAATCAGCATTATCCTGAACGTGGATGCGGATCATCTGGACTTCTTCAGAGATCTGGAGGATATCTATGATTCCTTCCGCAAATTTGCCCAGCTGCTGCCGGAGGACGGAGCGCTGATCATCAATGCTGACACAGACCGCTATGAGGAGATCACCAGGGATCTTCCCTGTCAGGTTCTCACCTATGGCCTGAAGGCATCGGCTGAATTCCAGGCAAAGGATGTTTCCTTTAATGAGATGGGTTACGGCTCCTTCACCGCTCTCAGAAACGGAGAGGAGATCGGACACTTCTCCCTTTCCGTGCCTGGTATCCACAATGTATCCAACGCCCTCTCTGCCATCGCTCTGGCCTGTCATATGGGTCTGGATACAGAGGCTGTCCGCAGGGGACTTCAGGAATTCCGGGGCACAGACCGCCGTTTCCAGTATAAGGGCAAGGTGGGTGATGTGACCATCATCGATGATTACGCCCATCACCCCACAGAGATCGCAGCAACCTTAAAAGCAGCTGCCAACTATCCACACCGCGAGCTCTGGTGCGTATTCCAGCCTCACACCTACACCAGAACCAAGGCTCTGCTTCCTGAATTTGCCGAGGCGCTTTCTCTGGCGGATCACGTGGTGCTGGCTGAGATCTATGCCGCCCGGGAAACAGACACCCTTGGAATCTCCTCCGATGATCTTCGTGAGCTGATCCTTGAGAAGGGCTGTGAATGCTGGTATCTGCCTACCTTTGATGAGATTGAGACCTTCCTGCTGAAAAATTGTTCCCCAGGAGATTTGTTGATAACTATGGGGGCGGGAGACGTTGTAAATATTGGCGAAATGCTTCTTGGCATGTAGTTATCCACATTATCCACAGGGTTATGCACATTTTTGTGCTCTTGGCCCTGTGGATTTTTTTACCACTTTATCCACTTTTTTTCCACAAAGCTTCCCTTTTCCGGAAAATGAAAAAAACCTTATAAATACAGGGGTTTTCCTGATTTTTTCCCCTTTGATTTTTCTGTTTGTTCACTTTATCCACATTTTCCACACTTCCAATCCACTTTCTCAGGAATTCCACAGCCAGAGGGCTGTGCAAAACTTTCTGTTCTCAGAAGAATTATCCTGTGTTATACTGTGAATACTATAAGAATGGGGTTCTATCCGCTGGCGCAGAATCGCCTCTGGTGTACCCCGGATAAGGGAATGATCATGCAATCTGTACATTTATCGGACCGCCGTTCTGTGGCCACCACCCTTCTTCCTGATTCCTTCATTGAAGAGGCCATGCCCAGAGCCAACGGTGATTTTGTAAAAATATACATCTATCTTCTCAGCTCGCTGCATCATCCGGAAAGAGAACTGACCCTTTCCTCCATTGCAGACGTTTTTGCCTGCACAGAAAAGAACGTACTCCGTGCCCTCTCCTACTGGGCCGGCGAAGGGTATCTGATTCTGGAGATGGAGGGTGAAACCCTGAAAGCACTGGCCTTCAGGGAACCGGGAGATACGCCGGACACCGCTGTTCCGGATCCCGCTCCAGCTGCAACCCCTGAGGGTATTCCGTCTTCTTCTGCCGGGAAACAGACCTCTGCCCCGGATGACAAAGAGGATCCTGCCATCTATCTTTCACTGGATAAGATCCACTCACTGAAGGAGGAAAATGCAGAGGTTCAGCAGATCCTGTATGTGGCAGAAACCTATCTGAACAGACCACTGAGTCATACGGATATCTCCTGCATTCTGTATTTCTATGATACACTGCACATGTCAGCAGACCTTCTGGAGTATCTGATCGAGTACTGTGTCCTGCACCAGAAGACCAGCATCCACTATATTCAGAAAGTGGGGCTGGAGTGGCACAGATCCGGTTTTACCTCCGTGAAGGATGCCAAGGAGGGCAGCTCCACCATCCGCAAGGAATATTTCTCCGTTCTGAATGCCTTCGGCATCGGCAACAGAAAACCCATTCCTGCCGAGATGGAATATATTGACCGCTGGCTCAATGAATACGGCTTCGAGCTTCCCCTGGTACTGGAGGCCTGCAAGCGCACGGTAACAAAGACAGGGGGCAGCAGCTTTGCCTACGCTGAGGGAATCCTCTCCAACTGGAAAAAGCAGAACATCCGCACCATGAAGGATGTGGAGAAGGAGGATGAGCGCTACCAGGCAGCCCGGAAGAAGAAGTCCACCGCCGAGAAGGAGCCAGGAAAGGCTGCTCCGGCACCCAACCGGTTCCATAATTTCCATCAGCGTGACTATGATTACGAGCAGCTTGAGAAGGAACTGCTGAAAAATCAGTGGTGATCTTTATCAGCATCTACCGGAGACTAAACTATGGCACTGACTAATACACAATACAATTCCGTGATCCGCTATTATCAGGATCTGCAGAAAAACAACAGAAGGATTCAGGAAACCAGAATACAGGAGACCTACGAAAAAATCCCCCGGCTGGCGGAGATCCACGATGAGGTTTCCTCCCTTTCCCTGAAAAAGGCCCGGATTCTGCTGGGACGGGACACCGGTATGGCCGACTTTGACCTGAACCGGGCTCTGTCCGAGCTGGCGGAGGAGCGAAAGGTGCTCCTTTTGGGCAACGGCTATCCGGAGGATTACCTGGAGCTGCCCTGCCGCTGCTCCCTCTGCCATGATACAGGCTACACCCAGGAGGGGCGCAAATGCTCCTGCTTTCTTCAGATGGAGGTGGAACTTTTATACGACCAGTCCAATCTGAAGGAAATCCTGAAAACAGAAAATTTTGACACCTTCCGTCTGGACTACTATTCAGACACCTATATTGATCCAAGAACCCGCCGTTCCGCCCGGGCCATTGCAGAGCGTGCCTGCTCTGTGGCAAAAAGCTTTTCCTGGAATTTCGGAAACGAGCCGGAAAATCTGTGCATTTACGGGGACACAGGGGTTGGAAAGACCTTCCTGTCCCACTGTATTGCAAAGGAATTGATCGAGAAGGGCTTCAGCGTCCTGTACCTGACGGCCTTCGAGCTGTTTGATTCCCTGGAAACAAGGAAGTTTTCTTCCGACCTTTCCCTGACAGAAACCCACAGTCATATTTTTGACTGCGATCTGCTGATCATCGATGACCTTGGCTCTGAGCTGAACAACAGCTTCACCACATCCCAGCTGTTCCTCTGCATCAACCAGAGGATCCTGGACCGCAAGGCGACCATTATCTCCACCAATCTTTCCATGGAGGACTTAAGAGCCAGCTATTCCGAGCGAATCTTCTCACGGATTCTCAGCAGTTATAAAATGATTCCAATGTTTGGGCGGGATATCCGCATCCAGAAACAATTAACAGGAGGACCTAATCCATGACTCAGTTACAGAACAAGTATTTTGAAGCACTTCCGGTGGGACGTCTGGGTATCATTCCCCTTGCCAGCTGTGCCGAAATTGGCGACAAAGTAGATTCCCATATTGTAAAATGGCGCAAAGACAGAATCTGTCTGGCCTCTGTGAATCACATGGCCTCAGATTATGTGCGCCCCAGCTATGTGATCAACATCAAGAATTCCCGTTTCGGTTCCGGTGAGGGCAAGGGAACCATCCTGGAGTCCGTTCGTGGTGATGATCTGTTCTTCCTGGTGGATGTATGCAACCATTCTCTCACCTACACTGTATGCGGTGAGGAAAACCATATGTCGCCGGATGATCATTTTCAGGATCTGAAACGAATTATCTCTGCTGTTGCCGGAAAGGCCCGCAGAATCAATGTGATCATGCCTTTCCTCTATGAGAGCCGCAGAGACAAGAGAAGCACAAGAGATTCTCTGGACTGCGCACTGGCCCTGCAGGAGCTGGTAAACATGGGTGTGGATAATATCATCACCTTCGATGCCCACGATCCCCGTGTACAGAATTCCATTCCTCTTCACGGCTTCGAGACCATCACACCTACCTATCAGTTCATCAAGAACATCCTGAGAAATGCTCCTGACATGAAGATTGACTCCGATCACCTGATGATCATCAGCCCTGACGAAAGCGGAATGAAACGTGCCATCTACATGGCCAACAATATGGGCGTGGACATGGGTATGTTCTACAAACGCCGCGACTACTCCGTTATGGTAAACGGAAAGAACCCGGTGGTGGCCCACGAGTTTCTGGGAACCTCTGTGGAGGGCAAGGATATGATCATCGTGGATGATATGATCTCCTCCGGAAACAGCATCATCGAGGTGGCAAAACAGCTGAAGGAGCGAAAAGCCAGAAATATCTACATGTGTGCCACCTTCGGACTGTTCACAGGCGGCCTGGAGAAATTCGACAAGGCCTATGAGGAGGGACTGTTCACCAAGCTGATCACCACAAACCTGATCTATCAGACTCCGGAGCTCCTCAGCAAGCCATACTATGTAGGCTGCAATATGAGCAAGTTTATTGCTCTGCTCATCGATACACTGAACCATGACGGTTCCATGGGACCTCTGCTGGATCCTTCCGGAAGAATCCGCAAGGTGGTGGAAAAATTCAATCGCGGTGAGAAGTTCTGATCTCATCCCCGCGCACAAAGCAAAAAAAGAATCACCTTTCCTGGTGATTCTTTTTTTGCTTATATCTGCCTGTTCTACAGGTCCGTATTCCTGTGATAGGACTCTGTCCAGTTTTCCAGGGCCTCATCCAGATCCTCCGGCCGCTTCGGGATCTGCACTGAGTCAATCTCCTCCTTCAGCTTTGCCCTGCTCTTCTTATCCACTCCGAACTCATCCAGCTTCTGTCTGTATACCTCTTCTCCGTCCTTCATGAACACAGAAAAAAGATAGCTCTTTAACACAGAAAATGTGTGGAGTTCCTCATAGGCAAGGCGAAAACACTCACAGGCCTCCTCCATCATAAACAGACGGGCATACACACAGCCCAGATTATTCATGATGGTTCCCCGGAACTGGGAACCCATATTGCCCTGATCCTTACAGAACAGAGCTTCTTGATAGTAGTTCAGCGCACGGTTATACTTTTCATGCTGCATCAGTGTATCTGCTTTTCTCTTCAGTCGCTGGGAAAGAGGTTTTTCTGCAAATTCCTGCAGCTGCTGTTCAAAGCCTGCCAGCTCTTTCACATTCAGATAGCAGGTCTCCTTCAGAAAGGTCAGGATAAAATCCCGCTCTGTGTAGGTTTCCCCATTCAGGATATGGGACAGCTTCAGAGCCAGTCGGCTCTGCTTCAGCTCCTCCTTCACCCACTGCACAAATCCGCTGCAGACAATGGATTCATCCGCCAGAGCCGGATTATTGCAGATAAAGTAGCCCAGCTCCTCTGCAGAGTAAATATTCAGACCTGTATTTTCCAGATACCAGGGTTTCTCAGCCCTGGGAATCTGACATAATATTGCAACACCCATCAACTCTGCTCCTCCATTATCTCACGCCAGATTTTTCCACTGGACGGGAACATCTCACCAAAGCCAAGATCCTCCACATCGATGCGGCATCTGCCGGCAGTTTCATATTCCATACAGACCCTCAGTCTGCTGGCTCTTCCCGGTCGCTTCGGAAGCCCCGGCAGAGGCATCACCAGCTTCTTTCTTGCCTTCTCATGCATTCTGTTCACCAGGAAGGTCAGCTCCTCCTGCTGGTCCAGAATGATCTCAAATTCAGCAGAGGTATCGTACCAGTTTCCTCCCGCTGCGATCAGGGGATATACCGTCACGATTCCCTGCACCTGCAGCTCCATGGAGATGGTGTAGCGCACAAGATCGCTTCCCACATACTGGAAGCCCTTCAGATGACTGCCCTCCAGCTTTTCCATGGCAGAGAGGGCCGCTCCCTTGGCAAAGAGATTGCTGCCGGCAAATACCTTTCTCTGGCCTTTGCACAACGTGCGCACCGACTCCCTTGCCCAGCTCTGATCAAATTCCTCTCCCACCAGAAAGATTCCGGAATACATATCCTCTCCCAGCATCTCTCTGATAAAGCCCAACAGCTGCTGATCCTTCTGCTCCGGATTTCCGGAAAGGGGGCGTCTTCCCCTGTTATTTACGTAGGCAGTGACAGGCTTTGTTCTTCCCTTCAGTTCCATCTCCTGGAACTGTACCTGCCCGTTTCTGAACTCAAACAGACCTGTTTTTCTGGCCCACACATCCTGACTCTGAAACATGGTGTGCACAAAAAAGCTTTCTTTGTAATCCTGGATACAGCCTCTGTTTTTCGGCAGTCCCAGAATCTCATAGGCCTGTCGGATGGTCCCCACAAATTTCCTTGTGAGCCCCGGGACCGTCAGCATCAGACAGCCCACCTCCAGTGAGGGCCTGGTGATTTTTACCATGCCCAGCACCTTTTCCAGAAATACTGCCAGAAGCTGGGCTGCTGTATACTCCTTTTCCTGGATCCGGATACTTTCCCCCTCTTCCCAGAGGTCATACAGCTGATCCAGCAGGATTCCGTTTTTTCTTTCAGCAAAATATTCTGCTTCTATTCCGTAATACCAGGCATTTTCCGCCGGGACCATACACAGGCGTGTGGGGAAGGTAAGCTGCTCCGATCCTGCTCTCACAGGAACACTGACAGCCTCTTCGCCTGCCCTGTCATAAAAGCAGAGCTGTGAACCGTCTCTGTTCAGATCGATTCCTATCATTACGTTATTTACTTCCATACCTGTTCCCCCGTTACATGATCTTACAGAAATGCTCTGTAAATGCATCCTTCCACAGATATTCATCCACTGCGGTGAGCATTTTCTCCTGGTTTCCCATGGCCTTCTCAGCCAGGATCCGGTTCAGGAGCCTGTAACGGCTGTGTCCCTCCGTATCCATACTTGTAAGTGTCATCTGTCTTCTCTGACTTTCCAGTTCCTCCCCTTCCACCGACCAGGTCAGATAGCTGGTGAGAACCTCCCCATAAAACAGAAGAAATTCCTTTGAAAAAATCCCTGGGATCATCTCCCTTAAGGGCTCCGATTTCCACGGAAGCCGGGTTTCATCCCCCTTACCGATACAGTAATGAATGGTAACCCTTGTGCCCTGGGGGAACCGCTCCTCCACAAACTGCCTGTTCTCAAGCTGGTACTGACGGATCAGATGCAGGGGCAGATCTTTGAAAAAGGCAAATGCAAGCTTTTTCTCTCTGCAAAGAGCCAGTATTTTTTCTGCCTCCTTTTCCTGCTGGGGAGTAAGGGTCTCCTGGAAGGAATACTGTTTCAGAAGAGCCAGACGGCATATGAGATTCAGCTCCCAGTTCCGACTGACCAGTTTCTCCAGACAGTCGACGATCCTCTCCGGAATCTCCAGATCCCTGTAGATCCAGCAGAGGGCTGTCCAGGTAAGAAATGCGGTGATCACCGGTTCCTGTCCCTGATTCAGCACATAGCTTTCCAGAACAACTCCTTCGTCAGCAGGCATGGTACCTGTAAGAACAGAGAGCATCAGGATCCTCTTCTCCAGCTTTACCCGCTCCAGCCCAAAGCCTCTGGCGCTCTCCCACAGCTCCGTGAGATAGGCTACAGAGCCCAGACTGTTGTCCACCAGATAAAGCAGAATATTCTCATCGTATTTTCCCCTTCGGAACACATACTCTGCCAGCGCCAGCAGTTCCTCCTCTTCCCGGAAGTCTTCCCTCTGGATCATGCGGCTGGTCAGTCGCAGAAGCAGACCGTCGGGAATACCCTCACAGCCAAATTCCGATACAATGGAAAATGCCTTCTCATACAGGCCACTCTCGATCAGCAGCACCGCTGTATTTACCCTGTCAGCCTCTCCAAAGCGGCGCATATCTCCTGTCAACACGGAGATCAGCAGGCGCTCATCTGCAAGATTCTCTCTGTAGTACTCCAGAAGCTTCCTGCGAACAGTTCTTCTGTATTCCTCCGAGAACTCCTGATTCTCTTCTGCCTTCTGATACCATTCCAGTGTTCTGCCGTTGATCTCCATGTTCCGGCTCTGCTCCCTGCAGAGATACAGCTCCAGACCGGTATCGGAGACGCCCATCTCCATGCAGCTGCAGGCAATATCCTTCACCTCCATCAGCGGCTTACAGCTATAGCTGATGCCAGCCCGGAAGCGACGCTTTTTCTCATCCTCAAAGAGAATACAGGCATCCTCGCTGTACAGATCCACATAAGCAACCCCATCCCGGCAGGGATAGCTGCGCTCCTGTTTCATGGCTCTGTGGCAGACGATCACCTGGCGCACGGAAGGATGATCCACCTCCACTTTCCAGCGAAACAGCACCTTCACCAGCTTTTCCGCCAGCTCCAGTGTTCCCGGTCGCTCCAGCATGGCCTGATACAGACGGGCATACTCCTCAGAAATCTTTCCCTTTTCCAGAGCCTGAACCGTAAATCTCCGAATGGCCCCCTGGTAGTTCAGATAACAGGTACGATCGTCCCCTCTGTGAAGCAACACATTATTGTAAAGAATGGCCCGTTTTTTCTCTCCCAGCGTATTATTGTAGGAAAAATAGAGACGAATCTGTCTGGGAATCTGGTCTGCCATCTCCTCCGGAATAGTCTCCATATAGTATTCATACAGCCTTGTGATACGCAGTTCCTTCTCCACTGCCAGAGCATACCACTGAAAATATTCCTTTCGGTACGCCTGTCCCTTCATGATCAGCTTACAGATAGCCTCCAGGATATCCACACACTGATATTTTCTGTATCCCGCTGAAAGCAGACGGTACAGGGGCTCTGAAAAGCTTCGGATACTGCCACTTAAAAAGGCGGCTCTTCTGTACAGAGATTCTGACAGAAGGTCTCTTACTGCTGCAAAGCGAAGCACCTGCAGATAGAAGGGAGTGATCCTTCTGAGAAGAGCTTCCTGATCATTGAGCATCTTCCATGCCTTCAGATAAAGGAAGGGGCTGTTGCATCCTCTTTCGTAGCACTGCTCCAGCTCATACATGATCCGGGCTGACATATGCTCATAGGAGGGATCCTCCTGAAGAAGAAGATGCAGATACAGATACTGATCCGGTGACTGTTCCAGCTTCAGTCTCAGGAGAGAGAGCAGCTCCCTTGCACCATTTTTCCTGATTCCCGCCAGCTTTGAAAAATACAGGTACCAGACTTCCTCCTCCTCTGAGCCCAGAGTCCTGCTGCCATTCTCAAACAGAGCCAGCAGCTGCCGCATCCTGACAAGATCATCTCTGGAATAGGAAAGATAGATATCGTATAACACTGCCAGGGAGCTTTCCGGCTCCTCCTCCAGCAGCTCCGATATGTCTCTCAGTCCCCGCTCATGCCAGGTTCTGTAGTCCAGCCTGTGCATCTGCAGATCCAGCATATCCCTGGCTATGGCTGCCCGGAATTTCGCCTCCGGAAGTCCCTCCACCACAGCAGGTTTTCCTGCTGAAGCCTCTATGGAAAGCTCAATTTCCTGATGCAGGGTCTTCAGACGGAGTTTTCCGTAATTCCGTCCCGGATGCAACCGTTCCCGGTCAATGATAAATTCCAGTCCATAGGCCCTGCCGATGAAGTCCTCGGAGGTGATCACCTTTTTCTCCAACTGCAGGAAATCTCCTGTCACCTCCGCCTCAATCCGGACATAGCCCCAGTTATTCTTAAAAATGTAAAGAGTATCCTTCTGTGATGTCTCCAGATGATACACAGCCTTTTCCTGACGATCTGTGCTGATCGCCACCGGTTCCTTCAGACCTGCAGCTGTGAGAAACTCCTCCAGATGCTGATAGGTAACCGGATTGTGGGACAGACCTGCATACAGGGGCAGATATTCCCTGTCCCTTCCCGCAAGAAGCTCCGGGAAGGAGCTGCCGGTAAACAGTCTGAATCCCTCTCTGAAGCTCTTTCTGCACAGGGCTGCAAACTCCTCCAGATTCCTGATTTCTCCCTGGGAACCGATTACTGTCTCACTGACGATCTCTGCCTCAAGGGGAATCCGTTTCTCTGCCAGACTGCAGCTAACCACAATGGCACCGCTGATCCTGTCCCCAGCCTTCAGGCCCGTGGAATCCACACCAAAAAGCACCTTACAGGAGGTACCTGCAATGCTGTTACCTGCCAGCAGGATCCTGTGACAGTCTGTGGTGACCAGTCCCTTTATTCTGCTTCCATCTGCCGCCTCCAGCGTAATGGAACCCTTATATTTTTTCCCCTCCTGTATCCTGAGCCTCAGCTCAGAAAGAGAGGATATCAGTTCCGGCCTGCTGGGTTGGATCCCGCCGGAAAGAATTTCATCCATTCTGTTATTCACGCTGTTTCTCCTGCTCTTATTTCTGTTATACCAGATGTCTTTGTCTGCACCTGGTCGTTAAAATCCTATTCAGGTCCAACGCACGTGAGACCTGGCTCCATTATACACTACAGTCTTTTCCCTGTCACCCAGGATCACCATGGACCAGAATGAAGTGGGTTTTCAACGCACTCTCACTCCTGCTGCACAAAAACGGAGCTGTACATCTGCTGATCAGATATACTGCTCCGTTCTCTTTTTTGATTATCTGTTTATTCCCTGCAGAATCAGCCGATCACATCACTCATATCGTAGAAGCCTGCCGGTTTTCCAGCCAGATATTTCGCTGCCTCCACAGCACCCTTTCCGAACACAGTTTTTGAATATGCTGTATGCTTGAATTCAATCACCTCGTCAGGACCTGCAAAGATCACCTCGTGCTCACCTACGATGGTTCCGCCACGGACTGCGGAGATACCGATCTCCATTGCATCTCTCTCCTCATGTCTGTCGCTTCTGTCATACACATAGTTGTATGCATTGTCCATTGCAGCGTTCAGGCTGTCAGCCAGTGCAAGGGCTGTTCCGCTTGGAGCATCCTTTTTCAGCTTATGATGCTTCTCCACGATCTCCATATCGAAGCCCGCTGTTGCCAGCACCTTTGCAGCGTCTGCAATCAGCTTCATCAGTGTATTGATACCAAGAGACATATTTGCAGAACGGAGGATTGCTGTCTCCTTGCTGTACTCCTGTACCTTCTCCAGCTGCTCCGGTGTCAGTCCTGTTGTGCACAGAACCAGCGGCAGTTTTTTCTCACGGCAATACTCCAGCACACTGTCAGCAGCCTTGTAGGAGGAGAAGTCGATCATACAGTCAGCCTCCACATCGCAGCTGTTGATGTCTGTAAATACAGGGTAGCCATTGTCTCTGTTGTCCACCAGATCGATTCCGGCAACCATCTCTGCTGTTGGGTCTGCTGCAACCAGACCTGAAATAACCTGACCCATATGGCCATTGCAGCCATGCATAATAATTCTGATCATAATACTCTATATCCTTATCGTTGAATGTTTTCTGAAATCTGCGGGAGTCCCCCGATTTTTCCACCGGAACCCCCTCTCAAAGAGATTCTGGCGGAAGAATCACATCAGACCGAAGTCCTCCATTGTTTTTCTCAGGTACTCTTTCTCAGATGGCTCCATATCATACAGCGGCGCACGAAGAGGCCCTACCTCTTTGCCCAGTACATTCATGGCAACCTTAACAGGAATCGGATTTACCTGACAGAACAGAGCATCGATCAGTGGGAGGCATTTCAGCTGCATCTCTGCTGCACCCTGCACATCACCATCGATGAATTTCTGGCACATCTCATGGGTATATCTTGGAGCAACGTTGGACATAACGGAGATTACACCCTCTGCTCCCAGGGCCATCATAGGGATGGTCTGGTCATCATTTCCGGAATAGATCTCACACTCAGGGCAAAGGAATTTTGTTTTAGCCATCTGAGAGATGTTTCCTGTAGCCTCTTTAAGACCAACGATATTTTTCACGTTTTTCACCAGTGTGGCAACTGTCTCCGGCAGGAGATTGCAGCCTGTACGGCTTGGTACATTGTAGAGAATGATCGGAATAGTAACAGCCTCTGCGATTGTTGTAAAATGATTGATCAGACCCTTCTGTGTTGCCTTGTTGTAGTATGGAGTTACCACCAGCAGTGCGTCCGCGCCGCACTCCTCTGCTCCCCTGGAAAGGTGAATCGCCTCGGAAGTTGCATTGGAGCCAGTTCCTGCAATAACAGGCACTCTCTTGTTTACCTTCTCTACACAGAATCTGATTACATCCAGATGCTCCTGATGGTTCATGGTAGCAGACTCACCTGTGGTTCCGCAGATTACGATGGCATCTGTACCCTCTGTGATCTGCTCCTCAATGATCTCTGCAAGCTTCTCATAATTTACATCACCGTTCTCAAACATTGGTGTTACAATTGCAACTGCTGCGCCTTTAAATACTGACATGATTATCCTCCTGTGAAATAAATAAAAAATAGACATCTTTCCAGTCGATGTCTATCTGTTCTCTCAATACAGAAAAATTGTAAAAAGAAACCAGATAGCACTCCACCTTGCGATGACAGTCACAGACTTCTTCAGCCTGCGCCCAAGGACCTGTTTTCAGATTCAGCTCCTTTCGGCATGGGTTCCTTTCACCGACATTCCTCTGACCCTGAATCATCCCGTCGGCTACTGATAAAACATGCAACCTCTATCCTGTTTATACACTGAGACTATATCACTGTACCCTGTCTATGTCAAGAGAACAACTGTCTCCCGCAGTCATAATCTTTTCTATCTATCTGAAGTCAGTAGGGCAATATGCACAGAGACAGGCATTTTTCCCTACTGAAAATCTGCATACCCAAAACCACAGAAATATGCTATACTTCTTTGGAAGTTTTTACATATTCTATAGGTATTCTATATTCAATAAAGAGGTAACGACAATATGAGAACATCAAGAGAAGATATCAGAAATGTTGCCATCATCGCTCACGTTGACCACGGTAAGACCACTCTGGTGGACGAGCTGCTGAAACAGAGCGGTGTATTCCGCGCCAATCAGGAGGTTCAGGAGCGAGTGATGGACTCCAACGACCTGGAGCGTGAGCGAGGCATCACAATCCTTTCCAAAAACACAGCTGTTTTTTACAAGGATACCAAGATCAACATCATTGATACCCCAGGCCATGCTGATTTCGGCGGCGAGGTTGAGCGAGTACTGAAGATGGTAAACGGTGTAATCCTTCTGGTTGATGCCTTTGAGGGTGCCATGCCCCAGACAAAGTTTGTTCTGAAAAAAGCTCTGGAGCTGGATCTGAAGGTAATCGTCTGCATCAACAAGATCGATCGCCCTGAGGCACGACCGGATGAGGTGGTGGATGAGGTCCTTGAGCTTCTGATGGATCTGGATGCATCTGACGAGCAGCTGGACTGCCCATTCCTGTATGCATCTGCAAAGAGAGGTCATGCCGTTCTTGACCTGAATGATTCTCCACAGGATATGACTCCGCTGTTTGATGCCATTCTGAAATATATCCCTGCACCGGAGGGTGATCCTGAGGCAGGTACCCAGGTACTGATCAGCACCATCGACTACAACGAGTATGTGGGTCGAATTGGTGTAGGTAAGGTGGATAATGGAAGCATTTCCATCAACCAGGAGGTTCTGGTGATGAACCACCACGAGCCTGACAAAAAGAAAAAGGTAAAGATCAGCAAGCTGTATGAGTTTGACGGACTGAACAAGGTGGAGGTTACCAAAGCAGAGATCGGTTCCATCGTAGCCATCTCCGGAATTGCTGATATCCATATCGGTGATACCATCTGTACCGTTGAGAATCCTGAGCCGATTCCTTTCCAGAAGATCTCTGAGCCTACCATTGCCATGAACTTTATCGTAAATGATTCTCCTCTGGCAGGTCAGGACGGTAAATATATCACCTCCCGTCATCTCCGTGACCGTCTCTTCCGTGAGCTGAACACAGATGTCAGCCTCAGAGTGGAGGAAACCGAGTCTGCTGACTGCTTCAAGGTTTCCGGACGTGGAGAGCTGCATCTGTCTGTCCTCATCGAGAACATGCGCCGTGAGGGTTATGAGTTTGCAGTAAGTAAGGCTGAGGTTATCTATAAAGAGGATGAGAGGGGCAAAAAGCTGGAGCCAATGGAGCTGGCCTATGTGGATGTTCCGGAAGAGTTCTCCGGTTCCGTGATTCAGAAACTCAGTGAGCGCAAGGGTGAGCTGCAGGGTATGGGAATCGGAAGTGATGGTTCCTCCCGTCTGGAGTTCTCCATTCCTGCCCGTGGACTGATCGGTTTCCGTGGTGATTTCCTTACCATGACCAAGGGAACAGGAATCCTGAATACCATCTTCGACGGATATGCACCATATAAGGGCGATATCAAATTCCGTAAACAGGGCTCTCTGATCGCCTTTGAGTCCGGCGAGTCTGTAACCTACGGTCTCTTCAATGCCCAGGCCCGCGGAACACTTTTCATCGGTCCCGGCGAGAAGGTGTACAGTGGAATGATCATCGGTCAGAGCGGAAAGGCTGAGGATATCGAGCTGAATGTCTGCAAGACAAAGCACCTCACCAATACCCGTTCCTCCTCTGCCGACGAGGCACTGACTCTTGTTACTCCTAAAGTACTGTCTCTGGAGCAGGCTCTGGAGTTTATTGACAATGACGAGCTTCTGGAGGTTACTCCTGTATCTCTTCGTATCAGAAAACGTATTCTTGATCCAAGACTGAGAAAACGTGATGCAATGAAAAAGAAAGGCTGATCACACAGCAAAAGAGGTCATCGCAACGGTTGTTGCGATGACCTCTTTTTTCAGCTGAAGCTCTGGATCTTCCACTGTCCATCCTCCTGATGATAACAGAGAAGTCCTACACTTGCCTGAGTATTGTTTTTCTCCACTCCGTTGTCCACATAGGAATAACTCATAACAGAATGGATCTCCATTACGATATCTCCCTCTCTGGCGTATCCGCTCTTCAGGATCGGCACAAACTGTGCCGTAATATCGCTGAGCTCATATCGGATAATTCCGGATCCTCGTTCCGGATCATAGGCCTGACTGCAGGCGTTTGCATACAGATTCTGGGCACGACCCTCTTCAATGGCCTGTGACGCAAAGTACTGCTCCACCTCGCTGAAATCTGCCCGGTTTACGCTGGCCTCAAGAATGGCACTGTAGTCCTGTACAAACTGATTCAGAATGCCGTCCATCACAGTCTGATCCGGATACAGTTCTGCAGCCGCCATGGATACCACCTGATTTTCACAGTCCCCTGTGATCTCCAGATCCTGGCAGTATACTGCTCTGTTCTCCGCCTGAAGTTCAGCTTCCCAGATACCGGCAAACAGTCGCTCAAAGGTATACTCCTTTGTATGCTCCTCCTGATTCAGAAGACCTTCTCCCTCCGGCTCCAGACCATTCAGTTTCAGCTCCGCCTCCTGGGGAACCGCCACTGTCACATTGGACACTGTAACGGTGGATGGGTCCACTTTCCACTCCTTCAGAAACAAAAGTTTTTTCTCACCGGTGGCACAGAGAGTCACATAATCGGTATGGGATCCCTCCGCTGTGTCATAGGTGGCAGCAAACACCTTCCGATCCTCCTCACTGCCCACCTCCTCAAGGGTGAGATTTCTGAAACCGCTGGCTCCACTGCGCTTCATGACCTTTTCAAACATTTCCTTTGAAAGAAATTCCGAAGTCTCCTGTGCCAGATTCAGGCAGGAGTAGGCATCCTCCCATTTTCCGGAAAGAACAGCTGTTTCATAGCCTGCGGCCTCTGCTGCCGGTCCGTATAATTTCGGAATTCGCACAGCAAGCACCGATGCAGTCGCTGCAAAGACCAGAAGTGCCACAATCAGGGCAGCCGCAGGACTTTTCTTCTTATTCAGCTGTCGGAGTTCTTTCTCCATGGCTTCAAGATCCGTTCCCTGCTTTCCTTCCGTTTTTTTCTGTGTTCCCACTGCAGCCTCATCTTTTTTTTCTTTCCTGCCTTCTGCAGGTATCATTTTTATATTTTCTGCGTTTTTCGCTTTTTTATTCTCTGCCTTTTTCCCCGCTGCTTTGGCAGTTTTTTTCTCAGCTGCGCCTTCTGTCACCGAATCCTGCTCCTTTACATAGAAGGAGGGGGTCTTTTGGGCACCTGCAAGACTGCGGATGGACTTTTCTGTTTTTCCAGCACCCACAGTCCCCTGCTTTTTACTGTTTTCCGGCATCAGAGGGGATCCACAGCTATAGCAGTATTTTTTTCCATCTTCATTGTGCTTTCCGCACTGTTCACAATACATAGCTTTCCTCTCCTTAGTCACTCAGGCCTTCTTTAATCTTCAAAAGCAGATCAATATTTGCCTTTTCCACTGAATTAAACTCAGCCTCCACCTGGGATGAACTCTCCGTTTTACTCATGGACTGATACCAGCCAAGACTGTTAAAGTAGTCATAATCCGCTGGATTTTTCTCCCGGTGAAACTGATACCCATGCCGTGCAAAGATCTCATTAATTGCTCTCTGACATTGTTTCCTGGAGGAGAGAGAATTACGGGCCTGGTCAGCATTGAGCAGCTCACTGCTGCTGTTGGGGAAAATGAAGTCTGCGGGACTCGTCTCCTGTGATCTGTCCGGCTCCGGTGTTGGTTCCGGCGTCGGTGCTGGCGTCGGCGTTGGCTCCGGCGTTGGTTCCGGTGTCGGTTCCGGCGTCGGTGTTGGCGTAATACTCATCTCCACCCGGATCATTCCCGTATAGGAAGAGCGATGCTCCTCTGAATCTGTTGCAGTCTCTTTCCCTGCCACCGCTGCTGTTCCTGCAGCAGCCTCCCGCTGCTTTGGTGCTCCTGCAAGAAGTCCTGCTGTCAGTCCCACCAGCAAAAGATCCAGAATCCCCACAATTCCGGCAAGCAGATAAGGACGTTTTTTCATCATCTCTTTTCTCCTTTTTTATTTCTAAAGAGGGGGCATCACAATTCCTTGTAATGCCCCCTCTCTATTTTTCGCGAGCAACGAGCCAAAGTCCGTGCTTGCATGAGACCTTGGCGACTGCCGCGATAACTTGAGAAACTCGCAAAGCGTGTTTCTCATAGTAACCTGTAACGCTTCTGCAGGCACTGTGATTCCACAGTTGCCTGTGAAGCATTGTGATTCATATTACTCCTCATCCTCAAGAGTGATATCATTTAAGAAATCAAGCTCTTCTCCTACCAGTTCAGGCTCTTCAGTCTCAGCCTCGATCATGTCAGTATCCATCATCTCAGCATCAAACTCATCCTCGTCCATGTCTTTCTGGAGCATGAAATCCTCTTCTGGAAGAACTTCCTCTACTGCTTTGTCGGAATCCAGTTTGATGTTGCTGTAACATTTCATTCCGGTTCCTGCAGGGATCAGTTTACCGATCAGAACGTTCTCCTTCAGACCGATCAGATGGTCAACCTTTCCTTTGATAGCAGCCTCAGTAAGAACCTTTGTGGTCTCCTGGAAGGACGCAGCAGACAGGAAGGAATCTGTAGCCAGAGAAGCCTTGGTAATTCCCAGAAGGACACGGGTTCCCTCTGCAGGCTGTTTTCCTTCAGCGATCATCTTCTCGTTGATATCCTCAAAGTCAAGGATATTTACAAGAGTTCCCGGCAGAAGGTTTGTATCACCATTCTCCTCGATGCGGATCTTCTTCAGCATCTGACGTACGATAACCTCAATATGCTTGTCGCTGATCTCTACACCCTGGAGACGGTATACTCTCTGAACCTCACGAAGGAGATAATCCTGAACGTCACGAACACCCTTGATTCTCAGGATATCGTGTGGGTTTACACTACCCTCAGTCAGCTCATCGCCGGCCTCCAGATGTGTACCGTCAAGGATCTTGATTCTGGATCCGTAAGGAATCAGATAAGTCTTGCTGTTTCCTGTCTCATTATCTGTAACAACGATTTCTCGTTTTTTCTTTGTATCTTTAATTGTAGCAACACCCTTGATCTCAGTGATGATTGCAAGTCCCTTCGGCTTACGAGCCTCGAAAAGCTCCTCAACTCGAGGAAGACCCTGAGTGATATCTCCACCCGCTACACCACCGGTATGGAAGGTACGCATGGTCAGCTGTGTACCTGGCTCACCGATTGACTGCGCAGCGATGATACCAACAGACTCACCAACCTGAACTGCCTCACCAGTTGCCATGTTTGCACCGTAGCATTTTGCACAGATACCAACATGAGAACGGCAGGTAAGGATTGTACGGATTTTGATCTTGTTGAATGGCTCACCGTTGGCATCCACACCATTGCTGATCACCTGAGCTGCACGCTTAGGTGTAATCATATGGTTTGCCTTAACGATCACATTGCCATCTTTGTCTTTGATTGTCTCACAGGCAAATCTTCCTGTGATACGCTCCTGAAGAGACTCGATCTCCTCTTTTCCATCTGCAAACTGAGATACCTCCATTCCTGGAATCTCAGCTGCACCCTCGCAGCAGTCTGTCTCACGGATGATCAGATCCTGTGAAACGTCTACCATTCGACGGGTCAGGTATCCGGAGTCCGCTGTACGAAGCGCTGTATCGGAAAGTCCTTTACGAGCACCGTGGGCAGACATGAAGTACTCCAGTACGTCAAGACCCTCACGGAAGTTGGACTTGATAGGAAGCTCGATGGTGTGACCTGTTGTATCAGCCATCAGTCCTCGCATACCAGCCAGCTGTTTGATCTGTTTATCAGATCCTCGAGCTCCGGAGTCAGCCATCATGAAGATGTTGTTGTATTTATCAAGACCGTTCAGAAGTGCTTTTGTAAGGGCATCATCTGTATTTTTCCAGGTCTCAACTACCTCTTTATAACGCTCCTCGTCAGTGAGAAGACCACGTTTGAAGTTACGTGTGATACGGTCTACAGTCTCCTGTGCCTCCTGGATCATCTGAGGTTTCTGTGGTGGCACGGTCATATCGGAAATAGATACGGTCATTGCCGCACGAGTGGAGTACTTGTATCCCATAGCCTTGATGGAGTCAAGAACCTCAGCAGTCTTGGTTGCACCGTGAGTGTTGATAACCTTCTCAAGGATTTTCTTCAGCTGTTTCTTTCCTACCAGGAAATCAACCTCTGGTTTCAGCTTGTTCTCAGGAATTGTACGATCTACAAATCCCAGATCCTGAGGAAGGATCTCGTTGAACAGAAGACGTCCCAGTGTGGTCTCTACAAATGCAGAGATCTCATTGCCGTCCTCATCCACACCTTTGCGGAATACCTTGATGATAGTCTGCAGTGTGATATAGCCGTTCTCGTATGCGAGAATCGCCTCGTTCATGCTCTTGAACATGCTTCCCTCACCCTTTACACCAGGACGATCCTGTGTCAGGTAATAGATACCAAGGACCATATCCTGAGAAGGAACTGCTACAGGACCACCGTCAGATGGTTTCAGCAGGTTGTTTGGAGAGAGCAGCATGAAGCGGCACTCTGCCTGAGCCTCAACGGACAGTGGAAGATGAACCGCCATCTGGTCTCCGTCGAAGTCAGCGTTGAAAGCTGTACATACAAGTGGATGAAGCTTGATGGCTTTACCCTCTACCAGGATCGGCTCGAAAGCCTGGATTCCCAGACGGTGAAGAGTAGGAGCACGGTTCAGCATAACCGGATGCTCTTTAATAACATCCTCAAGGATGTCCCATACTTCCGGCTCAAGCTTCTCTACCATTTTTTTCGCATTTTTGATATTGTGGGCTGTTCCGCTGGCAACAAGCTCTTTCATAACGAATGGTTTGAACAGCTCGATAGCCATCTCTTTTGGCAGACCACACTGGAAGATCTTCAGCTCTGGTCCAACTACGATTACGGAACGTCCGGAATAGTCAACTCGTTTTCCAAGCAGGTTCTGACGGAAACGTCCGGATTTACCTTTCAGCATGTCTGACAGGGATTTCAGGGCTCTGTTTCCAGGTCCTGTTACAGGTCTTCCACGACGGCCGTTATCGATCAGAGCGTCCACTGCCTCCTGCAGCATACGTTTCTCATTGCGAACAATGATATCCGGTGCTCCAAGATCCAGCAGTCTCTGAAGACGGTTGTTTCTGTTGATGATTCGACGATACAGATCATTCAGATCGGATGTAGCAAAACGTCCTCCATCCAGCTGTACCATTGGACGAAGATCCGGTGGGATAACCGGGATTGCATCCATGATCATCCACTCAGGACGGTTTCCGGACTCACGGAATGCCTCTACTACCTCCAGTCTCTTGATGATTCTGGAACGTTTCTGTCCGGAAGACTCCTTCAGACCTGCTGTCAGCTCCTCAGACTCTGCCTCCAGATCAATGGCGCACAGAAGCTCTTTAATAGCCTCTGCGCCCATTCCTACACGGAATGTGTTTCCATATGTTTCTCTGGCTTCCTGGTACTCTCTCTCAGTAAGTACCTGTTTGTAAACCAGGTTGGTGTCTCCTGACTCCAGTACGATGTAGTTTGCAAAGTACAGAACCTTCTCCAGTGTTCTTGGAGACAGATCCAGGATCAGTCCCATACGGGATGGGATGCCCTTGAAGTACCAGATATGGGATACCGGAGCTGCCAGCTCGATATGTCCCATTCTCTCACGACGAACAGAGGATTTTGTAACCTCTACGCCGCATCGATCACAAACAACACCTTTATAACGGATTTTCTTATATTTTCCGCAATGGCACTCCCAGTCTTTGGAAGGTCCGAAAATACGCTCACAAAACAGACCATCTCTTTCCGGTTTCAGTGTTCTGTAGTTAATGGTCTCAGGCTTTTTAACCTCGCCATGGGACCACTCACGGATTTTCTCCGGAGATGCCAGACCGATTTTGATGGCATCAAATTCAATCTGCTGATGGGTAGGCTGTTTTTTTACTGTTTCTGGCATTTGATTACCCCTTTCTATTCGATTCCATTACTCGTCAATGTCATCAAAAGATTCGTCCATATCGTCGAAATCATCAGCTGCGTCCATGTTGTCCTCAACAGAAACCAGCTCCTCGCCCTGGAACTCCTGTTTGGAGAATCCGTAAGCGCCGTAGGACTCCTCGTCACGATCTCTGTTGTAACGATCACCCTCGATGATGTTTCTCAGATTTGTCTCACCATAGTCTACAGACTCCATGATCTCAACCTCGGTGTTATCCTCACGAAGTACGCGAACATCCAGACCAAGGGACTGAAGCTCTTTAAGAAGTACCTTGAAGGACTCCGGAATACCTGGCTCAGGAATGTTCTCACCCTTGATAATTGCCTCGTATGTCTTAACACGACCAACAACATCATCGGATTTAACGGTCAGGATCTCCTGCAGAGTATAGGAAGCACCATATGCCTCCAGAGCCCAAACCTCCATCTCTCCGAAACGCTGTCCACCGAACTGAGCTTTACCACCCAGAGGCTGCTGTGTAACAAGAGAGTAAGGACCTGTGGAACGTGCATGGATCTTATCGTCTACCAGGTGGTGGAGTTTCAGATAATGCATGTGTCCGATTGTGGTCGGGCTGTCAAATGGTTCACCAGTACGTCCGTCACGTAACTGAACTTTACCGTCTCTGGAGATCGGAACACCTTTCCACAGCTCTCTGTGGTCTTTGTTCTCGTCCAGATAATCATAAACCTCAGGAAGAAGCTCTTCTCTGTATTTGTCGGAGAAGTCCTCCCAGGACATATTTACATAGTCATTAGCCAGCTCCAGAGTATCCTGGATATCCAGCTCGTTTGCACCATCGAATACCGGTGTTGCAATGTTAAAGCCAAGGGCCTTTGCTGCCAGAGAAAGGTGGATCTCAAGGACCTGTCCGATATTCATTCGTGAAGGTACACCCAGTGGGTTCAGCACGATATCCAGCGGACGGCCGTTTGGCAGGAATGGCATATCCTCAACAGGAAGAACGCGGGAAACGACACCCTTGTTTCCGTGACGACCAGCCATCTTATCTCCTACGGAGATTTTTCTCTTCTGTGCAATGTAGATACGAACTGCCTGGTTTACTCCTGGAGAAAGCTCATCGCCGTTCTCACGGGTAAATACCTTGGCATCTACTACGATACCGTACTCACCGTGCGGTACCTTCAGAGATGTATCACGAACCTCACGTGCCTTCTCACCGAAGATGGCGCGAAGCAGTCTCTCCTCTGCTGTCAGCTCTGTCTCTCCCTTTGGAGTAACCTTACCAACAAGGATATCTCCGGCACGAACCTCAGCACCGATGCGGATGATTCCTCTCTCATCCAGATCCTTCAGTGCATCATCACCAACACCAGGAACATCCTTTGTGATCTCCTCTGGTCCCAGTTTTGTATCACGTGCCTCTGCCTCGTACTCCTCGATATGGATGGATGTATAGATATCATCCTGTACAAGACGCTCGCTAAGCAGAACCGCATCCTCGTAGTTGTAGCCTTCCCATGTCATGAATCCGATCAGTGGGTTCTTTCCAAGTGCCAGCTCACCTTTGGATGTGGATGGACCGTCTGCAATTACAGAACCTGCCTCTACATGGTCACCTTTTACCACGATCGGACGCTGGTTGTAGCAGTTGCTCTGGTTGCTTCGCATAAATTTAGTCAGATTGTAAACATCTTTTGTTCCGTCATCATTGTTCATGCGAATCTCTTTGGAAGACGCAAAGGTAATGGTTCCGGATTTTTTAGCAACAACGCAGACACCGGAGTCTACTGCTGCTTTTGCCTCCATACCGGTTCCTACTACAGGAGCCTCTGTGAACAGAAGCGGAACGGCCTGACGCTGCATGTTGGATCCCATCAGCGCACGGTTCGCATCATCGTTCTGAAGGAATGGAATCAGGGCTGTAGCCACAGAGAATACCATCTTTGGAGATACATCCATGTAATCGAACATGTGACGCTCGTACTCCTGAGTCTCCTCACGGTAACGTCCGGATACGTTCTTACGGATAAAGTATCCGTTCTCATCCAGAGGCTCATTCGCCTGTGCTACGTGGTAGTTATCCTCCTCGTCAGCTGTCATATAAACAACTTCATCTGTTACACGAGGATTCTTTGGATCAGTTTTATCGATCTTACGATAAGGAGCCTCAACGAAACCGTAGCCGTTGATTCTTGCGTAGGATGCCAGAGAGTTGATCAGACCGATGTTTGGTCCCTCAGGGGTCTCGATTGGACACATTCTTCCGTAGTGGGAGTAGTGTACATCTCGAACCTCGAATCCGGCACGGTCACGGGACAGACCGCCAGGTCCCAGAGCGGAGAGACGTCTCTTATGAGTCAGCTCACCAAGTGGGTTGTTCTGATCCATGAACTGAGACAGCTGGGAAGATCCGAAGAACTCTTTTACTGCTGCAGTTACAGGTTTGATATTGATCAGGGACTGTGGAGAAATAGTATCCATGTCCTGAGTTGTCATTCTCTCACGAACCACTCTCTCCAGACGGGAAAGACCGATTCTGTACTGATTCTGAAGCAGCTCGCCTACCGCACGGATACGACGGTTGCCCAGGTGGTCGATGTCATCGCTGGTGCCGATGCCATACTCAAGATGCATGTTGTAGTTTACAGATGCAAAGATATCCTCTTTTGTGATATGTTTTGGAATCAGATCTGTGATGCGGGCACGAACTGCCTCTTTCTGCTCCTCAAGATCTGTGTACTCCTCAAGGATCTGCTCCAGTACAGGGTAGTAAACTTCCTCTGTAATACCCAGTTCAGCAGGATCCACATCCATCCATCTGGTAATGTCTACCATCATGTTGGAAAGAACCTTCACAGGTCTCTCCTGCTCCTCAACACGGATCCATACATGTGGTACAGCTGCGTACTGAATATTCTCAGCAATCTCTCTTGTAAGAGTAGTACCAGCCTCAGCAACGATCTCACCGGTAACAGGGCTCACAGCATCCTCAGCCAGAACCTGTCCGCGGAGACGGTTGCGGAACGCTAATTTCTTATTGAATTTATAACGGCCTACTTTTGCCAGATCGTAACGACGGGCATCAAAGAACATTGCATTGATCAGGCTCTCTGCACTTTCCACTGCCAGAGGCTCGCCCGGACGGATCTTTTTGTACAGCTCCAGAAGACCTTCCTGATAATTGGTGGAAACGTCTTTAGCAAAGCTTGCAAGGATCTTTGGCTCCTCACCGAAGAGCTCAACGATCTCAGCATTGCTTCCCAGACCCAGGGCACGAAGCAGAACAGTGATCGGAACTTTTCTTGTTCTGTCTACACGAACATAGAATACATCATTGGAGTCAGTCTCATACTCCAGCCATGCTCCACGGTTAGGGATTACTGTACAGGAGTACAGTGTTTTACCGATCTTATCGTGAGCAATTGCATAGTAAATGCCAGGAGAACGAACTAACTGGCTTACGATTACTCGCTCTGCACCGTTGATTACGAATGTTCCGGTTGCAGTCATCAGCGGAAGATCTCCCATGAAGATCTCATGCTCGCTGATCTCATCTTTTTCTTTATTGTACAGGCGTACTTTAACTTTCAGCGGTGCTGCAAAAGTAGCATCACGCTGTTTGCATTCTTCGATGGAATATTTCACGTCGTCTTCACACAGAGTAAAGTCTACGAATTCCAGACTGAGCTTTCCGCTGTAATCCTCGATCGGAGAAATGTCAGCAAAAACTTCCTTCAGTCCCTCTCTGAGGAACCACTCATAGGAGTCTTTCTGAACCTCGATCAGGTTGGGCATTTCCAGAACTTCTTTCTGTCTCTGGTAACTCATTCGCATACTTCTTCCGGTGGCAATCGGACGTATTCTGTTCTTCTCCATTGACGTTTCACCCCTTGTATTTATAAATATTTATTATGATGATGCTCTCCTGTACACCTACTTTTGTAGCATTTCTATAAAAGAAAGATTTTTACAGGTGGGCATATCTTGCCATAATAGTGCATTTTTTACTGTAACATTATTACTGTGAACTGTCAAGAACTTTTCTTTATTGGTTTTTCCCTTCTAACACAACAAAAACTCCGCAACAACTGCGGAGTTTTTGTTACTGGTTCTTATTTTCTTGGTTTAAGAAAATCCGGAATCTGGATATCTTTTTTCTGTACATTGCTGCTTACAGGTGCTGCCTTTGGCATCTGGTATGCAGGTTTGTATGCAGGAGCAGGTGCCGGCTGTGTCTTTGGCATCTGGTATGCAGGCATCTTGTTCACTACAGGAGCCTTCTCCTTCTTTGGCTGTACAGCAACAGGCTCAGAAGCATCCTCAAGACCGGTTGCAATAACAGTGATACGGGCATAATCCGGAATTGTCTCATCGTACATAGCACCGAAGATAATGTTGGTATCCTCACCTGCCAGGTTCTGTACATAGGTAGCTGCATCATTGGCATCCATCAGGCTGATATCACCGGAGATGTTGATGATCACATGGCTTGCACCTGCAATAGTGGTCTCAAGCAGCGGGCTGAATACTGCCTGCTGTACTGCCTCCAGCGCTTTATCATCACCCTTAGCCTCACCAATACCGATATGAGCAATTCCCTTATCAGTCATTACAGTCTGAACATCTGCAAAGTCAAGGTTAATCAGTGCCGGCAGGTTGATCAGATCAGTGATTCCCTGTACTGCCTGCTGAAGAACCTCATCAGCTTTCTTCAGAGCCTCAGGCATTGTGGTTCTGCGGTCAACGATCTCCAGAAGCTTATCATTGGGGATCACGATCAGAGTATCCACATTCTCTTTCAGCTTCTCGATTCCTGTCATGGCATTGGACATACGGGCTCTTGCCTCGAAACGGAAAGGCTTTGTAACAACACCTACAGTCAGGATGCCCATCTCTTTTGCAAGACCTGCAACTACAGGTGCAGCACCTGTACCGGTTCCGCCACCCATACCACAGGTAACGAATACCATGTCAGCACCCTCCATCAGAGCTCTCAGCTCATCGATGCTCTCCTCAGCTGCCTTCTGGCCAACCTCAGGTTTTGCTCCGGCTCCAAGACCCTTTGTGATCTTCTCGCCAATCTGAAGGATTGTTGGTGCCTTGCTCATAGCCAGGGCCTGTTTATCTGTATTAACACCGATGAACTCAACGCCACCGATTGTCTCTTCCACCATTCTATTAACAGCATTGTTGCCAGCGCCACCAACACCAACAACGATGATTCTTGCAGAAGACTCTGCCTCATTTGTCATAATCTCTAACAAAATGATTCCTCCTTATGTAAAAACAACTACTGGTATAACGTGTTTTTTTGTTCCCCCATTGTAAACACTTATAGTTATGATAGCCCGAATCACGGGTTTTAGCAACAATTTTTTTCTTCCAGTTCACGCAGCAAGGGTTACAGGCGCGATTGTGCTTGCACAGATGAGCGCATGGAGCCCTTGATGCAGGGAGCGCTCTTTCATGAGCAATTCGGTCTGCGTCAGCAGACGGCTCAGTGCGTCAGCACGGGAATTGCGAATGATCTTGAGCGCGGATGAACTGGAACAGTTCACGCAGCAAGGGTTACAGGCGCGATTGTGCTTGCACAGATGAGCGCATGGAGCCCTTGATTTAAATCTCTACTGGTTCTCACTGAAAACAAGGTTGATGGTATCTCCGGAAAACTCCTCCAGATGAAGAACTCCCGAACGGCCTGACAGCTTCGGAAGAATTGCCGCCAGCCTTGTAACCTTCTCCTCCAGATCCCTGTCTGTTCCCAGAGCCGCCCGCACAGCTCCGTAGTAAAGGGTCATTTCCTTCTTCCCCTTTGCATTCTCTGTGATCTCCACATAATCCGGCTGTATTCCGTATTTATCGATCATCTTCGTCAGGAACTGAATGGTATTAAAAAATCCCGTATCATTCAACGGCAGCTGGTCTCCTGCCTGCACCTCGGAAACATCCAGTCCTGTGATCATAGGCACATCCGCAAGGGTGGGATTAAACTCCTGAACCACCTCAGTGGATTTTTCCTCCTCCGTCTCCGGAACTGTTTCAGTCTGCTGTTTCTGTGCAGAATCTGCAGCCTGCTGCTTCAAAAGCACGGTTTCCTCAGCAGACATGATTTCCAGAACCACTCCCTCATGGTCAAAATAGAAGTCCCTGTCATTCATCCGTACAAAGCCCACCGGCTTTTTTTCATTTACATGAAGTCGGATGGCATTGCGGCTGACAAACTCCACCTCTACGCTGTCCATAAAGCGTACATCCTCCAGATCCACCTTATGCCGGAAGATTCGAAGAAGAACTGAGTTTCTGTTCCAGAATTCCGGAAGAGTCATCTCCTCAATTTCCTGATCTCTGTAGTTTTTCCCGCTGTTTCCCACAACCTCTACGGAGTTGATATAGAATAATCCCCAGAACAGCGCTGCCAGAATAAAAACAGTTCCAAGCATCTCCAGAATCAGCTTTCTCCTTCGTCTTGAGACAGCACTGGATCTTTTTTTCTTTCCCGCAGCCTTCTTTTTTTTACTGACTGGTTTCTTTTTCATGGTTTTTCCTCAGCCTGAGCCATTACAGTCCACGGACATACTCCCGGAACATATCGCCTCTCTGCTCGTAGTTATCAAACTGACCCCAGCTTGCACAGGCAGGAGAAAGGAGCACTGCATCTCCCTCCACAGCCAGCTCTGCACAGGAGCGTACTGCTTCCTCAAGGTTCTCACAGAACAGGATCTTCTCCTTCGGGAAGCCGCAGCCAAGAGCTGCCTCGGCAATCTTCTCTCTGGTCTGACCAATCAGCACCAGATAGCGTACCTTTCCGTCAAAGGCATTGATCCACTCTTCATAGGTGGACTGCTTGTCGTAGCCTCCGCCGATCAGAAGAGTAGGACGGTTCATAGCCTGAATTCCCTTAATGGCTGCATCCGGGTTTGTACCCTTGGAATCGTTGTAGTATTTAACGCCCTTCTTCTCTCCCACATATTCAATACGGTGAGCAACGCCCTTGAAGCCGCAGATGGTTTTTACAACACTTTCCTTCGGCACCCCTGCATGAAGAGCCATAGCCGCCGCACACATGATATTTTCATAATTATGGAGTCCCAGAAGCTGCAGATCGTCTGTCTTCACCAGCACCTCTGTTTTCTCTCCATCTGCGATACAGATTTCTCCGTTCTGATAATAGATACCCTGATCCAGAGCACGAAGACTGGAGAAATAAACCACCTTTGGACGAAGGTCCCTGCCAAACTCCCGAAGAACAGGATCCTCATAATTCAGGACACATACATCCTCCTCTGTCTGGTTTGCTGTAATCAGCTCCTTCACGCGGATGTACTCCTCCATGGTATGATGTCTGTTCAGATGATCCTCTGTAATATTGGTGATGCAGGATGCCTCCGGATGAAAGCTCTCTGTTGTTTCCAGCTGGAAGCTGGAGATCTCTGCCACAGTTACTGCCTGCTCTGTCATCAGCGGTGCCGCATCTGTGTAGGGATTTCCGATATTTCCCACCACATACACCTCCGGACAATAGTCCTTCATGATCTCTCCCAGAAGGGAAGTTGTGGTTGTTTTTCCATTTGTTCCTGTAATTGCCAGAACTCTTCCCTTTCCAATCTGGTAGGCCAGTTCCACCTCACCCCAGATCGGCAGTCCTGCTGCTCTGAAGCGATCCACAACAGGAAGGTCACAGGGAACACCCGGGCTCATGATCACAAGCTCCAGCCCTGCCAGCTCCTCCTCCGGAAATTCTCCCAGAATAATCTTTGTATCTTTATTCTCCAGCTTCTCAAGAATAGCAGCCGGATTCAGTTTCTCATTGCCGTCATAGATCACCGGCTCTGCTCCAAGCTTTGAAAGCAGTGCAGCTGCACCGATTCCGCTCTTTCCGGATCCGAAAACCAGGACCTTCTTACCTGCCCATTCCATGTTTTATTCTCCTCCTAAATTTCAATTCATCCAAATATCAGTACTCTGCTCTTACATTGCGGCATAGGCAACAACACAGCAGAGAATTGTTACAATAGTGAATACGGTAACGATTCTTGTCTCAGACCAGTCACTCAGCTCAAAATGATGATGAATCGGAGTCATCTTAAAGATTCGTTTTCCGTGTGTCAGTTTAAAATAGCTCACCTGAAGAACCACAGAAAGCAGCTCTGCAGCATAGATCACTCCGATGATCGGAATAAACAGCGGCATGTTCAGCATGTAGGCTGCTGCTGCCACAAATCCGCCCAGGGCCAGGGATCCTGTATCACCCATGAAGATCTTTGCAGGAAATGCATTGTAGCAGAGGAAGCCCATAAGACCACCCATTACTGCAAATGCCACCGCCTCAATGCCTGCTCCTGCTCTTACAGAAGCAATCACAAAGAAAAATGCCACAACCACAGTAACAGAGGATGCAAGACCATCCACACCGTCTGTAAAGTTTACTCCGTTTACAGTTGCCAGTACAACGATAAACAGGAACGGAATTGCCAGAATTCCAATATCAATGGTTTTTCCTCCTGTAAATGGAAGAATCATTGCCATCGAAACATCCGTATAGGTCTTCAGCCAGAATACAAACAGACAGGTGATTACAAACTGAAGTCCCAGCTTCTGCCATGCCAGCAGACCGTCTGAATTCTTCTTCACAACCTTCAGATAGTCATCCAGATAACCCACCACGCCAAATCCGATGGTAAGGATCAGGATCGGAATAATGTTCGGATAGAAGAAGGCCAGCGGAACAGAAACCACCAGAATCGCCACCAGGAACATGAGACCACCCATGGTGGGGGTACCCGCCTTCAGAAGATGGGACTGTACACCCTCCGCTCTCTCAGTCTGTCCAAATTTTAATCTGCGCAGGAACGGGATGATCACCGGTCCCAGTGCCAGAGTGATTGCAAATGCTGCCCCAAGGGCCAATACCATATACCAATTCATACTATACCTCATTCCCGCCTCCCCAAAGGAAGCAGTCTTTCTTTTCTGTTTTTTGATCTGTAACAGGTTCAGCTGTTCAGGATTCCGGAACAGCCAAAGCCTCTGAATCTGCTGTCTCAGGCACAGCCTGCTGTGCCGCATTGCTCTGTTCTGCTGCCTCAGCCTGTTCTGCCCCATCGGCCTGCTGTGCCCCATCGCTCTGCTCTGCCGCCTTAAGCTGTGCAATATATGCCTCTGTGGCAGCGGGATCTCCCGAGAAGATATTCAGATAAGGAAGAAGCTCGATAAAGATCTCCCTTGTGATCTCCTGGGCGTAGATGCTGCTTCCCTGATCCTCCGCATTGGGTGTGTCAACCACAACGTACACCACCACCTCCGGTTTCTCAAGGGGGGCGCATCCAATAAAGGAAACAACATAATCATCCCCGTAGGCCTTTGTGTCAGGATCCACCTTCTGGGCAGTTCCTGTTTTTCCTCCAAGGCTGTATCCCGGGACATTGGCAGTCTCACCGGAGCCGCCCGGTTCCATAACCTCACCCAGCCATTCTCTGACCTGGTTGCTCACTGCTGTGGAAACCACCTGGCGCTCCACCACAGAATCCACATGCTCTGTTACAGCTCCGCTGCTGTCTGTAATAGCACTGACCACATGGGGCTTATAATAATAGCCTCCGTTCACAACAGCTGAAAATGCTGCTGCCTCCTGAATCATGGTACAGGTAAATCCCTGCCCAAAGGAGGTGGTGGCCAGTTCCACCTCTCCCATTCCTTCCTCCGTGTGAAGGACTCCGGAGTTCTCTCCCGGAAGATCAATTCCCGTTTTCATACCAAAATTAAACAGCTCCTGATATTTCAGGATTCCGGCAACACCCAGTCGCGCTCCCACCTGCATCAGTGTGTCATTGCAGGACACCTTCAGTGCAGATTCCAGGTTCATGGTTCCATGCTCCCCCGGATAGGCAATGCAGTGCAGTGTGGCATTCTTGATCTGCTCAATACCGTCACAGTAATAACTGTCTCTGTTGTCTGCGGCCGCCATCTCCATGGCAGCTGCCACAGTGATGGGCTTAAAGGTGGAACCCGGTTCAAAGGAATCGGATACGCAGAAATTCTTCCACATTTCCGGAAGTTCATCCTTTATCTGCTCATACTGCTCATCCGGCATCTGCTGAAACTCTTCCTTTGTATAGAGTCTCGGATTATTCAGATCGTACCACTGGCTGGAATCCATTCCCAGGATCTCACCCGTATCCGGATCCATGACAATGATACCGATATTCTCCGCAGCCTTCTCACCACGGGGGCCATTGCTGTACTTCTGAATGAACTTCTCCATTGCAGAGCGGATGATCTGCTGGATGTTCACATCAATGGTGGAGATGACATTTTTTCCTGCCACAGGATCAATAATCGTCTGCTCCACATCTGCATCGTCGTTAAAATAACCATACTGTCGGCCATTGGTTCCGTTGAGGGTATCACAGTAGTATCCCTCGATCCCGTAGTTGGCCTGATTATCTGAATCGGAAAATCCAATGATGTCACAGGCAAGAGAATTCATGGGATATACCCTCAGATAATCCTCCTCAAACCAGACACCCTTGATATTCTTTCTCCGTTTTTTTTCTGCATCAGTCAGCCCTTCATTTTCCTCGCTGGAGGTATCTGTATAGGCTTCAAATTTCTGTTTCTGGAAGATGGACATATTTTCCACCAGCACCACATAGGGACTGTCCATTGTCTTTTCATCAGAAAGGAGACCACGGATCTCCCCCTCATCCAGACCAAACAGCTCCACAAGGGTGCTCACTGTGGGATCCACATAGCTGTTGACAATGTTGCCATCTTCATCCTTAAATTCTGTATTTACCACATGACAGTCCAGGATCAGATTGTACACCTTGTCACTGGTGGCCAGAATGGTGCCGTTCCTGTCCCTGATGTCGCCTCTCTTAAAAGGAATGGTCCTGCTCTCATACTGCTGCTGATTCTGGTTCAGAACGATCCTCTCATACTGCTTTCCGTCATTCACATTGATCCATGTGATACGAATGGCTAAACCGACTAAAGCCAGTATGACTAATGAGAATAGTCCTACCAGCTTTCTGCCCATGGTATTATTAATTTTTACTTCAAGCATCCTCTGCCAGCGCCGCCTTTTCATTGCTTTCAACCGGCTGCCGGACAGCTTTTTCTTTTTGTTTTTTACCATAAAACTCAAATTTATTCAGGTACATCCTGATACTGTCGCATATAACTGCTTTCGTCTATGCTGTAGTATTCAATCTGTGACTCTGTGGCGTAATGCATACCGTAACTCAGTGCGGCATTCTTCACATCCTCCAGCGTAACAGAGGCCATCACCTGATTATAATATGCGTCATTATCCGCTTTCATGGAATTCAGCCTGCTCTCCGCCCTGGCAATAGCATCGCTCTGGGTTGTGAGAGTAGATTTCATGTTCAGATAACGAACACATAAGAACATACTAAGCAGGCATGCAGCTGACAAAAATAAAACATATCCCAGCCCCATACTTCTCGCATTCGCTCTGTTTTTCTCTAATTGCTTCTGGCTGACGCTTTCATGTTCAGCCCTTCTCCCTCTGCGGGTTTTCTCCCCGTCAGCGGTCCTTTTTATGCGGTGCTGTTCAGACACAGGCGTCCGGTGCTGTTCTGCAGTTCTGCGAACATGAACCTGACGAGCTGTACTGCCGTCCACATACGTATATAGTTCAGTCCGATCCGAATTTACCCTTCTTCGATCTGTACTTGCCATTTTTAAAATCTCCTGACTGCCAATTACTGCTCCTCTCAAATACTCGAAGCTTCGAGCTCTTGGAACGTTTATTGACCTCTATTTCATAATCAGTCGGAATAATCGGCTTACGAGAGACTACAAAGCCCTTGCTGCTTCTGCCACAGACACAGACCGGAAACTCCGGCGGGCAGACACAAGGGTTTTCATTCTTCTTAAAAAGATTCTTTACGATCCTGTCCTCCAGGGAATGGAAGGTGATAATACACAGACGTCCATTCTCATTCAGCAGATCAATCATGCCATCCAGCGAATTCTCCAGAACCTCCAGCTCCCGGTTTACTTCAATACGGATTGCCTGAAATGTTCTCTTGGCAGGATGACCACCCACAGCACGCATCTTTGCAGGAATTGCAGCTTTTATCAGATCGATCAGCTCCCCAGTTGTCTCAATCTCTTTTTCTGCTCTTGCTCTGCAGATATGCTTGGCTATGTTCTTCGCAAATTTCTCTTCACCGTAATCTTTAATGACACGATACAGTCTGTCTTCATCGTAGGTATTCACGATGTCGTATGCGGTGCGTCCCTGAGAGCGATCCATACGCATGTCAAGAGGCGCATCCTCACGATACGTGAATCCGCGATCTGCATTGTCTAACTGATAGGAGGATACACCCAGATCCAGCAGAATTCCGTCCACCTTCTCAATTCCGATGGCACGAAGCTGTGCTGCCATATCACAATAGTTGCTATGGATCAGCGTTACTCTGTCCTGATAATCGGCCAGACGCTTTCCTGCTGCAGCCAGTGCTTCCTGATCCTGATCTATTCCAATCAGTCTCCCCTTTTCTGATAATTTTTTGCAAACCTCCAGAGCGTGGCCTCCGCCACCCAGTGTGCCGTCAACATAGATGCCATCCGGCTTCACATTAAGGTTTGAAATAGTCTCCTCCAACAATACTGAAACATGTTTAAAATCCATCTCTGTCACTCCTTAAAGGAGCCCACAGACCTATAAGGATAATCCGATGTCCTGCAGCCCCTCTGCAATGGCATCCATATCATCGTAATTGCTGTTCTCGCTCCATTTTTCCTTACTCCAGACTTCGATCCTGTTGATGCTTCCCGCCAGAACTACATCCTTGGTGATACCGGCAAATTCCCGCTGTGTGGCGGGAATCAAAATTCTCCCCTGTTTATCCAGTTCACATTCCGTAGCTCCAGACACAAAGAATCGGACCAGAGTTCTTGCATTTTTGTTAGTAAGCGGCAGGGTACTGAGTTTTTCCTGGAAAAGCTTCCACTCGGAAGAAGGGTAAATATAAAGACATCCATCCAGACCCTTTGTCATGACGAAATTATCCCCTAGCTCGTCTCTGAATCTGGCCGGAATTATTAATCTCCCCTTCGCGTCAATTGAATGACTGTACTCTCCCATGAACATACTTTTCATACCTCAAACGTTGGCAAAAAGAGAAAGACTCCCCTCTTTCTCCAGTAACAGGTCAATGGAGTTCCCTACGCTCCATTTTCCACCACTTTTTACCACCTTTTACCACTTATGGTCATTTTAAACCAACGAAAAGGAAATAGCAATCATTTTCCCCCATCAATTTTTTAATTTCCTGCAAAAAAACACATAGCCGAAGAGCCCCAAAAGGGCCCTTCGGCTCAATTATCTGAAAATATTATACATTGAAAAGGAATTCAATGATATCTCCATCCTTCACCACATACTCTTTTCCCTCGGAACGATAGAGACCTCTTGCCTTTACTTCAGCCATTTTTCCGCCACACTCCATCAGTGTATCAAAGGCACATACCTGTGCACGGATAAAGCCGCGCTCAAAGTCAGAGTGGATCTTTCCTGCTGCCTGAGGAGCTTTTGTACCACGCTTAATTGTCCATGCGCGACACTCCTTCTTTCCATCTGTCAGGAAGGAGATCAGACCCAGCAGAGAGTAGCTTGCCTTGATCAGTCTGTTCAGGCCGGAATCTGTAATTCCCAGATCCTCCATGAACATTGCTCTCTCCTCCTCGTCCAGCTCCACCAGCTCTTCCTCTGTTTTTGCACAGATCGGGATTACTTCTGCTCCCTCCACATCTGCACGTTTCTTTACGATCTGGTAATAGTCGTTGCTCTCAGGATCAGCAATTCCATCCTCGTCCATGTTGCATGCGTAGATGATTGGTTTTGCTGAGAGAAGTCCCATCTCTCTTAAGATGTTCTGCTGTGTCTCATCTGTCTCATCAAACTCGAAGGTTCTTGCGCTCTGTCCCTTCTCCAGATGAGCCACCAGCGGCTCAAGAAGAGCAACCTCAACCTTTGCATCCTTGTTTCCTGTCTTTGCAGCCTTTGCAAATTTATTCAGACGGTTCTGTGCCATATCCAGATCCGCAAAGATCAGCTCCAGATCGATACACTCAATATCTCCATCCGGATCCACAGGAACCGGTTTTGTGGCATCCTCCACCACATGGGTGATATTGTCATCATCAAAACAACGCACCACGTGAACAATGGCATCGCACTCACGGATATGACCCAGGAATTTATTGCCAAGACCTGCACCCTGGGATGCTCCCTTTACAAGACCTGCAATATCTGTAAACTCCACAACTGCAGGAGTCTTCTTATCCGGATCCCAGATTTCACAGAGGGCATCCAGTCTGTCATCCGGCACTGCCACAATACCTGTATTTGGCTCGATGGTACAGAATGGATAGTTTGCTGCCTGGGCATTGGCAGTTCCTGTGATTGCATTAAACAGTGTACTCTTTCCTACGTTTGGAAGTCCTACGATTCCTAATTTCATGTTCTATATTCTCCTTACAAAAAAGTCTGATATTCCAAAAGCATCAGTGCCCTTTCCCTGCAGAATCCTGTGGAGCTTCCGCAAAGCAAAAAAGAGCCTGACATATTAGATTATGATAACATGCAGACTCTTTTTTCTCAATAGCTTTTTCATTTTACATGGCAGGCTGTCCTACCGGACCGCTGCCCGGAATCCTAATCCCGGCTCTCCACCACCAGCAGGATTCCCTTCTTCCATTCCATTCGGGCTCTCTGTCCGGTGCGCTCGTTGCTGACACCGAGACCGCCATCCCCCAGCACCAGCACTGCATCTGTCAGAGGATATTTCATTCCTGTAAGGGTCAGTCCCTCCACCTGTGCTCTGAAGGGAAACAGGGAAATATATTTCCCGAACTGCTGCCCCTCACAGATCTCATAGCTCTGGCCCAATGGCATGGTGATCAGATTGTGCTCATCGGCGATCCATGCCCGGATCCCCTGCTCCCGCAGCAGGGACAGATTGTAGATGCAGCTGAGCACATGATCCAGTCTCGAGCCTGTACAGCCCAGGAAAAATATCTCATCTGCCCCTGCCTCCTGTGCCTTCTTCACTGCAATATCCGTGTCCGTCATATCCTTTTCAGGGCGGAAGGTGTGGATGGGAAGCTCTGTCTCCTCCCTGTAATAGCGGATGATCTCCGGATCGATGCTGTCAAAATCACCCACAATGCAATCCGGAGTCACCTGACAGCGATAGCAGAATTCCAGTCCTCTGTCAGCAGCAATGATATACTCCGGCTTCTTCTCCTTAATAAAATCGAGGGCAAATCCATCCTGGATACTGCCCCCTGAAATAATCACTGTTCTCAAAAGATTATCCTCTCACCTGTGCCTCTTTTGCCTTGATCTTGGCAAGAGAATCCTTTACGTTCTGTGCAATGTCCCCTCCGAAGGTTGCGGATCCCATGACAAGTACATCTGCACCTGCATCCAGCACTGTATCGATGGTCTTTGCATTGACACCGCCATCTACCTCGATGCTTACATCTGGATATCCTGCCTTGTCCAGCTTCTCTCTCAGAGCACGGATCTTATCGGTCATGGATGGGATGTATTTCTGTCCGCCGTAGCCTGGGTTTACGGTCATCAGCAGCACCATATCGATCATATCCATCACATGATCGATGGTATCCAGTGATGTAGCCGGATTCAGTACAACACCTGCCTGCATACCAGCCTCACGGATGGCCTGCAGTGTACGGTGGAGATGCTTGCAGGCCTCCACATGTACAGTAACCATATCAGCACCGCATTTTTTCAGCTCGTCCACAAATCTGCCCGGCTCTTCCACCATCATATGTACATCGAAAAACAGATTGCTCTGTTTACGGATAGAAGCAATCACCGGCATTCCAAAGGAAATATTCGGAACAAATGATCCGTCCATCACATCGATGTGAAGCCATTTGCAGCCGCTGTCCTCAATAAGTTTCAGCTGTTCTCCCAGAATATTAAAATCTGCTGACAGCATAGATGGTGATAATTCGTACATAATCAGTATCTCCTTTTTTCTCTCAGTTCCTCATAGAACATCTGATAGTTTTCATAACGTTCCTGGCTGATCCGGCCCTCTCTCAGTGCCGCCTTGACAGCACATCCCGGCTCACTCACATGAACGCAGCCCTGGAATCTGCATTCCCCCTCATATTCAGCAAACTCCGGAAAACAGTACTTCAGCTGCTCCTTCTCCATATCTGCTGTGTAGAGAGATGTAAATCCCGGTGTATCTACAAGATAAGTCCCTTCGCTGATGGGGATCAGCTGGGAATGTCTTGTCGTATGTTTTCCTCTCTGAAGCTTCCTGCTGATCTCGCCTGTCTCCATGCGGATCTCCGTCTGCATCAGATTGGTGATGGTGGATTTTCCCACTCCCGAGGGGCCTGCCACCACAGTGGTCTTTCCCTCCAGCAGTGTTCGGATCCTCTCTGTCCCCTCCTCCTCCAGAGCAGTACAGAACAGAACAGAATAGCCGGTGTGCTCATACACCCTTCTCCAGTACTCCAGATCCTCCTCATGTCCCAGATCACACTTGTTGAAGCAGATGGTCACAGGTACGCCCACATGCTCCATCATAACAAGAAAGCGATCCAGAAGTGCCCTGTTGGGTTCCGGATCCTTCAGTGCAAAGATCACAATGGCCTGATCGATGTTAGCCACCGCCGGACGGATCAGCTCATTCTTTCTGGGAAGGAGTTCCACAATGTTTGCAGTTTTTGTCTCCTCATCCAGCACCTGAATGCGAACCTCATCTCCAACCAGAGGCTTCTGTCCTTTTTTTCGAAATATTCCTTTTGCCTTACATTCATAGATGCCGGATTCCACTACGTCAACGTAGTAGAATCCGGCAATCCCTTTAATTATCTTTCCATTCATATATTCGATTACTGCGGACTGAACTCCAGAAGAACGGTATCAAGAAGTGCTCCGTTCTCATAGATGTGCAGGTATCCGTATGGATAACCGTGAAGTCCGTAAATTGTGGTATTGTATACACCGCCTGTAAATGGATCAGCACCTGTATAGATGGTGGTGGTAACTGGATTCTGCTCCAGCACCAGTGTCACCTCACCGCCGGTGTAGCTGCCCGGCTGCTGAATAGCTGCCGCACATACATAGGAATCCGGTGACGGAGCCTGATTTACTGTCAGTGCAACTGTGGAGCCTGCCTCAACCTGAGTGCCGGCAGCCGGATTTACTGCAATGACTGCCCCCTCCGGATAAGCTGCATCGTAGCTGGTGGATACAGAAGCCTGAAGTCCAAGACCTGCCAGTGTATTCACTGCTGTGGCCTGATCTGCTCCCACCAGGTTATCAGGAATCGTTACACGGCCGGAAGCGCTTCCTGCGCTGACGGTGAGAGTAACGGCTGTGCCCGGAAGCACCCCTGTTCCCTCAACAGGGTTCACAGCAATTACATGTCCCTCCGGAACAGTCTCGCTGTTTTCAGGTACTACAGTGGCACCCAGCTCTGCTGCTGCCAGAATGCTGATGGCCTCATCCTGTGTGATACCCACCAGGTTGGATGGAACTGTAACTGCATTGGAGCCGCTGCTGATCACTACACCAACTCTTGTACCTGGCTCAATCTTTGTACCAGGTTTAATCTCCTGGGAAATGATTCTTCCCTCCGGTACCTCTGTGGACTCCTGTGTTCCAATCTGTCCAGCCCCGATGTTGTGGGAATTAGCAGTCTCCTGTGCCTCTGCCAGTGTCATCTTGAAGAAATCAGGACACTCTACAGTAGCAGCTGCCTCCTGGTCCTTCTCCTCTGTCTTCTTATCCTCTTCCTCTGCCGCTGTGCTTACAGAGGTGGATGCGCTGTTGCTCTGGCTGGATTTCTTGTTGAACAGTCCTGCCATATTACCGATGACAACGATCAGGATCACAATGATCACCGCACCGATCAGGAAACCTCCGATGGTGATGGCCTTCTCCAGCTTGGAGCTTACCACATCTGTTCCGTCATCGTAATCTCTTTTTTTATCAGAGCGTGTATACTCTTCCTCATCCTCCTCAAGATACGGAGAAACCGGATCCTTATGGGAGGTGGTTTTTGTCGGTTTCTGCTGCTTTGGCTGAGGCTGCTGTTTTTTCGCCGCCTTACGCACAGCTGCTGTTTCCGCCGCTGTGGCCATTACAGTGCGGGCATTGTTGTTCAGCGGTGTAAGCTGTACAAAATTGCCCTGGGGGTCCACAAGGGATTTTTTCAGATCCTCGATGAGATCTCCGATATACGGATATCTTCTCTCCGGATTCTTCTGTGTACACTTCATGATGATCTGCTCAAGGGAGAAAGGAAGATCCGGTGTAAATCTTGACGGTGGAATCAGCTCCTCCTGCAGATGCTTGATGGCGATGGCCACAGTGGTGTCTCCGTCAAAGGGAACACGGCCTGTTACCATCTCGTACATGGTGATACCCAGTGAATAGATATCACTCTTTGTATCGGAAAATCCTCCGCGCACCTGCTCCGGTGAGCTGTAGTGCACAGATCCCATTACATTGGCTGTAATGGTATTGGAATTGATCGCCTTGGCAATACCGAAATCAGAAAGCTTCACCTTTCCATCGGTGGAAATGATGATGTTCTGGGGTTTTACATCTCTGTGAACGATTCCCTCGTTATGAGCCGCCTCCAGTCCCAGGGATACCTGGATGGCAATACTGGTGGCCTCCTTTACGCTGAGTTTTCCCTTTTTGGTGATGTAATCCTTCAGGGTGATTCCTTCTACCAGCTCCATTACAATATAGTAAAGGCCTCTGTCCTCACCTACATCGTAGATGTTCACCACATTGGGATGGGAAAGACCTGCTGCTGCCTGTGCTTCCTTCTGGAATTTGGAAACAAAAGTAGTATCGGCACGGAACTCAGCCTTCAGAACCTTCACTGCCACCATGCGGCTCAGTTTGTGGTCCTTTGCCTTATAGACATCTGCCATTCCGCCGGAACCGATTCTGGAGATGATTTCATAACGATCTCCAATAATAATTCCTTCTTTTAACATTATTCACTCTCCTCGTTTGTCAATGGATCAATCAGGACAACGGCAATGTTATCCTTGCCTCCATTTGCATTCGCCTGGTCTACCAGGGCCTGCGCCTTGCCAGGATGCTCTGTATTTTTCAAAATATCATAGATTGATTCGTCATCTACCATGTTTGTCAATCCGTCTGAACACATCAGGAGCATCGCCCCATCTTCCAGCTTCATGTCAAAGAAGTCGATCCGAACATCTTCGCCTGTGCCGATGGCCCTGGTGATAATATTCTTATCCGGGTGCCGTCTTGCTTCCTCCGGCGTCAGCTCCCCCAAACGCACCATCTCAGCCACCAGGGAATGATCCTGGGTAATCTGAGTAATCTGATCCGTGATCAGATACAGCCGGCTGTCTCCCACATTGGCAATATAGGCATATCCCCCAACAATGGTAGCGACAACCATAGTAGTACCCATGCCTGCCATGGACGCATCACGTCTGGCCTGCTCGATTACTTCTCTGTTTGCCGCCTCTATTCCGGCCCGTATGATCTTAACGGGATTGAAATTCTTGTCTTTTTTGACATTTTCCACCAATACGGAAACACCGTAGCGTGAGGCAAAATCACCGGCATTATGGCCGCCCATACCATCCGCTACAACGAACAGATTGGGAAGATTTCCCACCGGCTCCTCTGATGTAAAGAGGAAATCCTGGTTCATCTGTCGTACCTGTCCCACATCGGTCGCAGAAAATACCTTCATGTATGTTTCTCCTGATTATCTAAGTAACTCTTTCTCAACTGCCCGCAGGCACCGTCGATATCAGAGCCCATTTCTCTTCTAATAGTAACATTTATTCCACATTTTTCAAGTTTATTTTGAAAATTCAACACCACTTTTTTGCCGGAACGGCCGTATTTACGCTCCTTTACAGGGTTGATGGGAATCAGGTTTACATGGCAGTTCAGACCCTTCAAAAGACCTGCAAGACGCAGTGCATCAGACTCTGCATCATTGGCATCTGCCGCCAGTGCATACTCAAAAGTAAGTCTTCTTCCTGTCTTTTTAAAGTAGTAGCGGCATGCATCCAGCAATTCCGAAATGGAATATCTGTCGGCGATGGGCATCATCTCTCTTCGCTTCTCATCCTCCGGAGCATGGAGGGAAATAGCCAGGGTAATGGCCAGATCCGCCTCCGCCAGATCATAGATCCTTGGAACGATGCCGCAGGTGGAAACAGTGATGTTTCTCTGGCTGATCCCCAGTCCCTCCGGCATACTCACCAGACGGACAAAGCGAAGGATATTGTCATAATTGTCCATGGGCTCTCCTGTTCCCATCACCACGATGTTGGAGACCCTCTCACCTGTCAGCTGCTGGATCCTGTAGATCTGCTCCAGCATCTCAGAGGCCTGCAGAGACCGCACCAGACCTCCCAGAGTGGAGGCGCAGAAGCGACAGCCCATACGGCAGCCTACCTGGGAAGAAATACACACGGAATTCCCATGCCTGTATTTCATCCACACGCTCTCGATCACATTTCCGTCGTGGAGGGCAAAGAGATATTTTCTTGTGCCGTCCAGTCTGGACTCCTGCATATCCACCACCCGAAGAGTATGAAGGGGATACTGCTCCTGCAGCTTTCCACGGAGACCTGCCGGAAGATTTGTCATCTCATCGTAGCTCTCCACTCTCTTCTCATGCAGCCATCCAAAAAGCTGCTTTGCACGGAAGGGCTTGTCCCCCATCTCCTCCATCAGCTGCTTCAGTTCAGGCAGATACATGGAACGGATGTCCGGGGCAACAGCCGGAAGTTCCTTCCAGGCTGCGCCGCGGCTGTTTTTTTCAACCTGTTGTTCTGTCATATATTTATCCTGTAAGTTGTTCCCCCAGGGGGGAACAACTGTCCTTATACGCTTTTTCTGAATCGTGATACAAAAAATCCGTCGCAGGCATGGGTTCCCGGCAAAAGCTGAAGATAGCCTTTTCCCGTAGTCTCTCCCTGAAGTTCTTCCGGAAGATAGGGGTCCAGACTCTCCGGTGTCAGTCCCAGCTGCTCTGTGATATAGTTCACGTTGTCCTCATTTTCCTCTTCCGCAATGGTACAGGTGCTGAACAGCAGCACACCGCCGGGCTTCACATAGGAAGCCGCATTGGCAAGAATCTCCCTCTGGAGCTGTACCAGCTCCTGCTGATTCTCCCCGCTGGCTCTGTACTTGATGTCCGGCTTTCTTCCGATGACACCATAGCCGGAGCAGGGTACATCTGCGATCACGGTGTCCAGCTGCCCCTCCAGAAGGGCATCATGGAGGGCCGCATCCCTGGCCTCTGTCTGTACGTGGCTGATGCCGCATCTCTCCAGATTTTCCCGGATCATCTCTGTCTTTCTCTCAGTCAGGTCCCGGGAGAGTACAGAACCGGTCTCCCCTGTTCTGTCTGCAGCCATAATGGTCTTTCCTCCCGGCGCCGCACAGATATCCAGCACTCTCTGTCCCGGAGTGATCCCGGCACAGACAACCGCCAGCATGGAGCTCACATCCTGCACCTGCAGTTTTCCCTCATAAAAGGCCGGCAGGTAGGTCAGACTGTTGACCCCCTTCAGAATTCTCGCCTCAGAGAGATAGGGGGCAGGCAGCACCTGGACCCCGGCCTCCTGCAGTTCCCTCAGAATGGATTCCCTCTCCTCAGGGGATCCATGATCTCTCAGGCGGACAGTGAGGGGCTTCTCCTGTAAAAAGGCACCGCAGATCTTCTCCGTCTGCTGCAGCCCGTATTTTTTCAGCCATTTTTCTGCCAGATAGGGCGGCATGGCATATCTGACCTCCAGATATTTCACCGGCTCCTCCGGTCCCGGAAAGGTCAGCTTGTCCCTCTCCCTGAGAATGCTGCGGAGCACCCCGTTCACAAAGCCCTTCAGGGAACGGAAGCCCTTCTTCACCGCCAGCTTCACTGCCTCATTCACCGCAGCAGAATCCGGCACCTGATCCATGTAAAACAGCTGATACACAGCCATGCGCAGGATCTCCCGGATCACAGGCTTCATCTTCCTGGTTTTCACGCTGGAATACTGATTCACAATGTAGTCCAACTGAGGACGATATTCCAGTGTGCCCTGACACAGCCTTGTGAGAAATGCTCTGTCCTGTTTAGGCAGATACTGGTACTTGTCCAGCACACTGCGCATCACCTGATGACTCTGTTTTCCCTCCTGCTGCATCTCCAGCAGTGTCAGCAGGGCAAGTTCTCTGATATTTACAGCATTTGCCATAAAAACTTCTCCTCACATCATCCGAGACGTGTTCCAGCTTCCACCTGATAACCACGGAGAAATGCTGCCGCCTCCATTCTTTTTTTGCCCTCCAGCTGCAGATCTGTGATCAGAAGCTGACCCTTTCCTGTCTGCACTGCAAGGCCCTCTTTTCCGGCGGATACCACCTGTCCCGGCTCCAGATCTGAATTCTGATCCAGAATCTGTACCTTCCAGATCTTCAGAGTCTTCTCATTCAGTCGGCTGAAGGCTCCCGGCCAGGGGATCACACCACGGATCCGTCTCTCCAGCTCCTCTGCAGGACGGGTCCAGTCCATGCGGCCGTCCTCCTTGGTGATCATTCTGGCATAGTCATTGGGGCTCTCTGCCGGCTGGGGAATGGCAGTAACCTCTCCTGCCGCGATCTTCGGAAGTGTGTCCACCAGAAGCTGGGCTCCCAGCTCACTGAGTTTGTCAAAGAGGCTTCCTCCTGTCTCATCCTCTGCCAGAGGAATCTCGGCCACGGAATACATATCTCCTGTATCCAGTCCCTCATCCATCTTCATAATGGTAACTCCCGCTGTTTTTTCACCATCGATGACAGCCCACTGGATGGGGGCTGCTCCACGGTATTTGGGAAGCAGGGAGGCATGCACGTTGATGCAGCCGTATTTTGGCAGCTCCAGAATGGATTTTGGAATGATCTGTCCAAAGGCAACCACGATGATGGCCTCCGGCGCGATCTCCTGCAGCACCTGCTGGAACGCCTCCTCCCTCACTCGTTTCGGCTGGTATACGGTCAGACCGTGCTTCAGCGCCGCCTCCTTCACAGGAGTTGGCTGCATTGCCTTTCCTCTTCCCTTGGGTTTATCCGGCTGTGTCACAACAGCCGCCACCTCATGGCCGGCCTCCATCAGCTTTTCAAGGGTTCCCACCGCAAAATCCGGTGTTCCCATAAATACTACTTTCATGCATCAACCTCCTCAAAGTCCTCCGGCATTCCTGCCTCGTGAAGCTCTCCCTCCACCTTAGATACATAGAGAACGCCATCCAGATGATCCAGCTCATGGCAGATGGCTCTTGCCAGAAGTCCCTCTCCCTCAATCTCGTAGGGCTCCATGTTGATATTCAGCGCCTTTGCCTTTACACGCATCGGTCGGGTAACCACACCGGATTTGCCTGGAACGCTTAAGCATCCCTCCTCGCCAGTCTGGGTCTCCTCAGACACCTCCAGAATCTCAGGGTTGATCATAATATATGGATTTACCTCCTCCGGATCCACATCGATCACAACAATTCTCTTCAGGATTCCCACCTGTGGTGCTGCCAGTCCCACGCCATTTGCCTCGTACATGGTCTCCAGCATATCGTTGATCAGATCCACCAGCTTTGGTGTCATCTCTGTGATGGGTCTGCAGGTCTTCTCCAGTACACGGTCTCCCATTTCTCTGATATTTCTCAGTGCCATACTAATCTCCTTTACTTATGTCTGTTTTTATAATGTAATCTCATATTGAATATGAACCGGGTTAAAGCCCGGATTGATCTCGATATATTTCTCCAGCAGATTGCGGATGATAATGAGGCGCAGAGGATCCTTCTCCTTCACATACAGCACCCGTCTGTACTGATCCTGAATCTTTGCCACCCGCTCCGGCGCCGGTCCGATGAGCCGGGCATTTCCTCCGGAGGATATCTTTTCCAGATATTTTTTTATATACTCCATAGCCACATCCAGCACCTCTTCCCTCTGACAGGAAGCATGCACCGTCAGCATGTTGGACACAGGGGGATATCCCATCAGCTCCCTCACCAGGATCTCCTCCTGAAAAAAGCCATCGTAATCCTGCCGGATGGCAGCCTGGATACAGGAATGCTCCGGATGATAGCTCTGGATCACCGCCTCCCCCGGCTTGCTGCCCCTGCCGGCACGGCCCACCGCCTGCACCAGCAGCTGATAGGTCTGCTCTGAGGCTCTGTAATCCTCCGCAAAGAGAGAGGCATCCGCGGCCAGGATTCCCACCAGGGTAACATTGGGAAAATCATGGCCCTTGATGATCATCTGGGTTCCTATGAGAATATCTGCTTCCCCTGCAGCAAATGCCTTCAGGATTCTCTCATACCCCTCTTTTCCTCTGGTGCTGTCCGCATCCATTCTCAGGATCCGGGCCTCCGGAAACACCTTCTGCACCATCTGCTCCACCTGCTGGGTTCCCGCCCGAAAGCCACCGATATAGGGGGATCCACATTCGGGACATTGCTCTGCCTTTGGCACTGTATAGCCGCAGTAGTGGCAGATCATCCTTCCATTATTATGGTAGGTCAGAGATACGTCGCAGTGGGGACATTTGATCACGGAACCGCAGGAGCGGCAGGAAATAAACCCGGTGTGTCCTCTTCTGTTGAGGAACAGGATCACCTGCTCCCTTTTCTGCAGACGGAGAGCTATCTTCTCACGAAGAGCCCCTCCGAGAATGGTTCTGTTTCCCTTTTTCAGTTCCTCCCGCATATCTGTCACTGTCACCACAGGAAGCACAGCCGGGCCGAAACGACTCTCCAGCAGGAACCGTGCATAGCGACCGATTCTTGCCCTCCAGGCACTCTCCACCGATGGAGTGGCGGATCCCAGAACCACATGGGCTCCCTCCAGCTCCCCTCGCCTGATGGCAGTATCCCTTGCATCATAGCGGGGTGTTCCCTCACTCTGGTAGGTATGCTCCTGTTCCTCATCGATGACGATAAGGCCAAGATTGGAAAAGGGAGTAAACAGGGCAGAACGGGGACCGATCACAATGCGGACCTGGCCCTCTCTCACCCTCTCAAACTGATCAGAACGCTCCGCCGGGGTCATTCTGGAATGCAGCACCGTCACCTGATCACCAAACTGCCGATAAAAACGACTTACCGTCTGCCAGGTCAGGGCAATCTCCGGGATCAGAACAATACAGTCCTTTCCCTGCTGCAGCATATTCCGGATCAGTTCCATATACACCATGGTTTTTCCGCTGCCGGTAACCCCCTGAAGCAGAACGGGGCGATCCTGTCCCTGCCACTCTCTTTGAATCTCCTGACAGATGGTCTGCTGTTCCCCTGTCAGGGACAACATTTCCATCCCCTTACCCTCTGGTTTTTCAGGAAACAGGGACTCCAGGGGATTTCTGTACTGTGTCTCTCCGGTGACGGAAAATATTCCCTGCTGTTCCATGGGCTTCCAGGCAGAGGAGGGAATCTTCAGTTCCTTTGTCATCTCTTCCCAGGACAGACTCTGTCGGTCCAGAAGCGCCGAGAGAAGACGGGCTCTGGCCTTGCTGTTTTTCCTGGTATATTCCGCCAGCAGCTGCCGGGCTTCTTTCTCCGCCATAAGAAGACAGACACGTTTCTTTTCCCTTGTTTTCTTCTTCTCCTTCACAGGCATCACAGTCTTCAGAGCCTGGATCATGGTAGATCCGTAGGTTTTGCGGATCCAGCCTGCCAGAGCGATGAGCCTGGTCTCCACAGACACACCCTCCTCCGGAACGGCAGCAATCTCCTTGATACGCTCCGGATCATAATCCGGAGTCTCACTGAAGCCGATCACATAGCCTGTGATCAGACGGTTGCCGCCTCCAAAGGGAATCTGTACCCTGGTACCGATCTGTACAAGCTCCGAGAGAGCATCCGGTATCCGGTACTGAAAGATCCTATCCAGTTTTTCATTGGTGATATCCACAATGACATCTGCGTAATACTGACTCATAGCCTCTCCATTTTATGGTTTATCTTAGTAGAATAGCATATTTTCCCTGTTATTTCAAATCCCACACAAAAAGGGGCCATCGCAACGGTTGTTGCGACAGCCCCCTGACTCTTTCTTTTGCTTCTGTCTCTTCTCTGATCAGAATGTGAATTTATCTGCGAAGTAAGCATCCAGCTCGTCAATCTTCACGCGAACCTGCTCCATGGAATCACGGAAACGGATGGTTACTGCATTGTCTGTCTCAGAATCGAAATCGTATGTGATACAGAATGGTGTACCGATCTCATCCTGACGACGATATCTCTTACCGATATTTCCTCTGTCATCGTACTCACAGTTGTACTTCTTGGACAGCTCAGCAAAGATCTTCTCTGCACCCTCGTTCAGTTTCTTGGACAGAGGCAGAACAGCGATCTTAACAGGTGCCAGTGCAGGATGGAAACGCATTACGGTACGAACATCATTTCTCTCTGCATCCAGTACTTCCTCATCGTATGCAGCACACAGGAATGCCAGAACCACACGGTCTGCACCCAGAGATGGCTCGATAACGTATGGGATATATTTCTCACCCTTTGTATCATCAAAGTAGGTCATATCCTGTCCGGATACATTCTGATGCTGAGTCAGATCGTAGTCGGTACGGTCTGCGATTCCCCACAGCTCACCCCATCCGAATGGGAACAGGAACTCAATATCTGTAGTTCCCTTGCTGTAGAAGCAAAGCTCCTCTGGAGAATGGTCTCTTGCACGCATCTCCTCATCCTTCATTCCAAGAGCCTTCAGCCAGTTGATACAGAAGCCTCTCCAGTACTGGAACCACTCAAGGTCTGTTCCAGGCTCACAGAAGAACTCCAGCTCCATCTGCTCGAACTCTCTTGTACGGAATGTGAAGTTACCAGGAGTGATCTCGTTACGGAAGGATTTTCCGATCTGTCCGATACCGAATGGGATTTTCTTTCTGGATGTTCTTGCAACATTCTTGAAGTTTACGAAAATACCCTGTGCTGTCTCAGGACGAAGGTAAACTGTATTTTTTGCATCCTCAGTTACACCCTGGAATGTTTTGAACATCAGGTTGAACTGACGGATATCAGTGAAGTTGTGTTTTCCACAGGTAGGGCATGGAACATTATTCTCCTCGATGAAGTTTTTCATCTCCTCCTGGCTCATGGAATCCACACTGCCGTTTGGAATCTCCAGTCCCTTCTCTGCACAGAAATCCTCAATGAGCTTGTCTGCACGGAAACGCTCATGGCACTCTTTACAGTCCATCAGAGGATCTGAAAATCCGCCCAGATGTCCGGAAGCAACCCATGTCTGAGGGTTCATCAGGATGGCACAGTCAACACCTACGTTGTATGGATTCTCCATAACAAATTTCTGCCACCATGCTTTTTTCACATTGTTCTTCAGCTCAACACCGAGAGGGCCGTAATCCCAGGTATTTGCGAGACCACCGTAGATCTCAGAACCTGGATATACAAAACCTCTGGATTTTGCAAGAGCTACAATCTTATCCATTGATTTTTCCATAATAACGTATCTCCTCGTTTTATTTATTCTTTCTTTTAAATTCCCACTGTCTACTCAAAGATCAGACAGCCGGGCAGATCTGTTTTCCTCGGATAATAGCCGGAGGTGCCTGCATCACCGTCTCCGATGATGGCTGCACGCCCATCCGTGATCACAGCCTGCGGTGTGGAATACAGGATATCCGTGTTGGTCTGCACCAGGGTATGCTCTGAAAGCAGCAGCATGCGGTATTCCGGATGTTCTGCCAGAAGAGTCCCGAAATCAGCAGGTGTACCATCCGGGGCAGCCAGTACATCCGGAGGGCTGATACCTGCATCAGCAGCCTCCTGAAGAGTGCCCAGGAAACAGTCCATTCTGTTAAAGGCAGAATAGTCGGCAGCGGATCCAAAGGAAAGTTCCATGTACACGGTTCCCTCCGTTTCCCTGCAGGAATTCAGCCTGACCTCTCCTTCCTCACTGTCTTTCAGGTATGTCGAGATCCGGTCCTCTGTATAGGACTGCAGATCCTCCACATAGTAATCCGGTGCCGGATCCACAAGGACCTGCTTCAGCTTCCCGCCTTTTTCCACACATACAGTTGTAGCCTCCGGCCGCTTTCCGCCACAGGCGGAAAGCGACAGAAGGACTACCGTCAGCAGAAGATACAAAGAAATCTTTCTGCAAAGCTTCATTCTTATTTTTTCTCCCTGAAGATGATGTCATCTCTTCCCGGTCCGTTGGAAACCATGGTGATCGGGAATCCGATCTGCTCCTCGATGAACTCCACGTATTTGCGGCAGTTCTCTGGAAGATCCTCATATTTCTTGATTCCGCGAATATCAGATTTCCATCCTGGAAGAACCTCAAGAACAGGTTTTGCTTTCTCCAGCTTTCCTGTTGTCGGGAATTCTGTTGTCACCTCTCCGTCGATCTCATAACCAACGCAGACAGGAATCTCATCCAGATATCCCAGAACGTCCAGTACTGTAAAGGCAACATCTGTTGTACCCTGCAGTCTGCAGCCGTATTTGGAAGCAACACAGTCGTACCATCCCATTCTTCTTGGTCTTCCTGTTGTTGCACCGTACTCACCACCGTCACCACCGCGGCGTCTCAGCTCGTCAGCCTCTTCTCCGAAGATCTCAGAAACGAAAGCACCTGCTCCTACTGCACTTGAGTATGCCTTGGAAACAGTTACTACCTGTTTGATCTCGTATGGAGGAACGCCAGCTCCTACTGCACCGTATCCAGCCAGTGTGGAAGAAGAAGTAACCATTGGATAAATTCCGTGATCAGGATCCTTCAGAGTTCCCAGCTGTCCCTCAAGAAGGATATCTTTTCCCTCTTTCAGTGCATTCCACAGATAGGTGGAAACATCGCATACATATGGAGCTACCATCTCTTTCCATTTCATCAGCTCATCAAACAGCTCATCCGGATTCAGAAGAGGTTTGTGATACAGATGCTCAAGAAGAATGTTCTTTGTCTCACATACGCGAACCAGTTTCTCCTTCAGAGCCACCTCATCAAAAAGCTCATTTACCTGGAAACCGATCTTTGCATATTTATCAGAATAGAATGGTGCAATACCGGATTTTGTAGAACCGAAGGAACGTCCTCCCAGTCTCTCCTCCTCATACTGGTCAAACAGAATATGATATGGCATTACCATCTGTGCTCTGTCGGAAATCAGGATCTTTGGTGTTGGAACATCCTTTGTTACAATAGACTCGATCTCTGCTGCCAGAACAGGAATATTAAGAGCAACACCGTTTCCAATCACGCTTGTTGTATGATCATAGAATACTCCTGAAGGAAGAGTATGAAGAGCAAATTTTCCGTATTTGTTTACAATTGTGTGGCCTGCATTCGCACCGCCCTGAAAACGAACGATAATGTCTGCATTCTCAGCCATCATATCGGTGATCTTGCCTTTTCCTTCGTCTCCCCAGTTAGCACCTACAACTGCCTTTACCATTATAGTATCCTCCTGAAATAATTTTGCCTTACGGCCAGAATGAAAAATGTATAATTAAACGTTGATCTCTGCAGTCATTCCCAGCTGATCCTTGTACTCCTCAAGCAGAGGACGGATCACATTGTTCAGATATGCATTGACCTGAACCTCAGAACGTCCTGTATATCTGGATGGATCCATAGTCTTCTTCAGATCCTCCAGTGTCAGATTGAAGGCCGGATCTGCAGCAATACGCTCCAGAAGGTCATTGTCCTTTCCTTCCACCTTAACAGTTCTTCCTGCCTCCATGGAAAGGGTACGGATTCTCTCATGAAGCTCCTGACGGTCTCCGCCAGCCTTTACAGCATCCATCATGATGTTCTCTGTTGCCATGAATGGAAGCTCAGACATAAGACGTTTCTCAATAACTTTCGGATATACAACCAGTCCGTCAACAACGTTCAGCACCAGATCCAGAATTCCGTCGATGGCCAGGAATCCCTCCGGAACAGAGAGACGTTTGTTTGCAGAGTCATCCAGAGTTCTCTCGAACCACTGTGTTGCAGATGTGATAGCCGGATTCAGAGCATCGATCATCACATAGCGGGACAGGGAAGCAATACGCTCACTTCTCATTGGATTTCTCTTATATGCCATGGCAGAAGATCCGATCTGTGTCTTCTCAAATGGCTCCTCAACCTCTTTCAGATGCTGAAGAAGACGGATGTCGTTGGAGAATTTATGTGCACTTGCAGCGATTCCTGCCAGTACATTCAGTACACGTGTATCAACTTTTCTGGAGTAGGTCTGTCCGGAAACATGGTAGCATGCCTTGAATCCCATCTTCTCAGCGATCATAGGATCGATCTTGTCGATGGTCTCCTGATCTCCCTCAAACAGCTCCAGGAAGGATGCCTGTGTTCCTGTTGTTCCCTTGGATCCCAGCAGTCTCAGAGTACTCTGAACATACTCCAGATCCTCCAGATCCATTACAAACTCCTGCAGCCACAGGGTAGCTCTCTTACCAACTGTTGTTGGCTGTGCAGGCTGGAAATGAGTGAAGGCCAGTGTTGGCTGTGCTTTCTGCTCATCCGCAAATTTGGACAGCTCTGCGATTACATTCACCAGTTTTTTCTTAACCAGCTTCAGAGCCTCGTTCATAACGATGATATCTGTATTATCGCCTACGTAGCAGGAAGTAGCACCCAGATGGATGATTCCCTTTGCCTTAGGACAAAGCTGACCATAGGCATACACATGAGACATAACGTCGTGACGAACAACCTTCTCACGTGCTCTTGCCACATCATAGTTGATATCTGTGATGTGCTCTTTCATCTCATCGATCTGCTCCTGGGTAATGTTAAGACCCAGCTCCTTCTCTGTCTCTGCCAGAGCAATCCATAATCTTCTCCAGGTGGAGAATTTCATGTCCTGTGAAAAAATGTATTGCATTTCCTTGCTGGCATAACGCTCAGAAAGAGGACTGCTATAACGATCTGTTGTACTCATATATATATCTCCTTTCGATTCTGCCTGCGCCTACAGGCATTCTACAAGCATTATCTAACCACTTCATACTAACATAGTGCTTTCCTGCCTGTCAATGAACTACGGCACCAGAAAAATGCCCTGTTACACGTAGATTCTCGGTACTCTTTCCGATACAGCACAGACCATCTCATAATTAAAACTGCCAGACAGTTCTCCCAGCTCTTCCACCGTAATGGAACGGCCCTGATCGGTACCCACAAGGGTAACCACATCCTCCACCTGCACATCAGGGATATGGGACACATCCACCATCATCTGATCCATGCAGACACGGCCCAGGATCGGTGCATACTCACCCCGGATCAGAACACGGCCTTTGGAAGACAGAGACCTCGGATATCCATCTGCATAACCAACAGAAATGGTGGCGATACGGGTGCTCTCCCCCTCCGTCACATAGGTGGCTCCATAGCTCACCCCCCGTCCTGCGGGAACCTCCTTCACATGGATCACATGGGCCTTCCAGCTCATGGCAGGGATCAGATCCAGATTTTCCTTTTTCACCTCCTCAGAGGGGTACAGACCATAGGTGATGATACCGGAACGGACCATATTGTAGCGATGGGAATCAAACTCCATGATACCTGCGCTGTTGCACAGGTGCTTCACCGGAATCTCCACCCCTCTCTCCTCCAGAAGACGGATCATCTCCTCAAATTTCTCCATCTGCTGCTCTGAAAAGGCTTTATCCGTCATATCAGCACAGGCGAAATGACTGAACATTCCCTCGGCAATGATATGGGGCAGAGCGGCGATCTCTGCCATAACATCCGCCTCCGCCGGCTCCACCTGAAAGCCGATTCTGGTCATTCCCGTATCCACCGCAAAATGAATCTTCACATCCCGACCGATATGGGAAGCCATTCTGCTTAAGAGAAGGGCATCCTCCTTTCTGTAGATGGTGGGAATGATATCATGACGGATCAGATCCATATACTGCTTTGGGGACGTATACCCCAGGATCATAACGGGCTGAAGGATTCCTCCTTCCCGCAGCTGTACCGCCTCCTCAATGGTGGCCACAGCAAAATAATCCACCAGGTCCTCCAGACACGCTCCCACCTTCAGGGCACCGTGTCCGTATCCGTTGGCCTTGATCACAGCCAGCACCTTCACCCCCTCCGGAAGCCGCTTTTTCACCTGATAAATATTGGAACGAATGGCATCCAGAGAGATTTCCGCATAACATCTGTAATATTTTTTCATCGTTTTACTCTCTTTTCTCAGAAATGCAGCCTCTGATCATCTGACCACGGCTGCAGATTTCTTATTTCTTAGTTGTAAAAAACTGAACTACAACTCCCAGTGCCGCCAGAAGCACCACCACAAACAACCAGACAAAGCGTGTATGTATGTCCACCTGGGCTCCAAACAGACTGATCAGGAAGGATACCGCTCTGTAGGCGCCTGTAATTCCTGTGGACAGGATGATAACTGTCCGTGTGGATTTCAGGGATGCAACCCCGGCGCCAACACCGAGAAGCAGGGCAATGACAGCAGGAAATGCCGCCACCATCTGGGCTCCCAGCTCACCTGGAAGATAGATTCCCCTGACCCTGTCCATCAGGGGCAGGATATAGATCACAGTGCCCACCATGGTTGCCGTCAGGCAGAATACACCTGCATTGAACACAAGAAATGTAAGCAGCATCAGGATCACGCCCAGCAGCATTCCGATCAGAACCGGTGCATAGGCACTTCCGTAGATCATCTGAGAGGAAACAAGATAGCCTCCCCCGAGACCTGCCATAAAGGCAAAAGCCGCAACCCAGGCATTGAGATATTTATATCCCATAAAGCATAACGCAAGGGAGATCAGAATTCCCGCCGGCAGCAAAATGCTCTGATACTGTGCCAGGATACAGGTCATCCTGTAGATCACATAAGACATATTAGTTCCCCTTTCATCAATAGTAATTCTGTATATACAGGATTTTACCCTAAAGCGCCTGCAAATTACAGATAAAAAACCAAAAAGTTTCCCGGTATTTTCCTGTATACCGGGACTGTACGCATCACAGACTTCTCAGGATCGTTTTGAAAATATGAAAAAAACCGGAATTCACAAGGAATTCCGGTTTTCATTCAAGCGCGAGACGGGATTCGAACCCGCGACCCCAACCTTGGCAAGGTTGTACTCCACCCCTGAGCCACTCGCGCATATTCAATTGGAAACCTTTCGGTTTCAAGCAGGTGATGGGAATCGAACCCACGTATCCAGCTTGGAAGGCTGGTGTTCTACCATTGAACTACACCTGCGAGTGTTTTTCTCGTTCACAGCTGTTGTCGCTGTCAACAATTGGTACTATACTACTGCATCCGTACTTTGTCAACACTCTTTTTGAAATTTTTTTAAATTTTTTAAATTAATTGCTCGATTCAGAAAATTCAGGCCTCATCCTCAGGCACATCCTCACCGGCCAGCTTCAGAATATCCGCCGCCTCTTCCTCTGAAATATCCATAAACTGGGCCAGCTCATCCAGAAAGATCTTTCTTCCCAGCTCATCCTTCAGAACAGTGATATTGTCCTTCAGATCCTCCACCTTTCCAACCATCTTTCTGTTCTGCTGCTTCACATCCTTCAGCTGCTCTGACAGAGTCTCCATTCCCTCTCTGGCGGAGCGCAGCAGCTCCTCTCTGGCCTCTTCCGGATCCAGCTGGGCTCTGCCGATAAGATTGTTAATGGCGATCACCAGAAACAGATTTCCCTCCTGGATCAGATCCTGTACCAGAACCTCCGGATGATACAGTTTTCTGGCAATGGGTGGAATCTCCCTCATCAAAGCCTCTGCCAGGCGCTCCCTTGGCTCATCCTCGCCTCTTCGCACCGCCAGAATCAGCTGATGGATTTCCTCCGGAGAACGAAGGGGAATCGCCTCCAGCTCTGCCTCATAGGACTTCAGATAGGCCTCCGCCTCCGGAGAAAGCTCATTTTCCTCCTCCAGCTGCTTCTGATATCCCTCCACTCTGATTCCCTTGGCAAGCAGGAAATCGTACACAAGCTTCAGCTGCTCTTCCTCAAATTCCTCTGTTTTAAATGTCTCTTCCACCGACTGACAGGTAATGGTATTTCCCTGCTCTGTGGCCAGGGCCATCACCTGCATCAGCTTCTCCTGAAACTCCTGCTGTGTCATGCTTCTCCTCCTTTCGGCTCAAAGAGCCTCCGGTAATTTTTATCAGTCCTCAAACACCTGCTTAATGCTGTCATAATGCAGGAAGATACCCTGAGCTGCAAACTCCCTGATCTGATCCAGAGTTGCCAGCATAAAGCCATCTGTCTCCGCCTCCTGAGGATGTACATCCTCCTCCTCAAAATCCAGCACAAAGCGATATACATCCACGAAGTAATTGTCACCCTCACCCGGATTCTCTCTGTGATAGGTAAAGCGGTATCCGTCTCCGCAGCCGGAAACATCCAGACCGGTCTCCTCCTTAAGCTCACGGATCACTGCGTCACGGGAGCTTTCTCCAGCCATAACGCCACCGCCGGAAACCTCCCACCAGCCGGGAGCCCATCTCTTGGTCATTACACGCTTTGTAATGAGAAATTTTCCATCAGGACGTGAGATCACACCCAGAACAGTAAGATGGTATTCATCATCCTTCAGGTTGAATACATTTCTCTCCATGGTGCGTCCTGTCAGCTGTTTGTTCTTATCGTAAATATCCCAGTATTCTGTTTTTTTCATTGTCTGTATCCTCTTTCCATATGTTATTCTTCAGTGACCCATTCTGTGGCTCCTACACTCTGCACGGCCCTGGCACCACATCGGTTTCCCAGACGGGCGCAGTCCGGAAGGGACTGTCCCTCCAAAAGCCCTGCCAGAAATCCTGCCACAAAGCTGTCTCCTGCCCCTGTGGTATCCACAGGAGACTCCACCACCTGCTCCGGCGGCAGAAAGCCTGTATATTCCTCACTTCTGATATAGCAGCCCCGGCCTCCGCATTTCAGGATCACATGGGCGGTGCCTGCCCGGAAAAATGCCTCCGCTGCAGCCTCCACGCTATCGGTATCGGTCAGAAGCATGGCCTCCTCCTCGTTGGGAAGCAGATAATCCACCAGGGCAAATACTTCCTGCATTTCCTCCAGGGTTTCCTGATTTTTACGCTTTGTAAGATCTGCACACAGGATCTTTCCCTGAGCCTTTATCTCTGTAAAGAGCCCCTTCAGCTCCTGCCTTCCCAGCTTCGGAGACACAAAGATGCTGGCAAAGGAAACAATCTTCACACTGTCAGGCAGGGGCATCGCAATATGTTCCCTCTCCAGTGCCCGAAGGCTTCCCTTCGGATCCGTCAGAAAATGACGCTCCCCCTGGGGATCCACCAGCACCACATTGATGCCGGTGCTGATCTCCGGATGAAACACTGAATCCGGAAGCTGAACGTGTTTGTCCTCAAAATAGCTTTTCAGAAACTCTCCTGCCCGGTCCCTGCCAATGACAGTCTGAAGCTGCACCTGCTTTCCCAGCCCGGACAGAACAACAGCCTCGTTGGCTGCATCTCCTCCCACAGACATGCGGATGGATTCCATGGCCATGGAGCCCTTTTCAAAAATCTCCTCAGAAGCAGGACGGACCAGCACATCGATGATGGCTGCTCCGATCACTGTAATCTCCGCTTTACGGTCTTTCACTTTTTTTCTCCTTTTCCTGGGGCTGGGGAAGGGCCTTCATCCGTACCTGAAGTACTCTCCGTCGGGAAACACGGGTTACAACTCCCTCGTAGTCCCCCACAAGGAACTTATCTCCCACCTTGGGAAGAGTGGTCATCTTCTCCTGTACCAGACCACTGACGGAATTGGAATCCACCTCCTGGTCATCCCGGATATCCAGCTCCTCAAAAAGATCATTCACACTGACAGAACCCAGCACCAGCCAGGAGCCGTCCTCACAGTGAATAAATGCCTCTGTTTCCTCATCGTGCTCATCCCAGATCTCGCCCACCAGCTCTTCCAGGATATCCTCCATGGTGACAATTCCCTCTGTTCCGCCATACTCATCCACCACAACTGCCAGATGATAATGATTGTCCCTTAAGGTACGCAGCAGGGTTCCGATCTTCACGGATCCTGTGGTGTAAAGGGTAGGCTCCACCAGTTCCTGAATGCTTGCCACCCCTCTGCGCATGGCTGAGAAATAATCCTTCTCATGGATCACACCGATAATATTGTCAATGGACTTATGATACACAGGAATACGGGAGAAGTTTGATTCTATAAAAACCTCCTCCAGCTGCTTCATGGTGCAGTTATCCTCCACCGCAACCACATCCACACGGGGAGTCAGGATCTCCTCCACCTCCACATCGTCGAACTCGATGGCATTTCTGATCAGCTCACTTTCGTGGGCAGTGAGATCTCCGCCATCCTCGGCCTCCTCCACCAGAGTGATCAGTTCAGCATCTGTAATACCTTCCTCTGCATGAAGCTTAAAGGGCTTTGCCACAATGGCCTTAATGCCACTGAGAATAATGTTCAGCGGTGTAAACAGAAACAGCAGCACTCCAAGAACAGGGGCACTGAGGGCCGCAAACCGCTCCGGCATCTGCTTTGCCATGCTTTTCGGTGTAACCTCGCCAAAGATCAGCACCACCACAGTGATCACAGCGGTGGACACAGTGGGACCTGTTCCCGAGGACAACACCGCTGAAAAAAACACCGTTCCCAGAGATGCCAGCGCAATGTTAACGATATTGTTTCCGATCAGGATGGTGGACAGAAGATTATCATAGCGTTCCGCCAGTCCGATGATCTTCTTTGCCGCCCGGTCTCCGTCCTCAGCCTTTGTCTTCAGCCGGATCATATTCAGCGAAGAAAATGCCGTCTCCGAGGCAGAAAAAAAGGCCGACAAACCTACCAGAAGGATCATAACCCCTATCATGACCATATATTGACTTTCCAACATTTCTTTTTTTAATTCCTTTCACTCCCGTGAGTATCTATAGTTTTCAGAAGTATCATTTCAGAAAATAATAGCATATTCAGGGTGCTCCCGCAACCAAAACAGGGGAAGCACCCTTCGATGCTTCCCCTGTAGATTATACCAGCTCTGTATTACTTATGAGAAGATTGGTTTCAGAGCATCAGCCAGTTTGTCTTTCTGAGCCTGTGCCTCTGCAAGATCTTTTCCAAGTGTTGTGTAATATGCCTTGATCTTTGGCTCTGTTCCTGATGGACGGATGATTACAGTTGCTCCTCCCTCCAGAGTGTAGGAAAGAACGTTTGCTGCAGGAAGTCCTGTCTCCTCTGTCTTCTTGTAATCAACAGCTTTTACAACCGGGATTCCGGCGATCTCAGTGAGAGGAGTCTCACGAAGACCTGCCATGATTCCTGCCATCTTATCCATACCTGTAAGACCTGGGAACTCAAAGCTGTCTGTCTTGTTCAGATAACGTCCGTACTGCGCATAGATCTCCTCCAGACGCTGTTTGATGGAACTTCCGATGCTGCGATAGTAAGCTGCCATCTCGCAGATCAGCATAGATGCGATAACCGCATCCTTGTCACGTACATATGGTCCTGCCAGGTAACCGTAGCTCTCCTCGAAACCGAAGATGAAGCGATCTACCTCACCTGCGCTCTCCAGCTGTGCGATCTGATCACCGATCCATTTGAATCCTGTCAGCACGTTGCGAAGCTCTACACCATAGTTTGCTGCGATGGCATCTGCCAGTGGTGTGGAAACCAGAGATTTCACTGCAACCGGTTTCTCAGGCATGGTTCCTTTCTCAATGCGTCCCGCACAGATGTAGTCCAGCAGCAGGGCTCCCATCTCATTACCGGATACCAGCTCATAGGATCCGTCCGGACATTTCATGGCAATACCCACACGGTCTGCATCCGGATCAGTAGCCAGCATCAGATCTGCTCCGATCTCAGTAGCCAGCTCAAGTCCCATCTTCAGAGCCTCAAAGATCTCCGGATTCGGATAGCTACAGGTGGTGAAATATCCATTTGGATACTCCTGCTCAGGAACGATTGTGATGTCTGTGATTCCCATATCATTGAGAACATGGGTAACAGGCACAAGACCGGAACCGTTCAGTGGGCTGTATACCAGCTTCAGACCGGCTGTCTTGCACAGACCCGGACGAACCTGACGTGCCTCGATGGCATCGTAGAATGCCTTCTTGCAGTCATCACCACAGAAACGAATCAGACCTTCCTCAACACCGGATGCGAAGGACATATAGTTTGCACCCTTCAGGATATCTGTTTTCTGGATCTCATCATATACGATAGCTGCTGCATCATCTGTCATCTGACATCCGTCAGGACCGTATGCCTTATAGCCATTGTATTTTGCAGGATTGTGAGATGCTGTGATCATAATACCTGCATTACAGTTATAATATCTTGTTGCAAAGGACAGTGCCGGTACAGGCATCAGTGCATCGTAGATGCGAACCTTGATACCATTTGCAGCCAGAACACCTGCCGCCTCTTTTGCGAACACATCACTCTTGATACGGCTGTCGTAGCTGATGGCAACTGTCTGTGTTCCGCCCTGGGTTTTTACCCAGTTTGCCAGTCCCTGAGTAGCCTGACGAACAACATAGATATTCATGCGGTTTGTTCCGGCACCAACTACTCCACGAAGACCTGCAGTTCCGAATGCGAGAGATACCGCAAAACGATCCTTGATCTCCTCATCAGAACCCTGGATTCTTGACAGCTCCGGCTTCAGATCCGCATCCTCCAGATCTGCTGCAAGCCAGCGCTTATACTCTTCTAAATACATACTCTTTACCCTCCTACCTGCGAATTATATATGAATTTTGTCATATATCTTCAGTAATACTATATCCTTTTTTAGGCACATCTGTCAAATATTATTCAAAACCAGTTCACGTGACAGGCAAGCTTTTCTGCGATTATGCTTGCATAAATGAGCAGAAAGCTTGTTTGTCACAGGGAGCGCCCATAAATGAGCTGTTCAGTCTGCGGTAGCAGACAATTGAGCGCTGCAGGCGCGGGAACAGCGAATTCCTCTTTGGGCGCGGGTGAACTGGACTTTTTCCACAGGGAGCGCCCATAGATGAGCTGTTCAGTCTGCGGTAGCAGACAATTGAGCGCTGCAGGCGCGGGAACAG
>JAUNCZ010000005.1:0-17188 GCA_030526405.1 Lachnospiraceae bacterium | reverse complement strand
CGAATTCCTCTTTGGGCGCGGGTGAACTGGGTAGCTGCGCATCTGTGTTTTTATTTAACAGGAAATTGACACAATTTCCTATGAAACAAAAAAACGCAGGATCCGAAGATCCTGCGTCTCTCTCTGCCGCAAACCGGGATCGAACCGGTACGGGTATCACTACCCACGGGATTTTAAGTCCCGGGCGTCTGCCAATTCCGCCACTGCGGCATGCTTTGTTGATAAGAAACTTATCAGTGGATGGTGGTGGATTCGAACCACCGAAGGCATTGCCAGCAGATTTACAGTCTGTCCCCTTTGGCCACTCGGGAAACCATCCATAACCGTCAGAGTAACTCTGACAGTTATGGATTATAGACCATTTATCTCCAGAATGCAAGAATATTTTTTATTTTTTCTTCAAAAAAGAAAATTTATAGGCTGCAGCAGTAAAAGGTTTCAGCTCCAGAATCAGATATCCGTGATTCAGCTCCACGGAAACAGGCTCTGTGGTAAAGCCATCCTCATTTGTCTCAATAAGAAGCTCCATGGAAGTTCCCGGAAGCTTGCGGTCAATTCCCATTCTCCATACCGGAATCTCCATGGTACGGGTCTCAGCAGAGTTATTCACTGCAACCGCGATCTTCTCCTGCTCATTAAAGCGGCCAAAGGCCATGGCATCCTGCTCTGTATTCAGCATAATCACAGAGGATGTACGAAGCATCGGATTTTCCCTGTGTACCCGGATGGCCTCCCTGTAGTAACGGATCAGCTCCTTATCCTCTCTTCCCCAGGGATAGGAACGGCGGTTGTCCGGATCAGTAAATCCAACCATGCCTGCCTCATCTCCATAGTAGAGTGTTGGAGCACCCGGCCAGAACATCTGATACATGACAGCCTCTCGAAGCACAGGCACGGATACATTTTCACCTGCCGCCTCCGGTCCCAGATCCTTCGCTCTTCCGCAACGATGGTTGGTTCTTGTAAGGAAGCGGGAATGGTCATGATTATCCAGCTCATTCATGGCACAGAGGATAGAAGGAAGGGAATATTCTGCCATATGCCAGCGCATTGCATCCCTGTAGCTTATACTGTTTCCAAGAAGATCCTGTCGGAACTCGTTGCTGTGCTTCTGCATACCTGTCAGGAACCAGGTCACCGGCTCCATAAATGCATCATAATTCATAACAGAATCCCACTGATCCCCCTGCAGCCAGGAGCTGGTGTCTCCGTAGTGCTCTGCCAGGATCAGTGCATCAGGGTTTGCCTTCTTGACAGCAGATCGGAAATCTCTCCAGAACTGATGATTGTATTCCGGCGAATGCCCCAGATCAGCGCCCACATCCAGACGCCATCCGTCACAGTTATAGGGAGGAGAAACCCATTTCGCTCCCACCTCCAGAATCTTGTTCCTCAGCTCCTCCGAGGTCTCATAATTCAGTTTTGGAAGGGTATCATGTCCCCACCAGCCATCATAGAAGGAGTTGTAGGGCCAGGAATGCTCGTAGGTAAAATCAAAATATCTTCTGTAGGGACTGTCTGCAGACACATAGGCACCCGGCTCATAGCCCGGCTGATTCTCATAGATCCTCTCCCGGTCCATCCACTTATTGAAGGAACCGCAGTGATTGAATACACCGTCCAGAATGATCTTCATGCCTCTTCTGTGGATCTCCTCCACGAATTCCGCAAAAAACTGGTTGCTGGCCTCCAGATTCTCGATTCTGGTCACTCGTGTCTTATATTTTTCAGCGTGGGCATTGTTGTTGTCCCCCTCAGGAAGAACCCCCTCACAGTCCACCACGATCTTACCGATATGAGGATCCACATAGTCATAATCCTGTGTATCGTATCTGTGGTTGGAAGGAGATACAAAGATCGGGTTCAGATAGAGAACCTCCACTCCCAGATCCTGCAGATAATCCAGCTTATCCCAGATTCCCTGAATATCACCTCCGAAGAAGTTTCCTACATCCATATCCATCTTCTGATATGCATTCCAGTCCTTCTCCTGGGTAACATGCTGATTAATATAGTAATATTCATCATCCACTACATCATTGGTTGGGTCACCATTGCAAAAACGGTCGATGTAAATCTGATACATCACCGCACCCTTGGACCACTCCGGCACATGAAATCCCGGATAAATGCAGAAGCTGTGCTTTGCATGAAGATCCTTTGTAATTCCCAGCTTATTGTAAAACAGGGCCAGACGGCCGTGACAGATCTCAAAATAATAGTGAAGAGGCTCTGTTCCCACAGTAACCACAATGGAATAGTAATCAAACCCATTCTCACTTCTCTCCAGCTCCATTTTCTCTCTTATGGCACCGCTGATAAAATATATTTCATTCACATTGTTTCTGGCAGTACGGAAACGGATGGTCACTGAATCCCCCGGATCCGGCTCAGACGGAGAACGAAACATCTCTGATTCATCGCTGAAAAGAGCATCCATGTTCAGAAATGGCTGCATTCTCCATGCATATTCATTGATTCTCTCGGAAATCTTCATTTCTACACCTCTATATATAAAATCCTTTCCCATTCTACCCCATTCTTTATTTCTTGTGAAGATACAACATCCAGGAAGCGTTACACTTTTTTGCTGCAACATCAAAAAGACAGCGGATCAATCCGCTGTCTTTTTGCGAGAAGGTATTTCTCTTGGGGTGTAGCAAAAACTATATAATGTATTGGGGGGTTTTTACATTAAGTATAGTAGCACAGCACCGCGCAAAAGTCTGCACAAACTTCACATATTTTGCACCCTGTTTTTGTGCACTATTACTTTTTCCTGTTTCTATCGAACCTCTGCACCGGATTCCGGTCCAGTCCATCCGACATATTCCCCGCCTTAGCTTTCTGTTCCTGCCTCTGCCTCCTGCTGGAAGATAGCCTCAAACTCCTGTCTGTTCAGCTTCTCCTTCTCCAGCAGCTGTCTGGTACACTCCTCCAGAACATATCTGTGCTCAAGGATCAGATCCCTTGCCCTCTGGTGGCACTCACTGATAATGCTCTGAACCTCTTCATCGATGGCAGCGGAAACCTGCTCACTGTAATTTTTTGTATGTCCCCAGTCTCTTCCAATGAACACCTCATCGGAATCGTCCCCGTAGGCCACCAGACCCAGTTTTTCGGACATTCCATACTTTGTCACCATGGCTCTTGCTGTGGCTGTGGCCTGCTTGATATCCTGGGAAGCACCTGTGGTAATATCATCAAATACCAGCTCCTCCGCCACACGGCCTCCAAGGCACACGGTAATGTGCTGCAGCATCTTGCCTCTGGTGTTGAACATGCTGTCATTCTCCGGCTGCGGCATGGTATAGCCTGCTGCACCGGGACCTGTGGGAATGATGGAAATGGTGTATACCGGCTCCATATCAGGAAGCACATGGAACAGGATCGCGTGACCTGTCTCATGATAAGCAGTGATTCTTTTTTCTTTTTCAGACACCACTCTGCTCTTCTTCTCAGTTCCGATGCCCACCATGATAAAGGCTTCCTTGATATCCTGCTGGCGGATGAAGGAGCGCTCCTCTTTGGCTGCATGAATGGCAGCCTCGTTCATAAGATTTTCCAGCTCCGCACCGGTAAAGCCTGCTGTGGTCTGGGCGATCTGCTTCAGATCCACATCGTCTCCCAGAGGCTTATCCTTGGCATGGACACGAAGGATCTCCTCTCTTCCCTGCACATCCGGTCTTCCCACCATGACCTTGCGGTCAAAGCGTCCCGGACGGAGGATGGCGGGATCCAGAATATCCACACGGTTTGTGGCTGCCATGACGATAATTCCCTCGTTCACACCAAAACCGTCCATCTCAACCAACAGCTGGTTCAGTGTCTGCTCTCTCTCATCATGTCCGCCGCCCATTCCTGTACCTCTTCGGCGGGCCACCGCATCGATCTCATCGATAAATACGATACAGGGTGCATTCTGCTTCGCTGTCTGAAAGAGATCTCTGACACGGGAAGCACCCACACCTACGAACATTTCCACAAAATCAGAACCGGAAATGGAGAAGAATTCCACACCAGCCTCTCCTGCAACCGCCTTTGCCAGCAGGGTCTTTCCTGTTCCCGGAGGGCCCACCAGAAGCATTCCCTTGGGGATTCTTGCCCCCACCTTTGTATACTTTCCGGGATTTTTCAGGAAATCCACTACGGACTCCAGATCTTCCTTCTCCTCCTTCAGTCCGGCCACATCCGCAAAGGTTACCTTTTTGTCGGATTCTGAAGCCTTACGTGCTCTGCTCTTTCCAAAGTCCATCATCTTGGCATTGCTTCCGCCTCCGGAGGACCGTGTCATAAATGACATCAGAAGCATGAACAGAACTACAGAGAGAAGCACCGGAAGGAGTACGTTCTCGAAGATTCCGGATGTGGGAACCTCTGACACCAGAAAGGGAACATTTTTATCTGACAGATACTCCTCTGTCTTCACCACATCGCTGACAGTTACCTCTTTTACGCTGCCGCCATTTACTGTAAAACGGATCTTTCCAGTGGGAACGGCTGTGCTCTGAACGATCTCAGCCTTAACAATCTCTCCGCTCTCCGCAGCATTCTGAAACTCTGCATTGCTCACCCTCTCCGCAGAACGGAATGCGTTCTGGGAAAAGAACATAAAACACAGAAGGATCACCACTGCTGCTCCGTAAATAAGCAGTCCCTTACTATTCTTTTTCTGCAAGTATTACTATCTCCTTTTATTCAGTTTTTATTCCTTATCCAGTTCCACTACGCCGATATAAGGAAGATTGCGGTATTTCTGGGCATAATCAAGACCGCAGCCCACTACGAACTCATCCGGGATACGGAAGCCGCAGTAATCAACTGTAATGTCGTCCACTACACGGCGATCCGGTTTATCCAGAAGGGTACAGATTTTGATACTGGCGGGCTTTCTTGCATACAGAAGCTCCTTCAGATGGCTGAGGGTTCTTCCTGTATCAATAATATCCTCAACGATCAGAACATCCTTGCCCTCCAGTGGCTCATCCAGATCCTTTACGATCTTAACAATTCCCCTGGATACAGTGCCGTTTCCATAGCTGGATACAGACATGAAATCCAGAGTTACCGGCACGCTGATGCGCTTGGAAAGATCGATCATCATGTAGGCACCGCCCTTCAGGATACCAATGATATGAACAGTCTTGCCTGCATAATCCTTTGAGATCTGCTCACCCAATGCCTGAATTCTTTTCTGTACGTCTTCTTCACTGATCAGAACTTTAATTGTTTCACTCATGACATTTCCTCCGTTGCTGTTATTTTTAACACCTGTTTTGTTGTTTCAGTTACTTTACAGTCCTCACTGATGCGGTATCCCGGTACCCAGAACACTCTGGATCCTGAAACAAGAAGGGGCAGGCACCCTCTCTGCTCCGCAGGAATCTTTTCATCAATGAAATAGGATTTCAGTTTTTTTCGTCCACCCGATCTGGTGACTGTCAGATAGTCTCCGGCTCTTCTGGTCCTGAATTCCAGACCATTTTTTATTTTATCATAATCCAGCCATTTCGTGTATTTTTTTTCAGGTATTTCAGGAGGAATGCCAGGCAGCAGCTGACAGTGAAAATGCCATCTCCCGAAGGAAAATTCCCCCTCGCCGGAAACAGACAGTACCTGTTGATCGATTCCATCTCTCCCGGCACAGAGCTCTGTCCCCTCCTGCCTCTTCCTGATGATCACCCTGTCCGGAAAGCGCACCGCCTCCAGTTCCCCCGGTAGACACACTCTTCTTCCTGCATGTCCCTGCAGCAGGTCCCGGAGCTGACGGAGCTGTTCCCGTCCCAGATCCTTTCTGCTTCCGGAGATCCTCTCCAGAGCCTCCATCAGCACATATCTCTGCAGGAGCCCGGGCTGCTCCAGAAGGCGACAGGATACAGACACAGTGTCCTTTTCCCAGAGAATGCAGGTTCCTGCCACCGGCTCTGCCAGAGAACGGAGAAATGCATCCGCCTCCGCCATATCCTCCGCTGCCTCTGCCATATGAAGAAGTGCCCTGTGGTTGACCCGCTGCTGAAGCACCGGCATCACCTGAAGACGAATGCTGTTTCTTGTATACTCTGTGCAAAGATTGCTGCTATCCGTTCTGTAGGATACCCCTCTCTTCCTTAGTTCTTCCAGGATCTCATCCTTTTCCGCAAAGAGCAGGGGATGGATCAGACTTCCCTGACAGGGACGGATTCCTCCCAGCCCTCCCAGAGAACTGCCCCGGGCCAGGCGGAACAGCACTGTCTCTGCCTGATCATTTCTGTGATGGGCAAGGGCTGTTTTCTCCGCCCCCAGTTCTCTCTGGCAACGCCGGAACACCTGCTGTCTCACCTCACGGCCTGCTTCCTCCAGGCCCATCTGATGTTCTCTGGCCAGTTCCTCCACCGGACAGGAACAGCAGTACAGGGGAATGGCCAGCTCTCTGCAAAGCTCCTCTGCAAAGGCCTGATCCCCTGCACTTTCCTCCCCCCGCAGGTTATGGTTCACATGCACTGCCCGGACAGAAAAGCCATGTTGCTTTCCCAGCTCCTGAAGAAGCAGAAGAAGGCATACGGAATCTGCTCCGCCGGACAGCCCCACCAGCACCGTCTCCCCGGGAAGGATCAGGGAATGCTCCTGTATGTAATTCCACGTTTTATGTATCAGCATGCGGTTCCCCTCCTCATACACAAAACCCGCAGGCCGAGCCTCTCTGTCTCAGTCTGCGGATCATCATCCCAACATCTATTTCTGTTCCTTGAAGATGGTCTCACCATCTTTGATCAGACCCAGTTTGTCCTTCGCAGTTTTTTCAATGTATTCCTGACTCTGCATATATTCTTCCTGTTCCCGGATATCCTGGGTTCTCTGTGTCTCTTCCTGGATCTGAAGCTCCACCTCCTGAAGTCTTTCCTTATTGGAAGCGATCTTCTTCTGCATCTTATTTTCCTGAAAGAGAAGTGCAGCCAGCAGAAGCAGTACACTTACAAGAATGATCAGCATAGCTGTATTATTCTGTTTTCTTCTTGTTTTCTTCTGTTTTTTTCCGGCCACGTTTCTGTCTCCTGTACAAAAACCGGATACAGGCTGCTCCCATATCCGGCTGTTTCCATGTCTTACAGATATCGATATAATTCCTGTGCCTCTTCCTTGCGTACTGTTTCCTGTACGTCCAGCACCTCAACCTTTACGGATTTTGTTCCGAACTGGATCTCAAGGATATCACCGCTTTTTACATGGGCTGATGCCTTTGCAGGCTTGTCATTGATCAGCACACGTCCGGCATCACAGGCCTCATTGGCCACCGTGCGGCGTTTGATCAGTCTCGATACCTTCAGGTATTTATCAAGTCTCATGAACTGTATTCTATTAGTTCAGCTGATCCTTCAGAGCTTTTCCTGCTTTGAATTTTGGATTCTTGGAAGCAGCGATCTGCATAGCCTCTCCTGTGTGAGGATTGCGTCCCTCTCTTGCTGCTCTCTCACTGATCTCGAATGTACCGAAACCAACCAGCTGAACCTTCTCACCTTTCTTTAATTCTTCTGTTACAGTATCAATAAAAGCTTTTAAAGCAGCCTCACTGTCTTTTCTGGAAATTCCTGCTTTGTCTGCAATAGCTGCAACTAATTCTGTTTTGTTCATTGAGTAAACCTCCTAAGTTTTCTATAATAAACTTTATAACCTTGACCTTTCTTTTTGTCAAGAATTTAGTTTCAGTCTGGTTATTATACTCCAATGATGCCAAAAAGAAAATCCTTTTCTTTCTATCCGCCTCTGTAATTATTGAAAATCCCGTTTTTTTCCTTATAATAGGCTTCAGAATCAACCGAGAAAGAGGAATCAGATATGGATTATGAACTGTTAAAAAAAGTACGCCAGGAGAAAAATGCCTTCTGCCAGAGTATTGGTATTGAGATTCTGGAGATTGGTCCCGGAACTGCCAGAACCAGACTTTCCCTGGGGGCCATGCACCAGAATCCCATCGGCTCTGTCCACGGAGGCTGCATTTTCACCATGGCAGACACCACCGCCGGCAGTGCTGCCAGCTCCCACGGAATCCAGGTCACCACACTGGACAGCACCATTCACTTTCTTCGCCCCGGTCTTAACGCAGACTGTCTCTATGCAGAGGCCCGGGAGATCAAACAGGGAAAACGTGTGTCCGTCTACAGCGTGGAGGTAACTGATGGGGAAGGGTTGCTTCTTGCCCATGCCACCTTCACCTATGCATCCCTTGGAAAACCCATCGATCTTTCCCTGGAGCCATAGAGGAAACGCTGAAGGCAGGCACGCCCCTCTGTCCCCCTATCCCTGTGCTTCCTTAAGTTTTACCTTGACAGAAATTCTGTTTCTATACTAATATAAAGAAGCGTTGATGAGAGATAGTAAGCAGTTCCCTTTGTCTCAGAGAGAAGACGGCTGGTGAGAGTCTTCACAGAGGTCTGTTGAACCGGGCTCGGAGCATACAGAAGAATACAAAAGTGAACCGTCCCTCCAGCGGGAACGGTTAACAAGGGTGGTACCGCCGATAGAGAGCTTATTGGTCCCTTAATTCTCAAAAGAGAGTTAAGGGGCTTTTTTACAGCCAGAACCAGGTGCGTCTGTAACGCACTCCCGTAGCCGAATCTTTTCCAGGATGCAGCTTTGTTCTGCCCGCGGAAGGAGGTGGAGCTGCGCATCCGCGGTACAGTCCCTTATACAAATAGTAAGGAGGAACAACATGAAGCTGAAAAATTTAGTAGGTGACCGCTTTAAAGAGCGTCCGTCAGACTGTGTCATTGAAAGCCATGCCCTTTCTGTAAGAGGAGGCTATGTGAAATATGTAGCCAATGGTATCTACTCTCTGTATCCGCCAATGAAGCGTGTTACAGCAAAAATCGAGAATATCATCCGCCAGGAGATGGATTCTGCTGACTGCCAGGAGGTTCTCTTCCCTGTAGTTCTGCCAGGCGCCCTCTGGGAGGAATCCGGTCGTTTTACCAGCGTTGGAGAGGAGCTGCTCCGTTTCAAGGACAGAAATGACTCTTCCATGGTACTGGGAATGACCCACGAGGAGGCAGCTGTACAGCTGGTTCGTGAGTATGGACAGACCTACGCAAAATATCCTTTTGCCATCTACCAGATCCAGACAAAATTCCGTGACGAGGCAAGACCACGAGCAGGTCTGATCCGTGTCCGTGAGTTCACCATGAAGGATGCATACTCTTTCCACACCTCTCAGGAGGATCTTGAGAAATACTACGATGTAATGGCTAATTCCTACGACCGCATCTTTGCAAAGGCCGGAATCCCTGAGGTAGTATCTGTAAAATCTGATTCCGGTATGATCGGAGGAAGCGTTTCCCACGAGTACATGCTGCTGGTGGATGCCGGTGAGGATTCCATCGTTCTCTGTGATGACTGCGGCTACAGCGCAAACATGGAGGCGGCAGATACAACGGTTGACAACTCCGGCTGTGCTCCAGCAGGTGAGCTTACCAAAGTGCTCACTCCTGAGTGCAAGACCATCGAGGATGTATGTGCTTTCCTGAAGAGTCCTGTAGCAGAGTCCTGCAAGGCAGTGATCTATCAGAAAAATCTGACAGACGAGTATGTGGTTGTATTCCTTCGCGGAGATTACGAGGTAAATGAGACAAAACTCACCAACTATCTTGGAGAGAAGGTACATCCTGCTGTTGTTACTGAGGACTGTGGTCTTGTGGCCGGCTTCTGCGGACCTTACAACCAGAATGCAAACTGCCAGATCATCTACGATTCCTCTCTGAAGGGCATCGAGAATCTGTGCTGTGGTGCCAACGAGGAGAACTACCACTACACAGGTCTGAATATCAAACGCGATATCGGCGATGTGGAGTATGTGGATGTATCCAAGATCCAGAACGGTGGCATCTGCCCATGCTGCGGCAAGAAGACCATCCGCATCAGCCGTGGTATCGAGGTTGGAAACATCTTCCAGCTGGGAACAAAATATTCTGCATCCATGGGAATGACCTACACAGATGAGGACGGAAGCTCCAAGACTCCGATCATGGGCTGCTACGGAATCGGTGTGGGCCGTCTGGCCGCTTCTGTTATGGAGGCAAAACACGATGACTTTGGACCAATCTGGCCAATCTCCATCGCTCCATGGCAGGTACATCTGTGCTGTATGCGTGTGGACAAAGAGGACTGCAAGGCTGCATCCGACAAGATCTACAACGATCTGCAGAATGCAGGTGTTGAGGTGATCTACGACGACCGTAAGGTACGTGCCGGCGCAATGTTCGCTGATGCAGATCTTCTGGGTGTTCCTGTAAGAATTACAGTAGGTCCAAAACACCTGGCAAACGGACAGGTTGAGCTTTCCACCCGTGACAAACGTGTCTCCAGACTGGTTAACATTGATGAGATCCAGACTGAGGTCAACGCTCTCATCGCAGAGCTCTTTGCAGAGATCAATGCAAAGGTACCTGCAAAAAAAGAGTCCGGCTGGGATTAATCTCTTCTGTAACGGCAGAATCTGACAGACCGCCCTTTCCGGACAGAACCCTGTGAAAGGGAAGGGATCCATAACAATGATATTTATGAAAAACGCCAGCATCGGCATCTGCCGGTACTGGCGTTTTTTGTATTTCTCATAGTCTGTAATAGATGTTACAGCATAACTCCCGATCTGCAATTTCCGGTACAGCCCTGCTTCTGATTCCTCTCTACACCTGAATGTGAAGAGTTCTGTTGGAGGGTCTGTACTTGATCACCTCCACCCCTGCAGCCTTCAGCATCATGGCTGATGCAGTAACCGCCGGTGTTCCATCATACTTATTGCTGTCGAAGATCACTGTTCTGATACCTGCCTGAATAATAGCCTTCGCACATTCATTGCAGGGAAACAGTGTCACATACATTTTTGCCCCCTCCAGGCTGCCACCTCTGTAATTCAGAATGGCATTCAACTCACTGTGGGTCACATAAAAGTATTTTGTTTCCAGAGGATTATTCTCTGCATTCTCTCTGGCCCAGGGAAATTCATCATCTGAGCATCCCAGAGGAAATCCATTATAACCCAGAGAAAGGATTTTGTTATCCTGACTGACAATGCATGCACCCACCTGAGAATTTGGATCCTTGGATCTCTGAGCTGCCAGCTTTGCCACAGCCATAAAATACTCATCCCAGGAAATGTAGTCCTGTCTTTTCTCACTCATAGTTTAATTCCTCTTCATTCAGCTTTTCCGCCAGTATCTCTGTCAGAGCCTCCAGACTCTCCAGACATTTTCCGAAGGAGGAAAGAGGTTCCCCGAAAAGGGGCTGGATATCTCCCTTCTCCCCCACATACTCCGACAGCGTGTACACATTGCCGGCATCTGAATAGGAACTCCAGACTCTGTCCTTCTGACTGTCCTCCATGGTGAGGATCAGTGTTTTTCTGGTAATCTCCTCCTGCCGGAGCTGATTTGCCGTATGTTCTCTGGCGCTTAAGCCATGGCTCACAAGCACCGCCTCAGCCTTTGGATTGACGGGCTCCGGAAACAGAACAACCAGCCCTCTGGACAGTATCTTCAATTCTGAAAGAAGGGATCTTGTCTCCATAACCTGTGCCGCCATAGGAGCTCTGGCTGTATCATCAGCATCCAGAAAGATCAGCCTGTCATATTTTCTCACTGCTCCCACTCCTTTTCCTCAGACTCAGAGCCAGCGGAAATCACCCTGTGACCTGCCGCCTTCAGCAGCCGGTTCATAATCGCCATTCCCATCTGGGGGGTGTGGAAGGATTCTGAAAAGATCACATCCACCTGAGTCTCATCAAACTGTCTGAGCACCTCATACAGGTGTCTCGCTATTGTTTCCTCTTCTGCTCTGGCACCGATGGAGAGTACCGTTCCCTCTGTATAATGGGCTCTTGTCTCGTCAGTACAGATGATGCCCACCTTCTTCCCGGCCTGACGATACTCACGGCTCAAACGGCGGATCTCGGATACCACTGCCTCAGAATCCCCCTCCACAATGGACAGATCTGCCTTCGGTGCATAATGTCTGTAACGCATTCCCGGCGCCTTTGGACGCACATGGGCTGTTTCTCCCAGAAGCCCCGGATCCAGCTCCACCCTGCCCAGAATCTCCTCCAGCTTCTCCTGATTCAGAAATCCCGGACGCAGGATCATGGGGGTCTCCTCCGTACAGTCCACAATGGTGGACTCCAGCCCGATCTGCACCAGTCCTCCGTCAATGATCATCTCAATCCGCTCCCCCAGATCCTCTGCCACATGCTCTGCTGTTGTGGGGCTGGGTCTGCCGGATACGTTGGCGCTGGGGGCTGCCACATAACCTCCCGCCCGGCGGATCATCTCCCTGGCAATCTCATTGGAGGGCAGGCGTACAGCCACCGTATCCAAGCCCCCTGTGGTCTCATAGGGAACAATATCTGCCTTGGGAAAGATCATGGTCAGCGGTCCCGGCCAGCATGCCTCTGCAAGTATTCTGGCCTTTTCCGGAATCTCACGAACAATAGGAGGAAGCGCCTCCAGATCGGCAATATGAATGATCAGCGGATTGTCCGAAGGACGACCCTTGGCTGCATAGATTTTTCTGGAGGCCTCCGGATCCAGAGCATTTCCTCCCAGACCATACACAGTCTCCGTGGGAAATCCTACCAGCCCTCCATTCTTCAGGATCTCTCCTGCCTCCTCCAGTGCCGGTATATTCAGATTTTCTTCCGTCATACGGATCAGTTTTGCCTTCATAATCATCTCTTTCTTTCACATTTATTTTTCTCTGAAAAAACTCTCTGCTCTTTTCTCTTCTATTCAGAGACAGGGTCCTGTTCTGAAGCCTCTGTCATCTCCGGCATTGCTGTCTCCTGTGCCGGGATTTCCACTGTCACCGGATTCTCTTCCGGAGCTTTCTCTTCTGTCACCCCAGTCTCTTCCGGAGCTTTCTCTGCTGTCATCGCAGTTTCTTCCGGATCTTTCTCTGCTGTCACCCCAGTTTCTTCCGGATCCTCTGTCTCCGACTCTGCCTTTTCGTACAGACTGTACTCCTCCAGATCGGTCTCACCACTCTGTCTGGTATTTTCTTCCGATGCCTTTGCTGCTGCACAGGCCGTCTGCTGCTGGTCGATGGCCTTCAGAACCTCCTCCACAGACAGTATCTGGATTTCAGGAAATTCCTCCGGCTCCTCATCCGGAATCTCATGGAGCAGACCACTGAGATGCTCCATCGCCTCCAGAGAGTCCTCCTCGTCAAACATCTCATCCTCCGGCTCCTGGCTGTCAGAAAGACTGTTCCTCATAAAGTCGATCTGCTCCTGAAGAGTGGACTCCTGAAACAACGTGAACTCAGAAACACCGGTCTTCTCCTCCAGCTCTGTCATGATATCAGCGAAGGGATCCTCGTGATCTGTATAGTTCTCGATGAGTTTCTCCACATTTTCATAGGAGAGCAGGCAGCGATTGCGCACCTGTTTCAGAAGCTCAAGCATATCCTCCAGCTCCTTCTGGATGGCCTGGTGCTTCAGTCTTCCCTCATCCAGCTTGTCATCAATCTGCTCCTGCACCTGATCCAGACGTCTTCTGGCCAGAGTACGGGCTTCCTCAATGATTCTTCTGGATTCCTCTCTTGCCTCAATGATCATTCTGTCTGCACGAACCCGGGATTCATATACCAGCCGACCAATCTGCTCATAATTATCAATGTATGTCTGATATTTTTCTTTAATATCTCGTTCCTTCTGTCTCAGCTGCAGCTCTTTCTCATTCAGTTTGCCTGTCAGCTCCTGAATCGTCTGCTCTCTCTGTTTCAGAACCTGGATCAGGCGGTTTTTATTAACATATGCCTCATCCTTCATCTTCTGGATGTGTTTTTCCACATCGTCCTTATCATATCCTCCCACCAGCGTGGTACGGAACAGTTCCTTATCAGCCATTATGCTCCCCTTATCTGTATTTTACCCCTGTACAGCAGCTGCTATCACATCCCAGATCTCAGCGTTCTCCAATCCCAGTCTCCAGCATGCCATACCTGCCAGATCATATTTTTCCATCATCTCCAGTCTTGCTCTCATGGATTCTCCATCCTCCAGCCAGATACTGTACCGGGCAGTACCGTCGTCAGATCTTCCCACATTCTGTCCCACGGATGCATCCCACTCCGGTGTGATGCCATGCTCTGCCATAAACTGCTTCTGTGCCTCCATACCAAGGGCCTGGGTATCAGGAACGGTGCTTCCGTATCTCTCCACCCAACAGCGACCGTAAAATGGCACTCCATTGATTACAGAGGAGGAATCCACCTCTCTTAAGGTATCTGTGATTCCCTTTTCCACAAAGCTGATGGAAGCCACAGAACCGATCTCGTCGGAGGACGCAGTGTGCTCATCGTATCCCATGATCACGATATAATCCGCAAACTTTGCCTGTTCTCTTCTCCTGTAATACCAGGTATAGGTGGGAACAAAATTATCCACCGAGATCACCAGACCCCTTTCATGGGCTTCCAGACAAAGTTCCTTCAGAAACTGGAGATAGGAGGGGGCCTCCGCCTCGGTGATGGTCTCCAGATCCACATTGATGCCGTCCAGACCTGTCTCTGCAGCCACCTGCAGCAGCTGTGTGATCAGATTGCTCCTTGCTGCTGCTGCAGCCAGGACCTCTCCCGTTCTCACACTCTGTCCTCCCACATCACCAAGCATTCCCCATACCTTCAGTCCTGCCTGATGGGCGGTTGTCACATACTCTGCCGATGCATAGGATTCCAGATTTCCCGCCAGATCAGCGATGGAAAACCAGGTGGGCGAAATTGTATTCATGGCCTTTGTGCCGGCAATTCGATCCGCCAGATACTGATTATTGGCGGGGGAATCAATGTAATGCCAGCCCATGACGATGGTTTCCTCCCCCTTCACCTTGGGGAAGATAAAACGCGGATCTGTCTCATGGGTAAGAGCCGGTTCCTGGTCCTCCTTCAGCTGGTCGCTTTTCACGTAGCCCACATAGCCGTCGGCGGTGGAAACATGACTCCACTCATCCACTGTATCCAGAAGCACCACTGTATCTCCCGGAACAGCCTCCGTGAGAACCTCACTTTTTCTTCCGCCTCTGTAGCGGATCTGTGTATTCTTCAGAACTGTACAGGTGGAAAGCTCCTGCCATTTTGTACGGACCACCACCCGTCCCGGATCCTCCAGAATGGTTATATCCACATCTGAGTTTTCCAGCAGCAGCTCTGCATTGATCCAGATATTCTCTCCATCATTGAGAACAGCACCACTGCCATCCTCCGGACTCCAGGTGTATGTCTCCTGGGGCAGCGTAAGAAGCAGCTGTCCAAGAGATGCATCCCAGTAGTACCCGCAGTCGATATAATCCCAGATTGTTTTATAATTCAGATAGATGTGCCCGTCCCTGGTGATTCCCTTCTCCTCCAGAATCGTATCATTTACGATCAGTGCTGCTTCATCTGAATCCTGCAGACCATAGTAGGAATAGGGATTCATCCTTTTGCCTGTGGAAGAGAAAATGCTGAAACCAATCACTCCCGCACCACCGATGCCGATAATGGCAGCTGCGCAGAGAACCACCGGAAGAACAGATCCTTTTTTCTTCATTTTCTACACCTCTCTTGTAAACACTAAAATCAGGGCATATTACCAGACTAGTTTATCATAACGAGGACTTCAATTCAATAAAGCCCCTGTTATTTAAAAATGAAAGAACGATAAAATACAACGTAACAGCCCGGCGCAGCTGTGCTCAGGGGACCTGCCTTCTGTCTGCGCCGGGCTAATACCGGAATATCTTTTTATGTTTTGTCATATTTTTGTGGGAACAGAGCTCTCCTGTGTCGCGGTGTTTTTATATTGTGGGAGATCTGTCCCCTTTCCCTCTGCGAAGCTGCAAGGATCTGTCGGCATCCTTGCCTCCGTTTTTTGAATCAGTACGGTGATCCTGCCGGGAAAGGGCTGTGCATCTGAAAGCCGTTTTTCTGTACAGAAAAGCAGAACTTCCCTGTAAAAATTGTATAAGCTTGCGCATATCCTGTTGTTTCATTAAGGTTCTGGGAATCTTCTCGACTGAGATAAATATGTTCCTCTGAAATGCCTTGTGTAAAAAATGTTGTCTCTTCAGCCCTGGCTGAAGCAGATAAAAAGATTTCCGGTACTGAATCCTGCCTTTGGCTATCACCCCATTTCCGCCGCTTCAGTACACATCTTTCCTGTTATTATTATATAAAATACATCTCTCTGTGTAAAGCTTTTTCAGTTTGCGTTTGAAAAAACTTCGTTATATAATAACTCCATCGAAGATAATGGAGAACAGACTATGAAGATAGAAAAAATCAATGACAAACAGATCCGCTGTACTCTGACAGGCGATGATCTTGCAGACAGACAGCTGAAGCTCAGCGAACTGGCCTATGGCACTGAGAAGGCCAAGGCGCTGTTTCGCGATATGATGGAGCAGGCAAAAAAAGATTTTGGCTTTGACCCTGCCAACTCCCCCATTATGGTGGAGGCCATTCCCATGGCACCTGACAGCGTAATGCTGATCATATCCAAGGTGGATGATCCGGAGGAGCTGGATACCCGCTTTTCCCGCTTTTCAGAGGCCCGTTCCGAGGAGACTCCTTCTGCTCCGGAGAAGCATTTTGCAGGAGCAGACGATATTCTGGATCTCTTTAAAAAGATCTGCGATTCCAAACTGGAGGAGGCGCCTTCCAGCTCCAGAGAGCAGGATGCCGCTCAGGAGAAAAAGCCTGCAGAAGAGGCAACTGCCCAGGAGCCATCGGTTCCCGTCAATCTCCTTCAGCTGTTCCACTTCTCCACACTGGATGGAGCCATCGAAGCCGCCCACGGCTTAAACAACTGCTATCAGGAGCAGAATTCCCTGTACAAGGACAACCTCACCGGGGATTACCTTCTGGTGCTGTACCAGAACAGCTGCTCTCCCGAGGATTTCAACCGGGTATGCAACATGCTCTCTGAATTCAGTCAGACCTGCCGTTTTCATGAAGCAGGTGCTGCCTTCCTGAATGAACACATGGAATGTATCATCAAAGATACTGCTCTTCAGACCCTGATTCAGCTTTAAAAAGGATTGAAAAAGGGGCTGTCGCAACAACCGTTGCGATGGCCCCTTTTTCTTCCCCTTTTTGAATATTGCTAAATGTCAGTAGTTACTTCAGGGACCGCTCTCGCTTAGGGTCTACGCTCCGCTTCGGTCGGCGCTTTGTTCGAGTGCCACTGGCA
>JAUNCZ010000038.1 GCA_030526405.1 Lachnospiraceae bacterium | reverse complement strand
TGTTAATACAATAGACACCTCTCGATTTGGGAAGGGGCTTAGTGCGACAGCCCCTGCATTTATCTCAGTGGAGAAGACTCCCGCCTCTATAGGTGGTGAGCATTGAGAAACTAGTCTCAGTGGGAGTCCAATCTCCGACTGAGATAAAACGCTCCGCGAGGATGCGCAGCTGTTTTTCGTTACACGGGCAGAACAAAGTTGCGTTTATGAAAAACTATGGCTGCGATAGTGGGTTGAAAACGCACTTTATTACTTTAATAACGAATTCATATCCTCCGGAAGAGGTGCAGTGATCTGCATCTCTTCTTTTGTTATGGGGTGGATAAAATTCAGACTGCAGGAGTGCAGAGCCTGGCGTCCGGGAGCAGAGATTCCCTGGGGATTATACAGGGAGTCTCCGAGAAGTGGATGGCCCAGGGCAGTCATATGTACACGGATCTGGTGGGTGCGTCCCGTTTCCAGATGCAGTTCCACCAGGGAGCAGTCCTTTCCCTCCATCTGGAAGGTGCGAAGGGTTTTGTAATGGGTGACTGCCCGCTCCCCCTGTTCCCTGTCGATGCAGCGCTCGATGATGGAGGTATCCTTTCGGCCAATGGGAAGATCGATGGTACCCTCCGCCTGGGTGCATCCCTCCACCAGAGCCAGATAGGTTCTGTGGATCTCTCTTTCCCTCATCTGGGCGGAGAGAATGCAGGCACTTAAGGCGTGCCGGGCCAGAATCAGTGCGCCGGTGGTGTCACGATCCAGACGATTGATGCAGCGATAGGAAAATGGCTCCTGAAGCTGTTCGTAATAATATGCCACGGCATTGGCAAGGGTGTTTTCGAAATTGCCTCGGGAGGGGTGGATAGGCATCCCGGAGGGTTTGTTTACCACCAGGATATCCTGATCCTCATAGAGGATCCCGAAGGGGATATTGGTGGATACCAGTTTTTCCGGGGATTCCTCCTCCGGCAGCAGCACCTCCACCACATCTCCCTCCTTCAGGGGAATGTTGAGATAGGAGGGGGTTCCGTTCAGGAGGACAGAGTGTTCTCTCTGTTTCAACTGGATCAGAAGATGGCTGGAAAAGCCAAACTCCCGGAGATAATTCCTGATGGGGATTCCCTCAGATTCTTTTGTTATAGATAATGCGATTGTTTTTCTGAGCATGGCAGATTGTTTTGCTTCACTTTCTTTTAGATTCAGCAGTATTGTATGGGAAAAACGATACTTTGTAAAGTAAAACGCTCCGGGAGGATCGCAGCGATTCTGGTAGGAAGATGTCAGCGAAAGCTGACCGGAATCCTGCGCCAGGTCTCCGTTTTACTGTGAAACTGAACACAGTGTTCAATGAACACAATGTTTTATGAAAGAATTCGCATGAAACGACGAAAAGCTTTTATCACATTGCGAAATACGGCAGTAATGTGGTATAAGTAAGTTGAATGACGGCTTTCTTTGTGATATTTTTACGAAAATGCTGACTTTACAGAAAGAAAGCGCCTGTTTGTTAGGAAATAGAATTTCTGAGTTCTGATAATAAACAGTAATAAAAGTTCCGTGACGACAATAGAAAACTGAAAAACTATTGAACAAGGTGTACAGAGTGTTTTATTATTAAAGTGAATTCTCTTTAAACAGAGAGCATCTGTAGCCTGTGTCAGCTGGTGAAACAAAAAAGTTGAACAGCTGGGATATCTGACAGATCAGAGGAAAGTGGAAGGTTTCTATGGAATATAATAATTCAGCTGTGTTTCTGCTGAATCCGGCAGTCATCATGGAAGAACTGGAAGAATATTATCAGAATATTACTTTTTTGCCGGGATCTAACAGACAGACACTGGAGGGGATCCGTTTTTTTTCGGATTTCCATCACATTAATCAAAGCTATATCTACCTGATTGAAATAAATCAGATTCAGGATATAAAGACATTTCCCGCTGAGGGGGCATATATTGTGCTTGGAACGCTTCCTGAGGATGTGGAAACAGGAGGGGCTTCTGTTATTGTGATACCGAAGCAGTCGATAGGTGCTCTGCAAGGAAGCCCCACCAGAGAGGAATCTGGAGTGAAGACAGAGAATCCGGATCCAAGGGCCGTATTCAATCACTGTCTTGACATTTTCCAGAAGCACAGAAGCTGGTCCTCCGGACTGCAGGATATTGTTCTGCATAGAGGGACCATTGATGAACTCTGTGTTCTGAGCTATGAATATTTCGGCAATCCCATGTTTGTGCATGATCCCCAGCTGTACATTCTTTCCTGTCCGATCTGGAAAGAGGGAATGGTAAAATGGGAGAGGGACGAGCTCACAGGTGCCATTGCAGCACCGGCGGAGCTGTTGAACGAGTTTCGTCTGGATTCGGAATATCAGGATACCCTTACCACCAGCAAGGCTGAATTCTTTTCAGCGGACCTGCGGGGGCACAGAGATCTGTATGTAAATATAAGAAATGAATACGGTGGCTATCTGGGAAGACTTGTCATCGTAGAGCTGGAGCAGCCCATTCGTGAAAGCCAGAAGCTTTCCGCAGAATTTCTGGCCAGACTGATTCGAGATGTTCTTCTGGGTTATGGCAATATACAGGGAATCTACGGCAGAGCCATTGATCTTCTGATGGAACGCCTGCTGAGGGGAGAAACCTGCTCCGAGGAGGAGATGGAGGAGAGACTTCGTTTGCTGGGATGGCATGTGAAGGACAGCTACATCTGTCTTGCTCTTTATTCTGAAGCCAATCAGGATGGCAATTTTTCCAATATCAGCATCTGTAACTATCTGGAATCAGCGGTTCCCGGTAGTCATGCATTTCTTACAGATGGACAGGTGGGGGTTCTGATCAACAGAAGACTGAATCCGGATTATCATTCTGTGATGATCGAGGTGCTGAGAGACAATCTGTATATGGCAGGAATCAGCAATGAGTTTTCGGATCTTCTGAATATCCAGCTGTATTTTGCCCAGGCCAGGATTGCTCTGACAGCCTGCATGAGGAGGCGTGAGATCAAGTGGTACACCCGGTTTTCGGCGGTGGCGGTGGACTATATGCTGGGTCAGGCGGTGAAAGAACTGCCTGCTTCCTGTCTCTGTGATCCGATTCTTCCCTTTCTGGATGCGTATGATAAAAAGAATGGCACGGAGCTGCTGAAAACATTGAAAACCTATATTCTTTCTGAACGAAATACCGTTCAGGCTTCAAAGTCTCTCTATATTGGAAGAAGTACCCTGTTTTACAGACTTCGCACCATTACGGAGCTGACTGGTCTGGATGGAGAGGGAATGGCAGAGCCGGGAAGAAATCTGTACCTGAGGATGTCATTTTCCCTGTGGGATCAGAGGGATACAGCAGATGCTTCGAAGACTGTCCCCGGATAGGATCAGACCAGCATAGACTGCTGAAAAAATCAGAATATGAACAGCGGAGCCTGTTTGTAGATAGAAGGTGAGGCACAACAGCTTCACAAATGGAAAAAAGAAGTGAATAACACAAATGAGAGTAGTGAAAGGAGATTATCAGTTATGATGACATCTAAAGAGTTATTCCTGGAGACACTGAAAAAGGACGGAAAACCAGATCGTCTGCTGAAACAGTATGAGGGATGTACTTTCTATCCTCCTAACCCTGCAAACAACTTTGTACGTGGAAATCGTCATCAGGGAATGGAGCCAATGCAGGACAAATTCGGTACATGGATTCTCTGGCCGGAAGGACAGATCGCTGCAATGCCACACGTAACCAATGACAACAAGGTTATCGATGATATCTGTGAGTGGAAGGAGCAGCTTCAGATTCCTGATATCATTAAAGCTGCAGATGATCCTGCACTGTGGGAGCCATTCCAGGCAAAAGCAAAAGAGATCAAAGAGTCCGGAAATCTGTACATGGCATTCATGCCAACAGGTGTTTTTGAGCGTCTGCATTTCCTGATGGGATTTGAGGATACACTGGTTAACTTCCTGCTGGAGGAGGACGATATGATGGAGCTCTGCGAGGAGATCGGAAAATATCGTTTCACTCTTACAAAGATGATCGTTGATTATCTTGAGCCAGATGTAATTCTCAGCCATGATGACTGGGGATCAAAACAGAGCCTGTTTACATCTCCTGACACCTGGAGAGAGTTCATCAAACCTCAGTACGTAGATCAGTACAAATACATGAAGGATCACGGCGTAATCATCATGCATCATTCTGATTCCTTCTGCGAGCCGATCGTTGAGGATATGATCGACCTTGGAATCGATATCTGGCAGGGTGTTCTTCCACAGAACGATATCGTAAGACTGCAGAAAGAGATCGACGGACGCATGGTACTCATGGGTGGTATCGACGCAGCTGTTGTTGACCGTGAGTCCTCCACACCAGAGGAGATCCGTGCAAACGTACGTGAGGCTTGTACAAAATACGGACCAGGCGGACACTTCATCCCATGTATCACCTACGGTGCACCAGGATGTCTGTTCCCACAGGCTGATCCAAACATCAATGCTGAGATCGAGGCATACAACAAAGAGGTTTACGGCATCTGCTGATAACCGTCATATTGAAATAATCCGGGGCTGTCGCTTTTGCGGCAGCCTCTTTTTGTTCCCCTTATGCCTGTGGGAATCAGCCCCGCTAAAGCTTTACCCATTTCCGCTTTACCACCAGAATCGGCAACTGGAAAAATGTTCAGGTGACAGCCTTCGGGTTTATGTGATATGCTTTTAAGGTTAAGAAGGATGAAGACAGAACAAAAACATGTTCTGTTTTGAAAGATAGATTGAGGAATAAAACGAATGGAAAGTAAAGTAGTATTGGTACCCTGTTGTGATTATGAGGAGGAGCATGTATATCAGGCTCTGCGGCAGGGAGTGGAGCTTCTTGGAGGTCTGGATGGGCTGATAGGCAGAGATGAGAAGATTCTGTTGAAGCTGAATCTTGTGAGAAGTGCACCGGTGGACAGAGCGGTGACCACCCATCCTGCCGTGGCAGGTGCCTTTGCCAGAATTCTGAAGGAGGAGGGCTACAGACATGTGGAAGCGGGGGATTCCAGCGGCTTCGGAAACCCTCTGAAGACCATGCATGAGCTGGGCTTTGCAGAGACTTTAAGCAGAAATGGTGCCAGACTGGCGGAGTTTAAGGAGACTGTGAAGACTGCCTATCCGGAGGGAACCCATGCAAAAGAATTTTTGTTATCAGATGCGGTGGTAAAATGCGATTGTCTGATTACCATGCCAAAGATGAAGACCCATGCACTGGAGTATATTACCGGGGCGGTAAAGAATCAGTATGGCTGTATCCAGGGGAAAAATAAAGCAGTGGGACACACCATTTATCCCAGTGCGGAGAGTTTTGGCCGCATGCTCATCGATCTGAACAAATGTGTGGCTCCAAGACTCTGTGTCATGGACGGAATTATGGCCATGGAGGGCAACGGTCCCACATCAGGAACTCCTGTTCCCATGAACGTGTTGCTGCTTTCCACGGATCCTGTTGCCATGGATACGGTATTCAGCTATCTGGTGTACCTGGATCCAAAGCTGGTACCCACCAACCTGTTTGGTGCCCAGATGGGCCTTGGTACCTGTGATCCGGACCAGATCCGTCTGCTGACACCGGAGGGAGAACTGTCCCTGAAGCAGGCCCAGAAGAAATATGGAAATCCGGATTTCGATGTGGTACGTAAAAAGCAGAAGGCAAAGGGTGTTATGGGGATGCTGGATATTTTTCAGATATTCAGGAAACGTCCCTATATTATAGAAGAGCGTTGTAAGCGATGCGGAATCTGCGTGGAGAGCTGTCCTGTGGAGGGGAAAGCACTGGAGTTCAGAAGCGGGCGACAGAAGCCACCGGTGTATGACTATAAAAAATGTATCCGCTGCTTCTGCTGCCAGGAGATGTGTCCGCACAAGGCCATTGAGGTAAAGGGCAGATAAAGAAAACGATTTAGAGAAAAACACTGATAAGGAAAAGATATAATTCATGAACGTATTAACAGCTGAACATATTACAAAGGCATATAGTGAGCGTGTGCTCATTGAAGATGGTTTTTTCAGCCTTCAGGAGGGAGAAAAGGTAGGTGTCATCGGTATCAATGGAGAGGGAAAATCCACTCTGCTGCGCATTATTGCAGGGGCGGAGGAACCGGATGAGGGTACCGTGATCACTGGCAGTAATATCCGGATCGGATATCTGCCCCAGGATCCGGAATTCCAGGAGGGAGAAACGGTGCTGTCTGCAGCCCTGCGAGGGGTACTGGAGAATCCGGAGGATTTTGAGAAGGAGAGTGAGGCAAAATCTCTTCTGGCAAAGCTGGATTTCCAGAATCTGGATCAGCCGGTGTCTGAACTGTCCGGAGGACAGAAGAAGAGGGTTGCCCTGGTGCATGTGTTGCTTCAGCCGGTGGATATCCTGATTCTGGATGAGCCAACCAACCACCTGGACAGTGCCATGAACGGATGGCTGGAGGATTACCTGATCCGTTTCAGAGGGACTGTGGTTATGGTTACCCATGACCGTTACTTCCTGGACCGTGTGGTTACAAGGATCGTGGAGGTGGATAAAGGCGGCATTTACAGCTATCCCGGCAGCTACAGCAGATATGTGGAGCTGCGTCAGGAAAGACTGGATATCGCAAGAGCCTCTGAGCGAAAAAGGCAGAGCATTCTCCGAAATGAGCTGAAATGGCTGATGCGTGGCGCCCGTGCCCGTTCCACCAAGCAGAAGGCCCATATCCAGCGGATTGAGGCTATGCAGCAGATTGAGGCACCGGAGGAGGAGACACAGATTGAAATGTCCTCCATGGCCACCAGAATGGGACGAAAGACCATTGAGGTGCGGGGAATCAGCAAGGCCTATGGCAGCAGAACCCTGATCCGGGACTGGGAGTATATCTTCCTGAAAAATGACCGCATCGGAATTGTAGGACCCAACGGCTGCGGAAAAAGTACATTGATGAAGATCATCACAGGAAATGTACTGCCGGATGCCGGTGAGGTGGAGATTGGTTCCACCATTTCCATCGGCTATTTTTCCCAGGAAAATGAATATATGGACGAATCCATGAAGGCCATCGAATACATCAGAGAGGTGGCAGAGTATATCAATACACCCAACGGAAAGGTGACAGCCTCCATGCTGATGGAGCAGTTTCTGTTTGATGGTACAAAGCAGTGGACCAGGATTGAGAAGCTTTCAGGAGGAGAGAAGAGACGACTGTATCTGCTGCACATTCTGATGGGAGCTCCCAACGTGCTGATCCTGGATGAGCCCACCAATGATCTGGATATCCAGACCCTTACCATTCTGGAGGATTATCTGGATTCCTTCGCAGGCATTGTTATCACCGTATCCCATGACCGTTACTTCCTGGACCGTGTGGTAAGGAGGATCTTCTCCTTCGAGGGGGCAGGGCGGATCCGTCAGTATGAGGGCGGCTACTCCGATTACCTGGCAGCAGGTGGTCAGGAAGCATCCTTCGGTTCGGCATTTTCGGTGGGAGGCTCTTCCAAAGCGGAACTGTCCGGAGAGGAGCAGGAGGCAAAGAAGGATAAAAATGCAGGCAGGGGCCATGCGGAGAAGCTGAAATTCACCTACAAGGAGCAGAAGGAGTTTGAGAGTATCGACGAGGATATTGCTGCTCTGGAGGAGAAGATTCAGGAGCTGGACAAAAAGATTCCGAAATTTGCCACGGATTTTGTGAAGCTGAATGAGCTGACAAAGGAGAAGGAGCAGGCAGAGGCAGAGCTGGAACACAAGATGGACCGCTGGGTATACCTGAATGATCTGGCGGAGCGCATTGAGGCCCAGAAGGGATAAAACAGAGAAAAACTGTTTTTTTTGGGCAAACAATCTGATGATAGTAAAGGCGTGTCCGGCAACACTGGCAGTATTGCATGGAACCATGTCATTTTTTCTGTTTTTTTTGTAGTACATTTCTTTTTGGGGCATGGACAGGTAAATATTTCGATGATATAATTCAGGTTGATATGTATAGTGTATACAGTTGTATTAATTTTTTAAGGAGGATATATCTAAATGGCTAGAAAGATGAAAACCATGGATGGAAACCATGCTGCAGCTCATGCTTCTTACGCTTTTACAGAGGTAGCAGCTATCTATCCTATCACACCATCTTCACCAATGGCTGAGGCTAGTGATGAGTGGGCTACTCAGGGAAGAAAAAACATCTTCGGACAGGAAGTTCAGATCACTGAGCTGCAGTCTGAGGCTGGTGCTGCCGGAGCAGTTCACGGTGCAATCACCGCTGGTGCTCTGACAACCACTTACACAGCTTCTCAGGGTCTTCTTCTGATGATCCCTAACCTTTACAAAATCGCTGGTGAGCAGGCTCCTGCAGTATTCAACGTATCTGCACGTACCATTTCTTCTCACGCTCTGTGTATCTTCGGAGATCACTCTGATGTTTACGCTTGTCGTCAGACTGGTGCTGCAATGCTCTGTGAGTCTTCTGTTCAGGAGGTAATGGACCTTACTCCTGTTGCTCATTGTGCAGCTCTGGAAGGAAAACTTCCTTTCATCAACTTCTTCGACGGATTCCGTACATCTCATGAGATCCAGAAGATCGAGACATGGGATTATGAGGATCTGAAAGACATGTGTCCAATGGATGCTGTTGAGGAGTTCCGTGCAAAAGCTCTGAATCCAAACAATCCATGCGAGAAAGGTTCTGCACAGAACCCTGATATCTTCTTCCAGGCACGTGAGGCTTGCAACTCTTACTACGACAATATGCCAGCAGTAGTTGAGAAATACATGAACATCGTTAACGAGAAAATCGGAACTAACTATGGTCTGTTCAACTACTACGGAGCACCAGATGCTGAGCATGTAATCATCGCTATGGGATCTGTATGTGATACCATCGAGGAGACTCTGGATTACATGATGGCTCAGGGCAAAAAAGTCGGCGTAGTTAAAGTTCGTCTTTACAGACCATTCGTAGCTGAGAAACTGATCGCAGCTATCCCTGATTCTGTAAAACAGATCACTGTTCTTGACAGAACAAAAGAGCCAGGTGCTCTTGGCGAGCCACTGTACCTTGACGTACTGGCAGCTCTTAAAGGAAGCAAATTCGACGGCGTTAAAGTTCTTGGCGGACGTTACGGACTTGGTTCCAAAGATACAACTCCAGAGCAGATCGTAGCAGTATACGAGAACACCGAGAAGAACCAGTTCACAATCGGTATCGTTGATGATGTTACTAACCTGTCTCTTGAGTGTGGAGCTCCTCTTGTTACAACTCCAGAAGGAACAACAAACTGCAAGTTCTGGGGACTTGGTGCTGACGGAACTGTTGGTGCTAACAAGAACTCCATCAAGATCATCGGTGATAACACTGATATGTACGCTCAGGCATACTTTGATTACGATTCCAAGAAATCAGGTGGTGTTACAATGTCTCACCTGCGTTTCGGAAAGAAACCAATCAAATCTACATACCTGATCCACAAAGCAGACTTCGTAGCTTGCCATAACCCATCCTATGTAACCAAATACAACATGGTTCAGGAGCTGGTTGACGGAGGAACATTCCTTCTGAACTGTAACTGGGATATGGAAGGTCTTGAGAAACATCTGCCAGGACAGGTTAAAGCATACATCGCTAACCACAATATCAACTTCTACACAATCGACGGTGTTAAGATCGGTATTGAGACTGGTATGGGACCAACTCGTATCAACACAATCCTTCAGTCTGCATTCTTCAAACTGACAGGAATCATTCCAGAGGACAGAGCTAACGAGCTTATGAAAGCTGCTGCAAAAGCTACTTACGGACGTAAGGGTGACGACGTTGTTCAGAAAAACTGGGCAGCTATCGACGCTGGTGCTGACAAAGCAGTTAAGATCGAGGTTCCAGAGAGCTGGAAGAACTGTGCTGACGAGGGTCTTGAGATGACTAAAGCTGAGTCAGGACGTCAGGATGTTATGGACTTCGTTAACAACATCCAGTCTAAAGTTTCTGCTCAGGAAGGAAACTCCCTCCCAGTATCTGCATTTACAGCATATGCTGATGGTTCTACACCATCCGGTGCAGCTGCATACGAGAAACGTGGTATCGCAGTAAACGTACCTGTATGGAACACAGAGAACTGTATCCAGTGTAACAGATGTGCATATGTATGTCCTCACGCTGCAATCCGTCCAGTAGCTCTGAACGCAGCTGACGTTGCTGCAGCTCCAGCTGACATGCCAATGATGGATATGACAGGAATGGAAGGATACAAATTCGCTATCGTTACATCCTCTCTGGATTGTACAGGATGCGGATCTTGTGCTAACGTATGTCCTGGTAAGAAAGGTGCTAAAGCTCTTGCTATGCAGGCACTTGAGTCTACACTTGGACAGCAGAAATACTTCGATTACGCTGTAACTCTTGATGAGAAAGTTGATGTTATCGCTAAATTCAAAGAGAGCACAGTTAAAGGATCTCAGTTCAAACAGCCACTGCTTGAGTTCTCAGGCGCTTGTGCTGGTTGTGGAGAGACTCCATACGCTAAACTTGTTACTCAGCTGTTCGGAGACAGAATGTACATTGCAAATGCTACAGGATGTTCTTCTATCTGGGCTAACTCTTCACCATCTACACCATACACAGTAAACAAAGCTGGCAAAGGACCTGCATGGTCTAACTCTCTGTTCGAGGATGCTGCTGAGTTCGGTTATGGTATGCTTCTTGCTCAGAATGCTCAGCGTTCTGCACTGAAAGCAACTGTAGAGAAGATCGCTGCAAGCGAGTGCGCTTCTGAGGAAGTTAAAGCAGCTTGCGCTGAGTACCTTGATACATTCAATGTTGGTGCTCTGAACGGAACAGCAACTGACAAACTTGTTGCTGCTCTTGAGGGGATCGACTGTGACGACTGCAAAGAGGTTGTTGCTAAGAAGAACTTCCTGGCTAAGAAATCCCAGTGGATCTTCGGTGGTGACGGATGGGCTTACGATATCGGATTCGGCGGCGTTGACCACGCTCTGGCTTCCGGAAAAGACCTGAACATCTTCGTATTCGATACAGAGGTTTACTCTAACACAGGTGGACAGGCTTCTAAATCTACACCAACAGGTGCTATCGCTCAGTTCGCTGCAGGCGGTAAAGAGGTTAAGAAGAAAGACCTTGCTTCCATCGCTATGAGCTACGGATACGTATACGTTGCTCAGATCTCCATGGGTGCTGATTACAACCAGGCTGTTAAAGCAATTGCTGAGGCTGAGGCTTACCCAGGACCATCTCTGATCATCGCTTACGCTCCATGTATCAACCACGGAATCAAGAAAGGTATGGCTAAAGCTATGGATGAGGAAGCACTTGCTGTTAAATCCGGCTACTGGCACCTGTTCCGTTACAACCCAGCTCTTAAAGCTGAGGGCAAAGCTGCATTCTCACTGGATTCCAAAGCTCCAACAGAGTCTTACCAGGAGTTCCTTGATGGTGAGGTACGTTACAACTCTCTGAAACGTGCTAACCCAGAGAAAGCTGCAAGACTGTTCGCTAAATCTGAGAAAGAGGCTCAGGAGAGATACGCATACCTGAACAAACTCATCACTCTTTACGGAGAGGACTAATTCAGGGGACGCTCTTTGAGGTCACTGTTCTTAACTGAATAGAATAGAATAGTTCATTTTGGGACTGTCACTTCGGTGACAGTCCCTTTTTGGTTTACCTCTCAAACAGATGTGTTGTGATATGGGGGGATTTGTGTTAGAATACAAAGGTACGGCAGTTATCTGCCGCTAATGGGGGATTGGTTTGGATTAATTTAGGAAAAAAGAGGAAATACTAATGGCAGGTGAGACCAGTTTTTTATTAAGAAAATTTGAGAAGGCAGGCGTTTTGTATTGTCTGTTCTCTCAGGTTACAAAGCTTCCTTTTGTGGAGTGTGATGAGGAAACCTTTGAGGATTGTGTATATCTGTTTACAGATCAGGAATCGGTTCAGAAGTATGCAAAGGCATATTCTGAGAAAAAGATCGTGCTGGCTGCTGCACAGCTGAAAGATCAGGCCATCAGACCTTTTTTAATGAGTCTGTATTGCTATGGCGTAAATGGAATCCGCTATGTGGAGGGTGACAATGTGATCAAAGAGGAACTTTCCAATGTGATCCAGGGGCCTGACCTGGTGGCTATGAAGAATGACAAGATTCCCCGCGCCAATCCGGAGATGCAGCTGACTGCCATGTATTTTATCCAGGAGCTGAGAAGACCTGTGGAAAGAGATCTGGAGGAGAAAAAGCATCTGAAGGAACTGGAGGAGGAGATGGCTGTGAACATGATGCGTTCCAGATGGATCGTCTGCGCCGATGTTTCTGATGTGGAGGAAGGAATGAGCAATGAGGAGGCCAGCAAGAAGATGAAGCTTCCTTATGTGAAGACCAGGGAGGGAGACGTCTATCATCCGATCTTCTCTGACTTTACAGAGTGTCAGAAGTTCAATCAGAACAACAAGGGAGCCAAGCTCCGACTGATGCCTGTTGCATACGATGATCTTCCGAAGTATATCATCAGAGATGCAAAGGGAATCTGTTTAAATCCAAAGGGATTCAATCTTTTCCTTACAAAAGAGATGATGGAGAAGATGAAAGAGCAGTATCAGTAATACATAAAGTGAAATAAGGGGGGACGCTGCATGGCAGCGTCCCATTGTGCCCTTTTATAAATAACCTTACCAAAGAAGGAGGTTTCTGCATGTTTGATGCATATGAACTGATCAGAGAGGAGCGGATCGAGGATATCCATGCGGACAGTTATCTGCTGCGTCATAAAAAGACAGGTGCCAGAGTGGCTCTTCTCTCCAATGAAGATGAAAACAAGGTGTTCAATATCGCCTTTCGAACTCCGCCAAAGAATTCCACTGGTGTTGCCCATATTATTGAGCACACCGTGCTTTGCGGATCCGATAAGTTCCCGCTGAAGGATCCCTTTGTGGAGCTGGCTAAGGGTTCTTTAAATACCTTTTTGAATGCCATGACCTATCCGGATAAGACCATGTTTCCGGTGGCCAGCTGCAATGACGCTGACTTCCAGAACCTGATGGATGTATATCTGGATGCGGTATTCCATCCGAATATTTACAAAAATGAGAAAATCTTTCTCCAGGAGGGCTGGCATTACCAGCTGGAGTCCCTGGAGGAGCCTCTGTGCTATAACGGAGTGGTGTACAATGAGATGAAGGGAGCATTTTCCTCAGCAGATGAGGTGCTGGACAGAAATGTCTTCAACCTGCTGTTCCCGGATACTCCCTACGGAGTGGAATCCGGTGGAGACCCGGATGTGATTCCTGAGCTCACCTATGAGGAGTTTCTGGATTTTCACCGTACCTACTATCACCCCTCCAACAGCTACATCTATCTCTATGGAAACATGGATATGGAGGAGAAGCTGCGCTGGATCCATGAGGAATATCTGAGTAAATATGACCAGATCACTGTGGATTCAGAGATTCCCATGCAGCCGGCCTTTGCAGAGAGGAAGGAGATGGAGATCCCCTATCCTGTTCTGGATGATGAGCCATTGGAGGATAATACCTACCTTTCCTACAGTGTTGTGGTGGGGGACGGAAGAGATGTGCAGCTGAATCTGGCCTTCAGTATTCTTGAGTATGTGCTGCTGGATGCACCGGGAGCACCGGTGAAGCAGGCACTGCTGGATGCAGGGGTGGGACAGGATATCTCCGGTGATTTCCAGGACGGTATTCTTCAGCCATTCTTCTCCATTACTGCTAAAAATGCCAACCAGCAGGACAAAGAGCGTTTCCTTTCCATCATCGAGGATACCCTCACAGAGATTGCTGATAAGGGAATTGATCAGAAATCCCTTCGTTCCGGTATCAATTATTTTGAATTCCGCTTCCGCGAGGCGGATTACGGTTCCTATCCAAAGGGACTGATGTACGGACTGGATCTGTTTGACAGCTGGCTGTACGATGATCTTCATCCTTTTGCCTATCTGAAGCAGCTGGATGTATTTGAAAATATGAAAAAACTGTCTTCTGAAGGCTATTTTGAGCAGCTGATTCGCAGCAGACTGCTGAACAATCCCCACGGGGCAGTGGTTTCCCTGGTTCCGGAGAGGGGACTGGAGCTGAAAAAAACAGAGCAGCTGCAGCAGAAGCTGGCAGAGAAAAAGGCAGCATTTTCAGCGGAGGAGCTGGAGGCCCTTGTGAAACAGACAAGGGAACTGAAGGAGTATCAGGAATCAGAGGAGAAGCCTGAGAATCTGGAGTGTATTCCTTTGCTGAAGAGAACGGATATTGACAGAAAAACACCGGTTTCCCTGCTGGTGGAGAAGAAGGAGGTGGAGGGGGTTCCCGTGCTTCGCCATCCTTACCGCACCAACGGAATCCGTTATCTCACCCTGCTGTTTGATGCAGAGCAGATTCCGGATGAGCTCATTGGCTACACCTCTCTTCTGAAGAGTGTATTAGGGTATGTGAGCACAGAGAATTATACCTACGGTGAGTTGTTCCATGAGATCAATGGAAATTCAGGCGGTATTGTCTGCGGAACTTCTATCTATACCAATCCTGAGGCGCCCCAGGGCGTGTACAGAAAATTTGGCATCCGTTCCAAATATCTGCCGGATCAGCAGGAGACAGTATTCCGTCTGATACGGGAAATCATTCTCAGCTCAAAGGTGGAGGATGAAAAACGCCTGAAGGAGATCATCTCCAGCCAGAAGGCGAGACTGCAGAGTTCCATTCCTTCTGCCGGTCATTCCTCTGCTGCAAGAAGGGCACTGGCAGGTGTTTCTGCCTCCAGCGGTCTCAATGAGCGAATGAATGGAATCGGCTACTATCGTCTCATTGAGAGACTGGCCAATAACTTTGAGCAGGAGAAGGAGGATCTGATCTGCAAGCTGCAGATGCTGGTGCATATGATCTTCCGTCCGGAGAATCTTACTGTAAGCCTGAACTCCGATGAGGAGGACGGAGCATTTGAGCAGGAGATCAGAGATCTGAAGAAGGTTCTGTATACCGATCCTGTGGAAACTGGCTCCTTTGCATGGGAGCCCTTTGATTCCAATGAGGCCATCAAAACCTCCGGTCAGGTACAGTATGTGGCTCAGACCGGAAACTTCCGTCAGGCTGGTTTTGCCTATACCGGTGCATTAAAGATTCTTCGTGTGATCATGAACTATGATTATCTCTGGCTGAACATCCGCGTGAAGGGTGGTGCCTATGGCTGCATGAGTGCCTTCTCCAGAGACGGAGATTCCTATCTGGTTTCCTACCGGGATCCAAATCTGAAGGAGACTCAGGAGGTATTTGCCGGACTGCCGGAGTATGTGGCAGGATTCGATGCGGATGACAGGGAGATGACAAAGTATATCATCGGTACGATCAGTGAGCTGGATACACCGATGAATGCTTCCACTAAGGGAAGTGTTGCCCTCTCCAGCTACTTCACAGGCATGACTGTGGAGGAGTATCAGAAGGAGAGAGAACAGATTCTGGATGCCACCGCTGCGGATATCCGTGCTCTTAAGGCACTGACTGAGGCTGTGGTACAGGCTCCCCACCGCTGTGTTGTGGGCAGTGAGGCAGCCATTGAGAACAACAGAGAGCTGTTTGACAGTGTAGAGGCACTGATCCAGGGATAGAGGAATTGCCTTTTCAGAAGCGAATTAGATACATTTTTTAGTGAGGAAAACAGATTATATGGAAAGACCTGATTATAAATCCGGATTTGTGGCACTGATCGGCCGTCCAAATGTGGGTAAATCCACACTGATGAATCATCTCATCGGACAGAAGATCGCCATTACATCCAGAAAACCACAGACTACCAGAAATAAGATTCAGACGGTTTACACCTGTGACAGGGGCCAGATCGTATTCCTGGATACACCGGGAATCCACAAGGCAAAAAACAAGCTGGGTGAATACATGGTTTACGCAGCGGAGAGTACCCTGCGAGATGTGGATGCGGTGCTGTGGCTGGTGGAGCCCACCACCTATATCGGTGCGGGAGAGCAGCATATTGCGAAAATGCTGGAGAAGAAGAAACTGCCGGTCATCCTTGTGATCAACAAGATCGACAGGATCAAGAAGGCAGAGCTGCCGCCGATCCTGGCAGAGTACAGAAAACTGTATCCCTTTGATGATGTGATTGCAGTATCTGCAAAGCAGGGAGTGAACCTGGAGGATGTCATCGACGGCCTCTTTCGTTTCCTGCCCTATGGTCCTCAGTTCTATGATGAGGATACCATTACAGATCAGCCTATGAGACAGATCGTGGCAGAGATGATCCGCGAGAAGGCTCTGCGCTCTCTGGGAGAGGAGATTCCCCACGGAATTGCCGTTACCATCGAGAAGATGAAGACAAGAAAGGATGGCTGCATTACAGATATTGAGGCCACCATCATTTGTGAGAGAGACTCTCACAAGGGAATCATCATTGGAAAACAGGGCTCCATGCTGAAAAAAATCGGCTCTGAGGCCCGTCCTGACATTGAGAAGATGATCGAGGGTCAGGCAAACCTGAAGCTCTGGGTAAAGGTTCGAAAGGACTGGAGAGAATCCGATCTTCTGGTGAAAAACTACGGTTACGATAAGAAGGATCTGAACGAACAGGGATGATACATAACAGAAAGGAGGGAACTGCATATGACGGAAGCGGTGAATGTATCCGGAATCGTACTGTCGGTGATGCCCATCGGCGAATACGATAAGCGGCTGGTGCTGCTGACCAGGGAATTCGGAAAAATCACTGCCTTTGCAAGAGGGGCCAGAAGGCCGGGCAGCTCTCTCCTTGCGGCCACCAATCCCTTTGTGTTTGGTACCTTTACATTGATTCCGGGAAAATCCTCCTACAGTCTCACCCAGACCAGTATTAAAAATTATTTTGTGGATCTGGCCAGGGAGCAGCCCGGAGTCTATTACGGCTTTTATTTTCTGGAGCTGGCAGATTATTACGGCAGGGAAAATCTGGATGCCACAGAGATGCTGAATCTTCTTTATATCGCTCTTCGGGCACTTCTGAATCCAAAGCTGGATAATCGGCTGGTTCGGAGAATTTTTGAGCTGCGCATGATGACCATCAACGGAGAGTATGCGCCTGCGGAGGATGAGTTTACGCCCCAGACTCTGTATGTGGTGCAGTATATCATGTACAGCCCCATGGAAAAGCTGTTTACCTTCTCGGTGACGCCGGAGGTGCTGGCGGAGCTGGAGAAAAAAATCGAGCGCTACAGACGACGGACCCTGGATCGGGCCATGAAAAGCCTGCAGATCCTGGAGATGTTCCTCTGAAACGTAATAGATACTACAAAAAGGAGAGTGAAACAATGCTGAAGACCCTTTTGAGCCATGTGAAGGAATTCAAAAAGGATGCCATTGCCACACCGCTTTTCATGATCGGTGAGGTAGTGGTGGAGATGATGATTCCTTTTCTTATGGCATCCATCATTGACAAGGGTGTGGATGCAGGTGACATGAACCATATTCTGAAGATTGGAGCACTGATGCTGCTGCTGGCACTGCTGGGCCTTTGGACCGGCATTATGGGCGGCAAGTACGGTGCCAGAGCATCCACTGGTTTTGCCCGTAATCTTCGAGAGGCTATGTTTGACCGTATTCAGACCTATTCCTTTGCCAACATCGACAAGTTCAGCACACCAAGTCTGGTGACACGTCTGACCACCGATGTGACAAATATGCAGATGGCATTTCAGATGACACTGCGTATGTTTACCCGCGCCCCAGCCAGTCTGCTGGTGGCTATGATCATGGTATTTACCATCAATGCAAAGCTGGCCACAGTATATCTGGGGGCGGTTCTGATCCTGGGAGTGATCCTGTTTAATATCGTGAAACGTGCCACCGGCTATTTTCAGCAGGCATTTCCAAGATACGATGCTCTGAATGAGAGCATTCAGGAAAATGTCACCGGAATCCGGGTGGTGAAGGCCTTTGTCCGTGAGGATTACGAGACAGAGAAGCTGAAAAAGGCCAGCAAGGCCATCTATGATATCTTCCTGAAGGCGGAGAAGGTAATATCCTGGAATGCCCCTGTGATGCAGGGAACTGTGTACTCCTGTATGCTGCTGATCAGCTGGCTGGGTGCCCGCATGATCGTATCTGATACCCTGACTACAGGAGAGCTGATGAGTCTTCTGACTTATTGCATGAATATTCTCATGAGTCTGATGATGCTGTCCATGGTATTCGTTATGATCACCATGTCAGAGGCCAGCGCAAGGCGTATCTGCGAGGTTCTCAACGAGGAGAGCGATCTGAAGAATCCGGAAAATCCGGTGGAGACAGTGGAGGATGGCAGCATCTCCTTCCAGCATGTAAACTTCGGCTATCATAAGACCAGTGAGGAGTATGTGCTGCAGGATATCAATCTGGATATCAGATCCGGTGAGACCATCGGAGTCATCGGTGGAACCGGTTCTGCAAAGACCAGTCTTATCAATATGATCAGCCGTCTCTACGATGTGGATGAGGGTTGTGTAAAGGTTGGCGGAAAAGACGTGCGGGAGTACGATATGGAGGCCCTCCGCAATCAGGTTTCCGTTGTATTGCAGAAAAACGTTCTGTTTTCCGGAACCATTCTGGATAACCTGCGCTGGGGCGATCTGAATGCCACAGAGGAGGAATGCCAGGAGGCCTGCCGCCTTGCCTGTGCCGATGAGTTTATCCAGCAGATGCCAAAGGGCTATCATACCTGGATCGAGCAGGGCGGAACCAATGTATCCGGCGGACAGAGACAGAGACTCTGTATTGCCAGAGCCCTGCTGAAAAAACCAAAGATCCTGATTCTGGACGACTCCACCAGTGCGGTGGACACAGCCACAGATGCAAGGATCAGAAAGGCATTCCTGGAGGAGATTCCGGATACCACCAAGATCATCATCGCTCAGCGTATCTCCAGCGTGCAGGATGCAGACCGCATCATCGTTATGGAGGATGGCAGGGTGGATGCCTTTGATACACATGAAAATCTGCTGAAGAGCAATGAGATCTACCGTGAGGTATATGAATCACAGCTTCGAGGCACCGGTGATTTTGATAAGATGGGAGGTGAAGAGTAATGGCAGGACATGGACCAGGTGGAAGACCACCGAAGGGCATGCGGGGAATGAAACCCGCTGTGGAGAACCCGGGAAAAGTGCTGAAACGGGTTATGGGTTATATTTTCCGTCATTACGGAATTCACTGTGCCCTGGTGTTTGTTTTCATCATCACCAGCGTTCTCTGCAATGTGCAGGGAACCCTGTTTATTAAGACCCTCATTGACGGCTATATTGTGCCTATGCTCACAGAGGTGACACCGGATTTCGGGCCTCTGCTGATGGCCATCAGCCGTGTGGCGGGCTTCTATGCACTGGGAGTTGTGTGCTCCTTTGCATTCAACAGAATTATGATCTATGTAACCCAGGGAACACTGATGCATCTCCGTGATGACCTCTTCAGTCATATGGAGACCCTTCCTGTCAGCTATTTCGATACCCATGCAAGGGGAGATATCATGTCTGTATACACCAATGATATCGATACCCTGCGTCAGATGATCTCCCAGAGTATCCCCCAGCTGATCAACAGCGGCTTTACCATTGTATCCGTGCTGATCAGTATGATCGTGCTGGATGTTCCTCTGACCATCGTTACCCTTCTGATGGTGGGTGCAATGATGTTTGCAGCGAAAAATCTGGGCGCAAAATCAGGTAAGTATTTCATGGCCCAGCAGAAGGCCATCGGTGAACTGAACGGCTATGTGGAGGAGATCATGACCGGTGAGAAGGTTGTGAAGGTATTCTGCCACGAGGAGGAGAGTATCAAGGATTTCCGCCGTCTCAACGACCAGCTCTTTGAAAGTGCCAACAATGCCCATAAATATGCCAATATCCTTATGCCGGTAACGGCCCAGATGGGTAATCTGAGCTATGTGGTCTGTGCTGTGGTGGGTGGTATTCTTGCCATCAATCACATCAGCGGTCTCACCCTTGGCGGTCTGGCCAGCTTCCTGACCTTCAACAAGAGCTTTAACATGCCTATCAGTCAGGTGAGCAACCAGCTGAACTCCATTATCATGGCAATGGCAGGTGCTGACCGTGTATTCAAACTGCTGGATGCCCAGCCGGAGCAGGATCAGGGCTATGTTACCCTTGTGCGTGCAAAGAAGGATGAGAATGGCAATCTCACAGAGTGCCAGGAGCGTACCGGCATGTGGGCATGGAAGCATACCCATCAGGCGGACGGTTCTGTGGAGTACAGGGAATGGAAGGGGGATGTGGTATTTGACGGAGTGGACTTTGGCTATGTGCCGGAGAAGATCGTTCTTCACGATGTGCATCTCTACGCAAATGCAGGTCAGAAGATTGCCTTTGTAGGCTCCACCGGTGCCGGAAAGACCACCATCACCAACCTGATCAACCGTTTCTACGATATTCAGGATGGAAAGATCCGCTACGATGGCATCAATATCAACAAGATCAAAAAATCGGATCTTCGTAAATCCCTTGGAATGGTTCTGCAGGAGACCTGTCTCTTCACAGGAACCGTTCGTGACAATATCCGTTTCGGAAAGCTGGATGCCACCGACGAGGAGATCGTGGCAGCAGCGAAGCTGGCCAATGCAGACAGCTTTATCCGTCGTCTCCCCCAGGGCTATGACACTGTGCTTACCGGCAACGGCGCCAGTCTCAGCCAGGGACAGAGACAGCTTCTGGCCATTGCCAGAGCAGCAGTGGAAAATGCTCCCGTTCTGATTCTGGACGAGGCCACTTCCTCCATCGATACCAGAACAGAGCGTATCGTACAGGAGGGTATGGATCGTCTTATGAAGGGACGTACCACCTTCGTGATTGCCCACAGACTGTCCACCATCAGAAATGCAGACTGTATCATGGTTCTCGAGCAGGGACGCATTATTGAGAGAGGCAATCATGAGCAGCTGATGGAGCAGAAGGGTAAATATTACCAGCTGTACACAGGAGGCAAGGTGACAGAGGGCTGATGCCTGCAAGCAGATCCCGGAGAAAGGTCTGAGGACTGATGCCAACGGGGCTGATTCGAAAAGAAATATAAAAGGAAACCGCCGCAGATGCAGTTCTGCGGCGGTTTCTTTTTTGGAGTAGAAGTGAGATATATCAGGTTATGTCCTGTAACCTTTTTTGTAGGATAAATCAAAAATCTGGTTTCAACAACACGAAAACAGGACATAATCCACAAGGGAAATGTCCTGCTTGAAGAAAAACAACAAATCTGTGCAAAAAACAGTTCAAAAACGACGTGATATTGTCATATACGTGCAAAAACAGGGTAAAACAGTGGAAATATGCATGGAAATCACAAAAAAAATGGCGAAAATCGCACTGGTATGGCAAAAAAGGACAAAGAACACGGTTCTTCGGGTGCTTTTCTGCATGGAATGACAGGGGGGAAATGGGTATCCTATAGATAAGCAAAATGCAAGAGCGAAGCAGTATCCGATTAGCCGGTGCTACAAAATAATTGCGACGCCCGCTGGTTTTTTAGTCGGTGGATCGGATGCTCTCCTTCGCTGATCACTAAAAATTTTAAGGAGGAATCGGAATAATGAAAGTTGTAGCTGCTACCAGAATTGGTAACATGAAAGATCCAAATCCGGAGACAAGAGGAACCATCGATGTGATCGATATTCCGGAGAAAGAACTTGCACCGGATGAGGTGAAGATCAAGGTTGCTTATTGTGGTATCTGCGGAAGTGATCCTCATCTTGTAGATGGATGCTTCAGTGATGTGGTACCTCAGCCACTTGGACATGAGTGCTCCGGTGTGATCGTTGAACTGGGACCTGAGGCAACAGCAAAGGGCCTGAAGGTTGGTGATAAAGTAGGTGGAAACTTCCTGGGATACTGCGGAAAATGCTATTACTGTACAACAGGAATGCCTGAGTACTGTACAAACGTTGGAAATCAGCCATGTATGGGTGAGTACGTTGTGTGGAATGAGTCTCAGGTGTGCAAACTTCCAGAGGGTGTATCCTTAAGAGAGGGTGCTCTGATGGAGCCACTTTCCATCGCAGTTCGTGCAATGGACAAGCTGGGAATGATGGTTGGTAAAACCGTTCTGGTATCCGGCGGCGGTCCTATCGGACAGCTTTGCTGCCAGCTTCTTGCTAAATTCGGAGCTGCAGAGCTTACCTTAAGCGAGCCAAATGAGGCCAGAGGAGAGATGGCAAAACGCATTGGTGTTGAGCATGTGATCAATCCAATGAAAGAGGATCTGTATGCAAGAGGAATGGAGATCACAAAGGGAATCGGATACGACGTGATCCTTGAGGTTTCCGGTGTACCGGCAGCAATGGAATCCGTTACAAAGCTTGCAGCTAAATTTGCAACAGTGCTTGTAGTGGCTCAGTTCCCGAACGGATACAAATATCCGCTGGATCTGTTTGATGACATCTATATGAAACAGATCACAATGACCGGTATGTACTGTGCACATTACAACTTCGAGCGTACAGCAGAGTATATGAAATATGTTGATCTGTCAGATTTCACAGGCGATGAGCAGATTTACGATCTGGACGATGCAAAAGAGGCATTTGAGATGCATCTGACCCAGAAATATCCGAAGATCCTGATACGCTGCAACAAATTTGACGGAGAATAATATAAAAAGAAAAAAGAAAGGAATATAACTATGGGTGTTAAACTTCAGACAGTTGCAGAACTGGAAAGCAAATGTGTAGACATTCGTGAGAATCTTCTTAACTTCATTCACAGAATCGGAATGGGACATCTCGGCGGAGAGCTGTCCATGGTAGAGGTAGCAGTAGCTTTATACTACAAATATATGAACTATGATGTACTTGATCCTCACAAAGAGGGACGTGATCGTTTCATTCTCTCTAAAGGACACTGCTCAGAGACTCTTTACACAATCTTCTCTGATCAGGGTGCTTACACACAGGATTACATGGTAGAGCATTTTGAATCTCTTGAGACATACAAATTCGGAATGCACTCCAACAGACTGAAATGTCCTCAGATCGAGGTTTCTGCAGGATCCCTTGGACATGGACTTCCAATCGCAGTTGGTTATGCTCTTGGCGCTCGTTACCGCAAAGAGAACTACAGAGTAATCGTTATGATCGGTGACGGAGAGTTCGACGAAGGAACTAACTGGGAGGCAATGATGGCTGCCGGACATTACAAACTGAACAACCTGGTATGTATCCTGGATAAGAACCAGCTTCAGATGACCGGACCAACAGAGCAGATCATGGATCTGGGCGATGTGGCAGCAAAGGTTGAGGCATTTGGATGGAATGCCATCACCATCGAGGATGGTAATGATATGGCACAGGTTTGTGCAGCACTGGATAAACTTCCTGAGCTTGACTGCGAGAAGAGAGACAAACCAACCTTCATCATCAGCAACACCGTAAAAGGTAAAGGCGTAAGCTTCATGGAGGGTAACCACAAATGGCATGGCGGCGGAATCGGTGAGGAAGATCTGAAGATCGCTCTGGCTGATGTTGCAAAGATGAGAAAATAAGAAGGGAGAGATAACCATGGCAAGTACAACTTATGATTTTGATATGATGCTCTCCAATGCTCGTGAGGCGTATGGAGAAGAACTTTACAAAATGGCAAAAGAGGGAATCGATTTCGTATTCACTTACACAGATAACGTTGCTCCATCCACAAAAGCTGGACAGCTGATCAAAGAGTTCCCTGAGAGATGTATCAACTTCGGTATCGCCGAGCCAAACCAGGTAGGTGCTTCCGCAGGTCTCGCTCTTGCAGGAAACGTAGTATTCTCACAGGTATTCGGACCATTCCTTCCACTGCGTGCGGCAGATCAGATCCACACTGATATTGCTTACAATGAGACAAAGGTTCGTCTGATCGGAACACACTCCGGTGTAACAGCAGGCGGCGGACCAACTCATAATGATATCGCTGACCTTGCACTGTATCGTGCAATTCCAAACCTGACAGTAGTAGTTCCGGCAGATGCAGGACAGTGCTGTAAATTCATCCGTGAGTCCATGGACTATGATGGACCAATGATCATCCGTATCGACAGAGCAGGATCTCCAAATGTATATGCAGACAATGATTACGAGCTTGTAATCGGAAAAGCAATCGAAACCTTAGAGGGAACAGATGCATATATCATCTCCTGTGGCTCTAACCTGTATGAGTGTCTGATGGCTGCAAAAGCTATGAAAGAAAAATATAATGCAAGCATTGGTATCCTGGATATGCACACAATCAAACCATTCGATTCAGAGGCGGTTATTCGTGTGGCTGAGAAGACAGGAAACGTTGTAACAGTAGAGGATCACTCCATCAACGGCGGACTTGGCGGAGCTGTAGCAGAGGTTCTCTGTGAGGCTGGATATAAGGGCAACTTCAAGAGAATCGGTATGCCTGATAAATTTGCAGTTCTTGGTTCTCCTGATGAGATCTATCATCACTATGGAATGGACCGCGATGGTATCGAGGCTACTCTCAAAACAATGCTGAATCTGTAATTGGAACAGAGATTACTCTTGGCTTTATTACTATAGTTTCATCTATCCGGGAGGGACTGCATTGGCAGTCCCTTTTCGGTGTTTCAAATCCGAAGATTCTGTCAGTGTAATCCCTGTTACGGGGGCTGCCAGAAAGGCCTGGTTCAGAGAAGTATTCAGGATTTTCCTGACAAACAAAAAAACAGCTTTGTGTCCTTTTTGAGGGACGCAAAGCTGCTTTTTCTGTATAAGATCAGGTTTCAATATTGCCAACAGGGGCAGTGCTTAAGGATTTGGTCATCTTTTTCTGCTGCTTACACAGGAAGCGGTATTCCGATATGGTCATACCCTCGATCTCCTTAAAGAGGCGGGAGAGGGTGCTGGCAGAACTGATGCCCACCAGTTCTGAAATCTCCTCCACGGATTTGTCTGTGTTCAGGAGATAGTATTTGGAATAGTTGATCCTGTACTGGGACAGCGTCTTGGAGAGACTGGCACCGAAATACTCCCGGAACAGACGGTTTACATGGCGGGCACTCATGTAGAATTCATCTGCCAGGTCCTGAATAGAGAGATCAGGATTCATGTAGTTAGCATGAAGATACTTCGTAAAGGCCACAGGAAGGTTCATTAATTCAACTTTACACTCCAGATTCAGAGGAGGAATGACATTCCTGATCACTGTCATGATAAAGGCTGCATACAGGGTTCTGAGCTTGTAGATCCAGCCCCATTCCTTGTAGCGGAATTCATCCCGGATCTTGTTGATGTAGGTGGCAGCACCGTGCTGATCGTTGAAGATATAGTAATCCTTTCCGTTGATCAGGTTAAACAGAGCTTCCATGTGTTTTTTCTCAAAGCCATCGGTTCCCTGGTCGAAGAGGGGTGTTTTTCTCTCTGCCATGGAAAAGATCATGGTCACGTAGGAGCAGGGTTTATTTGGCTCGTACAGGATCATGTGCTTGATATTAGGGGTCAGCAGCACAACCTGATTCGCTTCAACAGAATACAATTCATCATCGTTCAGAACAATAGTAAAACTTCCTGATTCACAGTAGAAAAGCTCACATTCCTCTGAGTGGGTATGGGGAAAGAGCACAGTCTTTTCGTCATGCTCCTCCACATAGGAGATGATCATGTCATAGATATTAAACGAAATTGTATTGATGTTAGGGGAATACAGCATATGTAATGGCTGTGATGGACGGTGTTCCATAGGCTATACAACTCCTTTGCAGTAAAAATAGATAATAGTAGTATTGCGGCAATATCTTGTCTATTTGTAACAAAAACAGACTAAAATGTAACGCGAAAACAACGCAACTATTGTATGGATTATACAATAAAACAAACTGTCTTACAAGATAATATTGTCTGCTGTGTTAAAAATATAAGCAAGATCTGTATTGGATTGGTTATTATTTCTAAAAAATACAGAGGAGAGCTATAAGGAACAGGAACTGATTCTTGTTATATTTATCACATAATTGTGAAAAAAAGACAGGAATGGTATTTGTGCAGTCTGTATATGATAACACACTTTAATGGATAGTGATAAATGCAAATATGCTGTCCTGTTTGTGAATTGATAGAAAAGCTTTGTGTATATATACTAACAATAAGATTAAAACCAGTCATTTATTGATGATGTTGCCGAAAGGAGCAAGGGCGTCGCACCAATGGTAACAAAGAGAGAAGAAAGGGAGGATTCGATTAATGGCTAGTGAAGCTGCTAGAAATCCAAAAAACTGGAAAAAAACCAGTGACAAGTACGGTTACTATTTTATTCCCATGAAAGAGAAACTGGGATATGCATCCATTGACTTTGCGATGAACCTTGTGTTCCAGTGTATCGCACTGTACATCAGCTATTTCTATACTGATATTTTCGGACTGAAGCCAGCCCATGTTGCACTTCTGTTCCTGTTCTCACGTTTCTGGGATGCAGTGAATGATCCTATGATGGGTACTTTTGTTGAGCGTGTGAATCCGAAAAAAGGAAAATACTGGGTATATGTAATGTGGGGATCCATCCCATTCGGTGTTGTTGCAGTTCTTGCATACTCCACACCTAACTGGGGCTATACAGCAAAACTGATCTGGGCAGCAATTACCTACAACCTGCTGAACATGCTGTATACATTCATTATTCAGCCATATGCATCTGCAGCTTCTATCATGACAAATGATCCGGAGCAGAGAACAAACATGCAGTCTATCCGTATGACACTGGCCCAGGCCGGCGGTGTTGTTTGTGCCATCATGCTGCCAAACCTGTCCGGATTCCTTACCAGATATATGACACTGGCTCAGGGTTACATGGTAACCACCATCATCATGGCAGTGGTTATGATCGTTGTTCTTCAGTGGGGATCTCATCAGATGGTGGAGAGAATTCCAGTGGCTCCTCCAGATCCGGCAGATAAACCGAACCTGAAAACAATCTTCCAGGTTATTACTCTTGGACCTGTATTTGTAGCTCTGCTGCTGTTCCTTGGTGTTTACACAATCTCTCAGCTGTCTGCGACAATGGGTGCTTACTATATCCAGTACTATGCAGGCCGTGAGGATATGATTTCTACCTTCTCTATGCTGCTGATGCTCGCATCTGTAGTTGGTGTTCCTTGTACACCATTCCTTACAAGAACAATTAAGAAAAAACCAACTGTTATCCTTGGACTGGCATTCTGTGCAGTTGGTTCCTTCATCATCTACTTTATGCCTCAGAGCGGACTTACCGGAATGCTGGTTGGACGTTTTGTAGTAGGTTTTGGTTATGGTATTCTGATGGGAATCCTGTGGTCACTGGTTACAGACCCAATTGAGTATGTACACTGGAAAACAGGAAGAAACCTGGCTGCTATCACACTGACACTGGTAGGTCTTGGACTGAAATTTGCCATGGTTATCGGCGGATCTCTTCCAAATGCAATGCTTTCTGCAGCAGGATACGTTGCAGGACAGGAGCAGACTGCAGAGTGCCTTGGCACCATCAAATTCCTTATGGGAATGCTTCCAGGCGTAGTTGCCATCGCAACCATCGTTATCTTTGCTGTATTCTACAAACTGGATGAGGCGAAGATCGAGAGCATGCAGGCAGATATCGCAAAACGTGAGGGTCTTGAATAAGGTAGAAAGATGTCAGTGAAAGCTGACCAGAATCGCGCGCCAAGTCTCAGCGAGCGTTGAATTAATGAAACAAAGGCTCGCCCTCTGAGAACAGGGGGTGAGCTTCACAGAATACAGGAGGATTATCAGTATGGCTAACATTACAGATTTCAATTTAGGATATTTCAGCCTTGAGGGAAAGGTTGCTATGGTTACAGGTGCAAACCAGGGTCTTGGAATGGCTTATGCAGTGGCATTTGCAAAGGCAGGAGCAGATCTTTTCATTCCACATTTTACAGAGGATGTATCCGAAATCAAAGCTCTGATCGAGGCTGAGGGAAGAAGAGTGGAGTTCCTTCAGGGCGATCTTACAAAAGAGGAGTATATCCAGCAGTGCGTGGATGTCTGCATGGAGAAATACGGAAAGATCGACATCCTTGTAAATAATGCCGGTGCGTCAGCATTTGCCCCATTTGAGGATTATCCAAGAAGATACTGGGATATGTGCATGAATCTGGATCTGAACGCAGTATACTTCCTGTCCCATGCAGTATCCAAAGTTATGAAGGCACAGGGCGGTGGAAAGATCATCAACATTGGATCAGCTCTGTCCTATACCTCTGACAAACACTGCCCACCATACACTGTATCAAAACACGGCGTACTGGGTCTGACAAAGGTATTTGCCAACGAGCTGGGTGCTTACAATATCCAGACAAATGCCATCTGTCCGGGATTCCTGGCTACAGAGGTTAATGCTGAGCTGAGAAAGGATCCTAAGTTCACTGAGAAGATTACAAACAGAATCTCTGCAGGACACTGGGGAGAGCCGGTTGACCTTGCAGGTACTGTTGTATTCCTGGCAAGCAAGGCATCTGATTACATCAACGGCTGGCACATCAACATCGATGGTGGCTTTGCTGCTTGTATCTGATCACGCATATGTTTATTCAGGCAGGTGTCCAATGGGCGCCTGCCTTTCTTTGTATTTCTTAAATTGTGGGAGTTTGAAAAACAATTAAAAAAAATAAAAAAACTTTTGAAAAATTGTTGACTTCCTGATTTGGGTGTGATAATATAACCGATGTCAGCGGGGAACACCCACTGAAAACAACACGCAGGAATGGTGGAATTGGCAGACGCGCAGGCTTCAGGTGCCTGTGGTAGCAATA
>JAUNCZ010000099.1 GCA_030526405.1 Lachnospiraceae bacterium | reverse complement strand
CACTTTCATCACTATTTGTGCCGCGGCTTGCCCGCGGAATGGAGATTAGTATGAACAGAGAATTGTTGACAAAATATGAGGAACTGAAGGAATATATTGCTTCTTTTAAAAATCTGGCAGTTGCCTTTTCCAGCGGTGTGGATTCCACATTCTTATTATACGCAGCAAAGGAAGCCCTTGGTGATCAGGTGATCGCTGTAACCGCATCTTCCTGTTCCTTTCCTGAAAGAGAATTGAAGGAAGCAAAAGCCTATTGCGAAGGTCAGGGAATTCGTCATTTCATCATCAAATCAGAGGAACTGGAGATTGAGGGCTTTTCCCATAATCCAAAGAATCGCTGCTATCTCTGTAAGCGTGAGCTGTTTGAAAAAATAGGAAGGGTAGCACAGGAGCAGGGGATTTATGCAATTGCGGAAGGATCTAATCTGGATGACAATGGAGATTACAGACCCGGTCTTCAGGCGGTGGCAGAGCTTGGGGTGAAAAGTCCTCTCAGACAGATTGGCTTTACCAAACAGGAAATCCGGGATTTGTCGGAGTACCTTCATCTGCCCACCTGGAACAAGCAGTCTTTTGCCTGCCTTTCCAGCAGATTTCCCTATGGAGATCTGATCAACGAGGAAAAACTCACCATGGTGGATAAGGCAGAACAGCTACTGCTGGATCTGGGCTTTCATCAGCTGCGAGTTCGAATCCACGGAGATGTGGCAAGAATCGAGCTGATTCCGGAGGAGTTTTCCAGATTTATGGAGAAGACCACAAGACTTATGGTTCACGAGAAATTCAAGGAATATGGCTTCTCCTACGTGGCACTGGATGTTGTGGGATATCGAACCGGAAGTATGAACGAGACACTGGAGCGATAGAACAGAGATAATTATCCTATAAAGATCCGTATGAAGCATTGCTGGCTGTGCTGGACTCTCCAAGATATCAGCCCATCCAGGAGGCTATTCAGAAGTATGTGGCGTGAACTAACAGCATAGGGATTACGACAGAGAGGGATACCTGCATAAGCGGGTATCCCTCTCTGTGTTTGATAAATTCCGGTTGTACTTTATTCGGAAAGATGCTCTCCGTTACTTAATGGAAGAACTTATCGTAGATTCCAAATCCAAAGATGAACAGAACAATCAGTGGAAGGATACAGGTAAGATAGAAGCGCATCCAATCCTGCACCTTCAGACCCTTTCCTGTGTTTGCTTCCTCTTTGAAGTGCTTCCAGCCCCAGCCGTATCGGGTTACGCAGAACAGCAGGTATACCAGAGAACCAAGAGGCAGGAGGATATTACTTACCAGGAAATCCTCCAGATCCAGTACTGCTCCTCCAAAGATGGCAAATCCGTCCCAGGATAACAGGCTGTATCCCAGTGCACAGGGAAGTGACAGAAGGATGATCAGTACCAGATTGATCAGACCGGTTTTTTTACGGGAAAATCCAGTCATCTCCATACCGCAGCTGATAATATTCTCAAAAACAGCAAGAACGGTGGACATTGCCGCAAATGACATAAACAGAAAGAACAGGCTACCCCATAAACGTCCCATAAACATGTTGGCAAAAATATTTGGCAGAGTGATAAAGATCAGGCTTGGTCCCTGGGTCTGGTCCACCCCATAGGTAAAGCATGCAGGGAAAATGATCAGTCCCGCAGTAATTGCAACAAAGGTATCCAGAAGAACAACTCTAACAGACTCCCCCAACAGAGAATGCTCTTTGCCAATATAGCTTCCGAAGATGGCCATTGCGCCCACACCAAGGCTTAAGGTGAAGAAGGCCTGATTCATTGCGCCCACAAGGGTATTCATAACACCAATCTCAGACATACGTTTGAAATCAGGCAGCAAATAGAAAGAAAGTCCCTCTTTTGCGCCGGGCATGGTAAAACTGTTGATGGCAAGAATTACCATAATAACAAGAAGGGCAATCATCATGATCTTGGTGATGCGCTCCAGACCATTCTGAAGACCCTGGATACATACTAAGATACCGATACATGTTACAACCACCATCCAGAAAACCATGGTAGTGGGGGATGATAACATATTACCAAAGATTCCTGCAACTGCATCCGGCTCAAGACCTGTAAATGCTCCTTTTGCTGTTAAAACAAAGTAGTTCAGCATCCATCCAGCCACTGTTGTATAAAACATCATTAACAGATAGCATCCCATCAGGGTAATATACCCGTGAATGTGCCATTTGTGCCCAGGTTTCTCCAGGGCCTGATAGGCACGTACAGGACTCTTCTGGCTGGCGCGGCCCACTGCAAACTCCATACAGAGAATAGGCAGACCGAGAAGAGCAAGGAAGATAAGATAGAAAAGAACAAAGGCGCCGCCTCCGCCCTGACCGGCCATATATGGGAATTTCCATACATTACCGATACCGATGGCACAACCGGCTGATAAAAGAATAAAGCCCAGTCGTGATTTCAATTTCTCGCGATTCATAGTTATACTCTCCTTGTATTATTATTACAGTTTGTGATTATAGCATCAAAAAAGAACGATTGAAAATAAATAATAACAATACTATAATTGAGTTTACTTATAATATGTAAATCTATGGAGAATCAGTATGAACAGAACCCAATTGGAGTATTTTGTCAGTGTTGCTGAATTAAAGAATTTTACAAAAGCAGCACAAAAGCATTTCGTATCCCAGACAGCAATTACACAGCAGATCCAGAATCTGGAGGAATCTCTGCATACCCGGCTGTTTGATCGCAGGAAAAGACCTGTAAAACTGACAGAGGCAGGGGAAGTGTTCCTGAACGAGGCAAAGGCCATTCTGGAAAGAATGAATGGAGCAGTAGTGAAGCTTGCCAATGTTTCCACCTCTGAAAGTGGTACCATCCGTCTGGGATATACAAACGGATACGAGAACAGCAGATTGTCCAGAGTACTTCGTGAGTACCGGAGAAGTCATCCAAACGTGTTCTTCATCTGTAAGAGTATGGATTGCGGGGCAATGGCCCAGGCCTTATTAAACGAAGAATTAGATATCATTTTTACCTGGGATCGTGATGACATTATAAAACGAAGCGGATTGGTATGGCGAACAGTTGAGGAATCTACCCTGGATGTTGTTGTGTATAATACCCATCCCTTTGTGAACCGTACACGATTGACAAGAAAAGATCTTCGGGAGGAGAAGCTGATTTATCTGGCTCCCTCAGGAGAGTTGTATGAGGACGGATATTATCAGAAATACAAGGATGCCGGGTATGAGCCTCAGGTGATTCATTATTCAGACGACATCAACAGTATTTTAATGATGGTATCTGCAGAAGAGGGAATCACTGTAATGCCCACCTATATCACCAATAAGATAACCAGGCTGGACGGTGTGGAATGTATTCCCCTGGTGGGCGCTAATGAGAATGCAGCTATTGTTGCAGTCTGGAAAGAAGACTGCAGGAATCCCAGGGTCAGAGACTTCCTTGAAGGAATCAGGGGAAACTGACTTGTTGCTAACGTAAACAAAGATGGCATAACAGCTCCGTCCCGGATCTGTTATGCCATCTTTGTTTATGGATTAAAAATATAAGTATTACCCGGTTATGCAGAAGGCCCATTGCCTGTGTATTGGCGCATGCTGTCCCGTCTTGCACAGCAGATCAGTGTCAGCCCATATTCCTCAGCCAGAGAAATGGCCTGCAATGTGGGAGCCGCCTTGCTGGCAAGCACAGGGATTCCAGCCCGGATGGCCTTCATGGCCATATCTGTGGGGATTCGTCCGCTGGAGTAGAGAATGCATTCTCCAAGGGGAATATCATGTCGCAGGGCATAACCAATGGCCTTGTCCAATGCATTGTGTCTTCCGATATCCTCGCAGGTGAAAAGCACCTGTCCGTTGCGGGAAAGGAAACAGCTGTGGGTAGCTCTTGTTTCTGCATGCAGCGGGGTATCCGAAGCAAATCGGTCCGCAAGATCAAAGATCCACTCCCTTTTCCAGACAACAGGAGAAAGGGGAGTTGGCTCTGTGTGATCGATAAAGTAATCATTGAGAATACGATTTCCCGTGCAGCAGGTGGGGGTGGTCTCCACGAAAGGCATGTCTGAGGATTCAGCATTCTTTTTCAGATAAACTTTGGCACGCTTTCCATATTCACAGATATAGATACTCTCCACATCTGCAGCAGACTGAATGATATTTTCCGACAGAAGACGTCCAAGCACCAGTTCCGCCAGATGCTGGGGAACACATACAATCTTCAGAGTAAGGCGGTCATTCAGATACACATCCATAACATGCTCATTCAGCACGGCAACATCCTCCTCCAGGCAGTCCCCCTCCCGTTTTAGAAGGGTCTGTGTGGCATTGGCGAAAAGCATCAGGTCCTGGTATTGCTCATTGATTTTCATATGTAATCTCACTTTATAATTCACTTCTGATCCAAATCGGATCGATGACAGTTTCTCTCAATAGAATACCATATTCAGGGGTTTTTCGCGACAGGATCCTTTACTTCGTTGTTATCTTAGAAAATAAAGGGTATACTGAAGCTACACTGAGGTAGTGTCAAATAAGTTATGAAAAAACAGAGTCAAAGAAAAAGGCTCTGATG
>JAUNCZ010000098.1 GCA_030526405.1 Lachnospiraceae bacterium | reverse complement strand
GAATCCTCAGAGTCTGAGATTTCAGAGGATGAGGCAGAAGAGAAGGAAGAGGATACCCTTAATGGTTTAAGGGAGTACATTACAAAAGGTTTACTTCCGGAATCACCTCTCACATCTTTGACATTGAAGGGCGACGATCACTGGAATTACTATAAGTCAGGTTGTTTTTATGTTACAAAGATTCTTTCATCTGGAATCTGTCGGCCATTTGGGATTTCCACCCATAGCTGTATATATTTGTTTAAAAAGGATGTCTTTGAACAGATTCTAAAATCAGTGGAAACATATAAGGAAAATGACGAATTAAATATCTTTTTTTCTGAATTGCAGGAAAAGCTTGACCAATTCTACAATGCCCAGGGAAATCCTTTGGAGAACAGGGAGTATCTGATTGCAAATCTTGCGGATATATCACCAAATCATTCCACAGTATTCTGGAGCAGGGGTGTGGAGGGTATCACTCACGATGAGAAGTACTGGTATTTGACACAATCCCATATAGATAAATGGGTTCGTACCGGAGGTACAGCTAAAAATCCAGAAAAAAAGAAGGTATGTGTTCAAAAAGCAGGATTCTGGAGAATACCATTGGAAAAATCCCCGGAGAAGGCTTTGGAAAGCGAGTGCCTGTGGACCGAATATGATCCCTATTCATCATATGGACTGGAGCTGGGAGATTGCGAATGCTATAAAGGGTATCTGTTTATTCCTGCATATTGCAGAGAGGACGCAGCAGGTATCTCACCCCATATTGCCATCTTTAACACAAAAACGCTGAAGAAGGAAGCAATTGTATACCCTGTTGATAAGGCGGGCAATAGGCTGGAGAATGTACAGTGGGTTGCAGTAAATCCGCAGAACGGAAAGCTGTATACTTCTGTGGCAGATTTCATTGAGAAGAACCCGGTGTATGTATATGATATCGATTTTCAGGTACTTTCCGGTACCGGATCACCGGAAAAGAAACAGATATTACATCTGAGTGGTGAAATCTATCTGGACAATTACAATTATGAGAAATGTATTTTCTGGTCACCACAGGGAGCCTGCTTTGACAGTAAAGGACATCTGTATTTTGTAAATCATCAGATAAATCCTGATATACATGATGGTGGCATCTGGATGTACAAAATTCCTGAAAAGGTGAGTCTTAATTCGCCAGTGAGACTGGAATGCGTGGGCAGATCCAATCATCTGAAGGGCCTGTATCAGTATTTCTGGTCTGCTTATCATCAGTATAAGGGTATTACCATCAGGGAAATTCCCCATACATCCGGTGGACAGGAGTACAGTGGATATTTGTACAGTATGGGAACCGTTCTTCCGGAGGAGGAGAAGGATTCTGAGAAGAGTATTTTGTATCAGCATGAGATAAAATGGGAGCATTATCCTGATTTTTCCAGAGTTGAAGAGAATCTGTGGAATGGTAAACCGTTTATTACAGAACAGCCGGAAAACATTACTTTTCAAAAGGGAAAACCTGCCGTATTCAGGACGGATGTATCATGTCGATATGGTGCAGTCTATCGATGGGAGTACACCAAAGATGGTGGAAAAACCTGGTACAGGAGCACTGCTGCAGGAGCAAACACCAATACCCTTACCATCAATATGAAAGAGAGTAATATCGGTATTCCTTACCGCTGCAGAATCACGGTTAAAAGCACTCGTCTGTATACAGAGAATGCTCAGATAATACGATAGTCCAGATGCATAGGGCTGTATTTCAGGCTTATCGATAATTCTGTCAGATGTTCGATTATGGGAGGAGGGGTATTATGGATCTCATAAAGAAAAAGTATTATGATTTGAAATCCAGTGGAATTGATTTAGGGGCAGAGATTGCAGAACGAAATCAGATGCCTGGGGAGTACAAGCATGCAGAAGCTGTACTTCCATGCCAGTTTCAGTGCTATACAAAGGGAGTGATTCTCTTTTCTACACAGGAATGTATATGGATGAATTATCATTTTCTGGAAAAATATGCCAGTCTGCTGAGAAAAGGTTTTCCAATTGGTCTGCCCGTCAGGGATCAGATTGAGAAAACAGAGATTAGAAATGACAAAAAACGTTTGTACAGATATTTGTTCTGCTCAAACTGCCTGATCTATTCAATTAATCATAAGCTGCATGCTGTTTGCAATGAATACAGCAGATTCAAGAAGTATATTGAGGAACAGTATCTTCCTGAGTCATCCATCAGGAGCATTTCCTGGTTGCCAATGGGATTTTTGTACTATAGATCCGGTGAATATGTGATTGCAAGCACTTCGGAAATGATCCCTGTGCGTCCTCCTTTCAATCCGGTCTATCGTAACAAAAACTATATTTTTCCTGTTGAAGAGTTTGATTATGCCATTTCCGTTCTGGCAAATGTAAAATTCAATACAGGTAAAGTGAAGGAGTTTAAGTCAGAGGTAATAGAGTTTATCTATGATAATTACTATGAATCCAATACAAATCCTGTTCCTGTCAGAGACTATTTACTGTCTGAATATGTAAAAATTGATACGCTTTCTGTTCCGCCATACAATGAGTCCTCGTTCTGGTACAATATGAGATACGGATTCGCCACCGACAAGAACTACTGGTATGTGCTTCAGAATCATACAGAGAAGCATATACCCGGAGGAAAAGAAGAACCAGGTACATGGGTGCCTGATAAAAAGGGCGGCTTCTGGCAGATTCCAATGACTTCATCCCTTACTAATCCATCTGAAAAGGCGCGGAAATGGGTGGAATACGATTACCAGCTGGGAGATTGTGATTGTTATAATGGATATCTGTTTATTCCGGCATATAATACCTATGAGGATATGAAAGCAGAAAGTAATATAAGCAATTCCCATATTGCAATCTTTAATACCAGAACCCTGAAACTGGAAGCAGTTGTATTTCCTGCAGACCGGGACGGTACTGTATTAGATCGGCTGAAATGGGTAGCAATTAATCCGAAAAACGGAAAGTTGTATACAGGTGTGGGGGATTTCTTTGGAAAAACTCCGATCTATGTATATGACATTGATTTCAGCAGAATCGGTAGTTCTGACCAGATTCTGACCCTGGCAGGTGAAATATGGTTACAGGATAAAAATGGCAAGAGTATCAGCTTCAGAGCACCAAGCGGGGCGGCATTTGACGAGGATGGACATCTCTATTATGTGAATCATTATCTGGAACCGGGCTTTGATGACGAGGCGGCAGGAATCTGGATATTTAAGATTCCAACTGACATAGAGCTTTCCAGACCTGTGTATGTAAAGGGAATCGAGCGCTCCGGAGATAAGTATGGATTTGATTTTCCAACAGAATCTGCATATCATTATTCCAGGGGTGCTGCATTCTGGAGTATAGGCAAGAATCTAAATCACAAAGCTTATACGGGATATTTACTTGTATGTATGGAAATTACAGGTGGTTCAGATTTCCCAGATGTAAAGTGGGAACAGGAGATTCTTCTCTATTGCTATAAGATACAGTGGAAAAAGTACATCGATATCTGTAGATTTATCCAATAGTGATGAAAATGTCATCAATCAACCAGTAGCAATGGGAGCTGTCGTCTGAGGACGACAGCTCCCACATTTTATTGCGATACCTCACGGCATCACAAAACTCTATGCCATCACATAACTTCACATATACTCCCGGAAGAAGCAGCACTCATCTCTGTTGATTTCTTTTGCCTCCTCCAGATTCATATTTACATGGCAGACATGCTCCATGTACCTGGTTTCTTCTGTTCCGTAGCATTTCAGAGTGGTATCAATTCCCTTTGAACTCAGAAAATCTGCCATGGGAGCGGCATTGTGCCGGAGGAAATCGTAGTAGGAGGTCATCACGAAGGTGGGGGGATAGTTTTCTGTGATATGTCCCAGCACATCGATCATCTCCTGATAGTTTCTGTAATTTGCTTCCGGATTTTTGCCGTAATAATCCGTCAGAAGCCCCACCATCTGCCAGTCCCTGTTTTCTCTTGCTTCCTGAATACAGGTCCGGTACAGTCCGCAGTTTAATGCGATGGCCCGGATATGGATGTCTGTTGGAACCTGGAAATTAAAATACCTGGCATAGGCAGGATTTGTGGCAATGGCAGTATACTGGGAACAGATCTGGGCCCCGGCAGAATCACCCACCAGGAATACCCTGTCGATATCCATGTAGTATTTGTCCGCATGGGCGCACATCCAGTCCAGCACAAGATTTGTCTCATGGAGAGGGGCAGGGAACTTCCAGTCAGGGGCAAGATGGTAGTTGAAGTTCACCACCGTAAATCCCTGCTGGGCAAGAAACATGCAGTAGTATTTGTAGATTTCTTTGGTTCCATAAACATATCCGCCACCGTGAATGCTGACGATCACAGGCAGCTTCTCAGATGTGCCATTGGGATAATACACATCCAGCATGTTATAGGGGTCCTTATTTCCCACATAGTCCACATTGACAATAGCCGTTACATTTGTGGGGGCCTTGAGGTTTTTATCACGTTCATAATCGCTTTTAGCAGCATTTCTGCAAAACAGTCTTCCTGCCAGTGACATAGAAATGTTCCTCCTTCTTTTTTTCGTTCTGATAAATTGAACCACTTCAAGCAATCCCCCGCCTCTAAGGCGTAGAGACGTAGGCGGGGGTAAGGGGGATGCTTGCATC
>JAUNCZ010000037.1 GCA_030526405.1 Lachnospiraceae bacterium | reverse complement strand
ACAGAGCGGCTAACTCACGATTAAAATCACGAGAATGCGCCGCTTAATTCTTCAACAATTCCAGCCCCTGCAATATGGGTTCCTGCAACACACCGCTGTGAATACAGCCCATTCCCACAGTTCGGATTCTTTCCTGTGGAGCCAGGGAAAACAACGCATCAACGTACTTATTCCGCTCCACACGCACCGGGAAAGCTCTTGCAAATCCCTCTCTCACCAGCTCTGCTGACATGCGTCCGCACACATGGATCAGCCCCTGCTTCAGATACCGGCGGCATCGTTTCAGCAGATACACCTGGGAGGGACCGATGATCTCTCTGTATAGTTTTTTTCCATTCAATTCCGCTGTTCCCAGGGGATCAGCCAGAGAGAATACTGTACAACCTCTTTTTATGGCTTCTCCGATGTAAAGGGCCTCCTGGTCCGCCAGCCGCTTCAACAGCTTCTGTACCTGTTCCGGACTTCTCCGAAGTGCTGCAAATACTGCCCTGGGATCCACCAGTGCGGTCAGAATGGTAAATGGTGCTTCCACCTCAAGAATCAGCTGCTCCTGAGGGAATGCAGAAATCACCTCCAGAACCGCCTGTATCCTGCTGTCATTTAACAGATCCAGCGGAGTGTCCAATACCTCTTCCACGGATCGGAAGGGATAGGCCCCAGGGGCCCAGTAGCCCGCCTTTTTCTCAGGCAGCGCACCGTAGGCACAGGCTTCCAGATTCTGCAGAAGAGGGAGTGTCAGGTGATTTGTCACCATTTCACCACCGACTTTCACACATGGCTCATGCCCTGTATTATTCTCTGTGCTTTGCTTTGTGTAGAAGGAAGACTTTTGCTCTTCCTTATGTTCCTCTTTCAACAACTCCTTCAGCATCAGAATCTGCTCTTTGGAATCCTCAAGGCAGGATAAAGGGTTTTCAAAAATCCAATCCGGAAGGAACCTTGTGTCATTACCGGGGCAGTTCCAGACCACAGGCCTGCTTACGGGAAATCCATCTCTTTTATGAGGGATCATCATGGCATCTGCGTACAACATCGGAAATTCCGGTGCCGCTGTACTGTCCACAAACCGAATCTGTCTGACCAGATTCTGGGCTCTGGACCAGCTATCCGGATTCAGAAGGGCCTGAATAGCTCCCATGCCGGCAGCATTTCCCAGGGGAATTACCTTTTCAGGTGCACAATCTGGAAACAGCCCCAGCATAAGAGCGTGGTTTACATCCAGATAACAGCCAAAGCCCCCTGCCAGAAGGATCCGGTCCACCTGTTTTACGCCGCTTTTCTGAAAAAGCAGCTTTATCCCTGCATAGAGGGCCGCCTTGGCCAGCTGGACAGCGCGAACATCCTGCTGGGACACGGTGACAGAGCGTGATTTTTTGCTACTTCCTGTGGTCTTTCCAGGGAACGACTCCTCAGGATTTCTCTCTCTCCGGGCAGTGACGCTGCTCTTTTCAGCCTTCTGCTCCTCCGGATCCTCCCAGAGAATATACTCTTTCTCCTGCTGTTCATTCAGCCGAATCCTGTCCGACTCAATCCCCGGAGCAAATGCTCCCTCCGGAGTAAGAATTCCTGTCACCGCCATCTCCGCCACTGCATCCACAATGCCGGAGCCACAGATGCCAAGAGGAGAATTCTCTGTACTGCGTACAAAATAATCAGGGGTTTCATTGTATTTCTGCTCTATATCGTCTGAAGGAAAGTCCTGGATTTCAGCGAATTTCTGCTCTTCCCCAATCACATGGATTGTGGGCTCCAGTGTCTTTGGATTAATCCGAACATGGTCGATGGCACCTGCTGCCCCTCGCATTCCATAACGGATCTGGGCTCCCTCCAGGGCCGGCCCGGTGGCACAGCTGGTTACATACAGCTGCCCCTCTGTGGCAAGACAGATTTCACTGTTTGTACCGATGTCAATCACCAGGGTGGTTCCTGTTGTTTCTTTCTGATCAAGAATTCCTTCTGACAGTGGGGTATCCTGTTGTTCTATATTTCGCTCTGTGAACGCATCCACCGGCCGATTCAGATTATTCGTTTCCTGCGCAAGTTTCTCCTGAAGAAATCCATCCGCTGCCAGGAGAGTCGCTATATGGTCCGCCCCTACGAATCCATCCGCTGCCGGCAGAATGCGCACCCGACCATCCGGATGGACACTCAGCCCCAGTTCAGATGCAGCCATATCCACGCTGTCCTTCACTATGGGCTGAAATGGCGCATGACCAAGACACTCAGGAGAAATTCCCATAAGAATATGGATCATAACAGTATTTCCAACAAACACTGTGTCACGGATCATTTCCATAGAAATTCCTGATTTTTCACTCATCTGCAAAAGCAGCTGCTGCAGAGCATCCCGAAGCTTGCTGGAGAGAAGACTGAGACCATCCTCTCTCTGCTGACAGCAGGTGATGCGGCTGATCACATCCTCGCCCCAGGAAATCTGGGGATTCATCATGGAACTTTCCGCAACACGAACGCCCGTGGAAAGCTCATAGAGATAAGCCGCCAGCGTTGTGGTGCCTATATCTATTGCTGCACCGTACATTGCAGTATCAGACATTGTAACAGCAGACATTGCATTCTCAGATTCATGAAATTCTATGTTTGAATTTGCTTTATTTTCTGTAGCAGTCACATCAGGGCGATCCTTATTCCTGCCCTTTGGAATACTGCCCTGAGTCAGGATTATCTGAGAATCCGATCCAGCTGTTTCAGGAAGGATCACTGTGAGATCCTTAAAAGCTCGTGTCATACAGGCCAGGCGGATTCCTGACCCCAGTTCCTGTATTGTCAGAAGACGGCGCTCCTCTTCTGATACAGGAATTACAGAACTCGTATCCTGTAATTCCGATTCAAGTTTTTCAGAACTCATACCAGAAAATGCTTCTTGTTTCACCTGAACGCGGCATTTTCCGCAGGTGCCTCCTCCTCCGCAGGCGGCATTGAGAGGTATTCCTGCACTAAGGGCAGCCTCCATTAATGTGGTGCCCTCAGCCACGGAGATTCTGCAGCCCACCGGCTGAAATTGTATGGTAATCATACTTTACCACCTGCACTCTGGGAATACTCTGTTTCTCTGGAATTCTCTGTTTCCTGAGCATGATCGTTATTCTTATCATCTTCCCACTGCAGCGCCTGGTAGAATTCTCTGGAATCCTCCGGATCCTGTCTGGTGCAAAGACTAACCAGCACCATCACCATCAGAGACCCCAGCATGCCAAATGCCCCGTACCAGGTATCCCCCTTGTTCCACAGGAAATAGGTCATAAGCACAAGGGCTGTTCCTGTGAGGGCAGCAGCCACTGCTGCCTGTTTTGTGGCCCGTTTCCAGTAGATTCCAAGAACCAGGATAGGAAACAGGGGCATAACAATGGCAATGGCAAACATGATCAGGGTATAGATCAGAGCCGGTGGTTTGATGGCAAACACAATACTGATGGCACCCACCACTACAATCACCAGTCGCACACAGATCAGCCGCTGCTCCTCGTTGAGTTTCAGCTTCAGTGTATTCCGAAGGAGATCCTCGGAGATAATGGAGCCGGTCACCAGCAGAAATGAATCCGCCGTTGAGATACCCACCGCCACAGCGCCCACAAAAAAGCCGATCATCAGCATTTTGGCCACAATGGGGTGGATGGCCTGGATCACGTTCAGGATCAGATGGGGAATAATCAGCTCTGCCGCATCATCCGGCAGTCCCGGCAGCATGGCGATGGCTACCATTCCGATGAGCATGCATCCAGTCCAGACAAATGCCTGCAGAACCGGGGTCAGCAGCATCAGCTTTCTCTGGGTCTCCATATTTTTGCCGGAGTAACCCGAGCGCACAAACACATGGGGCAACATCACGGTCCATCCGATGGCACAGCTTAAGGGGTATCCAAGACGGAAACCGTAGGAGACCCACCCATTTGGTCCCGGATAGGAAAACCAGCTTCTGGTATTTTCCCAGATACTTCCAAGGGCCTTACCAAGAGACCCCTGAAATCCGATGATGAGACAGGCTACCACAATAATCCAGAGGATGCTGATATACAGGATTCCCTGAATGGTATCTGTAAGGGCAATGGATTTCAGACCGCCGATCATAACATAGAGAATGATGACGATTCCCACCACCAGTACCACCATCCGGTAATCCACAGCTCCTCCGGTGGCAATCTCCGCTGCCCTGGCAATGGCGATGAGTACGCTTGCCACGTAGGGGAAGGAGGAGCACAGAAAGATCAGGGACAGAATGATTCTCAGCGCAGGGCTTTTGAATCGATCGTAATAGAAATCTGCCGGAGTGGTATACTGGCGGACACTGTTCACCAGCCACACCTTATTCATCACAAAATGCATAATCACCGGAAACAGGCAGATATAGCTGAGCTCCGATGCCCAGTAGCCCAGTCCACCCCGGTAGTAGGCACCCGGCCCTGCAAAGAATACCCAGGTGCTCATCAGGGAAGCCAGATAGGTCATCACAAGAACAGGCCACGAGATACTTCCCGCCGCTGTGGCAAAGCCTCTGGCATTTTTCTGCTTGTGCAGGTGATTTTCCACCAGTGCGATGACCAGCAGAAATGCCAGATACAATACAAACAATGCCCAGATCTGAGTTTTACTTAACATGGCTGCTCCTCTCCTGTTTTTGTAGGATTGTATCCTTCTTTTCGTGAATGGTTGCTTCCTTCAGTTCGTACAGGATTACATCCCTTGGTTCCTGCAGAGTATCTTTCTTCGGTTTTATTGTCTGAGCTGTTACTTCTTTCAATACCGGAAATTTTCTTCCCGGATACGAGCAGAAGACCCACATACACCGCAACCCACAGGGAAACCAGTGTAATGGCTCCGTGCACCAGTGTACCCACTGCATTGTCATAGCCTGGTACAAAGGGCAGGTTGTAGGCTACAAAAAGCAGCGTAACAATAATCAGCCAGTTTTTTTCAGTTTTTGTTATCTTCATACTATCCTTTCCAGCACATTCGCTGAGGTTCCTGTCCAACACATCTATACATCTGTTCAGGAGTCTGACTGTTCTGTCTGTCCTGCCAGCGCTTTCGTTGGGCGTTCCTGTCTAATACATCTATACATCTGTTCAGGAGTCTGACTGTTCTGTCTGTCCTGCCAGCGCTTTCGTTGCACGCTGTACAATCTCATGAAGCTGCGCTGCCTTCTCCGGGGAAATATTGCAGAGAATTTCTTTCTCCTTATACTCTCTGAATTTAAGCAGGGTGCGATCCATCAGATCCATTCCTGCCTCTTCCGGACCATCCCCGTCACCAGCCACAAACAGAGGGTTGCGATGCATGGTACGACAGAATTTTCTGGTGTGTTTGCTTCTCAGATAGCCGCCGGCATCATTTCCGGAGAGGAGTTCCTGGAAATTCATGGTATCATCATCAACGATGAGACCGCGGCGAAGTCGTTTTGCAGTCTCAAAAATCTCATTATCGATGATCAGCTGCAGTGGACTGATGGTTTTTGCGGTATCAAACTGTCCGGCACCACCCAGCACACTGGCATCTGACAGGGCCATGGCCTGGATCAGAGAGGTTCTCTCAATCATGTTCTGACCGTCAAACTTGTTGCTGTCTGAACCGGTTCCGTAGGAATGACAGCGGATATTGTAATACTGCTCAAACACCTGCATACAGATCAGTCGTCCGTAGGTGATCTCTGTATTGGACTGCAGGGTCTGGGTTGTAACCATATCAAGAGAAAACAGCAATGTGGCGGCGATCACCGGCAGACCGGGGCATAACAGCTCCAGCATAACGATCTGGGCAAGCACCTCTGCACAGGCCACCAGTGCCACTCCCTGGGCGCTTCCCGGGGCATTGGCTCCTGCGGTTGGCAGGGAACAGGGCTGTACAGGAATTCCTGCTTTAGCACACTGGTAGATGATCTCCGCATCCATGTATTTGTACTGGAGAACCGGCACACTGCAGGAAATGAAGCTTACCATTGGCTTCTCACGAAGGGCCTCTGCCCCGCCAGCTGCTGCCTGACACATCTCGATGAGATATTTCACGTTGTCTGCCTCATAGGGCTGGATCCAGATATGCTTTTTCGATGTGGTCAGCGCCCTCTCAAGGGTGTGCACATCGATGGAATTCTCCGGAACTGAGGGATCACAGGCAGATGGCAATGCCACATAGCTGATATTGGACAGCTGATTAGCCAGGGCAAAATACTCGCTGCAGTCATCCAGCGTTGCCAGCCTTTTCTCTCCTTCCGCAGGCTGATAGAATGGAGCACCGGTGCAGGTTCTTGTATAAAAGCTGCCCTCCGGATGAGGAAATACCATGTTATTGGCTTCATCCGGCGCATACAGGGTAAACTCTGCAGGAACGGATGCTACCGCCTTTTTAATTACCTCTCTTGGAAACAGGACACGATCGCCCTCCACGATACAGCCAGCAGCTGCCAGCTCCTCCTTCATCTTCTCATGGTCCATCCAAACACCACGCTCTGAAAGAAGCTGTTCCATACGATCTGCAAAGAGACTGGTTTCCGCTTCCGTCATGACGCTGTATTTCACACGCTTTTTCATCTTGATATCCTTCTTTTCTTTATTATTTTCTTATAAATTTTCTTCGAGTTACCTGTGGGAATCCATCTAATGCACATGTGAGATAATGACCTGATACATGGATTCATGTGTAACAGATTTGTCTGATACCATGGATTACATCCGTAAGAGATTCATCTGAATTATGCATTCTTATATGACAGATTGTTTTTTTACACACCTTACATATGACTATCACATGTGTTGCATGTGCCATGCACGTGACAAGACACCTCGAGCCACGGTTGTGATTATAGCACGCAATTCAAAGCACTTGCAACAGGAATCAGCCGGGATTTTTGCATCTATTTCTGTACAATCCACATAGAGGTGTAGAACATATTTGTATTCTTTAGTAAATAAAGGATTTATCGAGTATGGCAGCAAAATATCGAAAATTATTAGTTTCCGATGTCATGTCCTGCTGGATTTCCATGGACTGGACAACGATTTCTCTTGTTTCTTCCTTTTTCGTTGCCATATCCTGCCGGGTTTCCATGGGCTGGGCAACGATTTCTCTTCTTTCTTCCTTTTTCGTTGCCATACCTCGCCAGGTTTCATGGACTGGGCAACGATTTTTCTTCTTTCTTCCTTTTTCGTTGCCTTAACCTACCAGGGTTCCATATACAGGTCAACGATTTTTCTTCTTTCTTCCTTTTTCGTTGCCTTATCTCGCCGGGTTTCCATACGCGACATAGGATTCTCTTCTTTTTTTACACAAAAACGAGAAGCATCCTTGTATACACAAAAGATACCTCTCGTTTTATCAGGGTCTGTTTATTTGATTCTTCTTTATTATTTCAATCTTGCTTCAATCTTGTTCCTCAACCTGACTTTGATTCTGATTTTGATTAAGATCTTTATTAAGATCTCGATTCTGGTTCTGATTAAGATCTCGATTCTGATCTTGATACTCATCCCAATCTTAATCCTGATCTGATTCCAGGTCTTATTTCACTATTTCCTCCTTCCTGCAGCAATGCTTTGCCCAGGCGGCAAGTCCTGCTCCATGCATAAACTCACCACTTGCGATCATTCTTTCCAGTTCCGGAACAGAGATTTCCTCTAATCCCAGCACCTCTGCTTCATCCAGATCAGTTTCTGTCTGCTCCTCACATACTGCCTCAAAGAGATAGATTTTCTCGTTGGTGGATCCAAAGGAGGGGTAGAATGCTCCCAGCGGGATAAGAGTTTTCGCATGATACCCAGTCTCTTCCAGAAGTTCTCTTCTGGCCGCCTCAGCCGGCTCCTCTCCAGGATCAATGAGGCCGCCGGGCAGTTCTCTCTGCCAGGATCGGATGGGGTATCTGTACTCTTTCAGGATAATCACTTTTCCCTGATGGAAGGGGAGAATACATACTCCCTCCTTCATCTCCAGATAATCGTAGGGGCAGATTTTTCCGTTTACCCTCACCTGATCGGATACGATGGTAAAGCGACCTTCATTTCTTTTTTCTGATTTAATTGTCTCAAAAGGATTCACACTCATAAATTCCTCCCAGTCATGTTTTGCCATATATCATATTATATTACATCCCATATCAAACACACCACTTCTTTCGATTCATCTCAGGCATTCCGCCCAAAACCAGCTCAGGTTTTCTATCAGTTTTTATGATGCACAAAAGGAACTGTCTTTCGACAATTCCCCTGCGCTTATTATTAGAGAGAGCTTAAAAAAGTGTTGCCGCACCGATCATTCCCGCGGTATCTCTCAATGCAGCCAATGCAATATCAGGGATTTCTCCCTTTTCTCCTCCAAAGCAGTTTTTCAGCATCTCGGAGAGAGGTTTGATAAACTCTTCTCCCTGTGCAGATAAGCTGCCTCCCAGAAGCACCATCTGAGGACGGAGAATATTAACGATATTTACAATACCCGTACCCAGTCTTCGAATATATGTATTGACGATTTCCTGCAGATCAGCATCGCCATTCGCTGCTTTTTCAATAATCTCTTCTGCTGTATAATCCACCCCTGTGGCTTTTTTCGCATCACGAACAAGAGCACCCTTCGATGCATAGGCCTCCAGACAGCCCCTTCTGCCACAGGTACACTGCTCACCATTCTCGATGATGACCATGTGGCCCAGCTCGCTTCCGCTGACTCCACGGCCTTCATAGATATCACCATCGATTACAACGCCGCCACCAACACCGGTTCCCAGTGTCAGCATAATAACGTCCTGATATCCTCTTCCTGCCCCTGCCACTGTTTCTCCAAGGGCAGCACAGTCAGCATCGTTGGCAATTCTGATTGGCACCGGAAGAATCTGTCCCATCAGCTGGGCAACTGGCACATTTTCCCACTTGATATTGTTGGAATAACGGACAATCCCTTTTTTTCTGTCAATGGTTCCAGGGATTCCAATTCCAACGCCTACACACTGGTCCATAGGGATACCATTTTTCTCAAGGAGTTCTAATGCGCTGTTACCAATTTCAGAGATAAACTCTTCCGGTGTGATGGAAGTATTAGTTTGGAGTATATCAACATCAATAATTTTCTGATGAATATCCACAAGACCAATTTTTGTATCATGACCGCTTACGGAGATTCCCACACGGACAGGAGCTGCCTTCTCACGGATTGTGGTGATCAGTGCATCACAGGAGCCCTCAATGGTATACTCCCCACTGCCAGCAGTAATAAAGATGCTGTCGCCTCTCTTGAAAGTCACCACTTCATCCTTATCGGAGATCACTCCCTCTCCATCCAGGATCAGAATGCTGGCAAATGATTCCTCAGAAACGCTTCCCTGCATCTTTTTCATGACTTTTCCGTCCAGATTCAGCTTATCTACAGTAAAGTAATCGCAGTCTGCCACGTGGGGATAGCTGCTCTTATCTTTGATAATTGGAACACGATTTGTCACCGCCAGGGCTTTCTCAATATGAAGGTCACGTTTCTTGCCATCCTTACCTACTCGTCCGTAATCATATACTCGATAGGTAACATTGGAGTTCTGCTGAATCTCCGCGATCAGGATATTTTTTCCGATGGCATGGATGGTGCCGGCCTCAATAAACAGCACATCGCCCTTCTGCACAGGTACCGCATTCAGAACCTCAAGAAGGGTATCCTCCTGAATTCTTCTGGAAAACTCTTCTTTTGTGATCTCTTTTTTGAAACCATAGTACAGAAATGCATCCTCACCGGCATCCATAATATACCACATTTCTGTTTTGCCGTACTGTCCCTCATTTTTCAGAGCGTATCTGTTATCAGGATGTACCTGAATGGACAGGTTGTCCTTTGCATCGATGAATTTTGTTAAAATCGGGAAATCACGAAATCTTCTGCAGTTGGTTCCCAGAACCTCTTTTCCCTCAGCATCAATGTACTGCTGTAGTGTTTTTCCCTCATATTTTCCATTGGTGATCATAGAAGGACCGTCCGGGTGACAGGAAAGCTCCCATGCCTCCGCCAGCACATCCCCTTCTGATTCAATTCCATACTCCTCCCGGAGTCTGTTTCCGCCCCAGATGTAATCCTTACAGCTGGGTTTTAATTTCAATATACTCATAATCCTTCTCCATTGCTCTGTATCACATCACGATACCAGTATGCAGAATCCTTCAGAATTCTTTCCTGGGTCTGGTAATCCACATACACCAGACCAAATCGTTCAGAATAGCCCATTGCCCACTCAAAGTTGTCCATCAGAGACCACTGGAAGTATCCTCTCAGATCCACCTCCTCTGAGGCCTTTTTCAGTTCCCGCAGGTACCGCGCCAGGAAATCGATTCTGTTTGGATCGTGCACTTTGCCGTCCAGTGAGACCACATCGTGACAGGAAATGCCATTTTCCGTGATATAAATCGGCTTCTGATACCGCTCATACAGGAATTTTGGTCCCCAGTAAAGCACTTCCGGAGTCACCGGCCACTGAATTGCTGTTTTCGGGAAACCGTCATACCGTTTTACATCCTCCGGCTGCCCGTCCTCACCCATACGAATGCATCTTCCATTGTAGATATTCTGGCCGTACACATCGATGGGCTCTGAGATCAGCTTCATATCCTCCTCTGTAATTTTTGGAAGATATGGACCATATTTCTCAAGGCCCTCCTCTGGATACTGTCCCAGAAGTACAGGATCGGACCACCAGGAAACGTTCCAGGTCCAGTTTCTGTCATCCTGATTCATGGAAAACAGCATTTTTCTGGCTGCTTCAATATCCTCCGGCTTATCTGTTGCCGGATAACACATACCGCAGGTGGGGGCATAACCGATGGTCAGCTTCTGTTTTCCATACTGGCGCAGCATCTGCACGGCTCTTCCATGGGCCTTCAGAGCATTGTGGGCCATCTCGAAGGTATCACGGAGGGGCAGCTTCAGGCAGGGAGCATGTTCTCCTCTGAGATAGGCCAGTCCCACGAAGCACTGGGGTTCATTCAGGGTGAAGAAATGGGTTACCCTGTCGCTGAAGCGCTCTGCCACCAGCTTTGCGTACTCACCAAACCATTCTACGATCTGTGGATTCAGCCAGCCGCCCCGTTTATAGATCTCATAGGGCAGTTCCCAGTGAAAAAGGGTAATGTAGGGCTCAATGCCATTCTCCAGCAGCTCATCGATAAGGTTGCTGTAAAACTCAATTCCCTTCTCATTCACTCTTCCGAAGCCATCTGGCAGCACTCTGGACCAGTCGATGGAAAAGCGATATGCCTTTAACCCCATCTCCTTCATGATTCTCACATCCTCAGGATATCTGTGATAATGATCACAGGCCACATCTCCTGTCTGTCCTTCATACACATAGCCGGGCTCTTTTGTACATACATCCCAGATATGCAATCCCTTTCCTTCGCCGGTTACCCCGCCCTCAATCTGATAGGCGCTGGTTGCTGCTCCCCAGACAAAATCTTTGCGAAATGCCATACTGTATAACCTCTGTTTTTTTTACTTACTAAGCCATTACTTCATGAAAATTCTGCTTAATTTGCTAACTTGGCCATTGCTTCATGAATGCTCTGTTAACTTGTGCCAACTTAGCCATTGCTTCATGAATGCTCTGTTAACTTGTGCCAACTTGGCCATTGCTTCATCATATTTTGCTTATTTTACCAGCTGTGCCATTGCTGTATTAAAGCTCTGTAATTTTTCTGCTGCTTCTGCCTCTGAAGCACCTGTTACACCAATGTAGTATTTGATCTTAGGCTCTGTTCCTGATGGGCGGATGCAGCACCAGGTTCCATCCTCCATCTCGAAATACAGAACGTTGGATTTTGGAAGACCTGTGGTGGATTCTGTTCCTGCAACATAATCCTTCAGAACGTCCTCTCTGTAATCTCTGAACTGTGCAACTTTGAGACCACCGATCTCCTTTGGCACATCCTGACGGATGTTCTCCATCATAGCTGCAATCTTCTTTGCTCCATCCTGGCCTTTCAGGGTGATGGTGGCCAGATCCTCTTTGTAATATCCATAGGTCTCAAAGAGCTTATTCATCTGATCGCAGAGGGTAATTCCCTGGTGTTTGCACCATGCAGCCACCTCGCAGAGGGCCATTACAGCCACAACTGCGTCCTTATCTCTTGCATGGGTTCCCACCAGACAGCCATAGCTCTCCTCATAGCCAAACTGGAACTCATAGCTGTTGTCCTGTTTAAAGAATTTGATCTGCTCACCGATATATTTAAAGCCTGTCAGTGTTTCCAGCAGTTTCACACCGTACTGTTTTGTGATTTCTCTTGCCATCTTTCCGGAAACGATGGTGGTTACAACTGCACCGTTATCAGGAAGGATTCCCATGGCTTTTTTCTGGGAAAGGATATATTCAAGAATCAGCATTCCTGACATATTTCCTGTGAAGCTCTTATACTCTCCTGTGGCGGTATCCTTTGCATATACACCAAGACGGTCTGCATCAGGATCTGTTGCAAGAACGATATCTGCATCCACCTCCTTTGCCAGCTCCAGTGCCAGTGCAAAAGCATTCTTGTCCTCCGGATTCGGATAGGAAACTGTCGGGAAGTTGCCATCAGGAAACTCCTGCTCCTTCACCACATACACCTGTGTAAAGCCCAGTTCTTTCAGAATTCTTCTTACAGGGATATTTCCTGTTCCATGGATCGGAGTGTAGACGATCTTCAGGTTAGCAGCCTCCTGCTGAATGATCTCAGGATGAAGGGCCAGTTCTTTCAGAGCCGCAATATATCTGTCATCGATCTCCTCACCGATAATCTCATACAGACCGGCCTTCTCAGCCTCCTCCTGAGTAGTAGTTTTCACCATTGCGAAATTGGTAATGGCATTTACCTCAGCAATGATCTCTCCATCCCTTGGAGCTGTGATCTGGGCACCGTCCTCCCAGTATACCTTGTATCCGTTGTACTCCGGAGGGTTGTGACTTGCTGTTACCACGATTCCTGCTGTGCATCCTAGCTCACGCAGTGCGAAGGAAAGCATTGGTGTAGGACGAAGGGAAGGGAAGATAAAAGCCTTTACTCCGTTTGCTGCCAGACATAATGCTGCTTCCTGAGCAAATTCCGGGGACATGTTTCTTGAATCGTAGGCAATGGCCACACCCTTCTCCTGGGTGCCCTGCTTTTTGATGTAGTTTGCCAGTCCCTGGGTAGCCTTTCGCACGGTGTAGATATTCATACGGTTGGTTCCGGCACCGATGATTCCGCGAAGTCCGCCTGTTCCAAACTCAAGATCACGGTAGAAACGCTCCTCGATCTCTTTCTCATCCTCAGCAATTGCTGAAAGCTCCTGCTTTGTTTCCTCATTAAAATAGGCATCCTCCAGCCAGAATCTGTAGGTTTCTTTTGCGTTCATAACTTTTTCCTCCGATTTTTATGCAATGATCAGCGACATCAGATAGAATGGTGTCAGCTGTTTTTCCTCTCCGTTGTCAGAACCATCGATAATTTCGATTTCAATGGTATGCTCTCCCTTTGTTCCATGATGCAGCACCGGCTCCAGATACAGGCAGTCACCCCAGTCCTCATCAAAGTTGCCATCCAGCAGTACGCTGTTCTCCACATCCCCATCCAGTACCAGCTTTGCGGCAAGAGCGGGTTTTTTAATGGTTTTTCTGTACTGCACCGCAATGCAGGAAGCATCCACAGTAAATCGGATCTTATCTCCGGCTTTGGTACCGATCCAGCCGTTTTTAAAATGATCCAGATGACCGGTCTTCTCTTCTGTATCTGCCTGAAATCCCATAAGATCCGGTGAGATCTCACGAATGGTCAGTCGCTTTGCCTGCTGGTAAGCATTGGCTGTCATTGGTTCCGGAAACTCCTTAATTGGCTCCTCTGTATCCATATCCTGATATACACTGTCAAGATAAGCGATAATCTCTGCAGCCACCAGCTCATGTCCCTTATCATTGGGATGCAGTCCGTCTGGTGTCAGATCAATTCTTCTGTACTGACCCTGTCTGATCTTCTGTAACAGAGTATCACGCATGCTTACATGGGGAATTCCATACCAGTCACCCACCGCATTATGGTAATCCTGGGCAGTAACACCGGTATCGTAATAGACATTATTGAGCAGTACCACTGCCGGCAGAGACTTCCAGGTCAGCACCTTTCTGATCACACCCTCGTAGGTTTCCTGGAAAAACTCATTTGCATCGTCATTGGCACTGAAATCGATCATAACGAAATCCGGCTGATACATCAGCAGATCTGTTACGGCGCGGGATACTCCGTAGTGGGAAGAGGTTCCTCCGATTCCACCATTTACATAATGAAACTCTGCATCAGGAAATGTATTCTTCCACCAGGAAAACACACGATAGGCATAGCAGTTTTCATGCTTTGTGGCCAGACTGTCCTGGGTGATGGATCCACCAAGAAATCCTATTGTCAGTGTTTCCCCTGCTTTGGCCCGCTGCATACAGCGTTTCAGTCTTGTCATGTTATCTGATTTCATCCTTTATTCCCATCCTTCCACATGTAATGTATTAATATAGGAAGCCAGCTCTTCCGCCATCTCCTCCGCTTCCGGAATTCTGAGATGTCCCGGTGTTCCTTTGCCGTTCCGTTTGAAGAGATACTGGCTGATTCTGTCATCCTTCATCTCCTCCACCACTGCTCCAATGGAATCATCCCAGGCTTTGTCATGGCCCAGCAGAGTGGTAATGCAGATAATATGGGCCTCCGGATAGGTGCTGCGAAGGTTGCCCAGAAATTCTTTATAATGGGCTCTCCAGGTCTCTGCCTGTTCTCCGTCATAATCATCCTTCATGTAATCCGTTGGATGGCTGTCATTCTGTCCGATGGCCACGATCACCACCTGAGGGGTATACAGGGAAAAATCCCAGGCCATAGGCTCTGCAAGCACTGTGTTGTAATGGATCTTGTTCCATGCTGTTTCCATGCCCACTGCCTCCGGCTCATGAAACCAGCCTGTATTGTCCATAAGAGCAATTCCACCCTGGGCAATATCATGGATCTGGGCATTCAGTTTTCTTGCAGTGATCCAGGCGTAGGAATACCAGCTGTTGGAATACTGTCCGTTATGCTCCGGATCCACCTTGCCCACATAGTCCACCGCCTCTGACACTTCACCGGCGGATACAGAATCACCATATACCTCGATTTTTCTGCCGGATTTTGGAGGCATATCCAGAACACTGTCCTCATCCCCAATCTCCAGTTCCAGAATGGCTATCTCATGACAGGAATCCTGGCGCTTAAACAGCAGCATGTCATGGACACCGTCAGCAGTCTCTTCCACAGGAATCTCCAGCAGTGTTTCCCCCTCCTTGTTAACAGGAAGAGTCACCTGTTTTCCATCGATGATACATCCGAGATAATTATCCCAGTATTCATTCCTGTTCCTTACACGTACCTTTAACTGCTCTCCTGTAAAACGCATACCCAGAGAAGTACAGGGGTACACAAACACCGGTATCTGGGGATCGCTCCAGTCTATCCTTCCGCTATATTGAAGCTTTTCATGATCTGCTCTGATCTTCATAACTGTGTCTCCTCCTCATTTCTCACATTAATTCTTTGAAAACTCTACCAAAAAAGAAACAGTTTACTCTGACGGTGAGACCAATGCCGATAAAACAATAGATCGGCACTGCCATCATGGTCACAAATGTTCCTGCTGCGAAGCAGATTACAGGAATCATGTTCAGCGCCACGATCACCAGAGTATAAGGAAAGTACTTTATTGATAAAAGCAAAGAATTTTTCAAAGTGTTTCTAAAGCTGTTCTCAAACCTTGCCTGAAGAGGAAAGGCATAGCTGAACAGGAAGATCCAGATCACCATCAGGCAACCCATTAAAAGGGAAAAGACCACTCCCCATTCTCCGGTATAGAGAATATCGAACACCAGCAGTGCTCCGGTAAAGAAGAACAGGAGCCACAGCAGTGTGCCTTTTTTCCACTCTTCTTTGCAGGCCTGGAAGTATTCCCGGGCAATATAGGTAGCTTCTCCTCTGCATTTTCTAAGGGCTACTTTATACAGGGCTGTCAGTGACATACCCACTGTGATCAGCGGAAGGGACGTAAGGATAAAAAGCATATTCAGGATGATCCAGTCACCCACCTCATCCATAAATCTGAAAAATCGATTGTCTGTTGATAATTTCGCCGTATTTTTCGCCATATTTATTGCCTCCGTCATTCATTGATTTTTGCTCAGCTGTCTCAGTCCACTGGTTCAGCATTGGTGGTCTCCCTGTGCTGGTTCAGTATTTTGCTGTCTCAGTCTGATTTATCTCTGCATTTCACTCCAGTTTTCCTTCATATATTCCAGAAACACAGGAATCTGCCCACTGTGCTTTCCTGTCTTCGGAAATGCCAGCAGCAGGGGTTCCTCACTGTTTCCTGTAATCTCCTCTGTGAAGCTGTCATATCCCAACACCACCGCAGTGCATTCCTCTCCAGCTGTTGGATCGACACCATCTGCATGGGTCTCCTCATCTGCCGGGTTCTCCCCAGCTATATAGTCCTCCTCATCTGTCGGGTTCTCCCAAGCTGCCCCATCTGTATAGGAAGGAAATCCCAGGGTATCCTCAATGCAGTAGAATTCGCCCCCCAGCTCACAGCAGTACTGATACATGGTCTCCGAGAGAACCACTGCATCGATCTCACCGTTTCTCCACAGGAAGAAGAATTTCTCGCAGGAGCTTTCATTCACATCCTTAAGGGACAGTCCCTCATAGGAGAAGTTGTAGTCTGAATCAATGATTACCCGATCGGAATCCAGATCTGCCAACTGTGCATAGCTTTCTGCCATCTCCAGATCTCTCTGTGGATCACATCGCTGGTTCACCAGAATACAGGTGAACTCCGGCTTCTTATTGCCAAATAGATAATGTCTGCCAAATATAAAAATCAGAGCAATGATTGAACCTGTGATCAGCATATGGGGCCAGTAATATAGAAAGACATAGGAAACCTTACTTTTTTTGTCCATTCCTTTTGTTTTTTCACGTATATCCTTAGTCCAGATATTCCAGAACATCTCAATCACTCCTCTGATTTTTCCAATGACAGTTTTTTTGCCGCCCGGAGTATGTGTAGGGAGTTCTCCGGGCAGCACCACTGCCCTAATATTAATAGGGATTTACCCCCTGGACATTGCATCTGACCAGGGGAAAGTCGGATTTCATATCCAGACAGCTGTTCCGTCCGGATATGAATAGGAATTATTTCCCGGGCCGTAGCTACTCAGCCCGGAAAATTCGGGAAGAAGAAAAGATAATTAGTTATGTTACTGTTTGTTCAACAGTTCCAGATTTTTGCTGATAAGCTCACATCTCTGTTTTACACAGTCAGGAGATCTGTGAGGATCCTCCGGTGTGTTGAACAGATAGTCCTCCAGCTTATCAATTGTTGTGGTAGCAACGTGCATTCTTGTGTCGCAGGATGCATAGTAGATGTACACATCTCCATTCTCCTTTGCGATGGCACCGTTGGTGAATACTACGTTGGAAACATCTCCCACGCGCTCACCTGCCAGTGGCACCAGAAATACACCGGATGGCTCTGCCACCACTTTGGAAGGATCATTCAGATCTGTTCCAAATACATATAATACATAGCGGAGACCCGCTGCTGTATTTCTTACACCATGGGCAATATTGATCCAGCATTTTTTACCTCTGATCGGAGGTGCGCCGGCACCATTTTTCGCCTCTGTCAGTGTGTGATAGGTTCTTCTGCTGATGATCTTTTCCTCATCGATCACCGCATGCTCAATATCCTCACAAAGTCCAAAGCCGATTCCTCCGCCACTTCCGGTCTCAATAAAGCCGTCCATTGGTCTTGTATAGAATGCATACTTTCCATCCACGAACTCCGGATGAAGAGCCACATTTCTCTGCTGTGGAGACTGCAGTGTCTTCAGATTGTCCAGACGCTCCCAGGTTTTCAGATCCTTTGTTCTGACGATGCCTGCCTCTGCCACTGCTGCAGAAATATCAGCGTTGTCCTTATCCTTGCTCTCGGAGCAGAATACACCGTAGATCCATCCATCCTCATGCTTTGTGAGACGCATATCATATACGTTGGTCTCCTCTGCACAGGTATCAGGAAGTACCACCGGATAATCCCAGAAATGGAATCCGTCAATACCGGTGTCGCTCTCTGCCACTGCAAAGAAGGATTTTCTGTCGTTGCCCTCCACACGGACAACAAGATAGAATTTTCCGTCTAATTCAATAGCACCGGAATTCATTACTGCGTTAATGCCGAGACGCTCCATGAAATATGGGTTTGTCTCCTCATTCAGATCGTATCTCCAGTGTACCGGAGCAAATTCTCTTGTAAGCACCGGATATTCATATCTGTCATAAATACCATTGTAGAAGTCACTTTTACGGTTTTTTCCGTTGATCAGTTTCTCTACTTTTGCCTGTTCTACATAATACTGTTTATGAAGCATCCTCAATTCTCCTCATTACTTCAAAGCACATTCTTCCGTTGTGATATGGGCATTTCCACATCTCAACAATGGCTTTCTCTGCGGGATTTCTATCCTTATCCAGCTGCCAGTACCACTCAGATCCCTTTCGCTTATCCACCATATAGGTTTTAATAAAGTCCCAGATATCCTCTGCAGCCGCCAGATATTTCTCCTCCTGCGGATTCTTCTGATATCCGTTTAGGAAGCCAACCACAGCCTCTGCCTGTACCCACCATACTCTGGTGGTATCCACTACACCGTTTTCTGCCTCATTTACCAGGGAGTGGTCAATGTATGCTCTGTTGTAGATATTTTCTGTAATTTCTCTTGTGATCGGTGAGATCTTATCTGTATAGGCCTGATCCTCCAGAACCTCCAGACCACGATCCACCAGCCAGGCTGTTTCGATATCGTGTCCGTAGGAATAGAGATCGATCAGGGTATTCCAGGTTCTGTCGAAGAAGACCTCCTGTCTTCCAAGCTCCGGATTGTACACCTTATCAGCAATGAGATCCAGCATATACCGGATCCGGTCAGCCACCTTCTCATCCTTTGTCACACGATACAGCTCTGTATAGGCTTCAAATACGTGGAGCAGGGTGTTCATGGTTTTCTCTGCCATTACACCGTTCTCAGAAAGCTTGTCATTATCCTCAGGCTGGAACACTCTGTTGAAGGCTTCCAGATAACCATATTCATCTGTGCATCTGGACTCGATCAGATCATACAGAGTATAGGCCAGCTCCAGCGCCTCTTTATTCCTGGAGGCATCATAATAGGAAGAAAGTGCATAGATGGCAAATGCCTGATTATAGGTATGCTTTGTATCGTCCTCCGGTTTGCCGTCATACTGTACAGACCAGTACACACCGCCATACTCTTTATCCAGACAATGCTCCTTCAGAAATGCAAACCCATGATCTGCATACTCCAAAAGGTCTCTGTCTCCAAGCAGCATATAGGCATTTGAGAAAAACCAGAGGATCCGGCTGTTCAGGATACAGCCCTTCACAGCCTTTTTATCCAGATTCAGATCGTAATCCAGATATCCGTAGAATCCTCCGTTCTCGTCATCCCTCATGCCCTTCCAGAACGGAATAATCTCTTTTGTCAAATGCTCCCTTACTTCTGTTTTCAGCATGATTGTTCTCCGTAGCGTATTATCTGATACCGATCTCTGTATCTGCCTCTGTTACAACACTGTGCTCCTTAATATAGGAAACGATCTCATCCAGCTGTGTGAAGGCAAGTCCCACATAGGTGTCTGCGCAGCCGTAGTAAATAGCAATCTTTCCAGTCTCAGAATCATGGATGGTAGCACATGGGAAGGTTACGTTTGGAACGAAACCTCTTTCCTCATACCACTCCTCTGGAGTGAGAAGGAATGTATCGCAGCGATATTTCACTACAGATGGATTGTCGATATCCAGGATCGCTCCGCCGATGCTGTATACATAACCGTTGCAGGTGCCTGTTACACCATGGTAGAACAGCAGCCATCCCTCTGTTGTCTCAATTGGAGCTGCGCCTCCACCGATCTTCACGTTCTGCCACCACTGGCTGGATTTACCCATTACATGGCGGTGTTTTCCCCAGTACTCCATATCCGGGCTCTCGGACAGGAAGATATCACCGAATGGTGTATGTCCGCTGTCACTTGGGCGGGATAACATAAGGAATTTGTCATTTACTTTTCTTGGGAACAGAACTGCATTACGGTTAAATGGCAGGAATGGATTCTCAATTCGTGTAAATGTTTTGAAATCCTGTGTCTTTGCAACACCGATGGATGCTCCGTAGAAATCCTGGCACCAGATGATGTAATAAGTATCCTCCACCTTTACAAGACGTGGATCGTATGCATATGGTGGCATGAAATCATTACCATTCTCATCTTTGAAAGGAATTTTTTCTGAATCAAAATCCCAGTGGATGGCATCCTTGCTTCTTCCAAGATAGATGAAAGGAATACCATTGGTCTGCTCACCACGGAATACACCGATGAACTCTCCTTCATATGGCATAACGGCACTGTTGAAGATGCGGGCTACGCCAGGAGCCGGATTACGTCCGATGATAGGATTCTCACTATATCTCCATACAGGAATATCTGATTTGAAATCTGCAGGTTTGTCCTGCCATGGTACATTTGGTACCGCTGGTGCAATAATTTTTAATTCACTCATAATAAATCCTCCTAAGAAATACTAGTTTCGATCAGCCTTTTACAGCGCCCTGGGTCAGACCACTGTAAATCTGTTTCTGGCAGAGAACGAACACGATCAGTGCCGGAATCATGGTGATGATAACGCCGGCGCAGATAAAGTTATACTGGTTTCCCAGTGGACCGGTAAACTTGAACAGAGAAGTAGCAACTGTTACAAATCTGTTTTTATCCTGAAGATACAGGTTCGCATTGTAGTACTCGTTGTAAACGCCTACGCCCTTCAGGATCATAACTGTTACGATAGCCGGTTTCAGCAGTGGGAACAGAATACGGAAGAACACACCAAAGTAGGTACATCCATCCATGATGGCTGACTCATCCAGTGAAGTAGAGATATTCTCAAAGAACTGAATGAAAATGTAGATGGAAATAACATCCGTTCCACACATCATAATGATGTAACCTGGCAGGAAGTTGATCCAGCCCAGTGTATACATGATCTGGTAAACAGATACCTGCATGGCAATTCCTGGAAGCAGGGAAGCAAACAGGAATAAGCTTCTGATAATTCCGTTTCCGAAGAATTTAAATCTGCTGAGTACATAGGCCACCATAGAACCGGTGAATACTGATCCGATCAGTACAAAGATCAGGATCGTGATGGAATTTCGGAAAGCAAGGCCCATGTTGGCCTGTTTCCATGCCTGAATAAAGTTATCCAGATACGCCCAGCTCTGAGGCATGGTCATTACATTTGTAGATGCATACTCTTCAGGTGTCTTGAAGGCTGTGATTACACAGACCACCACCGGAAGAACAGATACAAAGGAGCCAAAAACTAATGTTGCGTACTTAAAAACCAGCCAGCTGATCTTTTTTACTCTTGAAAATGACATTATTTCACGCCCCCTTTCGCCAGCAGAGCTTTCTCTTCTTTTCTTTTCTTTCGCTCTAAGCGAATCGGATCTTTATCTCCAACGCCCAGATAGTATCTCTCGATTCCCTTCTGAATCATGGTCGCAATAAAGATCAGACCAAACAGAATGATGGCCATGGCTGAAGCAAGTCCAACCTTCTGGCTTTCATGAGCCAGCTTGTTCATAATTACGAAATATGTTCCTGTTCCGAAATCACCGCCGGTAATTACATAAGGTGGCTCGAATACGCTGAGAGAGCCTGTAATAGAAAGGATCATATTCAGTACGATAATTGTTTTGATACTTGGCAGAATGATATATCTGAATTTCTGCCATCCGTTGGCACCGTCAAGATCCGCTGCCTCATAAAGGGTTGAATCTACTGACATGATGGCACCGATAAAGAGAACCATGTTCTGTCCCATATATCTCCATACAGATGTGGCTGCTACGGAAACATTGTTGATATTGGTATCCTTCAGCCAGTAAGGAAGATTATCCAGCTGGAATCCACACCACTGAAGAACAGTATCCAGTACGAAACCTCTGGTATAGAAGAATTTGAAGATAAATCCAACCGCGATACCGCATACCAGATATGGGAAGAACATCAGGCCTTTAAATACACCGCCGCCCTTTGTCTTAAAGCTCAGCACGGATGCAAAATACAGAGCCAGTGCCAGCTGAACAAAGGAAGCCACGATATAGTACAGACTCAGCTTCAATGCCCGGAAGCAATCGCTTCTGGTGAATACTTCCAGGTAGTTCTTCAGACCCACAAATTCTCTTGAGCCGATATATTTCATGTCATAGAAGCTGAACTGGATCATTTTTGCAAAAGGTATGTAGGTAAATACCAGGAGCAGTGTAACCGGAACCAGCATAAATGTAAAAATACATAAATTCCGATTTACCGTACCGGATGTAATCCACTTTTTAAAACTCTTTTTTTCCATCCCCATTTACTCCTTTCTTCCAAAGATGACAGGGAAGAATCCCTGTCATCTCTGCAGTTTGATTACGGTGTGATACCGTTGTTCTCCTGTGCTGCTGCCCATTTTGCATTCCACTCAGCAACCAGCTCATCCATTGTCTTTGTTCCGGAGGTTGCAGCCTCAACGATCTGTGTAGCGATCTCTCCTGATGAGTTAACACCCAGCTCAGAGTCATTGTTTACATCGTTGAACAGTGTCTCTTCTCCTGCAGGTGCTGCATTGTTTACAACCAGTCCGATTCCGTCGAAGTCTGCTAATACAGCTGGTGGCTCAGCACCTTTTACAACGCTGAGACCGCCCTCGTCCTGAGCAAGACCAGACTCGTCTACAATGTATTTGATGAAGCACATAGCTGCGATCTGCTCATCTGCAGAACTGTTGCAGTTTACTGCGTAGTTGTAATCAGGTGCAGATGGCGCATACTGTTTTCCGTCAACTGTGATTGGGAATGGCATGTAGCAGATGTCATCGGCATTGTCTCCAGCCTGCTGCATCTGTGGCAGACACCAGGAACCAAGTGCCATGCATCCGATCTCACCTTTGTTCAGCATACCTTTGCTGCCCTCCCAGTCTGTTGTGGTAGGATCATCCTCGGTAAGACCTCTGCTTACTGCCTCATACAGAGTGTTATATACTGCGTAAGGTCCTGTTCCATCTCCTCTGTCAGAGAATGGATCTTTTCCTTTTACAAGTCCTTCAAGAGCGAAGTCAGGATCACCTGTTGCACCGCCGTCAATGTAAGCATCCCAAGCAGTCATTGTCCAGCCTGCTGCAAAGTTTGTGTACAGTGGAATCGCATCTGTGTTGTCTTTGATCATCTGAAGAGCATCCAGGAACTCCTCTGGTGTTTTTGGTGTCTCTGTAACTCCTGCTTTCTCAAAAACAGCTTTGTTGTAAACGATACCGCCTACGTTCGCCATGGATGGAAGACCGTAAACTGTGTCACCGTAGGTGCTTCCGTTCAGCATATTTCCTTCATACAGCTCTGATAAAGCATCTTTTGTTCCAAGTGGTGTGAAGTAGGTTCCCAGCTCATTCTTGTCAACACTTGTTGGGATCATACAGATATCACCCCAGTCACCGGTGGTAAGTCTTGTGGTGAACTCATCTGCGTAAGCTGTGATTGCCTCAAACTCGATGTTTACATTTGGATACAGCTCGTTGAAATCCTCAGCGATCTTTGCCAGCTTTGTATCCACAATGTCAGTTCTGTGAGTGATCATGCGGATATCTGCTGTTACATCGGTGTAATCCTCGCCCAGCTTGATGGAATCCACTGTAACGTCTACAGTTTCCTTCTCTGCTCCCTTGTCAGAAGAGCCGCCGCAGGCGGTCAGTGAAAGGGCCATTGCTCCAGCCATTGTCGCTGCAAGCAGTTTCTTGATGTCGTGTTTCTTCATGTCATTTCCTCCTTCGTTTTTTAACTTATGTTGTTAACCTCTTTAAGTTAATTGAATTATACATATAAAGTTAATTTTAATCAATACGAAAGTGGTATTTTCTTTGTTTAGTTATTCACTTTCATCAACAAATACAATTATCAACCAATTGTTTTGTGCATTATTTCATCGTTTTTTCCATATTTTAATTCTTTTTAATTGAATTTAATCTAGTTAACTTTTTGTCATAGATTAATTTATTTAGTTTTTGATAAAATTTAAGTTAATTTTCCCTGTATAAAAAGAATTCACAATCGGAAAACAGGCCGAAAAGAGGGGCTGTCGCATGCTGCGACAGCCCCTCTGACTTCTGTATTGTTCTGTTCTTCAGTATCTGACTTTTGTCTTTATCTTCTGATTTTGGTGTTTATATATCTTCATCTGCTTTTACCTCCTTCGACCCACAGATTCCTTCTCGACGATTCTTCCTGTTACAATCTGAACACCGGATACATATTTCTTATGTTTGATCTTGCGAATCAGAGACTTCACACACACCTCTGCCATTCGTTCCATATTTACTTCATAGCTGGTGATGCGATCATCTGACACCACACCCATGGGAAGGAAATTGTCAAATCCCACCACAGATACCATCTCCGGAACGGAATATCCCACCTCCTCAAGAGACTGGATCAGACGATACGCTGCAAGGTCACAGTTGCAGGCGTAGGCATCAAGAACCACTTCCGGCACCTCAATCTTATCATACAGCTTTCCCTTTAACTCCCTGTCATGAATCTCCCAGGAAGGATCATAGGGAATTCCCGCCTCGCGAAGAGCCTTTCTGTAGCCCCAATAGCGATCCATGATACTGCTGGTGCTGTCAGGATTTCCCACAAATCCGATTTTCCGATGTCCTTGATCGATGAGATAACGAGTCATCAGATACATTCCATGGTATCCATCAGAGATAACCGTATCAAATTCAATGGCAGATGCGTAGGTATCAAGGAAAAATACAGGCAGCTCTGTCTGCTTCATCATCTTCTGGATATATTCCTTATCCAGATGTCCAAGAAAGATCAGTCCATCAACCTTTCCATCCTGCATCACGATGGGTGATTTTTCTGCCTTCTCATCTTCTTCCGACAGAATCTCAAGAATACCATAATACTTATTATCGAACAGGGTACGAACAACGTGCTCGTACAGCTGCCCGTAAAAGGAAGTGGAATATCCATAGTAATTCTCAGGTATTACAACACCAATATTCCCTGTTTCAACAACAGTTCCTCTTAATGAAGCGCTGGTTACATACCCCAGTTCATCAGCAACCTGCTTAATCTTTAATCTCATCTCATCACTTACACCCGGTTTTCCGGATAAAGCTTTAGAAACCGCCACATTGCTTACTCCAACCTTGGCAGCAATGTCTGCAAGTGTAACACTTTTAGCCATAAGTCCCTCCCTCTGACACGACTTCGTAATAACAACCTCAAAATATATGATTAACTTTATTAATCTAATTATTTAAGTTAATTTTATTATATTAAGTAACTCTCTGTCAATCCAAAACCATGAGAATCATGGTTCAGAAGTGTCACAAATTATTAGGGCAGTCACCAGGGAGCAAGCACGGACTTTGATTCGTTTTTCACGCATACATAGCAAAGGGGCCGACCTCATCTGGTCGACCCCTCTGAATATGGAGCAATACAAAACTTTTATCTCAGTGGAGAAGACTCCCACCTCTACAGGTGGTGAGCACTGACAAATGTCGACTTGAATTTACTCTGTTACATAATCTGCAACATGTTACTCCACAGTTACCTCTGCCATCACGGTCTGCTCTGTGCCATTGACAAACTGAACAGTCACCTTAATGTTTGCAGTTCCTTTTTTCTTTCCGGTAATCTTACCGTTTTTATTTACATTTACAACAGAGTTCTTTGTTGAGTCATAAGTGATTTTTTTCACGTTATTCATGTTCAGTTCACTGCTGAGCTCAAGCTGTGCTGTTTCACCCTTGCCAAGAACAAAGGATGGGACAGTTAATTTTACAGTTGCTTTAATTTCATTATCAATTTCCTGTGCTTTTGCTTCAGACACCAGCTCGTATGTTCCATTTCCCAGCAGAGTTACTGCAAGATCGCCATTGGCATTTACCGTAACTGTCATGGCATCGGTCATCTCATACGCACCGGTATTTTCATTGATCTGGTAAATATACAGTCTGTTTCCATCACCGCTGTCTGCAGTATTGAAATAGAATACGGCTTTTTCATTACCCTTTGTATCCTGTACATGAACGGTAACGATAACCTCCTCTGAACCTGCATCCTCCATAATCTGCTGAACTACAGAGCCTTCTACCTGTACTCTGTTTTTCTTATCTGCAGTCACTGTAACCTCTGCAGTAGCAACAGGATCCGGAGCATCCGGCTGTGATTCTTCAGTGAGATCCTCAAGCTGCTCATCAGATGTGATATATTTTCCACCCTCCAGCTTTGCAAGATCCTCATCACTGATCTTCACCGCTTTAATATCATCAAATACAATGGTTCCTGATACAGTATAGTTTCCTTTTTCATCCTTCTTTTCATCAGGAATATTTCCGGGGATTGTGTTACACCATAAGTAGTAACCGGAAATGTCAGAAGGATCAATGGAATCTGTACCTGCCTTTACAATAAAGCTTGTAAATGGAATTGTGACATACTGTGCCTCTGTTCCCTTTACAAAATCAGAAAGAAATACCTCGTAATCTCTTCCCTCAGAATCACGCAACTGGATGACCATCTTCTGTCCGTTGCCGTCAGGTTTTACCCACATGCTGATGGCATTATACTCTGAAAAATCCTTCTCGTCGAAGGCTCTTCCAAGACCGCCGGTCCAGGCTTCGCTGCCCTTATAGGCCAGAGTATAGTTGAAGTCGCAGCCATAGTTTCCTTCCACCTTGTTCTCAGGATCCAGTGTCAGCATTGTACTGCTGCCTGCTGCGGAATTGTGCTCACCGTATTTTGTCTGAAGCAGACTGCTGTTGCCATAGTAATACTCAAAGGTATCAAATACTTTGGCTGGCATCACCGGCACATCCTGATTGATATTGATAAACTGCGCTGTTCCCAGGATAATTCCCTCTGAATCCCCTGCTCCGTAGGCAACAACAGCGATGCTGCCGGTACCGGTTGGCTGAATGGTTCCAAGTACTTCCTCTGTGAGCTGTGCCAGATATACCGGGCTGTTCTCTGCCTCTTTTACAGCCTCAAGTACCACCGGATTTTCATCCTCATCGCTGGTTTTGATGACAAACTCCACTTTGGCAGCATTCTGAACAGATGCTTTCAGTTCACAGGCCTCTTTGATCACTGCATAATTCTTTGGCGAAATCAGATAGCCGCCCATGGTATCGCTATAGCCACTTAAAGTAACCTGGTCAGCCCTGGAGATAGCACCATTTTCCCCGTAGAAATTAGTACCATTTCCAAAGATGGAGGCATCATTGTTATAGGCAGAGATGAAATCATTGATCATCTCCTGTCCCATGGTGTCGCTGATCTTATAAGGAATATAGAAGTTGGCACTGTCGAAGTTTGCCCACAGCAGGAAATATGGAATATCTTCACTGACAGCGGTCTCGATCACCTGATTGTACCAGTCCTTATCCTTAGTTGGATTGTCTGTCACCATCAGACTGTCCTTGCCAGCGCCTGTAATACGGATACCAGTTTCTGCAATTGCAGGAATCTTGTTTTTCTCTCTGGCAAGACCTGCAACGACATTACAGCTTTTTGCCAGTGCTTCGAAGAAGGCATCTCCTGTGTATTTCTCCGGATCTGCATAATCATCATAGTAGTCAAATGCCAATACATCCACGTAGGCATCTCCCGGGAAGCGAGAGAGATACTCTGCCTCACTGTCAATCGGACCATTCGGGGAGTAAACATACAGAAGGTTGTGTACACCCCTGGACTGTAAATAGTTCACCATATATCTCCAGATTGCTCTGTAGGAATCTGCATTGGTAGAGGTACCCCACCAGAACCAGCCGCCGCTGTTCTCATGGAACGGTCTGAACAGAATCGGAATATTCTCTGCCTGAAGAGTCAGGGCATACTCTGCGATAATATCCAGGTATGCATTGTACTGAGGATTGAATTCGCCACCCTCCAGAATGTAATCTGCACAGGGTGATAAATCCTTGGACTCCATAAAGTCACAGGTGGAGAAATCATATGGATGCTCCGGATCCCCTGTGGCTGTGATCTTTGCATTGGTAAAGTTTGGCATATGGCAGGAAAGTGTAATGATGGAACCGCCTGCATAGGCCTTCATGGATGCTGCAATGGAAGATCCCATAGGATCAGCGGAATTGCACTCAGAACCTGCCAGTGACAGGGTGTCGATTCCGAAGAGACCCACCTCAGTTCCGGTAACATCCTTAACATCGGAAGTGATTCCATTATCCTTCACTGATCGGAAGGTGGAATTCTGATGTCCGAACAACACTTTGTCATCTGCCTGTAATCCCGCCAGATAAGCTGCCAGGGCTTTTGCTGCATCTGTGGCATTGCTGTCCACCAGTTTTACCTCTGTGGCCATATGATCCAGACCTGCCTGGTCACCCTCTGGCTGCACAGGCTCTGTAATCTTCACATAATCCTCGGAGGAATCCAGCTGTCCAAAGGTCACATCATCAATATACACCTCGTGAAGATCTGCATAGGGACCAACAATACCGATGGTCAGGCTGGAAACGGATTTCTGCTGAGGTTTGAATTCTCCGCGGATGGTAACGGTTGACCAGCCATCTCCTGCATCCTCCACTGTTTTCTTTCTGAAGGATCCTTCTGAGTTAATAAGCTCGTTTCCTTCTGTGCTTGCCATAAACAGCTTTGTACGGATGGTATCCATGCTGGATGGATATCTTAATTTGAAGGTAACCATATTGTAGTTTGACACATCCACTGCATCAAAATGACCTGTAATCTTTGCCTCACTCCAGCCGGAAGCACCATCTTTTGAATAGTCCAGAGACATCTTCAGACTCTGGGACGTCTCATCCCAGCTGGCATCAGCAGCCTCTACAGGTGTGGTTCCATTCTTCACCGGATCATCCTTTCCATTAGAATAATCCCAACCAGCCTCGCCGGCCCAGCCTTCAATACCCTCATCAAAGGTTGCCACAACGGATGGATCCTTCTCCTCAATTTCCGGTGTATCATCCTCAGCCACTGTGAGCGCAGCATTGGCAATGGCAATCTCTCCGGAATAATCACACTGATATCCCGCAAACTGTACGGTAACAGCACTTACCACATCATTGACAGCCTCTTCAAATGCCATATTTCCGTTCCAGCCATTGCTGCCATTGGCACCTACTCTGCTGCCGAACTCAATGGATACAGAAGCTTTATAAAAGCTCTCCCCATCCACTGTAATCTTCTGATTGAAATCCTCCGCACGAAGCTCAGGAATAGTATTGGACTGTACCCAGTTCCAGTTACTTCCGATTCTCAGCACACCCACAGGCTTGATAATGTTCTTGAATGCCGGTGCCTCATCCCCCGGAATCAGCACATCCATGGTAAGTGTTGTGTCTGCAGCGGGAACTGTCTCAGTGGTAATGGCCAGATTATTCTCTTTTCCGCCATTATTATCCCAGTCACTGCCTGCATCAAAAGCATACTGGGAACGAAGCTGAATAGTAACCGCCTGCTCTGCATCCTCCAGGGTATTTTCCGTACTCTCTGTCACTCCCTGAACACCCTCTGCATCGGTATTGAAGCCTTCTTCCCATATACCTTTCACGCTCTCTGGCTCAGAAACACCCTCTGTCTGGCCTGATTTCCCCTGGTCATCCTGTGTCTGGCCTTCAGTTCCCTGGATGATCTGAATTTCTTCAGCCTGTCCAGGAATTCCTTCAGCCTGACCTGCTGTTCCCTGAAGGCTCTCCGCCTGCTCTGCATCCACCGTAATCGGTGCTGCAAAGGCACTACCCGCAACAGTAGTGGTGGCAATGGCAGATACCATAAGGTAAACAAGCATCGATCTCACGATTCTGTTTTTCATATGCAATCCTCCTTTTCTTGTGCAATATTGTCTTTTGTACTATTTTACCTGTTTTTGTTAATTAATCTATTCGCTTTTTAGCTAATTATTTAGATTAATTTATGTTGTATTTTACTTTAGTTTAATTTCTATATTAATTTTCATAAACAATTCGTTAACTTCGTTTTCGGTATCACATCTTGCCGGGTTTCCATGGGCTGGGCAACGATTTTTCTTGTTTCTTACTTTTTCGTTGCCTCACCTTGCCGGGTTTCCATGAACTGGGCAACGATTTTTCTTCTTTCTTCCTTTTTCGTTGCCTTACCCTGACGGATT
>JAUNCZ010000097.1 GCA_030526405.1 Lachnospiraceae bacterium | reverse complement strand
TAATTAATTAGTTACATATATCTGAACTGCCAGAGGCAGATGATCAGGAAAAGAAAAAACCCATACAAAATCTCTGCAGAAAGATACACAGCTTCCTGTATATCCAACTACACAAATTCTGTATGGGTTTAGCCCGCATAACCGGTAACTATCCCGAACTTCCCACATGGGGGAAGATTCTTTATTCTGTTATAAAGCAGACATATACATCCACTTAACTACTTACTAATGAACCACTGCTGCATCGGACTGTCACATCTGCTAAGACAGTTTTTTTCTGTCCTCGTTGATTCGTTTCAGATGAATGGTCAGATAAACCAGCTCCTCATTGGAGAGGTTTTTCCCCCAGTTCTCTCTCACAAATTCACCCAGCTGCATATTACGACACCAAACGGTCAGGATTATGCTCCCAAACGGCCGGATTCTGTTTTAGAACGGCCGGAGAGAACCAGCAAACCTTATGCCGCGAAAGGTTCTTTATTTGAGTAGCATATGATAGGCTTGTTAGCCTGGCAAATCTGCTCCAGCAATGTTTTGCCGTATTTGCCACGATATCATATGCGATGGAGGCTCATGTCAAGAACACCGTGGAATAATGTTTGCGTCCGGCTGTTGGATCCGGAAGTTGGACGTTCTAAAACGGAATGAAGGCCGATGGGCACCGTAAACTGCACCCAGCTTCTCAGCACAGGTAAAATGCTCCGGACAGCTCTTTGCGATCATGTCCAGGAAAGACACATCCGCGTCCTTGCTCTCATCTCTCAGCAACTGATTCTGAAACAGTCTCTGGGCGAAGTACCGCAGGTGAACGATAAAACGGCTGAATCCAAGAGAATCCCGATCAAACTGATACTGATAGTAATTCTCAACCACTTCCACACTGCCCTCGATAAGCTTTGTGATCTCATAGATCTGACTCATATGGGTGTTCAGCTCAGCATTTACAATATGAAGGGCAATAAATGAAGCCTCTGCACGGTTCAGACGGATTCCAAAAGCCTCCTCCACCATCATCAGACACTTCTGTCCAAGATGGTATTCCGTGGGATAATAGGACATGATGGCACCCTCCAGTGGATTGGAGAACTCAATGCCCTGCTTCTTTCTCTTAACCGCGAAATTCACATGATCCGCCAGAGTGATAAGAAGATTCTCACTGAGTTTCGCACTCAGCTGTCCCTTGATCATCTCGATCATCCTCTCCGTCACCTCAAGAGCCTCAAGATCAATGCTCTCCGCCAGCTCCCGGAGTTTTCTCTGGGACTTTTTGTCCTCCATCCGGTAGGTCTGTGTAATCAGCGTCTCATCAATCAGCTGACCCACCTTTTTCTTGAATCCAATTCCGCAGCCTGTCACAATCAGCTCATTGCCAGATTTGTCAATGGCGCAGACCACATTATTATTGATTACTTTCTTAACTTTCATTACAGAAACTCCTGAAATGGTAAAAAAAATACCGATCCCCAAAGCAAGATATAATAATCCCCTTGCACTATGGAGTCGGTTATGCCTGCCTGACCAGTAACAATCCAACAAAACATCTGTTTTTGACAGTTAGAAAGATACCATAAGAAAAGCAGTTTGTAAAGTATTTATAAACTAATAAAAATTTTTTATAAATTCTTTCCAGTTTACCGACATGGTTTTTGGTGATTTTGCTACAACATCAGATCCACTGGATAAATGCTGTTTTATCGGAGCTGTTGTAACCGGCAGCTTTATAGAAGTTCAGCACGGATTCCTCCTTCGCCCCGGTAAGCAGCATCATCTTATAGCAGTTAGCCTGTACCGCAATCTCCTTTGCGTAATTCAGACAATCCGTAGCATATCCCTGCCCCCTGTACTCCCTGTGGGTAACCACATTCTCGATGAAAGCATAGGGCCGAATCCCTCTGGTAAGGTTTGGAATGATTACACATACACAGGAAGACAGGATTTTTCCATCCACCTCTTTCACAATGATGTGATGGTTCTCATCCTGCATGATAGTGTCCCAGGTAGCCTTCAGCTGCTCTGTCAGTTCCGGCACAGAGTCCTCGTGGAGGGATAAGTATAATTCCAGTAAATCGAATAATTCTGTTTCGTAGATTTCTCTGATCATGGGGTCCCTCCTTATATGCTATCCTATCTGGTTCATGATACTTTATTTCTTTAACACAATTTTTACAACAGAGATACCAAATCGAAGTACTGCTTCCCTGTTTTTGGGATCCTGAAAATATTCAATTCTCTTTTTGAGCTGGTCATCCACAAACTGATATGCAATATCTTTCGCATCTTACCCCAATTTCAAAAGCAAGTTCCAGATCAAAACCATTATTGCCTGATGCCAGCAATGGAAATGCAATAGATTTACAATCCATAACATCCGCCAGTTCAAGTGCAGATAAATATGCTGAACTCAGAAAATCGTATTCATTATGATTTCCATCTACCCATTTCGGAACCACCGCATGGACAATATACTTTGACTTTAATCCATAACCCAGGGTTGGAACAGCAGATCCTATTTCACAGAAACCTATCTTCGCACATGCCTTTGTGAGTTCTTTTCTACCTGCTGCTTTGAAAATTGCTTCAGATGCACCACTGCCCTCTTTTAAATGCTTATTCGCAGGTAGAACGATTGCATCTGTTCTAATATCTGTAATATCACCTTTCAAAAAACGTAACTTCATCTAAAACACCTCATTCTTTGATATTGCCTTTTTGAACCACTTCAAGCAGTCCCCCGCCTCTAAGGCGTAGAGACGTAGTCGGGGTAAGGGGGGGATGCCTGCATCAGCAGGAAAAAAGGTTCCTGCTGATGAGCTGACGAAGTCAGCAGTGGTTCATGAGAAAGTAGCGAAGCGGATTGCGAATGTCCGCTTTACTACCCGATAGTGTGTAGTATCCCTCGGAGAACAGTAGACAGCAAACACGACTAATCGACACGCTATGAGTCATAATAGCAAAATTTAATACTGTTGAATATACTCAGTTAATGAATCAGCTATTTTTAGAGGATTAGAATCAAATGATGCTTTGTAGACATCTCCAAAAGAATTTTGCCAGACGACAATTCCATCCAATCCAACATCCTCAATCACGTACCAAAAATCTGTATAATGTCCATATAGTTTTCTATATTCTTTTGTTACAGCAACAACATTTAATCGCGCATCATCGGTTATTCCAGTTAATTCATGGCCATCATAACTTGCAAGTCCAATCACTTCCAGATATTCACAATAATCATTTGCAAATTTTACTCCTAATTCATACTCGGCCAATTCAATTTGTTTTTTTGTTCTGCCATTGGATCCGATAAATTCATCTTGCGATTGCAGTGTAATAACAAAACTCATTCCTTAAATCCCTCCTTTGACACATTGACTGGCGTATGCTTTCCAAAATTCTGATACTGTCTTATTCCAATCGGAACCATGATCAACTACTGAATTACTCCATATTTTGTGAAGTTTTCCAAAATTCCCCTCACCTCTGTGTTGTCCTTGAGTCAGTATCGCAAGAACACCATCATTTTTTTGCCCAACATGATGTAATTCATATGCTTTACCTGTTGCAGGATCCAGAGGTTTCATTCCTTTTTGCATTCTCTGCAAATTTGTCAGCTTAGTCCCATCAGATAGTGTACTTACATATTCCAAATCAATATTCTGTACAAGAGCAGTTCTTCCATTTATCATAGCAGTTTTCATTCCTGCCTCTTGATAGACAGCATATTCTTCCATGCTATGCAACTGAGATATTACTTCTACTGGAAGATCTGATTCCATTTGAATGAGAGCAGCTTCATTCATTGAAAGTCCCCCCTTAGTAGCCTGCTTTAAAAGAAACGTTTCACTTCCGCCTCCTACAATTGCTCCACTTATTGCTCCCCATTTAAAACCTTCGGAAGCTCCCAGCGCAGCAGCTTTTATTGCTTCACCAAAATCACCTGTTTCTATACCTCGTACCACACCAGCAGAAATACCACCAAATGCTGCGGAAGAGATTGCGAATGTTTCAGCTGTTGCTGCAGATGCTGCAAAAATCATGCTAACAGCTGGTGCTCCTACACTGACTGATACAAAAGATACTGTAACACATACCAGAATAACGCCCGTTCCAATAGCTACATTTTTGATTATTCTTTCTGTTGTATTATCATTTATTGTCTGAAGTTCCTGAACTGTTGTTTCTCCATTTTCATTTAATGTAAAGATATATCGAGAGCCTTTAAACTGTTCATTCAGTTCAGCAAGAGTGTACCCGAAAAAAACATTTGATTGTGAATTGAAAGCAACTTCTTCTAAATACTCCTTAGATATGTAAACTGCACTGACATTTTCAACCAAATATTCTTCTGTGTTTAAGGAACGAACTGTATCACGATACACGAGATCTTCTACTAAGTGAAGTAACTCCTCATCACTTAGAGAATTATATTTCGGCTGAACATCTATTTTGTCTGACAGAATAAAACCTGTAGATTCTTTTTTTTCAACAGAGCCTGTTTCATTTTGTTTTACTCCACATCCTGTTAAGAGCATTGCCATTACAAGCAGAAACGCAATAATTCTTTTCAATCTTCAGCACCTTCTCCCTTATTCAGTTTCTTCCGTGACTTCTTATGGTTCTTAATAATGAAAACTAATCCTGAATTATTCACGGCTTAACCTTTCAAGAGTTTAAAACCCGTGTAGTTG
>JAUNCZ010000004.1 GCA_030526405.1 Lachnospiraceae bacterium | reverse complement strand
CTCCTACAAGGTGGAAGTTACTCTTACAAAGTGGAATTAACTTTTACAATCGACCAAAATTTTCTCAATTCAAAAAAAGGAACAAAACCAAGGCGATCTGTCGCAGCCACCCGGCTGCGGCAGATCATCTTTCTTACACAGTCCTGCATCAGCACAACATCTTACCTGGGCATTCCTGCACATCCCGGATCACGCTGTCTCAGTCCTTGATCAACTCCCACTGGGGTCTTGCCATCAGTTTGCAGATAGCATTGCCCTGGGAGGAGAAGCGCTCCTCGTACTCAGTCATAATATTGCCCTGGTTCAGAACCTCATCGTGATGAAGATCCCAGGTGAAAGCATCCAGCTTCCATCCCTTTTCCTTTACAGACTCCAGGGAAAATGCAAACAGATCCTTATTGTCTGTTTTGAACTCTACCCAGCCTGCATGATCCAGAATTCCCTCATAGCGAGCCAGAAACTCACGGGAGGTAAGACGGCGCTTTGCATGTCTGTCCTTTGGCCAGGGATCAGAGAAGTTCAGATATACTCTCTGCACCTCTTCCGGGGCAAATACTGCCATCAGATCTCTGGCATCCATGCGGATCAGACGGAAGTTGGTCAGTTCCTCGCAATCCTGCTCTGCCTTCTGAACAGCACGAAGAAGCACGCTGCTGTACATTTCAATGCCCACATAGTTGATCTCCGGATTTCCTGCAGCAAGCTCCATGAGAAAACGGCCTTTTCCCATTCCCACTTCAATGTGAAGGGGATGCTCATTGCCAAACACCTCTTTCCATCTGCCACGGAACTCTTCCGGATTCTGAATTACAAAACGGCTCTCTGCGATCGCTTCTCTGGAGCCTGGAATATTTCGAAGACGCATACTTTAAACCTCTTTTTTCATATTAATAGAAGAAAGAACCGAGTTCTTCTGCTCTTCCTCCTTCCTGTGTCAGGTAAAGACAGTGTACTACATATTTCCCCAAAAAGAAAGAAGTGCTTTCATCCAATCTTTTTTCTGTCTATTTATTTAATTGAAGCCAAATACAACGAGTTGTATGAACAATTACTCTGCTTATCAGATTTCTGGTTTTTCAATTTCTTTTCTGCATTTTTCCACTTACAACACATTTTTAGCAAGTTATCCAAATTTTTTGTTCATAAAACACCTTTATTTACTCACATAGAAATCCACATTTTCGTGGATAATGTGGATAACTGCGGGGATAACTCTATTTCAGGGCTTTTTTCTGTGACTTGTATGTGGAAAACTTTTCCACTTTTTTCCACATATCTACAACCGAACATAATTTTTGTATATTTTTACAAAGCAACTTTTTCTTGACATGTTTTTCACATAGCGAATTGTCTGACAATTAATTCGTTTTTCATACAAACAAATTGTCTGACACAAATCAGAAATGTATTAAATCCATTCTTCTCTGCCCATGGATTCTCCGGAGACAGGCAGGAGCCCGCTTCCCAAAGGGTGCGAGCTCCTGTTTCTGTCATTCTATTCACATTTTCATATTCTGTATTCCGATGATTTTGATTGTTACAGCCGCTTATCCTGCATAATCCAGCACAGCCTTCACTGCTGCCACCGCACTGTCGGTATAACAGTCTGCATCCAGAGCTTGTGCAATCTCCTCTGTTACAGAACCGCCACCCAGCATAATGAGCACCTTTCTGCTCTTCATGGCCGCCCTGATGGACTGAATCATATGCTTCACCTCCGGATGAGAGGTCTTCAAAAGTGTAGAAATACATACCACCTCTGCCTCCGGATGGGCCTCCAGTGCCCTGATAAACTGATCAGCAGACACATCCACTCCCAGATCCACCACCGGAAATCCGGAAGCCCGGAAGTACAGTGCCACAATGTTCTTTCCCATATCATGAAGATCACCCACTGCAGTTCCAATCAGAACAGCACATTTTTTTGTATACAGAGACTCTCCCAATACCGTCTCCAGACACTCAATCCCTTTTTTCATGGCCCTTGCATAGGACAGGGTTGCAGCAATCTCCTCCTCACAGTCACACTGGATCTCCTCGATGGGATCCAAAGCTGCCAGAAGCCCCTTTTCCAGAATATCTCTGGGGTCTGTTCCCCCATCGAGGGCCTCCTTTATGCGTTTTTCCACCAGCCTTGGCTTTCCATCCAGAACAGCAAGCCGAATCCCTTCATACAACATAGAACCGTTCCTCCAGAAACCATTCCATCATCTTTCCACAGCCCTCGCAAACTCCAATTCATCCACAAAAATGTCCTGAAATGACATTTCAGAGGCCAATTCGATAAATTCCGCTTCCCCTGCAAGACTGCAGGCATATGTATATTCATCATGGTTGATCACAGCAAGCTTTGCTCCCTCTCCGGCAGCGTTGCCAATAGGCATAATACGCTCCTTCAGCGAATAGGGGATCAGACCAATTTCACAGGCATTGTCCGAATCCATGTAATTACCAAAGGCCCCTGCGAGATATACATGCCGGATCTCCTCCACCGGGATCCCCAGCTTGTCAGCCATAATGGTAATGCCGGCAGCAATGGCCCCCTTGGCCAGCTGCACCTCACGGATATCCTTCTGGCTGATATAGATCATCTCCCCTGTGCCGGATTCCTCCGCCGGAACAAGAACAAATACCGGTTTTCCGTCTTTCTCCTGAAGTCTCCAGGCCTGGCTCACTGCCAGGGGATCCTCCAGATCATCCTCCTCTGCCAGTCCTCCATAATTATCCACAAATCCATGGCGAATCAGAAATGCCAGAATATCAATCAGTCCGGAACCGCAGATTCCCACTGGTTTTTCATTGTCCACCACTTCAAATTTCAGTTCTCCTGCTTCCACTGCAAGATGGCTGATAGCACCCCTGGCGCCCCTCATACCACATTCAATCTTTGCCCCCTCAAAGGCAGGACCTGCTGCAGTGGAGGTGGTGACCATTCTGGTCTTATTACCCATCACCAGCTCACCGTTTGTTCCGATGTCGATCATCAGCGTCATCTCCTCCAGCTGGTCAAAGGCAACAGAGAGCATACAACCCACTGTATCTCCCCCCACAAAACCTGCAATATTCGGAAACAGCAGAATTCTGCCCTCCTCCGCAATGGTAAGATCGCAGTCCGCTGCCCTCAGGGTCATTCCCTCCTGCACAGCCGGCACGTAGGGTGCCAGCACAAGGGACTGGGGCGAAATGCCCATAAACAGGTGATGCATACAGGTATTTCCAACGATGGAAATCTGAAGGATCTCCTGTCGTTTCACTCCTGCCTTTTCCACCAGCTGGCCAATCAGCTGATTCAGTGCTTTGCGGACAGTATTTTTCAGTTTCTCGCTGCCCTCCTGATGTTCCAGCACATAATTTGCCCTGGAGATAACATCCGCACCGTACTGATGCTGTGGATTCATCATACTGGCCACTGCCACCTCTTCCCCTGTGGTTCCACTCAGCAGATAACCCACAATTGTGGTAGTTCCGATATCGAAGGCCACAACATAGAAGCTCTGTCCCTCTGCCCCCACTCCCGGTGCCACCTGAACACTTCTCTCAAATCCTTCTGTAAGAATTCTGTCCAGCTTCTCCGCAGGATGGGTATTCACCTTCATGTCACAGGTTATTCTGAACTGGCAGGCAAGAACGATACCTGTTTCTGAACCCTCCAGAATCTCCACTTTACACTTGCCGCATTTGCCACCGCCTCCACAGGGAGCATCCGGCTCAAGTCCGGCCTGGGTCTGTGCCTCCAGAATGGTGGTACCCTCCTTTGCTTCACAGACAATATTCTGGGGCAGGAATGTCACTTTATATGTTCTGCTCACTTTCTTTTCCTCCAGAGAATCAATTGTTATCCGGAACATTTACCAATCTCCCGAATAGCGGAAAAACACCCCGCCCGCAGATGCGGCACGGGGTGTTCAATGTCATGTTAAAACAATACTGTTTTATAAATATCTGAATTAGCCAACCAGAGATTTAGCCAGCTCAGCTGCAGATGCAGCATCCTCAGAATATCCGTCAGCACCGATCTCATCAGCGAAAGCCTGAGTGATAGGAGCTCCACCAACCATAACTTTTACGTTGCTTCTCCAAGGCTGAGCATTAACAGCTGCAACAGCATCACGCAGAGATGGCATAGTTGTTGTAAGAAGTGCAGACAGAGCTACGATCTTTGTATCTGGGTTCTCCTCAACTGCAGCAACGATTTTCTCGTTTGGAACGTCAACGCCAAGGTCAACAACCTCGAATCCAGCGGACTCGATCATCATTGCAACAAGGTTTTTACCGATATCATGAAGGTCACCAGCAACAGTAGCGATGATAACTTTTCCAAGAGCGCCTGTAGCACCGGAAGCAAGGTGTGGTTTCAGAACCTCAACACCCATTTTCATAGCTTTTGCAGCTACCAGCATCTCAGGAACGAAGATCTCGTTGTTTTTGAATTTCTCACCAACAACGCCCATAGCACCGATCATACCAACGTTAAGGATCTCCTGTGGATCACATCCCTCATCCAGAGCTGCCTGAACTGCTGCTCCAACTTTTTTTGCTTTACCTTTCTCAACTAATGCTGCTACTTCATCAATTTTAGACATATCTTTTTTCCTCCGTAAAAATACAAGTTAATAAATATATAATATAACTCCCTCCGCAAGGAGTCCTATTATCAATCGGGAATGCTTCCCTTTCAGAAATGCACAGGCATTTCAGATTTCGGTTCCATTATTTAACAGGTCCGAAAAGTCCCTCTCTGTAAGCACCGATGTACTCCATGCAGTACTCATCCAGTCCCAGCATAGCCTCAGCTGCAAGGATTGTACCAACCATATCACGGTTGCAAGGATCAACGATTGCACTGTCAAGACCGTACTCCATACACAGAACTGTAAATGTCTGGTTCAGGATCTTACGTACAGGCAGGTTGAAAGAAATATTAGAGATAGCTGCAGTGATGTGGATATCAGGATACTCCTCACGGATAGTAGTGATAACCTCTTTGTTCATTGCAATACCATCCTCAGATGTACACAGCATCTCGATCAGTGGATCGATGTGCATACGATTTGGAGCAATGCCGTACTCTTTTGCTCTCTCCATGATGTCATGGAATACTCTCAGACGATCTGCTGCTGTTTTAGGAATACCTGTATCATCGCAGCAAAGTGCAGCTACATCCCAGCCTGGGTTAGCAGCAATGATTGGGAACAGGATATCGATCTTCTCTCCGGCACCCTCCATGGATACAGAGTTGATCAGACCTGGTTTGTTACAGAATTTATAAGCCTCAGCCAGAACGCGTGCTGATGGGCTGTCTACAGCGATTGGAAGATCAGATACTTCCTGGATACAGTCGATCATCCATTTCAGTGTCTCTACCTCTTCCTCCTCAGGAACAGATGCACAACAGTCAAGGAATACTTTCTCAAATGGCTCTGAAGCTGCCTCCTGTGCCTCTGCACGGGCTTTGATCAGGTCAGCGTCTCTCTCAGCAATCGCTTTTGCAATTGAAGGAATAGAACCGTTAATTTTCTCTCCAATAATAATCATTTTTCCGCTACCTCCAAATAAGTCGTTGTGTGCTTGGATGGTTTGATTATAGCAAAAACAGTTACCCCAAGGTATCCTCATTTCTATTGACTTTTTCCCATACTTTTCCTACACTGTGTAGGAGGAGGTGCAATTATGAGACTTAGTCCTGCAATCGTACTGCGGGAAATTCAGCAGCAGCTGCTGTTCCCGTTACATTTCAGCCAGATATCCACATCCCTGACACTGAAACGGCCGGTGTTTCTCGCCGACCAGACCCAGTGGCCGGAGAACACCATTTGTATAGCCGAGGGGCTTTCATCCTCACTTCTGACGAAAAGAATTCCCAAAAGCTGTCTGCTTCTGATCCATTCCGAAACAGTCACCAAAACCCTGGCCAATTCCAGACAATGCTTTTTTCTGAAGGAGGACTGCTCCCTTCCCGGTCTGTTCAATCAGCTGCAGGAGCTGTTCAATCTGTATGACGAGTGGGACGATACTCTCCAGAAGCTGTTTAACAGGGAAGATACCCTGCAGAGTCTTCTGGACGCTTCCTACCCCGTCTTTAAGAACCCTCTGGTTCTCCGAAGAGCGGATTTCCTTATTCAGGCCTATTCCGGTATCATCGACGAGAAACCGGAGCTGAACCCTATCATCAACCCGGTAAATTCCTATGAAACCATCACGCTCAGCAAGACAGATCCTGTTTTTCTGGAATCCCTGGAGAAGAAGCATGCCTACTTTCTCCCGGAATATCTCTCCGGCAGCAGAGAACTGTGCTGTAATCTCTTTGACCACGGTGTCTATTCCCACCGTCTTATTGTCTCAGAGTCCCTCAGCGAGCTGAATGAGGAGCATTTTCCCCTACTGGAGCATCTGGCGGAATATGTACATCTGCTGCTTCACAGAACAGAGAGGAATCCCCAGGGCGATACCTACCCGCTGGAGGAACTTCTGACAGATATCATCACCCAGAAGCTGACGGACTATACCATGATTCACACGGCACTGTCCGAGTACGGCTGGTACTCCTCCCACAGCTACTGCTGCATGACCATCAAAATGTCCTCCTCCATGGGAATCCAGAATGCCACCTCCAATTACCTGTGTCGGCATTTCGAGGAGATCATCCCTGGTTCCTGCTCCTTCCGCCACGAGGGGGCCATCATTGTGTTTGTGAATCTGTCCCGCTATGACAATACCGTGGACGGTCTTTTGAACAATACCATCATGTTTCTCAGGGACAGCTTTCTGAAAACAGGTATCAGCAATCCTGTATCCGGCATTCTGGATCTGCGATACTGCTATATTCAGGCCAAGCTTGCGCTGGAGTACGGAGGTAAATACCAGCCCTTCCGCTGGGTACACAAATTCGACGATATCACCATTCAGTATTTTATGGAATGCTGCCTGAAGGAACTCCCCGTTCATATGGCCTGCTCCTCCCGACTGCTGGTGCTGAAGGAGCATGACCGGCTCCATAACTCCGATTATTACAACACCCTGAAGGTGTATCTCCAGTCCCATCTGAATGCGGTACAGGCCTCCAAACGGCTTTTCATCCACAGGAGTACCTTCCTGTATCGACTGGAAAAGATCCAGGAACTGATCAACGTGAATTTTGAGGATTCGGAGCTTTTATTTTTCCTGGCAATCTCGTATCATATCCTTGAACTGGATATTCCGGACAGTGTTTCCGGTTCCGGTCCTCAGTAAAGAACATAAAAGGAGAATCATTCATCATGAAATTTCGTCCATGTATCGATATCCACAACGGCAAGGTAAAACAGATCGTAGGAGGCACCCTGAAGGATGCCGGTGACCAGGCTGCAGAAAACTTTGTCTCCCAGCAGGACGCTGCCTTCTATGCAGACCTGTACAGAAGCTACTCTCTGAAGGGAGGCCACATCATCCTTCTGAACCCCGCCTCCTCTGACTACTACGAAGCCACAAAGGCCCAGGCCATGCTGGCTCTTAACACCTGGCCCGGGGGACTTCAGGTAGGCGGAGGAATCCATGCAGAAAATGCTGCCCAGTTTCTGGATGCAGGTGCTTCCCATGTGATCGTAACCTCCTACGTATTCAAAAATGGCCAGATCTCCTATGAGAATCTGAACCGTCTTGTGTCTGAGGTGGGAAAAGAACATCTGGTCCTTGACTTAAGCTGCCGCAGAAAGGACGGGGAATACTATATCGTCACTGACCGCTGGCAGAAATTCACAGATGCAGTGATCACCCCGGAGCTCCTGCAGGAGATGACCACCTACTGCGATGAATTCCTGATCCATGCAGTGGATGTGGAGGGAAAGGCCTCCGGTATCGAAACTCCTCTGGCAGAGCTTCTGGCAGAGCTGAAGGATTTCCCTGTCACCTACGCAGGCGGCGTGGGCAGCTTCTCCGATCTGGAGGATCTGCGCCGGGCCGGAAAAGGACAGCTGGATGTGACCATCGGCAGCGCCCTGGATCTTTTCGGGGGCTCCATGGAATTCGAAAAGGTTCTGCAGGCCTGCGACTCCCATTGATAACTGTGAAAAAACGGGTTGTGCTCCCCTGATGAAAAGGGGAACACAACCCGTTTTTTTATCTCAGTTAAACCAAATCACTTCACCAGAAGACCTTTGATTTGCATTCGTCCATTACAGCTCGCAGTTGTTTACAGTTCTTGGGAATGGGATTACGTCACGGATATTGCCCATACCGGTCAGGTACATTACGCAACGCTCAAATCCAAGACCAAATCCGGAATGACGTGTTGTACCGTATTTACGAAGATCTGTGTAGAACTCGTAAGTAGCAGGATCCAGATTCAGCTCCTCCATTCTTCTTACCAGCTTCTCGTAATCTTCCTCTCTCTGGCTTCCACCGATGATCTCTCCGATTCCAGGAACCAGGCAGTCCATAGCAGCAACTGTCTTTCCGTCCGGATTCTGTTTCATATAGAACGCCTTGATCTCTGCAGGGTAATCTGTTACGAATACAGGTCTCTTGAATACCTGCTCTGTCAGATAACGCTCATGCTCTGTCTGCAGATCGCAGCCCCAGCTTACCTTGTACTCAAAGTTATCGTTGTTTTTCTCAAGGATCTCAATGGCCTCTGTATAGGTTACACGGCCAAACTCAGAGGTTGCCACATGGTTCAGACGCTCGATCAGTCCCTTGTCCACAAAGCTGTTGAAGAACTGCATCTCTTCCGGAGCCTGCTCCATTACGTAGTTGATCACATATTTCAGCATTGCCTCTGCCAGCTCCATGTTGTCCTCCAGATCGGCAAATGCCACCTCTGGCTCGATCATCCAGAACTCAGCTGCATGACGTGTGGTGTTGGAGTTCTCAGCACGGAAGGTTGGTCCGAAGGTGTAGATCTTGCGGAATGCCTGTGCGTAGGTCTCACCGTTCAGCTGTCCGCTTACAGTAAGGTTTGTTGGTTTGCTGAAGAAATCCTGAGTGAAATCGATGGATCCGTCATCATTTTTCGGAACATTGTTCAGGTCCATGGTGGTAACCTGGAACATCTCACCGGCACCCTCGCAGTCACTTCCTGTGATCAGTGGAGTATGCACGTATACAAATCCTCTCTCCTGGAAGAATTTGTGGATAGCGTATGCAGCCAGAGAACGTACACGGAATACAGCCTGGAAGGTGTTTGTTCTTGGTCTCAGATGAGAAATGGTACGCAGGAACTCCAGTCCGTGTCTCTTTTTCTGCAGTGGATAATCCGGTGCAGAAGGGCCCTCAACGGTTACTGTCTCTGCCTGGATCTCAAATGGCTGTTTTGCCTGAGGAGTAGCCACCAGCTGTCCCTCAACGATTACTGCAGCACCAACGTTCAGCTTGGAGATCTCCTGGAAGTTCTCCATCTCCCCGTGGTATACGATCTGAAGTGTCTCAAAATAGGATCCGTCGTGCATAACCAGGAATCCGAATTTCTTGGAATCACGGATACTTCTTACCCATCCGCCTACACGAACGGTTTTATTCATGTACTTTTCAGTCTCTTTATAAAGCTCTCTTACTGTAACTAACTGTTCCATTTTATTCTCCTTTTATCTAAACAATTTACATTCATATAACTAACGGGATGGCCCCATCAGTAGACCAGTCGTCTGCAGGTCAGGTAAAGATTACCATTCTGACTGATCATCTCCTGAGCGTCCTCCTTGGCCACCGCATATGTTCCTCCATTCTCTAGATTATACAGCCATACATTGTATACGTCAAATCCAAGTATCAGAGATGTGCTGCCCTCTGACATACAGGTCAGCACCGGACAGCCATGGGCCAGGAAATAGAACATATCTCCCAGACTGCAGCCGGACAGATTCCATACGGCATATTCTTCGCCAAGGGCTTCCTGCATGGCCTTCTGGTCCAGTATTCCGTTAAAGAGCACCGGATTCACAAGACTTGGATCGATCTTGGCCACATTCTCGTAATTTCCTCTCTCCCATACATAACGGGATTCCTGATCCAGAACCACACCCACACAGCTATCTGCAAGGGCAATGGCATCGGCGGCATCCTGTACAGCTCCCTGGAACTTACCCTTGCCATATACATACCAGGACGCCTGGCGCTGCTGCCGGATATCCAGCTCCAGCTCTCTTACAGTCTCCTGCTCGATGTACTGGGAATCCAGATCCAGAAGCTTGGCGCTGCTGCCCTTGACGGTGTAGATCAGGAAGCTCTGTGTGCCCGCTCTGTCATCCACATCCAGCTTCAGGGTTACTGTATCTCCCTCCTGCAGCATGTTATTGATAATGTGGTCGCTCTCCACCGGAACATAAAAACCGCCATCGGAACGAACTGCTCTTTTCAGCTCCACCAGACCGTCGCTTTCCACAATGCCGGTGATAAAGGTGCTGCTCTGCTGGTATTCCTTCTCCACCTCACCGGAGGGATTCTGGATCCGCAGGGCATACATGGCAAATACCTCTCGTCCCGCCGCATCTGTGCCAATATCAGATTCTGCGGCAATACCGTAGATCACGTCCTCATTTACAAAGCCCAGAACACGGATCTTTTCATTCTCAGCAGCCTTGATATCAATGCTGTTTCCTGTCTCCAGGTTCATCACCGTGATCCGGCGGGAATCAGAGTATTTCATCTCCCTCATCCAGGCAAGATTTTTCTGGCTCTTCGATACAGCAAAGCAGTTGTCCTCCACATTCTCCACCAGCACACTGCAGGTTCCGTCTGTGAGATTTACCTGATACAGACTGTGGTTCAGGTAAAAGAAAAGCTGCTGATTATTAATATAACAGAGGCGGGAAAGATCCTTCTCCATCCTCTCAAAGCTCATGTTGCAGGGAATAAACAGAACCTCCTCTGCCACATTCCGTTCTGCATAATACTGATAAACGGCAATTCCCATCTGACCCTCATGAAGGTCTGTACTCATATATCCGTAGACAGCAAAGGAGATATCTCCTCCCTCTGTCACAGATGAGACGCTGATGGAATGCTCTTTATTCTCTGTTCTTGCATCCAGACCTGCATTCTCCCGGAAGCTGAATACACAGCTGGATTTGTGGGCGCTTCTGTTGTAGGTCCAAAGCTCTCCGTCAATCACAAATGCCGAAATAGAGGCACCTGAATTGTTCACATAGGGAACATTCTTACCCACCACCCCCAGATTGATTCCGGAACCGATCATCACATTATGGGAAGGATCGAAGATCTGGGTGGCCTCTCTCTCAAAATCAAGAAGCACCACCTTACCCAGCTTAATGCGCATGCGGTAAAACTCTTCCACAGAGTAATACTCCTGGAGACCCTCTTCATTTTCAGCACTGATCAGATAACTCTGGGTCAGGCTGCAGGTCATATCGTTCACCTCACGGATCACAGGCACCGCTCTGCGCACAATGGAGGGGGCCAGATTTCCCCAGGTGATCTGCTTTCTGCCCGAATGAATATTGACGCTGTGAAGACTGCTGTTGGAATAGGCATCCTGGGGTTCCAGATTGTTGATCTGATCATCCGTCAGGGTTCCGTAAAGGCAGTTCTCATAAAACTCCCGGGCGTACTCCAGATACAAAGACACGCTGATATTGCTTCTCTGGACGATGCGGGTGTAATAATACACCGTTTTTCCATTTTCCAGTGCCACGGTAAACTTCAGCATGTATTCCTGATCCAGAAGAATGGGATTACCCAGCTTGAAGGATGCGGTGAGAATGCCCTCCTCCTCGCTGAACTTCTTTATCTTTCCGTTTTCCACAAGGCTGTCATCCATCAGAGATGTCACCTCATAATCCACACCCCTGACCTTATTGTCATAGGTCTTCAGTTCAAAGCAAAGGGTGCGATCCCCCTGGATCGGTGTAAGAGAATTTCGTAAGGTATCCTTCTGAATCTCCTCCACGTAACCCTCCAGCGGATTCACTCTTGTTCCCTCCACATCCATATACATAACGGGAAGGGTTGGTGCAGACAGTGGTCTGGATTTTTTTGTTTCTTTGTGATTTAATATAGTTGAAAAAAACAATACAGCTGCGATAAAAATCCCAGCCAGAATTGCTATCCTTGTTCCAATTTTTTTCATACGATTACTCCCCTGTATTTTCGCATGGTTCTATTGTAATCTGTTAACTGAAATTGGGCAACTGGAAAATAACCCTATTTTATGGAAATACGATTGAAAGGGATGTGAAAAATGAGTTCTCTGTACAGTACTTTTTATGCTTATGAAATACCTGAGCTGGCCAGAGCATTTCTGGAAAATCAGCAGCATACGATCCTGATCGCGGCTGCTGTCGTTGCTCTTCTGAACTGCTTTTTCGGCTACCATCTCCGAAAGGTCTGGGGGGTTCTTGCAGGCATACTGATCGGCTTCTTTCTCTCTGCCGGCATCTGTATTTATCTGGACAAAACAGGTACGATCCTGTTTCTGGCCTCCTCCCTGGGAGCATTTACCCTGGGACTGCTGGCCTTTCTTCTGTATCGTGTGGGACTGTTCTTTATCTGCGTCCTGATGGTTCCCATGTTCTTAAGCAGACTGTTCCCGGTACACAGGACAGAAACGGTTCTGTTCTGGGTTCTGCTGGGCCTGATCACCGGTATTCTTACCCTTGTATGGGAGAGGGAGATCATCAGCACCGTCACTGCCGTGGGCGGTGGTTTTGCTGCAGCCAAATGTCTGATCCTGCTGGAGGAGCACAATTCCCTGCTGACCCTCTTTCTGGTGGGCATGGTTCTGTCCCTCACAGGAATCATGCTGCAGTTTCAGCCCTGGAGATCCCGCTCCTCCTGGAACTCAGATGAGGAACGGGCCCGGGATAAGCATCGTCACAGACGCCGGATGAAGCGGCTGAAAAAGAAACAGCGGTCCCAGATGAGGCAGGAACAGAAAAACGGTATCCATACAGTGGTTCCCCGTCCTGCCCAGAAAAAAATATCCACAGAATATACTCCCTATTCCACAAGGGAGCTTTACAGAAGAACTGCAGATATTTCCGCTCCCCTTCACCAGGAGTTTTCCGATGCTTCTTCGAAGAATCCAGGAACAGAGACTGATTCTGCACCCCGGATGACAGCTGTCGGCCCGGATCTGTCTGAGGTTCGGCAGGCCATCTCACAGGAGGTATCCGATATCTACCAGGAGCAGCAGGCTCAGATGGATGCGGCACTGAATCAGCTTCTGGAGCAGGAATATCTGAACACCACCAAAAATCTGAAAAAACATTAAAAAGAAGCCGCGTGCGACTGATCAAAAGATCAACCGCACACGGCTTCTTTTATTACCGAAAATTTTAACCCGGTTTTACTGGTACAGATATCTCTGATTTTCAGGCGCATCGAGATTTGTCTCATCGATCCACACATAACCGGAGTCGATCACCGGATCCACCTTTTCACCGTTGGCAGCCCGGAGAGCTGCCACCACCACTGCATAGCCCATGCTGTAGGGATTCTGGCTGATACAGCCGTATTCTCTTCCCTCCCTGATGGCCTGAATCTGCTTTTCTCCATTGTCAAAGCCCACAATGACGGGACTCTGCTCCTCCCCTTCATAGGCCATCAGCACTTCCGCTGCATTGCTCTGGTTTGTCACAAAGATTCCATCCAGGTCCGGATACTGCTCCTTCAGCTCTTCCAGCTGCTCCTCCATGGAAATCTCCTCATTCTCCTCCAACACACTGACCAGCTCCACATCCGGATACTTCTTCAGTGCCTTTTTAAAGCCCTTCACTCTGAGCTTGCTGGTCTCGGTTTCCGGCAGATGACTTACAACCGCCACCTTTCCCTTGCCCTCCAGCTTTTTGCAGAGTTTTTTGCCTGCTGCCTTACCGGCTGCCGTGTTGTCTGTCTGACATACAGCAGTTACCAGATCGCTTTTAATACCGGTATCCAGGATCAGCACAGGGATCCCATTGTCATGGGCCGTCTCCAGCTGGGCCTCACAGGATTCCATATCGATGGCCGCCAGACACAGAACAGCGGGATTATCTGCCAGCACAGTATCCAGGGTATTGATCTGCTCCTCCTGGTTTCCTTCATCCGCCGGTCCCTCGAAGGTCAGTCTCACCTTATCACTTCCCTGAAATCCCTGAAGTTCATTCACATCCGCCACAGCAGCCTCCACACCCTGTCGGATAATGTCCCAGTAGCTGTTTTTACCAAGGCCCTTTACCACAACCGCCACATAGGTTCCCGGTTCCACCGTCAGACCCTCTGCGCTGGTGTAATCCAGCTCCAGCTCCTGGTCCTCAGGAAGAACTGCCCCCTGCTCTGAGGAGCAGGAAACAGCAGAAACCTCTTCTTTTCCGCAGCCTGCCAGCATCCCCGCCGCCAGTACACAGGCGGTTCCCACTGCAGCTGCTTTTTTTATCCAATATCTGTTCATTCCTTCACCTGCCTGAATTTTTCAAAGCCTCTTCCCTTTGGCTCCGTTTTTATAGTCACCATTTCCCCGGTGGACGGATCCTCAAAGGACAGCTGCCAGGCACAGAGCAGAAGCTCCTCCCTTCCTGTCTGACCCACAGCAGAAGCTCCGCCACTGCCATATTTTCTATCTCCCAGAATCGGCATCCCTGCATGGGACAGCTGCACACGGATCTGATGATGACGACCGGTAAATAAAGAGATTTTCAAAAGGGCCGCTCCCTCCTCTGTCTCCTCCAGTACCTGGTAGGCCAGCCGGGCCTTTTTCGCTCCGGGTGTCCCCTCCTTCACTGCCTTCGAGGAATTGGATCTGCCATCCTTCAGAAGAAAGTCCGTCAGCAGTCCCTCCTTTTTCTCAGGGGCTGGCTGCACCACAGCAAGATATTCTTTTTTCATGGTGCCTTTTTTTATCTGGAGGGAACAGCTGGCTGCCGCCTCTTTTGTCTTTGCAAAAAGAAGCACACCCTCCACCGGCTGATCCAGTCTGTGGACCACCGCAAGATAGGGGATCTCTCTGCCCCTTCCCTTTGCTGCCAGATAGCCCAGAAGCTGATGCTCCAGATCCATGGCTCCCACAGAACCGCTCTGAACCGCAATTCCCGCAGGCTTGTAAACCACCAGAATCTGGTCATTTTCCAGAAGGATCTGTCTCGGATCAAATCGTCCCATTACATTACTCTCTTTCGTCTTTTATCACCGCCAATGTAAAGATCGGTGTAGGATTATAGAAAATATCCTTCTTTTTATATATCCTCTTACCCACCTTAAAGTCAACCGTTATCTTTTCTGCCCCCAGGTCTCCCAGGGTCTCCATATCCCAGGCCGGTCGGGACTGGAAGCTGATGGACAGCTGCTGCTTGATGGCATCATTTTCCTCCAGCATGCCGTGACCCAGTGCCTGATGGGCATGGTTATGGGGCAGTGCATCCATGCGGGCTGTTTTTTCCAGACCATAGTTGGCATCGAAATTCAGAAGCAGTCCGCCGGGCTTCAGCACACGGAGCCACTCTCGGTAGGCCTCCTTTGGATGGGGCAGTGTCCAGGTAAGATTTCTGGAAATGACCACATCAAAGATTTCGTCACCGAAGGCCAGCTGTTCCGCATCCATCACGTGGAATACACAGTTTTCCTTCTCCTCCGCCGCCAAAATCTCCGCAGATGCGATCATCTCCGGGGTCAGGTCAATGCCGGTGCAGATATGTCCCTCCTTGGACAGCAGAATGGAAAAATAACCGCTTCCGCAGCCCACATCCAGAATGTTCAGAGGACGTTTCTTTGGCAGATAGGTGTGGATCTCCTGAAGCCAGCGCTCTGTGATGGGATCCTGAAGCTCCTGGCGTCTCTGGTCCAGAAAGCTTTCGCTTCGTTTTCCCCAGTAATCCACCACCCGCTCCTTGATGTCGCTTTTCCGGGCTTTGATCATGAACATAGGGGTGGAGGCACAGCTGATCTTCTCCTCCTCAGACCATACTGTCTTCCAGATATCCTCATCCGCCTCCACGGTTCCAAAACCGATCTGAGTCAGAAACTCTTTATCCCAGCCGGGACGGAGAATGCTGGTTAATGGCATCTCCTTAGCCAGCTGCTCCATTTTGTCGAAGTTTTCTCCCACATTGCAGTCGTAGGTTCCCGCCTCTGCGGCATTCTCCCTGTCCTGCTCATAGGCGGCCTTCTTGTCCTCATCCACCAGATAGCGGTACCAGTTGGCATCAAAATTCAGAAGCAGTCCCCCCTGATCCAGCAGACGGAACCACTCTCTGTAGGCCCGCTTTGGATGGGGCAGGTTCCAGGTAACATTCCTGCTGACGATCACATCGAAGCTCATGTCCTCAAAGTTGATGTCCTCCACATTGCCCAGGATCCATCTGACAGAATCCGCATAGGGTCCCACGTTGGCACTGGCCTCCTCCAGCATGGCCTCTGTGCAGTCCAGAGCAGTTACAGAATAGCCGCACTCACAGAGAATGCCGGTGAAGAATCCGGGACCGGAGCCCGCATCCAGCACCCGGATCTCCTGGGGGCGCTTATCCGGAAATGCAGACCGGATGGCGGTATCCAGTGTCTCTTTCCAGCTGTGATATCTGGAATCCTTAAACTCCTCTTTGTTGTATTCTGAGTACCCCTTTGCCCGTCCGCTCCAGTACTCATGGATCTCGTAATTCAGCTTTTCCATCTCAACTAACCTCTACTGTCTGTTATAGTATTTAATTCCGGCATTTGGCCAGAAATAGGTGCGGATATATCCGTCATCAGAGAGAACAGCAAACTCGTTGGTCTCCTCCACATAGTAAACCTCGTCGTTGTCCTCCTTCTCCTTTTTATGGAGGGCATTGGGATTGGTGATCACAGCGGAGGCCGCTGCCTCATATTCCTCCTTGGAGGCAAAGCCCATCTCAATACCGTGCTTCTCATAATGCTGTTTTAACAGCTTTGCATTTCTGAAATAATACTGCTGCAGAACCGACTCCTCCACAGGCTCTGCTGCGGGTTCCACTGCAGGTTCTGCCGCAGGCTGCGCTTCAGGTTCCTTCGTGGGTTCTTCCGTTGGCTCTTCTGCAAATTCCTTCGTGGGTTCCGTCGAAGACTCCTGGGCAGGATCCTCCTCCGGCTCCACAGCCGGTGCTTCTCTGTTCTCCACAGCGGATGCGCTGACGATCTGAACATCCACTGTCTCATTCCTTCCGGTGCAGCCCAGCAGCACACTGCCGGCCATCAGAAGGATCAGAAGCAGTGCTCCTAAAAAGCTTCTGTTTTTCTTATTCATTACTTTTCCTCCCAAAAGTGCATTTTTCATCATCATACCCCAGAACAAACCGCTGGGCAACAAATTCGATTCAGTTCACACATCCCTCACAAACTGAGTACTGTTCCTTCAGCTCCGCACACGGCGCACATAGTCTCTTGGCACTTCCCCTGTAAACTGCTTAAAGGCCGCCGTAAACTTGCTCTGATTTTCGTATCCCACCCTCTGGGCAACCTCTGCCACCGACAGTTCTTCCCCGGAGAGCAGCTCCATGGCCCTGCGGATGCGATATTCCTTCATATAGGAGGCGATGGGCTGACCGTATACCCCCTTGAACACCTGCTTCAGGGCGGTGGTATTGATGTGATATTCTCTTGCCAGCTCCTCAATGGTGGGCCGTCTTGTAAGGTCAGCAGTGAGATAATCGTGGATCTGATGAATCCGCTCCAGCTGATCCAGCTGGTAACCGGAGGTTTCCTTCTCTGCCGCCAGCTTTCTCTCAGAAAGGTACAGCAGCAGCTCCAGGGTCTTAATTCTGTAATAGGGCAGCTTCAGATGCTCCGGCTTGTCATAAAAATCCTTAAAAATATGGTCAATATCGTGTTCCGTAGGCAGCAGCACAGGTCTCATCTCCGGGCAAATGCCTCCCATAAGAGAATCCTTATCCAGCCCCGCCTCCTGAAGGATGGCCGGGGGCTTCTGATCCAGCAGCCGAAGGTTGATCTGCAGATTGACTCCCTCATAATAGCCCAGAGGGAAAAAACATTCCGAATCCACTCCCTGCTCCAGGGTCTGGATAAACACATCCCCCTCCCCCAGAAACAGGGACTCCCTGTCCCGAAGCTTCAGACCGCACCGGCCATACCGGCAGTGGTGGATCTCAATCACATCCGGCACCGACTCATGCCGCAGCATCACCCGGCCTGCCAGATAGCGGTGCAGGGACAACTCGATTCCCGGAAACAGCTCAATACTCTCAATGGTCCCCTTTCCATCTGTGCCCATCCTCATTCTGTCCGCATGGGGAGGATGGCTCTCCTGATCCAGATGGATATGACTGACCCGGATCCTCTTATCCGGAACATCAGCCAGCAGCATACTCAGTCTCTGCTCTTCCATAGGCATCTCCCTTTATCAATTATTCATGATTAATCCAAATCAGTATCATTTTAAATCCCTGTTAATTCTAGCATATTTCCATAAATTAATCCAATTGGAAATCATTATACCAAACGGAAGAGAATCCGGTGATTTCATTGACGCAGGTTTCTCAAATCGTTATAGTATAGACAAGCGGAAAACAAAACAACGATTCAAAGAAGGGCTCCGGCAGGCCTGCTTCTTTGCATATCCTGAAAAAAAGTAAAATTCAAAAGGAGATTACAGAAATGAAAAAGACTTACAAAATTGATGTAGATTGCGCTAACTGTGCGAACCTGATGCAGGAGGCTGCTAAAAAAACAGCTGGTGTTGCTGATGCAGTAGTGAACTTCATGACTCTGAAAATGATCGTTGAGTTCGAGGAGGGTGCTGATCCTAAGGCAGTTATGCCAGAGGTTCTGAAAGCCTGCAAAAAGGTAGAGCCAGACTGCGAGATCTTCCTGAAATAATTGCTTTTGCTCAGAAACCTGTAAACAGGGTTTAAAGCAAAACTTCTCACCAAAATATAAAACGTCTGCAGAACAGAGTATTGTTTTGCAGGCGTTTTTTAAGTTTTAGAGAAAAAGTATTGATGGTCATATAGTCAAATAATGAGAGTGGTTAATTGAAATCCCATTATCCGTAATGTACACACGAGAATTTTCCCATCTTATCAATGTTTGCCGCATTAATTATGCGACATTTCTACAATATGTGTCGAATAAACCACGCATCAGAATAAATTGATGGTGCTATTTCCTCAAAAAATATAATAAAATATTATTGTAAATACAGAAACAATACAATATATATCGAAAGGAGTTGATTTTTATGATCAAAAAATTACATAGAATATCATCCTTTATCTTAATCTTTGTATTATGTTAGAATATCATCAGTGTTCCAGCCTACGCAACACCAACAAGAGTTGCATTAAACGATATAATCACAAGTGAAATTTTAGAATTTGAAGGTGTTACATACGAATGCATTTATCATGAAGACGAAGGAATGCGCAAAGTAGAAATTATTAATAGGACTACCGGAAATGTTGATCATGTTGTATATCATTTGAAATCCTCTGTACTCTATGTAAATGGGATTCCCGTTGCCCAGAAAGCAGGAAGTTCAAACTATCTTTCTTATTCTGGAACAACAGCAGATGGATGGACTATTTTAGGTACTAATACTCATTACGTTTCATGGGCACAATCTACTGCAGTAGTAGTTGCAGCAGCCATAGGTTCTGTTATAGCACAAAAAGCCAGTGTAATTATTGCCTCAATGGGAATGGCTGCTATTAGTGCTCTTGCTGATTGTTGTTCAGGTGGTACTTTATACTATGAACTGCACATGTATTCGACAGCATCCGTCTTACCGCAATATCGATATAAATGGATTTTTACAGCAAACACCGGAGATGTATATGGACCATATTATACACCTGTATAATTTGACAGTTAATTAATGAGGCAGTGATGATTATGAAAAAGAGTTCGACCGCAAGAGATAAATTAATAACATCACTATGGATAATACTTGGTATTATTCTTCTTGTTATGATATATCTCTTTAAAGAAACACCTCAGCAAAACATGGTTGATAAACTTGTCCACTATTACTGGATTGGTTCAATTGTTATTGGAGTATTTAGGTTTATAAAAAAATCCGTAAATAAATAAACATCTGGCCTTCTATGATAAAATATAAAATCATAGGAGGCCTTTATTATAAAAGAATCTGTAAACAGGGTTTAAAGTAAAACTTCTCACAAAAATATAAAACGTCTGCAGAACAGAGTATTGTTTTGCAGGCGTTTTTTTCGAGACATTTGAGCAAAAAAGAGACCCGATTCAATTTCTTTACACTGAATCGGGTCTTTAATGAATATCCTGTAATTTCATGCTCTACACCTTCGCTTTCATTGATTATGAGTGTTAGATTAAGTTTTTGTTGGACCGTACCTCCTGTTCATAGAATTCGATTAAAAGATTAAGTTCTCATTGGAGTGTTCCTCTCTTTTTTTGAAGTTCTATTTGATGGTTTAATGGTACATCATCTTCTTCTGTTTGTCAACAGTATTTTGTAAATTTATTTCATTTATTTTTATTGTCTGATTTTTCTGCAATATCCGCAGCTTTATTCAATCGATTTCAAAACAAGCTTCTACCTAAAATCTGGCGAACTTCATGTTACAACAAACGCTTCCCAAATCGAGAGGTAGTTATTGAATATGCTGGATACCTCTCAATTACTGTATTTGTCAGCTATTTAGCAGAGTCGAGTGACCATGACATAAGGTGTGCTCATTTGCTGCTCGGTCCGCGCCTATAATATAAGCATTGATAATGCAACAGCTGAACTCAATATTTTTTTTATTTTCTTCATGTTCTACACTCCCTTCCCTTTTTCACTTCTAGCATTATGTTAGAATTACTGTCTCAGAAGATAGGTTTCGAATCATTAATTCACATTTACCATCATAAGACGCTGTCATTCTCACTTTCGGATTACCATCAGTAACATCCTTTTTCTGGTCCTGCATTGAAACTTGCAATCTTTCCTCTGGCATCTGGCAAAAGGATACTTCCACAACATCTCCACTGTGTACTTCAGTGACTTCTCCTTTTCCTTTTACATAAAGAATAATATATTCACCTGACGGAATCCGAATCTCGTCAAAATCCGAAACGCACAGAATATCACCACTTCCATTCATCTGGTAATCAAAACAATCAAAATACAGTGTTTCTGTATATATAGCATTTGTGTCCGGATTTTTTGTTTGTATCGTAACATATGATTCCTGACGTAGGTCTGATATGCCTTCAGCCAAATCAGATGAAGTTTGTTTCTTCTCTGTTAAACCTTCATATTCTTTACTGCACGCAACAAGTATCACCTCTGCCAACAACAGAGCCACCAGTAATATACAATAACCTGCTGTTTTTCCACGCTTAACAGTTTTCATGATCATCTCCTCCACTGAATTGCCGACCAGCTTGATCCTTTCCAACTATAGTTTCCTGATTTCATATTCGCAAACCACCTAATCAATTGCAATAATCTGGCCTTATTCCGTACCATTCTGGCTTTATTCCGTAACCATGATAAGCCTTCAGATATTTATATCATTGTTTTAATATTGTATACTTAAATCATCAATACTAAGGAGCGTAAAAAATGTATCAAATTGCCATTTGTGATGATGATTCTGCATTTGCATCTCATCTGAAAGACAAAATAACCTCTATTCTGAACCAAATGGGAATCCCGGTAAATATTTCAGTTTTTACTGACAGCAAATTACTGACATCATCACAACACTACGATCTGTTGTTTTTAGATATTCGTATGCCAGATATCAATGGATTGGAAATTGCAAACAAGATTCGTCAGACTGATGACACTGGCATCAGCTCCACATCCATTATTTTCGTCAGCAGTTTATCTGATGCTGTTTTTGAATCTTTTCGATATTCACCACTACGATTCATCCGAAAAGAAATGCTTGATAACGAGCTTGAGGAAGCATTAATGACCTTCCATCATCTCAGTCTGAAAAAGCAGAAAGAGTACCAGATAGAGCTCACTGAAAAGGGAACTTCCGTATTTATACCTGTAAACAGCGTCTATTATGTAGAAATCCGGGGACACTATTTACAATTTGTATGCAAAAATAACACCTATCGTACCCGAAGTTCTTTATCTGGATATGAACCTATATTGTTAAAGCAGAATTTTGTACGAATTCATCAGGGCTGCCTTGTCAATTTACAAAATGTCGAAATGATAGGCGTTGACTATATCATTCTTACAGACGCTTCTCGATTGAATGTTGCACGTAGCTGTCGTACCGCTGTAAAAAATGCATATATGAAATGGGAAAGGGAGCACACTCATGTTCTTACTGTCTGAACTGTCAGAAATCACTGCCAGCATTCTTAGTTTTCTGCTGTTTTTCTTGTTCGTTAATACAATTTGCCATAAATCTGCCCATTTTCGGTATTCTACTTTAAGCATTGCAGGTGCTGGATTGATTCTGATCAGCCTGATCAGTGATACGTATATTCCAAACTCTGTTTTATCAATACTTGGAATGCTTGTGGAATATTTCATTGTAAAGCATTTCTATGCAATAAAAAGTACAACGGCAATCCTGCTTGTTTTTATTTTCAATATCTGGGATATTGTCTCAACAAATCTTGTAATCAATCTATTTCTTATTGCCGGGAAATATTCGATAAATTCTCTGTTTTCACCTGGAACCAATGAACGTTTACTTTATCTGGTCACTATATACTTAGTCCAATATATGTTCCTGTATTTCTTTTCCAAACTCTATCACAGAGATGCACATCTGCTGGGAAAAAGACTCGGAATTGCTTTGGTGTTCTTCTTTTCTGATTTTTTGATGGTTCTTTTTATGCACCTGATTCTACTGTCTCTTTCTGATGTTTCCCATGTAATAGTGAACTTTTGTTTTTTTATAACCTTTACTATGCTTATAATCACGATCATTGGACTATTTCTTCTTGACTTGCAATACAAAGAACAGCAAAAAGAGCAGGAAGAAAAGCTATTAAAACTGCAAATAGCAGAACAACAGCAGGCTATGCAAAAAATGAAAAAGCAGTACGATTCCATCCGAATCCTAAAACATGATATAAAGAATATCCTGCTCAATTATCGAACATTACTTACAGACAACCATGTAAAAGAAGTAATAGAAAATATAAACAGCATTCTCAGCAGCCACATCGACTCAACCGCTCCTGTATACTCAGAAAACAGTCTGCTAAATGCACTTCTCAATGAAATGCACAAAAAATGCAGTCAGAATTCTATCTCTCTGAAATGTCGTCTTCATCTAACGGACGAATATAATGATCTGCCGTTTATGGTTCTTGTGTCAAATCTCCTTGATAATGCATTCGAAGCTGAGCTTCAGGAGCCCATCGACAATCGACTTATCCTTCTGGATCTGGTGGAAAAAGAAAACAGAATAAGTGTTGTAATCCAGAATTATGTTTCTGTGCCTGTATTAGATACAAATCCTGAATTGTATACAAGCAAAGAATCTTCTGAACTCCACGGATTAGGATTAAAAAGTGTAAAAGCAGTTATAGAGGAAAGAAATGGTGCGATACAAATCTATGAAACCCAAAATATGTTCAGTGTACATGTTCTATTCCCCAAAGACAAATAGTAAAGAACAAAGTGTAGCTGCGCATAAAGCATTCTTGTATAGGAAATTCCGAAGGACTTTCCTATACAGAAACACAAAGGCAGGAGTATTCCGTAGTTAATCGGAACACTCCTGCCCTTTTCACACCTCAGCCGACATCCCCGGCCGGGAATTATTCATTAACCTTTGTAGTAGTTGATCAGACAGCCCTTCAGGATGATCTCTCTCTCATCATCGGTAAGATCACCAAGACGAAGCTCGAACTCCTTCAGAGTATCCTCTTTCACCACATATGCTTTGATCACTTCAGCCTTCTCAGCCACTGCTTTGCGCACATCCGGTACAAACAGATAATCTCCGTTTGCAAATGGAAGCTCTCCCTCCGGAATCAGGAATGGAAGCATTCCCCAGTTGATCAGGTTGGAACGATATCTCTTTGTAGCGTACTCGTTGGCAATATTTGCCCAGCCGCCCAGTACCTTCTGGCAGGAAGCAGCCTGCTCACGGGCAGAACCATCACCTGGTTTTACAGCGAAGATGGTGGAACCTACACCGATATTGCCACGGCCTACCTCAGGATAGGTTTTCTTGATGGTATCCATAACAGGCTTCATCTCTGGAAGAGCCTCTACAGGACACTGATCAGCCTCGATGGCTTTCTGTGCCTTCTGTACCTCTTTTGCACGACCTACGTATGCAGGGTCTTTTCTGGACAGTGTGAACTCTGCCAGTCCCAGAGGATTGGAACGGAAGGATGAAGTCTCACCGGATGGAATCAGCTCATCTGTTGTGGTTACAGGATCATGAATCTCAGATACAACCTTCAGAACCATGTTCTCTGGCAGTGCAGACATCTCTGGCCAGTCTTTGATGTTTGGACCAAACTGGATCTCTACAGATGGATCTGCCACACCCTTGCTGTCAAATACGCGGTTTGCGTAGATGGTGGAGTCGAAGAAGTAGTTCGGATGACGATACTCTCCTGCGAACTCTGTAGCAGGTGTCAGGAAGCCTTTATTTGCTGCTGTTGCTGCGATGGAACGGGCATCCATAAGAGCAACAGAAGAAATCTGACCGTTCTGGATCTTGGATCCCTCACGGTTCGGGAAGTTTCTTGTGGAATGACGGATGGACAGTGCATTGTTTGCAGGTGTGTCTCCGGCACCGAAGCAAGGTCCGCAGAATGCAGTTTTAACAATGGCACCTGTTGCCAGAAGATCAGAGAGAACTCCGTTCTTAGCGATCTCCATGAAGATTGGAGTAGATGCAGGATATACACTGAGGGTAAATGCATCAGAACCGATATTCTGTCCGCGAAGGATATCTGCTGCGTCACAGATATTCTCGAATCCACCGCCGGCACAGCCTGCGATAATACCCTGATCAACAAGAAGTTTTCCGTCAACAACCTTGTCTTTCAGTGTGTATGGGATCTTTCCATCCAGGGAAACCATAGCACGTTTCTCCACATCATCCAGAACGTCCATCAGGTTGGCATTTACCTCATCGATGGTGTAGGTGTTGGATGGATGGAATGGCATAGCGATCATTGGGCGGATCTTATCCAGCTCAACCAGGATCATGCCGTCGTAGTAGGTAACAGCGCCAGGATTCAGCTCTTTGTACTCCTCGCTTCTTCCGTGTTTCTCATAGAACTCCTTGATCTTGTCATCGGTTCTCCAGATAGAAGACAGACAGGTAGTCTCTGTGGTCATTACATCCACACCGATACGGAAGTCAGCGCTGAGGTTAGCAACACCAGGTCCTACGAACTCCATTACTTTGTTCTTTACATAGCCGTTGGCAAATACTGCACCGATGATGGCCAGAGCCACGTCCTGAGGTCCTACACCAGGGATCGGAGCACCTGTCATGTAGATACCTACAACGCCTGGCATTGGGATATCGTAGGTTTTGTTCAGCAGCTGTTTTACAAGCTCAGGACCACCCTCACCCATAGCCATGGTACCAAGGGCACCGTAACGGGTATGGGAGTCAGATCCCAGGATCATCTTTCCGCCGCCTGCCAGCATCTCACGGGCAAACTGATGGATAACTGCCTGATGAGGTGGTACATAGATACCGCCGTATTTCTTTGCACAGGTCAGACCAAACATGTGGTCATCCTCGTTGATGGTACCACCTACTGCACAAAGAGAGTTGTGGCAGTTGGTCAGTACGTAAGGTACAGGGAATTTTTCCAGTCCTGAAGCACGGGCTGTCTGGATGATTCCTACGAAAGTAATATCATGAGAGGTCAGCTTATCAAATTTGATCTGCAGATCCTTCATATTTCCGGATGTATTGTGGGAAGCAAGAATGTTGTATGCAATGGTGTTCTTTTTTGCTTCCACCGGATCAACACTTGCACCTGTTGCCGCCTGGATCTTCGCAGAAGCCTCTGCATCAGCAGGGATTACTTCTGTTCCGTTCAGCAGGTAAGCACCGCCGTCTAACAGTTTAATCATAATTATAGTCCTCCTCTAATCCACACTCTGCAGTCCCCTCTGGGGCAGATATTCTCTGCTGCATCCCGGAATCTGTGTCTTCTGACAGCTGCCGCAAATGCTTTTTCACAGTGTTCCTGTAGAGTGATAAATTGCTTTATCCGTTAATGATAAAGGATTTTTTGTTAATGTGCAAGTGGAAGAGACATAGAAAATGAGACTGGCTCAGCGATTGCTCAGACAGTCTCATTTTTTAAAAGAAGAAGAAAAAAGACCAGTAGTTGTTCAGTCATGGACTGAACAACTGCGAACTATATCTTAAAAGTTAAAACTCAATGCAACATTGCCAGTATTTCTTTCCGCTCCGGCATCACACGGAGAGCACCTTTTCTGGTGGTGATCAGGGAGGCCGCTGCATTGGCAAAGGTAACCATCTCTGTAAGTTCCTCTGCCGTAAATACCCGGATTTCTCCCCTCTGCTCATTATTCTCCAGCAGATAGTGAAGAACGGAACCGCAGAAGGTATCTCCCGCTCCAGTGGTTTCAATGGTATCAGGCTGAAGGAATGCAGGAATCTGCACCTTCACACCTCCAGAAAATGCCATGCTGCCATCTTTTCCAAGGGATACCAGCAACAGCTGGATATTCGGGTAGGTATCACGGAGAATCTGTACTCCCTCCTCATAATCAGATGTGCCGGTGAACCAGCTGATCTCATTGTCTGAGATTTTCAACATATGGCATTTCCCCATACCATATGCAATCTGCTCTCTGGCTGCATCCAGAGAACTCCACAGTGGCTCCCGCAGGTTTGGATCAAAGGAAATAATACAGCCGGCTTCCTCTGCAATCCGGATAGCCTCCCTGGTGGCCTTCCGGCAGACGGGAGCTGTCATGGACAAGGATCCAAAATGAAAGATTTTCGCTGAGCGGATCATATTCTGTACCGCATCTGTTGTAATGTCCTCTTTGGAGAGCATCATATCTGCGCCGGGTTTTCTATAGAAAGAGAAATCTCTGTCCCCATCCTCAAAGGTGTGAACAAATGCCAGTGTGGTATTCACCTCAGGATCACGGATCAGGCATTCTGTGCTGATTCCCACCTCCTGAAACGCTTTTTCCAGCTGGTTTCCAAACATATCCTTTCCCACCTTTCCGATAAAACCGGTGGTATGTCCCAGCTTCTGCAGCAGAGCCAGCACATTGCAGGGGGCACCCCCTGGATTGGCCTCCATCACAGGATTTCCCTGTGCAGATACCCCATTTTCAGTAAAATCAATCAACAGTTCTCCAAGAGCTGCCACATCATATTTTTTCATTTCTGTTTCCCCCTGTCATCATTCTGATCCGGAAGACGGCAACACAGCGAAAGCATGCTGTATTCCATTGTCCGTGTTCTTACTCCACCACCAGATCGTATTTTTCCACATCAATCTGTACCGGAACATCAGCCTCAAAGGTGATGGATCTGGCATCCAGATTTTTATTGTATAATTTGAAGGTTGCCGCCTGTTCTCCATCGTTGAAAAACAGCTCCAGAAGATTTCCATCCATTACCACACGGATCTTCAGTTCTCCATCGTGAGGGAACACCACAAAATCCCTTGTATGTACAATATCGAAGCGGCCACCGCAACGGGAACGATCCACGCGGATCATATTGGTACCTGGTTTGTATCGAACGGAAACACCATGTTCTCCATCCTTTGCCAGTTCCATACGGAACCAGTTGTAGCCATTTCCGGAAAGAGGACTTACCTGAACAGTCATATCGATGTGACGTCCATTGACCCCGGCAAGGTTAACGGAATGGTGGATGATCATGTTTTTGTAATGCACACCCTTGGTTCTGTAATTCTCAAGTTCTCTTACAGGATTCTGAATCAGTCTGTGATTTTTGATAGAAAGCTCTCTTGGAAGGGTCATGGCACCAAAAATTCGGCAGTCCGTCAGCTTACAGCCCACATTGGTCCAGTTTTCCATCCATGCAATCATCACCCGTCTTCCATCCTCTGTAAGAAGGGTCTGGGGCGCATAGAAATCAATACCATAATCAATGGAATGCAGGGCTTCTCTCTGGAATTTAAAGGTTTCTCTGTCCAGTTTTCCAAGGAGAACGATGGTTCCGAATCCGGCATGGAATTCCACACCCAGAGGAACCATTTCCTGAGGGCTTACAAGAATCACATCCTTTCCATCCAGTCCAAAGATATCCGGACACTCCCACATTCTTCCATACTCATTATGGCAGGCATCCATCTCTGTCTTGAATTTCCAGTGAAAAGCATCCTTGCTCTCAAAGACAAGAAGACTTCCACTGCCGTCTGCAGGACGATTTCCCACAACACTGTAGTAGGTGTCCCCTTCTTTCCAGATATGGGGATCTCTGAAATCATTGGGGCTTGCCCCCTCCGGAAGATGCTCTGCTGTCAGAACGGGATTTCCCTCAAATTTCTCATACTCCAGACCGTCACCAATTGCCAGACACTGATGCTGGATATCCTGGGTAACACCATCCTCCCTTGTTTCTCTGTAAACACCGGTGTACATCAGAAGCTGTTTTCCATCCGGCAGTTCAATGGCACTTCCGGAAAAACAGCCGGCACAGTCCGCAGCAGAATCCGGTGCAATGGCTGCAGGAAGCATCTCCCACTTGATAAAGTCCTTTGTTTTTGCATGTCCCCAGTGCATAGGTCCCCACTCAACAGAGTAAGGATGATACTGAAAGAACAGATGATATTCTCCCTTATAGGCAGAAAAACCATTGGGATCATTGATCCAGCCAATCTGGCCTGTCACATGAAATGCCGGTCTCTCCTGATCTGCATATCTGCTGTATTTTTTCTCATATTCACGAGCCTTCTGTAATGTTTCACTGCTCATATCCACACTCCTGTTCTCTTATTTCTTTATTCGATCCGCCTGATACCGGATCTGTTGTCTTTGGTTTCTCTTCAAAGAACACAAAGAAAACTTTACCCGGAAAATCTTCTTTCTATTCTCTGTTCTGTTTATTTTTAACCGGGTGCACAGAACTGCTGTGCACCCGGCCATATGAAATGTACTTAGTATTGGTGATTCGATTGATTCAATCAGAATATTGCTATTCCATTATCCAACTGATTACTGAGCCTCTACATAGCGATCGTAAGCATCCTGGTAGATCTGACGCAGCTCTTCCATTCCGCAGTTATCTGTCAGTTTTGCCTTGTATGCTTCCCACTCCTCATCTGTAGGGCCACCATTTTTGATCCAGAGACCTTCCTGCTCCGCAACAATATCCTGGAAATCTGTTTTATAGTAGTCAATTGTTTCCAGCTCTTCTGTGGTAAATACGCAGTCCATTGGATAAACAGAGGTATTTTTCACCTGTGGCATCCAGTAATCATACAGATCAGTCAGACGCTCAATGGCACGATCCTCCATACGGAAGTTCTCCGCATAGTATTTGGAAAGGATCAGCTTAGGACCTGTAACCTCATAGTAGGATTTCAGCTCACCTGCGCCTTTTCCAAATTTCTTCTGAGCCTCATCCTCAGTGATGGACAGCCATACACCATCCTCATCCTGCTCTGTGAAGAAGGTTCCAATCGGACCATACTGCAGCTGCATTACAGTCTCGCCATCATACCATTTGTCAAAGAAGGCCAGCAGATTTGCAGGGCTCTCACACTCAGAGGTAATGGAAAGGTTTCCTGAGTTTGCAGCTCCGCCTGTACGGATTGTTACATTGGATTTGCCCTCATAATCGGTTCCCTCTGGTCCGGTCAGCACTGGAAGGAATACATAGTCCTCTGAATGCTCGCCCATCAGTTCCTCGATATACCACCAGGTAGATACACCAACGTAGCCCTGCTGACATTTTGCGATCAGCTGTGTAGAATCCTGAGAGAACATCTCCGGATCCATAAGTCCCTCCTGATACCAGTCGGAGAAGTAAGTCAGACAGTCACGATACTCGTCATTGTCGCAGACGAAATCCACAGTGCCATCCTCTGTCAGAACCAGGTCATTGCATACATCATTGAGCCAGTTTGTGAAGCCAAATCCGGAATAGAAGATATTCTGTCCCCAGCACCACTCATCAAATCCTGTGGACATAGGAATGGTGGAGCCGGCATCATTTCCGTAATATTTAGCAGACATATCATTCTCTTTAAATGCTTCCAGTGCAGCATGCAGCTCATCCAGTGTGGATGGAACCTCCAGACCCAGATCATCCAGCCATGCTTTATTGATCATGGAAAACTGAGGTACGGAGAAGATGGAATAATCCTCCTCTTTACCGATACCGGCTGTACCCATCTGCTCTGCTGCAGGAAGACCATAGATGCAGCCGTCAGACATGGTAATGGCAGATTTGATCTCAGGATACTCCTCAAGAATTTTGGTAAGGTTCGGCATGTACTCCTCTGTAAGATATGGAGTCAGATCAATGAAGGTTCCATCCTCACCATAGTTTGTCAGATCATAGTTGGAGAAGCCAACACCCATAAATGCATCAGGAAGCTCTCCACCTGCAATATGAATATTTACCTGCTCAGACAGAGAATCACTCATTGTATTCCAGTCAATGGAGATACCAAGCTCCTCCTGCAGTGCATTCAGAACTTCATTGTCATCATATCCAGGAGACAGAGCAGACTGTCCGCCAATGATGGAAAACTCAGTCTGATCTGTACTTGCATTGGCCTCTGCCGGTGCACCGGATTCTTTTTTATCAGCCCCGCCACAGGCTGTGAAGGATGCTGCCATTGCTGTTAATAAAAACAAAGATACAACTCTTTTTTTCATAGCTAATTCCTTTCTTTTCTCTCAAATATATTTTTCTGAATATCAACCTTTTACTGCTCCTGCCATCATACCCTTCTCAAAGTACTTCTGAACAAATGGATATACAATCATCATCGGCGCAGCTGCCACCACAATGGATGCAAATTTGATCATCTCTGTAAGCTTATTTAATTCCGCATAGCCGCCGGAAATTGTGCTGGCCTGACTTGCAGATGCAGAACTTCTGATCAGAATATTTCTCAGCACCAGTGGAAGAGGTGCCTTATCAGAACCGGTCAGATAGATCAGTGCTGTAAACCAGTCATTCCAGTAGGCAACCATGGAGAATACAACCATTACAGCCATAATAGGCATGGACAACGGAATAACGATCTTGATAAAGGTCTGGAGTTTGGAACATCCATCAATCTCTGCAGCCTCTGTCAGAGATGGCGGAATGGAATTCTGGAAATAATTTCTTACAATGATCATATTTCCGACTCCTACGCCTCCCGGCAGGAACAATGCCCAGATATTGTCGATCAGTCCTGTCTGCTTCACAACCAGATAGGTAGGAATAAGACCACCACCAAAATACATGGTGATAATAAAGAAAAGACTGATAAATTTACGTCCCGGAAGATTTTTCTGGGCAAGAGGATATGCTGTGATATACAGCATCACCACGGAGAAAATCGTACCGATGATCGTATACTTGATGGAATTGATATAACCTGTATAAATGCTGCTCTCAGCGAATACTGCCTGATATCCTTTCAGGGTAAAGCCGCTTGGAAGCAGAAATGTCTTTCCTGCGTAGACTGCATAAGGATCTGAAACCGATGCAACCAGCACATAATAAAGGGGATACGCCACGATCAGCACCGCTATTATGCAGATTACAACAAGAATGACATTACTGACTTTGTCGGATAAACCAAAGCTTGTTTTTGTCTTCTTCATAACATCTTTCTCCTTATACAAATTCTACATCCGATACCTTCTTGGCAATTCTGTTTACAGCAAAAAGAAGGATCAGATTGATTGCCGTATTGAACAGAGAAACCGCAGTGGAATAAGAATACTTCGCTCCCTCAATACCCTGCTGGTACACATATACAGCAATAACATCAGAAGTTGCCTTATTCAGATCCGTCTGCAGCAGCCAGACTTTTTCAAAGCCCACATTCATCAGGGATCCGGCACTCATGATCAGGTTCAGAATGGCCATTGGAAGCAATGCCGGAATATCGATATGCAGAATTCTCTGAAATACAGAGGCGCCGTCTACCTGCGCAGCCTCGTACAGTACCGCATCCACGCTTGCCAGTGTAGCCAGATAAATGATGCATCCCCAGCCTGCATCCTGCCAGATTCCCGACGCAATATAAATCGTACGGAACAGGGATGCTTCCGTAAGGAAATCAATCTGTGTACCTAAAAGAAGATTGATCAGACCTCCGGAGGGGCTTAAAAAGATTCGGATCATACCACAGATGACCATGGTTGAAATAAAGTGTGGTGCATACAGAACCGTCTGTGTTACCCTTTTAAAACGGGGGAACTTCAGCTGATTGATCACCAGGGAGAGAATAATCGGTACAGGAAAACTCCACAGAAGAGCGAACAGGCTCAGAAGCAGGGTATTCTTGATCATTCTGCCACAGGTCGGTGCACTGAAAAATCTTGCAAACCATTTTAATCCAACCCATTCACTGCCTGTGATACCTCTGCTGGCTTTGAAATCCCGGAATGCAATCTGGATACCGTACATAGGTACATATTTGTAGATCAAAGTCAGAACAACAGGGATCAGAAGAAGCAGATACATTTCTCTGTTATCCAGAATTCTCTGGCCCAGAGACTTTCGAGGTTTCTGCAGTGCCACCTGCGAATTTGCTTTCGCTTTCATTATAAATCTCCTTCCTTTCAATATTTTCATGAATTATTTCACGCTAATTTCACGGAATCCCCTAGGTTTCATGCATGAATTCACGTGTAACGTTTCACATTTCATGCCCTAAGAGTAGTGCAGCCGGAAACAAAAGTCAATGTTAAATAGGCATTTTTCTCCATTTTGTCAATTATTACAATTTTCTTTTCCAGTTTTTGTTGTATTTTCCACTGTATTTTCACATGAAATTGGTATAGAATATTCATGAACGATTTCATGAAATTTTTTTGGAAATCATCATTAGTAAACATTGCACCTTAAGCAAATCGAATGAAAAATCACTATAGAACAGGAGAATAAAAATGGGAAATTCACCAACAATGAAAGATGTAGCAAAGGAGGCTGGGGTTGCTTTAGGAACTGTATCCAAGGTCTTCAACGGAATCCCGGTGGGAGAACCCTACCGAATTAAAGTAGAAGAAGCAGCACAGCGTCTTGGCTATAAGATCAACAGTTATGCCAGAAGCCTGAAAACAAATAAGAAAAGTATTATTGCAGTGATCCTGCCCACTGTAGCCCATCCTTTTTTCGGATTGCTGGCAGAGTACTGCAGCAGAATCCTGAAAAAACGTGGCTATCATATGCTGCTCTCCACTACAGATTTTAATCCTGATGCAGAGAAAGACTGCATTCTCATGGTGCAGCAGAATATTGTGGATGGTATCATCTGTCTCTCCTACAGTCCCGAACTGGAAATCACCAGTTCCATTCCCTTTGTAAGCATCGACAGATATTTCAACGCCTCTGTTCCCTGTGTGTCCTCTGACAACTTCGGCGGCGGTCAGCTTGCTGCACAGAAGCTGGTGGAATTCGGCTGTAAAAAACTGCTTTTCCTGCGATCCGCCTCCCCTGTAATAGGAGAAGTTGACAAGCGCCAGCTGGGCTTTGATTCCTTCTGCAACGCAAACAATATCCAACATGAAAGCATGATTGTTTATGAACCGGAAGGTTTCCAGAAATTCTTCACCTTCCTTGATTCTCATATCAGAAATGGAAAACTGGAGTACGACGGCATCTTCTGTGGAACAGATCATCTGGCTGTTCAGGTAGTGCGCTATCTTCGCAGCAGGGGAATCCGCATTCCGGAGGATGTGCAGCTCATTGGCTATGACGGTATCTGGAATCATTTTGAAGAGGATTTCTTCTGCTCCACAATTGTTCAGCCTGTTGAAGCAATGGTGCAGGCCTGTGTAGATATTCTTCTGGCGGAGGACCCCTCCAATCTTCCACCACTTATGTGTCTTCCAGTCTCTTATGGCTATGGAGGCACAACCATTCGATAACAACAGCAACAGCGGGAAGGAGCAACTGTATGAAAGGACAAAGGGAAAAATTTTCCCACTGGTGGTACTATCACAAATGGAAAGTCGGTATCAGTGCTGTTCTTCTTTTTTGTGCAGCAGATATAGGAAAGGATGTACTGCACATCGGAGAAATCCAGCCTGATTATCAGATTGCCTATGTGGGAGAAAATCCTCTTCCGGATGATACCGCAAGACAGATTGAGAATCTGTTCTCCACCAACGGCGAAGACTGCAACCGGGATGGAAAAATTACTGCTGTTTTGCACCAGTATCCCATCTACAGTGAAAACAATTCCTCCGATGCCATCTATTATAAGACCACAGCGGATGTGGCACTTCAGTCTGATCTGGCCAACTGCGACAGCTTTTTCTTCCTGTTGGAGGATCCTGTGGCTTTCCAGAAAGGATACGATGCCCTTTCCTATACAGACGGATCCCTTCCTGCCATTACAGCACGGGATTACGAAAATATGTACATCAGCTGGAAGGACAGCAATCTTCTGAGTCAGGCAGATCTGGGAACCTACACCATTGTATCCCTGGGAACCGAACTGGAAGGAGACAGCAACCAGTTGACCGATAACCTGTATCTTGCAAGAAGAGGCTTCTGGAATTCCTCTTCCTGCAAAAATCCAGAGGGCTGTCAACGCCTCTGGGAGAAACTTCTGGAACGCTCATAGAAAGGAAGAAACATTCATGTTTACACACAAAAACCAACAGTTTCACAGGCTCCATAACAAAGGCAGCCATACCTGTAAAAAAACAGTCTTCTCTGCATTGGCAGTTCTGTGTGCTTCCTGCATCATGGGATGCGGCGAGAAAGCTCCTGCGTTTGCCGCTGACGGAAGTACATGGGATCAGAACTGGACAATGCTGGGATCTGTTCTCGGTGTAGAAGAACTGGACAATGGTTTTTCTATCCTGGAAAATCCCATGGTTCTGGCCGGGGACGATATGCACTATGCCACCTGGAGCACCGGAGAACCCACCGCCTATGTAAATGAAGACGGAGAGGAGACAGATCTCTATGAGGCTGAGATCTACTGCCTTGCAATGGGTGTTCAGGGAGATGGTACTGCTGAAAAAACCATTGCAGACTGGATGGATGCTGAATCCGAAACATACCAGGTGCAGGACATCTCAGAACAGACCATCAATGGCCAGGATTACACACTGCTGACCTATACCGTGGATTCCGAAAGCAATCCAAATAACAGAGGTGTGACAGCATTTACCATCTTTGGACAGTATTGCATCACAGCAGAAATCACCTGTCTGGAGCAGTATTCCGGTGATGAAATGTCCATACTGACTGATTTTCTTACCCATTGTCACTATAATGCAGACTTAAGCCAGCAAGACTGAAAGGAGAACCAACATGGGATTATTTGTCCGTGAAGATCCACTTTACAACGAAGCCCATCGTATGACCGGCTTCAACCGCTATAAACAGCTGATGTCCTTCCATGCAGGAAACTGGATAAAAGCAAATCTTCTTACCACCCTGGGATTTATTCCCCTTGGGACAGCTGCTGTGATTTCCCTGCTCTCCTCCAGCAGTCTTGTGATGCTGGGAGGCGGCCTTCTGGGGGGCATCATCTTCGGCCCCTTCCTTGCAGCTCTGATGAAATCGGTGATGAGTGAGATGATGGACTCCCCTGCAGACTTCTGGGAAACCTATCGAAAGGGACTGAAACAGAATCTGAAAAGCGGACTGCTTCCGGGAGGGTTGTGCGGACTGCTTGGAGGAATGTTCCTGTTTATGGCATATATGCTGATGGAGGCAAGGGTAGCTCCCTCTGCAGGCACACTGGCTCTGTATGCATTCGCCCTTTTCCTGTTCCTTTTCTTCAACACCCTGCTGTGGCCACAGCTGGTGCTGTTTGACCTGGATCCGGTCAGCAGAATCAGAAATATCCTGCTTTTTGGAAGCAAATATTTCTGGAAGGTGACAAAGGCCGTTCTGATGGAGCTGCTCTGGATCGGAGTTCTGATTATCTTTGCTCCCATCACCTTTCTGGTGATTCCTTTTCTTGGATTCTGGTTTATCATTCTGGTGAGCCAGCTGATGTTCTATGAGGAACTGAACAGCGAACTTAAAATCGAAGAACTCTACGGTATTACACGATAACCGAAACAGAGGAAAAGCGTATTCTGTTGCAAACGCTCTTCCTCTGTTTTACTTTCTCAGGATTTTTATTTCTCTATTCTGTTCCCAAACAATACTTTCCTGTGCTATTCTTTATTGAAGTCAGTTTGTAGTGGAAGTCCCTGTGCATCTGAAAGCATTGGCATTTCACCAAACTGCTATCTACAATATGGAGGAACAGTATATGCTGCGATTATGGGGAAGATTGTTCCGTGACAACCGCCTTCTGAAGGATATCACCATCGATAACACCGAGGAGGATACAAGAACACACAGAATTTTTCATGCACTGGATGAGATCTGCTATGCCTGGGATCTGGGGAAACCCATCTGGCTGGAGAAAAACATCCGGGAATTCAAAAGACACAACAAAACCAGATTCTACAGTGACAGCTTTATCGAAGACATCGACTTTGATTATCTGGAGATCTCCATTCTGGAGGAGTACTGAAGAACAAGGCATTCAAGAGAAAGGCGACGGGACCAGCAAAGTGTCCCGTCGCCATTCTCGTTTTAAAGCATCATTCCTGCAGTTTTATTTCTCTCTTTTCAATGACAATATCTGTCTTCTCCAAAAAATCTTCTATCGTATCAATCTCAAATTCCTTCGTGTTAACATTCGCGTGAAACAATTCAATAAGGCCTGTTATAAGGAAAATATAATAATTCCTCCAAAAAGCCAGTTCTTCACACGGCAATTCCATCCCCTTTAGCACTCGTACAATGCGATCTGATAACACCTCCAAAAATTCCGTATCTATTTTATTCCACCTTAAAATCTTTTCGAAATTATATTTCTTTAATTTACCAAAAATAATCTGAAGATTACTGCTCACATTATTATCAGGAAACGGCAAAACAGAAATCAACTCATCAATAAATTCATCTTCAAGTTCCCTCAATAATACATCTATTGTTTCATAATGATAATAAAATGTACTTTTGTTGATTTCTGCCTTCTCAGTAATTTCTTTTACTGTTATATTCTTTCTGTTTTTTTTCTGTATTAGTTCATGGTAGGCTCGATATATTGATCGCTTTGTTTTTTTTATTCGTAAGTCATCTCCCATTATGCGTATCCTCTTTCCAATCCAATAGGCAGAACAATATCTCTCGTTTTATTTTCCGACTCTTTTGTTGTTTTTGTCCAAAACACTACGAAATACTCGTATATGATTATTGTATTTATACAATTAATTATATACAATTATATCGAAAAAACAATTCTTTCCTGCATGTTTCTTTTCCCGAAATATACTATCATGGTTAAACTGAGGAATCGGTATTTCAGGAGGTGATCGTATGTTATTCCAAAACAACAAATCAAAAATCCCCCGGATTGCAGGATTTTTATGCGTCCTGCTGTTCTGTTATAGTTTTTGTAGCGGATGTGGAAACAATTCAACATCGACCAACACACCCAAAACAGCTACTACCTTAACGGATGTTATCTCCACTCCTGATAATATAGAATGGACAGAACAGCTTCTTGATCCCGCTTCCTACGGGGATCTTCTTGACAAGAAGCTGCATGTCCCAAGGGAGTATGCTCTTACAGTTTCCCAGGAGCTGTTTGACGGATTGGAAAAAGATACTTCCGTTGTTGCTCTCACTGCAATGGTTTATCCTGAAAACTGCAGCAGCTATGATACAGGAATTGAGTATGGCTGTTTTGCCATCAAAAGTTCCGATTCCGGTTACATGGAAGCCTGGAATCCCTGGGCTCTTTTCATGGGACCGGAGGGAATCCGTTATTGCAGTGGCGGTTTATCCGCAGTAACGAACAACGGATACCTTCTCTTCAATGCAGACGGAAATCTGGAAGCCCCTGTACTGAACGGAAAAGTAATGGAGGGCGAAATGGATGTGGTGACCTTACTGGATATGGGCTTTCCTGTAACAAAAACAGAGAAACCTATTCCCGGGCTGATCAAATTCTACAGAATCAAGGTGTCTTTTGCCGATACTCTGGAAACTTCCTGACAATTCTATATCGTTATCTTCTATAACCCTATGGCATTGCAAAAAGGGGCTGTGTTCCGCTCTGGAACACAGCCCCTTTCTTAAGCTCAGGAGAATCACTCCCGATGGGTATTCACCCAGTCAGTTTTTCATCAATCTACAGCCCAGCCGCTGAGATACTCCTCCTGCTCTTTTGTGAGGGTATCGATCTGCAGGTTCATTGCTGCCAGTTTATAGCGTCCAATCTCATCGTCGATGGAATCCGGTACGTTGTAAACCTTTGTCTCCACCTCATCCTTGTGGTCTGCCATCCATTTCAGGGACAGTGCCTGTACTGCGAAGGACATATCCATGATCTCTGCCGGATGTCCCATTCCGCATGCCAGGTTTACAAGACGGCCCTCGCCCAGAACGTTCAGTGTACGTCCGTCCGGAAGAGTATATCCCATAATGTTGTTTCTGCGCTCCTCTGCAGATACTGCCATCTCCTTCAGAGTTGCAATATCCACCTCACAGTCAAAGTGACCTGCGTTGCAGAGAACAGCATTGTCCTTCATCACGTCGAAATGTCTCTTAACGATAACATCCTTGCAGCCTGTTACTGTTACGAAGATATCACCATATTTTGCAGCCTCATCCATAGGCATGATACGGAATCCGTCCATGGTTGCATCCAGTGCCTTGAATGGATCCACCTCTGTTACGATTACATCTGCACCCATTCCCTTTGCACGCATAGCGGTTCCTTTTCCACACCATCCGTAACCTGCAACTACTACAGTTTTTCCTGCTACGATCAGGTTTGTGGTATCCATGATAGCGGTCCATACGGACTGTCCTGTACCGTATTTGTTATCATAGTAATGTTTTGCTTTTGCATCATTTACAGCCATCATTGGGCAGGGAAGAACACCCTCGCGCTCTCTTGCTTTCAGACGATGGATTCCTGTTGTGGTCTCCTCACATCCTCCGATCAGGCAGTCAGCGTACTCTTTGCAGCGTCCGCCAAGAAGGTTGATCAGGTCACCTCCGTCGTCTACGATCAGATGTGGATGGCAGGCCAGTGTTGCTGCCAGAAGATCCTCATACTCCTCAGCAGAAACGCCGTATTTACCAAAGGTCTCAACACCCATCTCAGCTACTGCTGCAGCTACATCGTCCTGTGTGGACAGTGGGTTACAGCCTGTCAGGTACACCTCAGCGCCACCCTTTGCCAGTACCAGTCCGAGGTTTGCTGTTTTTGCCTCCAGATGTACGGATACTGCGATACGCAGTCCCTTGAATGGCTGCTCCTCCTCAAACTGTTTCTCAATCTGTGACAGAGCAGGCATGAAGGAACGTACCCACTCGATTTTCTTTCTTCCTGATGGTGCCAGACTTGGATCTTTAATAATGCTCATACTGAAATCCTTTCTATAGTTAAATTAGATACATGGTTCTTACAGATACTGTTTTGCCAGTTCCTCAACCTCAAAGTATACTCTCTCGGTATCGATGGTCAGCAGCTCATTCTTTCTCATGACAAATTTTCCGTTGATCATGGAGGATACTACCTCGGAGCCGTTGGCGGAATAGCACAGAGAAGAGATGATGTTGTTGTTAGGGAACAGGGATGGGCTTCTTAAATCAAGGAAGATCAGGTCCGCCTTTGCTCCCTCTTTGATCACTCCCAGCTGATCCTCTTTGTGCAGTGCCTTTGCAGCATTCACAGTTGCCGCCTGTACCACATACTGGGCAGGCATGGCGGTGGAATCCTTCTGAATTCCCTTGTGGATCAGGGAAAGCAGTCCCATCTCACGGAACATGTTCAGTGTATTGTTGCTGGCGGTTCCGTCGGTACCGATACATACGTTGATGCCCTTGTCCTTCATCTCTGTGATTGGAGCGAAGCCATTGCCCAGCTTTGCGTTGCTGGCAGGGTTGGTAACCACATGGGCTCCTGTCTCAAGAAGGATATCCAGATCCCCCTCCTGCATCTGTACGCAGTGCGCCAGGATGGTCTCATCATCCAGGAAGCCGATCTCTTTAAGAAGAGCCACCGGTGATTTTCCGTATTTCTCGAAGCAGTCATTGATCTCTGTCATACCCTCAGACAGATGGGTCTGATGAAGCAGTCCTCTCTTTTTGGACTCCTCCACCACCTGCTGCATCAGCTTTGTGGATGCGCTGTAGATGGCATGTGGGGAAAGGATGAACTCACAGGTCTCAGACTGGAACTCCTCCATCTCGTCCAGAGCCTCTTTGAAACGGCCATAGCCGTCTGTGTACAGATCCTCACCCACCAGACCACGGCCGATGAAGGCACGCATGCCGGTATCGGTGGCTGCTTTTCCGGACTGTTTCAGATACATGTGCATATCCACATAGCTGGTGGTTCCGGATTTGATCATTTCCATAAATGCCAGCTGGTTGGTCCAGTATGCTGCCTCCACAGGAAGCTTATCCTCCACAGGCATCACTCCGTTGAACAGCCACTGGGTGAAGTCCACATCGTCTGCATAGTTTCTCATGAGAGTCATGTAGGCATGGGTATGCATGTTGATGAGACCCGGCATTACCAGCTGATTTTTCGCATCATAAATTTCATATTTCTCTGACTCGTCGAAGGGTACGAAGGAGATGGTATTTCCCTTTACGTACAGGTCGCGGCACTCTGTTTTCAGAGTGTTGTCAGAATACAGAAGAATGGTTCCGTTTACGATCTTAAGATTCATTAACAAATTCCCTTCTATTATATAGTTCGTCACATTGCTTCCAGGCCTGTCTGCAGGGCAGACAAATCCATGATGCTAAGTATACCAAGAGAAACTCTGTTTGACAACACAGGATTACAGGGAAGAAACGGGTCACCATACACGCTCCCGGGAAACTGTATCCTTTGCTGTAAAGTGAGCCGAAAATATGATATGATGCATACATGAAACTCCCCTGTATTACAGGATGAACTTTCAGAAGAAAGGTAAAAAAACTATGCAGAATACTACTGTAACCAATAAGCAGCGGCTGGTGAGTCTGGACCTGTTGCGGACTGTGGCCTTTGCCCTGATCATTCTCTATCACTTTCAGGTGGGGCTGCTCTATTCAGGCCTGGCCTGTCGGGCGTGGTATGAAACACCCAACCTCCACATAGCCACCCTGGGAGTCTCCCTGTTTTTCATCATGTCCGGCTTCGGTCTGATGACCTCCTCAGGAGATAACTTCCGTGCCGGCCGGTTTTATAAGAAGCGTTTCCTGCGGATCCTGCTTCCCTTCTATATCGTATACGGCGGGTATTTTATGCTGAAGCTGGTGCTGCACAAGCTGTCATTTCCGGGAGTCCCCAAATGGCGCTTTGTATTTACCCTCCTTGGTATGGATGAGTATCTGAAGATGCTGGGACTGCCCACCTTTTCCCTGGGAATCGGTGAGTGGTTTCTGGGCTGTCTTGTGCTGATGTATCTGCTGTTCCCCCTGGTGCAAACTGCACTGAAACGTGCCCCGCTGCTGACCATGGGAATTGCCACAGGATTGTTCCTTATCCTGTCTGTCTGGGATCCATTTTCCATTAATCCCTGGCAGAACTTTCTGTTTAAATTTTATGAGTTTATTCTGGGTGCCTGCCTGGCTCTCACCTGGCAAAAACGGCCGAAAGGAATCTGGATCCCCTCTCTGGCGGTGATCCTGCTCTTTCTTTTTGCTCCTTCTGAGCTTCCCATCCCCATCTCCATCCGGATCACTCTGCTTTCTCTCTGCGTGATCTTCTGTGTCATGGAGGCGGAAGCATTGCTGAAGCCGCTGGAGCCGCCACTGCGCCGGGCCGGAGGATATCTGTATGAAATCTATCTGGTGCATCACGTGGTGATCTTCGCCGGGGAGAAGCTGCTGACAAAGCTGCTGGGCGGTGCTCCTGCCCTCTGGTGGCAGATCCTGCTGCTGTTGGCAGGGGAGCTGGTAATCATGTGGATAGGTGCTACAGTGGTGCTGTTTATCGAAAAACTGATTTTACGACTGGCAAACCACTGCTATGCAGGCTGAGAATCCTTATTACCACTGTTGCAGATTGCCAGACCGGCAATCACAAGCACAATACCCAGTCCCCCGAAAAAGCTGATGGTTTCACCAAACAGCAAAATACCTGTCAGGGTAGCTGTTACCGGCTCAACCGAGGCAAGAATAGAGGCCTTTCCATTCTCCACAAACTGCAGACCAGATGTGTAGGTGAGATAGGGCAGAACGGTACACAGGATACCCAGGGCAACGCTGATTGCCAGAACATCCCAGGAGCCCACTGCAGCTTTCCATACTTCCCTTCCATCATTCATAAAAAATGATCCCACCGCAGCCAGCAAAAAGGTATAAAAGGTAATGGTAAAGGTATGATACCCTCTCTCTATCGCATAGCGGCTGAAAATCGAATACAGGGCATATCCAAGCCCGGCACCTAAGCCAGTGAGAATTCCCATTCCTGTTACATGTCCGGGCTCCGTGATCACGCCGGTGACCATCACACAGCCCACAAATGTAAAAAGAAGGGACACCCCTTTCCTTACTGTAAATCTTTCTCCGAATAAGCAGGCCGACAGCACCATCACAATTGCCGGTGCGGTGTACAGCAGTACCGCTGCAATGGATAAGGATGTCAGGGAAATCGCCTTAAAATAACAGTAATTAAAGAAGACAATACTGCAGATTCCCGTTCCCACAAAACACCAGAGATCCTTCAGCCGGATCACCAGTAACCTGGCATTATAAAGTAATAAAAATATGCCCATACAGACGCTGGTGACAACCGCTCTTATGGCCACAATCTCCATGGAAAAGATTCCGGCTGCGTTCAGATTCCGCACAAAGATTCCGATGCATCCCCACAAAATGCCCGCGATAATGATACATACAGGTGCTGTTTTTTTCATACTTAAGTAACCTTCCTTTGCTCTATGATGAAACCGCCACCTTCAGGTAATGGGCAGTTACTGTACTGCCAGTTCCCCTCTGCGCTATTGAAGATGGCGGTATCTTTTGAAAGTCAGATCCGCTCCAACGGTACCAGTATAAGAACATAATACAGGCCGGTCAACTACAGACAGTGGCAAACCTGCGTGATATCTGCTATAATATTTGCGAACCAAACGATCCTGTTCAGAATCCCGCTTTTTCCTGCAGGACTTTCCCTTTCTAAGGGGCAGCATTCTGACTGATGATCGTTCTATGAAAGGAGAATTTACAAATGGTATATAAAACAAAAGGTGTCTGTGCATCAGCAATCAGCTTCGAGGTAGAGGATGGAAAAGTTCGCAACGTAAAATTCCAGGGCGGCTGCAGCGGAAACACTCAGGGTGTTGCTGCACTGGTTGAGGGAATGGACGTACAGGATGCAATTTCCCGTATGGAAGGAATTCGCTGCGGATTCAAAAACACTTCCTGCCCGGATCAGCTGGCAAAGGCTCTGAAGGAGGCCATCGCTGAGTAATCCCCTGGCGGATACTGCAGCAACCCCATTACGCTCCGCGAGGATGCGCAGCGATTCTGACAGGAAGATGTCAGCTAAAGCGGACCAGAATCGTGCGCCAGGTCTCCGCAAGCGTCGACTTGAATACTAAGAGGTGTTTTATGAAACATATTATTCTTACAGGCGGCGGAACCGCCGGACATGTTACTCCCAATATCGCCATGATGCCCCGTCTGAAGGAGGCCGGATATGAGATTTCCTATATCGGTTCCATCGACGGCATGGAGAGAAAGCTCATTGAGGAACTGGGGATTCCTTATTATGGAATCCATTCTGGAAAACTGCGCCGTTACTTTGATCTGAAGAACTTCACCGATCCCTTCCGTATCATCAAGGGAATCATGGAAGCAAAATCACTGATGAAAAAGCTGAAACCGGACGTGGTATTTTCCAAGGGTGGTTTCGTTTCTGTTCCGGTTGTACTGGCTGCCAAAAGCAGAAAGATCCCGGTTCTGATCCACGAGTCCGATATGACTCCCGGTCTGGCAAACAAGCTTTCTATTCCATCTGCCACCACCGTGTGCTGCAACTTCCCGGAGACCATCAAATCTCTCCCTGAAGGAAAAGCAGTGGTAACAGGAACTCCAATCCGCCAGGAGCTGCTGGAGGGCAATGCCGAGAGAGGCCGTGCCTTCTGCGGATTCACCGATGAGAAGCCTGTCATCATGATCATCGGCGGCAGTCTTGGTTCTGCAGTGGTAAATGATGCTGTCCGCGCAATCCTTCCGGAACTGCTGAAGGACTTCCAGATCTGTCATCTCTGCGGAAAGGGCAAACTGGATCAGTCCCTGATCGGAACTCCGGGCTATGTACAGTATGAGTACATCAAACAGGAGCTGCCGGATCTCTTTGCCATGTCTGACCTTCTGATCTCCAGAGCCGGTGCCAATGCCATCTGTGAGATCCTGGCCATCAGCAAGCCAAATCTTCTGATTCCGCTGTCTGCCAAGGCAAGCCGCGGCGACCAGATTCTCAATGCCCGCTCCTTCGAGAAACAGGGCTACAGCATGGTGATGGAGGAGGAAGAGATCACCAATGAGAAGCTTCTCGCAACTGTACAGAAACTCTATACAGAGCGCCAGACCTATATTGATGCCATGAACAGCAGCTCCCAGAGCGATTCCATCGGCACCATTCTGGAGCTTATTGAGAAGGCCCAGAAATAATTCCACAACACACATAAGATTTCATAGCAATCCACAGGCATGCCTGCAGGGTTGCATAACAAAAACGGGGGTGTCGCACTAACGTAAGTTAGTGTGGCACCCCTTTTCTGGTTTAACTTGACAATTTGAAAATATCATACAACTGTGTTACTTCTGAATCAGGAATTCTGTTCCGTCAAAATCTTCCGACGCAAGGTGGTTCAGCAATCTGCAGGCAGGACCTGTAGGATGAGTTCTTCCACACTCCCATGCCTCCACTGTCTTTTTTGAAACCCCCATGTAAGCAGCAAAAACATTCTGAGTCATTCCTGCCTGCATCCGGATTGCTCTGATTTCGGCATTTGAATAAGATTTCACCGGCTCAATTATAAAGGTTCTCACTGCGGCTTCCCCGACGCCTTTTTCGTAATCAATTGCTTCCTCTAATCCTTGTTTTAAGTCCTCAAACAAAGAAGTCATACAATCATCTCCTTTTTTTGCCAGCCTCTTCTTTCAATGCCTTAACCAGCTTTCTCAAAACATTTTTCTCATCCTGAGACAGATTTTCCATATCATTTTTCTCAAAAGCTGTAATCAGATAAGTGATTTCATATTCTGCAAAATCAGTATAACATACTCTGACACTACCACTTTTCCCTCTGTTTTTTAATGGGAATCGAACTTTCCTTATCCCACCTGTTCCTTCCATTACAGGACCAGATTCAGGATCTTTTAACAAAAGAATCTGCAGTGCATGAAGCTCAGCATCTCCCATACCGATTTCCTTCCATCTTTTGGTAAACAATGGAACTTCTATGAATGTTCTTATCAATAGTAATCCTTTCCATCTCTCTATGATTACTGTATACCCTACTTTATAGGGTTGTCAATCAAAATCTTCTTCAACTTTCTGCCTTTCCGAATCAAGTATCCTCCTCGCCCCAGAACGAATCCGGAAAAAGGCAACATTCCAATGGTTACGCCCTGCAGTATTCCATATATTTCTTGCTGATCAAGAAGCCACCCTGCATAAAAATTCCCTGCTACCATTATACAAGAAAAAAACCGATGGCTCTCTGCACAGTAGAATCTGTGCAAAAACCATCGGTTTTTCAAGATAACGGACCAGCCGTTCTGTTTTTCAATTTAGTTTCCAGAAAGCGGACATTCTCAATCCCTTTAGCTATTTGCTCATGAACCTGCAGCTTCGGCCATCTCCATTCTGCATCTGCTCATCAGATCTTTGTGGACCACTCTTGGCAGTTCCATACCTTTGTCACCACATCCTGATAAAACTCCGGCTCGTGGCAGATCAGAAGAATGGTTCCCTTGTATTCTTTCAGAGCACGTTTCAGTTCTTCCTTTGCATCCACATCCAGGTGGTTGGTGGGCTCGTCCAGCAGCAGGATATTGGTCTCTGTGTTGATGATCTTGCAGAGACGTACCTTTGCCTGCTCTCCTCCGGATAATACACGAACCTGGGACTCGATGTGCTGTGTGGTCAGGCCGCATTTTGCCAGGGCAGAGCGCACCTCATACTGGGTCCAGGATGGGAACATACTCCAGATCTCCTCGATACAGGTGGTGCGGTTGTTCTGATCGGACTCCTGCTCGAAATAGCCGATCTGCTGGTAATCACCCAGCTCCACCTCACCGCTGTAAGGCCTGATCAGACCCAGAATGCTCTTCAGCAGTGTGGTCTTTCCGATTCCGTTGGCACCCACAAGGGCAATCTTCTCCCCTCTCTCCATGGAGATGTTCAGGGCGGTGGACAGGGGCTCATCGTAACCAATCACCAGATCCTTTGTCTCAAAGATCATTTTTCCTGAGGTTCTTCCCTGCTTGAAGTTGAACTCTGGCTTCGGTTTCTCCTTTGCCAACTCGATCACATCCATCTTATCCAGCTTTTTCTGACGGGACATGGCCATGTTTCTTGTGGCAACACGGGCCTTGTTTCTGGCAACAAAATCCTTCAGCTCCGCAATCTCCTGCTGCTGCTTGTTGTAAGCCGCCTCCAGCTGAGATTTCTTCATGGCATACACTTCCTGGAAATGATCATAATCGCCAGGATAGCGATCCAGACATTTATTCTCCATATGATAGATCAGGTTAACTACGCTGTTCAGGAACGGAATGTCATGGGAAATCAGGATAAATGCATTCTCATACTCCTGGAGATAGCGTTTCAGCCACTCAATGTGATTCTCATCCAGATAGTTGGTAGGCTCGTCCAGCAGCAGAATGTCCGGTTTTGACAGCAGCAGCTTCGCCATCAGAACCTTGGTTCTCTGGCCTCCGGAAAGCTCAGATACATCATGCTCCAGACCGATATCCTTCAGTCCCAGAGCACCTGCCACCTCTTCCACCTTTGCATCGATCATGTAGAAATCGTGGTGATCCAGAAGATCCTGCATGGTGCCGGTTTCCTCCATCAGACGGTTCATCTCCTCCTCGTCTGCCTCACCCATCTTTTCATACATGGCATTCATCTCAGCTTCCATATCAAACAGGAACTGAAATGCGGAATTCAGCACGTCGCGGATGGTCATTCCCTTCTCCAGCACAGTGTGCTGATCCAGGTATCCTACACGGACACGCTTCGCCCACTCAACGGTACCCTCATCTGGCATCAGCTTGCCGGTGATGATATTCATAAATGTGGACTTTCCCTCTCCGTTTGCACCGATGAGTCCGATATGCTCACCAGGAAGAAGACGGAAGGAAACATCCTCAAAAATCGCACGATCGCCAAAGCCATGGCTTAAATTTGCAACATTTAAAATCATATTTAAAATCCCCTTTATATAGCAACTATGTTCAGGTGTTCTTTTCGCTATTGCTGATAGTATCATACAAACAGAGGCTTCGCAACCAGAACCCACCTGATTGAAATTGTACTCTCACAAATACAATAATACCAATCTGTTATAATTGACTAACCTCTTTTTCATAGGGTATCATACAAATCGTTCTGTGAGGGAGTAGCAAGCGTGCTTTACGCACGTAGCAAGCCAACATACCGATCAGCCCTCTGATCTGGCTTGCTTTAAATTGCGAGACTCATGTATATCATCATTGCTGTACGTGGGAATCGCTCTATATAGATTTTCTTTCTTTGAAGCCCGGATAGCAATATCTGGGATTTTTTTATTGATACAAGGCTGGAAAAGCCGAGAAACGGCTATGCTTGCATAGGGCCGTTTTCGAGGTCTTGACAGCCCTGCAAAAACATTTTGAGGTATTTAAATATGGTTTTAGGTTTTGCTTTAATTCTGAACAGTATCCTTCTCGGCATCGGTCTTGCCATGGATGCTTTCTCCGTCTCCATGGCCAATGGCCTGAACAACCCCGGCATGAAGCTGCCTCGTATGTGCGGCATCGCCGGTATCTATGGCTGCTTTCAGACTGCCATGCCACTGATTGGCTGGATCTGTGTACACACAATTGTAGAATACTTTAAAGTATTCGAGAAATTCATCCCCTGGATCGCCCTGATTCTTCTTGCCTACATCGGCGGAAAGATGCTGCTGGAGGGTATCAAGGGAGATGAGGAAGCGGAAGAAGCTGCTTCTCTTTCCCTTGCAGTTCTGATGGTGCAGGGAATTGCCACCTCCATCGATGCACTTTCTGTAGGCTTCACCATTGCAGATTACGGATTTGTACCTGCTCTGATCGCTTCTCTGATCATCGGTGTGGTTACCTTCTTCATCTGCATGGGAGGACTGAAGATCGGAAAAACCTTCGGAACAAAGCTGGCCGGAAAAGCAAATATTCTCGGCGGTGTGATCCTCATCGGAATCGGACTGGAGATTTTTATTACAGGTGTATTCTTTTAACCCTGTTCAGCAAAAGGTGCAGTCGCAACAACCATTGCGATTGCACCTTTTTTATTCTTCTTCCTTATCCACAAAAAGTTCGGGTTTTCAGCCTGTTATCCCCAAACACTTTTCTCTATGTCAGTTTTCGCTGAAATCAATCTCCAGCCTGCCCTGATAAATTCCAACCGGAATTTTTGCATCCAGAGGATATATTTTCGAGCCCACCGCATTCTCAAGCAGATGTACTGTCACTGTCTCATTCTGCAGATCCACCACCCAATATTCTCTCACACCTGTCAGAGCATATTTGGTCAACTTAATGAACAGGTCCTTTTTTCTTGTGGAGGGCGATGTCACCTCCACAATGAAATCAGGCGCACCAAGGATTCTCTCCTCCCGGATATACTCCTGATTGCATACCACAAATACATCTGGCTGAAGGATTGTCCTGTTGTCTTGCTCATTGAGTTGAACATCCACAGGAGCCGTAAACACTTCGCAAAGCTCTCCATTATTTCGGATATAGTCTTTCAGCTGAAAATACACTGCACCGACTGTTCTCTGATGTTTCACAGAGGGCGCTGCCATATCGTAAAAAACTCCATCGATCAGCTCCAGACGATACTCCTCTGACACCTGCAGATAATCTGCGATTGTGAAATCTCCCGGACCCTTTTCCTGGGAAATCCCATATAAAGCTGCCTCTTCTCTCAAAAGAGCTTCTGCCGGTGCATGGGCATATTTATTATCCACATTCTGCGACACAGGTGTAAGTTCTTCTTTTTTCTTTTTCAATATCTTCCACATTGCCAGTAATGTGTCATAACGCGGATGGGCAGATGCACCAGATAAGGCCTTATTCACTGTACCAAGAGGAACACCGCTCTCATTGGATAATCTTGCATTGCTATATCCCAGCTCAGCCTTTAAAATACGAATTTCCTCAATTGTCATTCCTGCCCCTCCTTAGTTCTATTATTCTGTGTTAGTTGATGTAGTCATCTTATTTACTATTATGATATTGTTTTTCAACCTATCTGTCAACCGTATTATTACCGTTTATTTACCATTTCCAATTCATTTGTCATACTATTTTTCTCCAAGTCGACGCTCGTGGAGACTGGACTCCCACTGAGACTGATTTGTCAATACTCACCACCTATAGAGGTGGGAGTCTTCTCGACTGAGATAAAACAAAAAACGGAAATCAGACGCTTTCACAGCTCCGAGCAACGGAAACTGTTATATCACAAGAAATCGTTGTTAAAAAACTGGCTTAGGCAGAACACCCTGCATCGAAAATGCAAGAATATCATGATTTCGTTGCCTATTTTCAAGAAAAACACCAAGAAAAGGCAACGAAAACACTCTTGTAACTGGTTTCCGTTGCCTGACCTTTTTTATCAAGTAAAAATTGGCAGCGATTTTTCATATTTAGCCGCTTTCCGTTGCCTGGCCTTTTTTCAAGCAAAAGAATGGCATCGGATTTACAAATTAATGTAATTTCCGTTGCCTGGCCTCTTTTATCAACCATAAATTGGCAGCGATTTTTCATATTTAGCCGCTTTCCGTTGCCCGTTCTTTTTCAAACAAAAGAATGGCATCGGATTTACAAATTAATGTAATTTCCGATGCCTGGTTCTCTTATAATTAAGAGTTATGTCCGTATTACGATGTAAATTCCCAAAGGAACAATTGTATTTACAGCACTCCTTCCTCCTTACTCCACAAAGAAAGGATTGGCAAAGCCGATTCTGATATTCTCTTTTCCGAAGTATTCTCCCCACAGTTCGACACGGATCCAGCCCTTTTCTGCCTGTACAGAAAAGCTTCCCTTCAGCACCTTCTCCGGATCACAGTCCCAGGCGGGGATGTCCTGCCAGGCGATCTCCTGTCCGTTCTGGATCAGGCGCACCTGCCTGGGAATAATTCGATCCCGTTTGAAATCGTGGCGCATCTTATCACAGGTAAGATTCCAGCGAATCTCCATCTCCCCTGCAGGAACGGTATCGCCGCATTCCGCCGCCAGTTCCCCTACAAAGCCCTCCACAGTGAGCAGCGGCCCTACAGCCACACAGATTCTGCCGTGGCGGATGGCATGGAACACAGCCTCCTCAGAAAGCTTCTCCCGGCTGCCCACAAAGGTATGGGCGTAGGCATTGGCATCCTGCTTATGCATATCTCTTCCACTGGTTCCTGTAATGTGATAGCCCTGGCTCAGCAGCTCATCCCACATCTGAAATGCCCCCTCAGACTGAAGCTTCAGAGGGGCATCATTTCTGGACCATACCTCAAGGAAATCCACCTGAGACCAGTCCTTCACATTGAAGATCCAGCGATATCCTGTCTTGATGGGATTGGAAATGGATTTCGGGTGGGCAATTCCCACAATTCCCTTATTCCTGTGGATGGAGGCGATGGCCTCATCGATCTGATCCGGCTGCACCCCTCTCCAGTCTGTGTAACCCTTCTCTCCCAGCACCAGCATATGTCCGAAGAAGGTGGTCCACTCCAGGCCCTCAATGGGCACCAGACCGAATTTTGCAGTCTCACGAAGCAACTCCGGCAGACCTGCCTTGGAATTATGGTCAGTGAGGGCAAATCCTGCAAAGCCCAGCTCCTTAGCCCGTTTTACCATGGCAGTCACCACATAGTCACCGTCACTGTGCTGAGTATGGGTGTGAAGCTCCACCGGATACCAGTGCATGGCACCCTCTGCGATGGAAGCATTTTCCCGGGTCAGCTCTTTGCGATAGAGATTCATCTCTGCCTCAATGAGTTCCTCCTTTCCCTCCTCCGTTTTAATACGATGATTTCCCAGATAGAAATCCTCTTTTTTATCCTTGTAATTGTGGGTGATCACCTCCACAACACCGCGGCATTTTGGAGAAATGATCTCGTGGAGGTGGAGCTGCACCTCCCAGTCGCCCTCCATTCTGTCTCTGGCACTGAAGCCAGGTGAGGCAAAATAGGTGGTAAACAGATGGGTCTGATCTGTATCCCAGCGATGGGCATTACCCACATACTCCCCGTTCTGGGTGGCAGATACTGTCACCAGGTTCTTGATGGGATAGTGCTGATGTGGCGTCATGGGCTCCCGTGCAGGATCCGAATCTCCGTAATACTCCTTCATGGCAGCCTCCACCGGAGCCAGGCAGTATTCATCACAGGACTCCTCGCCGGGGGTATAATGCAGATGGACCTCCAGGGCATCCACCTCCGGGGGCACCTGAAACTCCATCTTCACATCGGTGGAGGAATCTGCCGGTGTCCACCAGAATTCCTGGCGGAAAATCTCCTTCTTTTCAATATCCCAGCGGCGGGCGATCTTGCAGTTTCGGATTCCTCTGTACAGTCTTCTGGTGGTGATATTCCGCACCCTCTGATTGAAGAGCCAGGTCAGTTTTCCCATGTCGTTGACCGTCCATACAGAAACTCTCTTTCCCCTCTTCATAACAGCTTTCAGAAACTCTTTATCCACAAGACCGTAATAAATATTGATGGTATCCACACCCACCTGATCCATCCTGTCACACATCATCTCTGCAGCGATCAGACGGTAATCGTAGTCCTCCCTGCAGCGCTCATACAGGTTCGGGACCTGCTCATCAATGTTCCAGTACACCCTGTCCCTTCTGAACTCCGGATCCTCAATCTCCAGAGGGTCCACTGTTCCGGAAAAGATAATCCGGTCCGTAACCTGGCACTGTCTGGCCAGAGCAAGCACCGCTCTCTCCAGTCCGGGTTCCTTCAGATCACAGTTCACCTTCATAGAGGGATGGGTCTTCACCAGGGAAAATGCTTCCTCCAGAGAAACTGCATCCTTCTTCAGATCATCGTGTCCCAGCTGAAGAATCCCCGTTTTTTCATCTCGCCGCACATCCAGCTCCAGTGCATCCGCCTCAGTGGTCAATGCGTAGCGCACAAAGGCAAGACTGTTGTCCGGAGTTCCGTCAGCACCGGAATGGGCTGTCAGTTCCACCATTCGTATCATAGTTTTTTCTCCTTCTGTCATTATGCCGTCAAAAGCATGTTTGTTCCTTCCTGCTCTGACTACTCCCACGGGCAGGCCTGTGGGGTATTCGCCACCATGTTATATCCTCATCATAATAGAAGTATATACAAGTTACAATATGTTTTTAAGCCCTTCCTGCACCAAAGGAAAAGGCGCCACCGGTTCTCCGGTGACGCCTTGTAAAAAGCCATTGTACTTTTTATTTCTCCCACTCCTGCTCCTTCAGGTTGGTGTAGATGTATACACCTGCTGAAACGGAACAGATCAGGAACATGATAACGGAAAGGGCAGCCGAACGGTTGTAAGCCAGATACTTGTTGAACTGATCAAACAGTGCAATACCCAGCATCTTCGGTGCATTTCCACCCATCAGGTATGGGGTTGTAAAGGAGCCGACATTGGTCATAAATACAAATGTAGAAGCAATTACAACGTCCTTCAGGGACAGAGGAAGGATCATGGAAGTAAAGGTTTTCCATTTTCCTGCACCAACATCTCTGGCACCTTCAATAATTGAGTCCGGAATAGCTCCCAGTCCTGCAGTGATCATCATTGCCGCAAATGGGATGTTGAACCAGAGGTTCATAAGGATGATACCGCTTGCGTGGTACATAAGACCCAGTGTGATATTTAATCCGAACAGCTGTCCGATACGATTGATCAGACCGGAGTCACGGATGATTGTAATCATTGCATATACCGCACACATTGCAGGAACAAAACGCGGAAGCAGATACAGTGTACCGATCGTTTTTGCAATTTTTGATTTTACAAATCTCAGGTACAGAGCCAGAAGATATGCCACAAAAATTGCAATTGCAACTGTTAAGAATACAACCATAAGTGTATACAACAGGTTGTTCAGCTGAGCGGGCTCAGTAAAGAAGTAGGTGTAGTTAGCAAATGTAAATTTACCTGTCTCCTCATCCTGAAAGCTCTGGATTACAGCTGAAATGATAGGGTAGGCTACAGTCAGCATAACTACCATGAACGCCGGCAGAACCATACCATAAGCAGCAAGATTTGATTTCAGTCTTTTACTCATGATGATTCCCTTTCGTATTGAGTATAAATTGTTTCGTTTCAGGCACTGCCCGGTCTCAGTCAGATCGGGCAGCTGCCATTAAAAGCATTAGCCAAGAGTTGCGATCTCGTTGTCCCATCTCTCGTTGAATTTTGTTCCCAGGTCACCAATGGACATAATGCGGAATTTGCTTGTATCCAGAGAAGCAACATCCTCATAACCTGTCATGTCGATGTTTGCTGTATCGATCAGCGGGATAGCAGCCATGTCATGAACAAGGATTGTCTGAGCCTGCTCGGAAAGCATGTAGTCGATGAATGCATATGCTCCGTCCTCATGAGATCCGAAAGTTGGGATTGCCAGAGTCTGGAAGGAACCTGTCAGAGATGGCTCGATCTGAGTGATCTTGATGGTGTCTTTCAGGGCACCGGATGCTCTCTGAGAGAGAACCATGTCAGCCCAGTTTGGACACATATCGATGTCACCCTGGTTCAGCAGATCAAGAGTTCCCTGGTTTTTAGCAGGGTATACATGGGATCCGCCGGACTCATACATATACTCATTCAGCTCTGTCAGTTTTGCAAATCCTGCATCCCACTCATCAACCCATGCCTCATCATCAGAGGTGATGGCAGTTGCATCTGCGATCTGGTTGTAAACAGTGGATCTTGCGAAGGAATCTCCAGCTCCGCCTGTTCCTGGCTGGTTGTAAGCAAAGCGTCCTGGATTCTCTTTCATCCATGCCTCCAGCTCCTCAAATGTTGCAGGAGGTGTCTGGATTTTCTCTGAATCATATGCCAGAACTACAGTTGTTCCACGGAATGGCTGTACATACTCAGCTGCGATGCTGCTCTCTGCAGAAACGTTTGCTGCGTTAGGAATCTTGGAATCATCCAGTTTTACCAGTTTCTCTGTTCCCATCTGAGAAACGATCTTGGAAAGGTCATCACCGGAAAGATCTACGATATCGTAATCTGTTCCTGTCCGGTTTGCTTTAGCAGCAGCAACCAGCATATCTGTCAGAGCCTGTGTTCCTGTACCGGAAAGCATGAACTGAAGTTCTACCTGATACTGATCTTTGTACTCTGAATTGGTGTTGAAGTCCTCGATGAGGGTCTCATAGATTGCTCTTACGTTGTCAGATCCTGTTGCCCACAGTGTTACTGTCTCTTTTCCACCTGCAGAAGCACCGCCGGATGCCTCATCCTTCTTTGTGGAGCCACAGCCTGCCATAAGGGATGCAGCCATGAGAGTTGCTAATACACATGCACTTACTCTTCTGAATTTCATTGTTTCTTTCTCCTTTACCTTTTTTATCTGAAGGGGACGTCCCAGCCCCCTGTCAAATCCTGTTTTCTACTCCTCCGGATCTCCCAAAAGACATCCGCCGGAAGTTGTCCACTGACAGGGTCTGACCTGCCAAACTGCCGGATCAGACTCTCTGTCCATCCTTGAAGATGGTGTGTTTTCCGATGGTCAGGCTGATGTCATCTCCCACCTGCAGCTCCTCGCTGATGTCACGGTCGATGAAGCATTTGATAACCTTGTCACCGTACTGTGCAGTCAGGGATACATAATGACCCATCAGCATGGAGGTACGAACGGTGGCATTCAGATCACCTTTTCCTTTACCAGGTGTTACGGTCAGATCCTCCGGACGAACTGCAATGGTCTTTCCATCCATGTCGATGAAGTTCATCTCACCGATGAAGGATGCAACGTGCAGTGTCTGTGGATCATCGTAGATCTCCTCAGGTGTTCCCACCTGGTCGAATTTTCCTTTGTTCATAACTACGATTCTGTGGGACAGGGCCATAGCCTCCTCCTGATCGTGGGTTACGAAGATAACTGTGATTCCCAGGTCATTCTGGATCTTTTTCAGCTCCTCACGCATCTCCTGACGAATCTTTGCATCCAGTGCGGAAAATGGCTCATCCAGAAGCAGAAGGGATGGTTTCAGCAGAAGGGATCTTGCAATGGCGATACGCTGCTGCTGTCCTCCTGATAACTGTCCAGGATACTTTTTCTCGCTGCCTGACATATGTACCAGCTCCAGCATCTTTTTGATGTCCGGATCGTAGGTGCTCTTTGGAATCTTGCGAAGCTTCAGTCCGAAGGCCAGGTTCTCATAGATGGTCATATGAGGCCACAGGTTGTAGCTCTGGAAAACCATGGCTGTTGGACGTTTCTCCGGTGGCAGAGAGATGATGGATTTATCATCGATGAGAATGTCACCGTCTGTAACATCCAGAAATCCGCCCAGGGTTCTAAGGATCGTGGATTTACCGCAGCCGGAAGGGCCAAGGAAGGTGACGATCTCACCCTCATATACATCAAGGTTAATATGCTCAACACCGTCTCCGTTGTCATATTTTTTTGTCATGTCCTTGATCTGAAGTTTAATCTTGCGATCACTCATTGGTTGTGTCCTCCAAATTCTTCTTGTATCAGCAGATGAACATCATCTTTATTTCATCTTGAATCCGCCTGCGATTGCTTCCGGTCCGATGTACTTTCTCATCAGGAAGATCATCACTGCAGATGGAATAATCAGCAGGATCGCGAATACCGCACCGATCTGTACTGCTGAAGAGTCAAGTACGATACCATACATGGCTACAGGCATGGTCTGTACTCTTGCAAGTCCCACCAGCATGGTACCCTGTGCCTCCTCCATGGAACCAAGGAAGGTGTACAGTGTAGCAACTGAGATACCGGGCATTGCCATAGGAAGTGTTACCTTGAAGAAGGTTCTGATTGGGCCTGCTCCCACGTCTCTTGCGGCTTCCTCCTGCTGTCTGTGAACAGAACGGAAGGCACTTGCAGGCAGCCATACCATGAACATCATGGAGTTGATCATATGAATGATGATAACACCAGGGTAGGTTCCCATCAGTCCGTATTTGTAAAAGAGAACGGCGATGGATGTGTAAATACCAAGTTTCGGGAATGCGTTAGTCAGAAGGAATGACAGCATAAATACTTTTCTTCCCGGGTATTTGAAGCGTGCAATGGAATATGCCGCCGGAATACAGAAGACCATGGAGATCGCTGTTGTTACAATGGCGATTACGAACGACTGAACAATGGACGATACCAGACTCTTCTGAGCAAATACATAGCTCCACCACTTGAATCCCCAGACTTCCGGAAGAATATGCGGTACGGTGTACTCATTGGCAAATGCCAGCATCAGCATGTTGATGAGGGGACCGTAGAAGAAAAGAATAAATACTGCCAGCAGAATAAATTCTAAGAACTTCTTTCTTCCTACCGCATGATAGAAGCGTTTGGGATTTAACATTTTGAACATGAAATATTCCCTCCTTTTTCCTGCTCCTTTTCGTATCCCTGCAGAGTCTGTTCCTTTACTCTGCATAAGTTTACGTAGTTAAATGAATCCTCAGAACCCTTACAAAAAGAAAAAACGCGTCACACAAAAAAGAAAGCCACCATCCCCACGACAGTATCTTCAATTTGCTCTGACTCGTCTCTCCGCAAGCAATCCTCTATTCAATTAACTGGATTGATTGTATCTTACAACACACGGGGGCAAAAAGCAAGCATTTTTTCACAATTACAACACATGTTACCTGTTATTTTTACATCTTTTGCACAACGCAAGCGGAACTACACAATTTTTTCTTGCAGAAGATTGCACAATTCATATACTGCAATTCCAGTAAAAAAACACTGCATCGGTATAACTCTCAACGTAAAAAAAAGCTGTATCGCATACCGCATCCAGCAAAAAACCTCTGCATTGACAAACCACATATTATGGAAGCAATGTAAATTCAGCTCTCACCCCATGGTAAAATGTGTGTAAAATCTGAATTGATGTGCTATACTATGTCAAACATGCGTCTGTCGTAAATGTCGCAAACCAGACTGTGCTATCCAGACATCAGAAGACCGACTGTTCTTATCTGAACGTCATAAGACAGACTGTCCTGTCTGAACGTTCCAGGACAGTCTTCTCTATCTGAACATCGCAAAACCAGAACTACACTACCTGAAAGGAAACAAAACCATGACCATCAACCAGGATTTTTTCACAGATCTTCTTCTTGACTCCCCCATCATTGCGGCAGTCAAGGACGAGGAGGGCCTGAAGAGGGCTCTGGCCTCCGACTGTCAGGTGATCTTTCTTCTGTACGGAACTCTTCTCAACATTCAGGATATCATCGCAAGGGCAAAACAGAAAAACCGTCTTGTCTTTGTTCACATTGATCTGATCGAGGGACTTTCCGGCAAGGAGATTGCCATCGATTATCTGAAGGCAAAAACCTCCGCAGACGGCATCATTTCCACCAGGATCAATCAGATCAAGTATGCGAAATCCATCGGCCTCTTCTGCATCCAGCGCTTTTTTGTCATCGATTCTCTCTCCTTTGAGAATGTGAAGAAACAGGCCTCCTATGCAGATGCGGTGGATATCCTTCCGGGCATCATGCCAAAGGTACTGGAAAAGCTCTCGAAACGGCTGCGCCAGCCGGTGATCGCCAGCGGACTGATCCAGGACAAGCAGGATATCATGTCCGCCCTGTCCTCCGGTGCTCAGGCCGTATCCACCACCTGCGGAGATCTCTGGTTCGAATAACCCTCTGCAGCCTTCGTGCTTTTCACCAAAAATGCCCCTTGCTATCTGTGCTTTATTGTGCTATAGTACAGGTAATTAAAGAAATTCTGGAGAAACGAGTCAAAGTAAACACAGGTCCGTGTCTTACTTTGACTTTTTTTCGTTTACACGAGGAAATTTCTAAGGGAGGAAGAAAGAGTATGTATGACATTACCATTATCGGCTGCGGTGTGATCGGTGCTTCCATTGCCTATTCCCTGTCAGCCTATGATCTGAAGGTTTGTATCCTGGAGCAGGAAAATGACGTTGCCATGGGTACAACAAAGGCAAACAGTGCCATTGTTCACGCCGGCTACGATCCGGAGCCAGGTACCCTCATTGCCAGACTGAATGTCCGGGGTGCCCAGCTGATGGAGGAGCTGTGCAAAAAGCTTTCTGTAAAATATAACCGGGTGGGATCCCTGGTTCTTGCCTTCAGCGAGAAGGACAGAGCCCATCTGGAAAAACTCTATGATAACGGTGTTAAAAACGGTGTTCCAGGTCTTAAGATCATCTCCGGTGATGAGGCAAGGGAGATGGATCCACAGCTGACAAAAACCGTGGTTGCCGCTCTGTATGCTCCTTCTGCTGCCATCATTGATCCCTGGGGTCTTTGTATCGCAGAGGCAGAGACAGCCGTCCGAAACGGAGCTGAGCTTCACTGCAACGCCAAAGTTACCGGTCTTGAGCAGAAGGAGGATTCTGTTGTACTGCACACCGCTGCCGGGGATTTTGAGACCCGCTATGTGATCAACTGTGCCGGTGGCTGGGCCGGTGAGATCTGTGCCCTCACAGGAAAAGAGGAGTGGGAATCTGCGCTGGCCAGAGGTGAATACTACCTGATGGATAAATCCAGCGGTTCCCTTGCAAAACATGTAATCTTCCAGTGTCCTACTGAGAAGGGAAAGGGTGTCCTCGTATCTCCTACCGTTCACGGAAATCTTATCGTGGGACCTAATGCCACTCCGGTGGAGGATCCCTACAGCCGTGAAACCACCCTCTCCGGTCTGGATGAGGTGGCAGAGGCTGCCCGCCTCAGCATTGACGGCATCGACCTGCGCCAGTGCATCCGCAACTTTGCCGGTGTCCGTGCCATTATCTCTGAATCCGATTTCGTGATCCGCCCGGCAGAGTGCTGCCCTCGCATGCTCCATGTGGCAGGCATCAAATCACCGGGATTATCCGCTGCCCCTGCCATTGCTGAGTACGTGATTGAACAGCTGCAGACCATGGGCCTGGCATTTCAGAAGAAGGAAAGCTGGATCGACACAAGGGAGCAGATCCGCTTCAAGGAGCTTTCCCAGGCGGAAAAAGAGGCCCTTATCAAAGAAAATCCCCGCTACGGAAGAGTGATCTGCCGCTGCGAGACCATCACCGAGGGCGAGATCGTGGCTGCCATCCACTCTCCTGTCCCTCCCTGCTCCATCGACGGTGTAAAGAGAAGAGCCGGTGCCGGCATGGGCCGCTGCCAGGGTGGCTTCTGTGGTCCCCGTGTACTGGATCTTATCGCCAGAGAACTGGGCAAATCGCCATTTGACGTATTGCAGGACGGCGAAGGTACAAAGCTTCTGATCAGTGAGACAAAAGGAGGAACAGCAGAATGAAATACGATCTTGTAATCATCGGCGGAGGCCCTGCAGGACTGTCCGCAGCCAAGGCTGCCTGGGATGACGGCTGCCGTTCTATCTGTATCGTAGAGAGAGACCGTGAACTGGGAGGAATCCTGAACCAGTGTATCCACAACGGCTTCGGTCTGCATTATTTTAAAGAAGAGCTTACAGGTCCTGAGTATGCAGGACGTTTTATTGAAATGCTGAAAAGCACCGGTGTTGAGGTTCGCATCGACACCATGGTGCTGGAGATCAAAGAGAACAAAGAGGTCCATGTGATCTCCGCTGCAGGTGGCTATGAGGTGCTGGAGGCGGGTGCTGTTGTTCTGGCCATGGGCTGCCGTGAGAGAACCAGAGGAGCCATTGCCATTCCCGGCACAAGACCTGCCGGTGTATTCACCGCAGGAACAGCCCAGCGCTATCTGAACATCGAGGGCTACATGGTGGGTAAAAAGGTAGTGATCCTGGGTTCAGGAGATATCGGCCTGATTATGGCCCGCCGCATGACCCTGGAGGGGGCAAAGGTGCTGGCCTGTGTGGAGGTAATGCCTTACTCCGGCGGACTCACCAGAAACATTGTACAGTGTCTCAATGACTTTGATATTCCGCTGTATCTGTCCCATACCATCACTGATATCCGCGGCAAGGACCGTGTGGAGCAGGTGGTGGTGGCTGAGGTAGGGCCTGACCGCCGTCCGATCCCTGGTACTGAGATGACCTTCGACTGCGATACCGTGCTGCTGTCCGTAGGTCTGATTCCGGAAAACGAGCTGTCAAGAAGTGCCGGCATCGCCATGGATCCAAGAACAAACGGCCCGGTGGTATATGAAAACATGGAAACCTCCATTCCCGGCATTTTCGCCTGCGGAAATGTGCTCCATGTACATGACCTGGTGGATTTCGTAACTGCAGAGGCTGCAAGAGCAGGAAAGGCTGCTGCCGCTTCTCTTTCCGGAAGCACTCTGCCGGCAGAACCTGTTCTTCAGATCAAAAACGGCCCGGTGGTGGGCTATACCGTGCCTCAGCAGGTACATATGGGAGCAGATTTCAAGGTGCTGGAGGTATTCTTCCGTGTCCGTGCCGTTCTGGATGCCTGCCATATCTATGTACGGGATGAGGAGGGAACACAGATCGCGAAATTCTCCAGGGAGAGAGTTGCTCCGGGTGAGATGGAGACCATCAAGATCCCAAGGGTGCTGCTGGAGAAGGCAAAGGGTGCCATCACCGTTTCAGTTGAAGAGGATCAGGAGGAGACAAAGGCATGAAAAATATTATCTGTATCACCTGCCCAAAGGGCTGCCATCTGCAGGTAGATGAAAACAATGACTATGCCGTAACAGGCAATAACTGTCCAAGAGGTGCCGAGTACGGAAGAAACGAACTGCTTCATCCGGTGCGTGTCATCACCTCCACAGTACATATCACAGGGGCCTCCATTCCGAGACTGCCTGTAAAAACAGATAAGCCCCTTCCAAAGGAGCATATGTTTGACTGCATGGAGATCATCAACGGACTCCGTGTCCAGTCCCCTGTACAGGTGGGCCAGATTCTGGCTGAAAACCTGTTTGGCACCGGTGTGAATCTGGTGGCTGCAAAAACCTTATGACAGACTGCCCTGCAGACTGTCTGTGGTTTTTAAACCTTTTTACTACGACAACCTTACTACATGCATAACTCTATTCTTTGCCGACCCCGCCTGCACATCCTCTGCAGGCGGCGGACTCGGTGCATTTTTTTTACCTGAAATCCGGGGATTTCTGTCTGTAAATGCCCCTTCAGGTGCAGGTCAGCAAGAATAGTGTTATACTGAGAAAAAGATACCGGATAAGCGAATTATCGAATGGGGGGATTTTTTGGCTGTATTTGATTATCTCCGGGAATTTAATTTTGCCTCCGTCTGCTTTCGTCTTTTCCTTGCCATGGTCTTCGGCGGAATTCTTGGTCTGGAACGGGCGAAGAAGGGACGGGCGGCAGGTTTCCGAACCTACATGTTTGTATGCATCGGTGCCGCCCTGACTGTGCTTCTCAGCCAGTATGAAGCGGAGCTTCTTGCCACCAGATGGGCAGATACCGTTCAGCGCATCGGTGTGCATTCCGATGCCTCACGCTTTGGTGCCCAGGTCATCAACGGCATCGGTTTTCTGGGTGCCGGTACCATCATCACCGTACGCCAGCAGCAGGTAAAGGGCCTCACCACCGCCGCAGGCCTGTGGGCCTCCGCCTGTATGGGGCTGGCCATCGGTGCAGGCTTCTATGAGGCTGTGTTTCTGTCATTTGTGCTGATCTTCCTGTCAGTTGTTTTTTTCCAGCGACTGGAAAACAACCTGATTGAGCAGACAGCGGATATCAATCTCTACATGGAATTCACTTCCCTGAACAAAATTGCTCCTGTGATCTCCCGGATCAAGGAGATGCAGGTGCGGGTCTACAGTGTGGAGATCGACAGAGGAAAAAAGGGAAACGGACTGTATCCCAACGCCGTCTTTTCCCTGCATCTCACAACACGGATGCCCCATTCTCAGCTGATCTCAGTGCTGTCCAAACTGGATGGCATCACCATGATCAAAGAAATATAAGGAGGACTGCTGTATGCTCCCAGTTTTTGATTCTTTCCGGGATCTGACCCTGGCCTCCATCACCCTGCGCCTGTGCCTTGCCGTGTTCTGCAGCGGCCTTGTGGGCATAGAGCGTGCGGTAAAAAGAAGGCCGGCAGGTTTCCGAACCCATATCCTGATCTGCATTGGTGCTGCCATGACCACCATGACAAGCCAGTATCTGCTTCTGGTTCAGGAATACTATACTGATATTGCAAGACTTGGTGCCCAGGTAGTAGCCGGAATCTCCTTCATCGGTGCCGGCACCATTCTGGTAACCCGCCAGCACCGTATCAAGGGTCTTACCACCGCCGCAGGCCTGTGGGCCTCCGCCATTGTGGGTCTGGCTCTGGGTGCAGGCTTCTTCGAGGGTGGTCTCATCGTCACCGCACTGATCATCCTTGCTGAGGTATTCTTTTCCAGGCTGGAATTCTATCTTCTTGATACTGCTCCGGAGCTTTCCCTTCTCATTGAGTACGGAAACAGAAACACCCTGGATCAGCTGCTTCTGCTGTTTCAGAAGGAGTCCATCAAGATACTGGATATGCAGGTCACACGGTCTGCCAGCTCCAAAAAGCACAATGCCAGTGTAATCTTTACCCTGCGCCTGGAGCGCAAGCATAACGGAGCCGGCGAAATACTGAAAGCAATTTCCTCTACAGAAGGCGTCATGTCTGTAGACGAATTGTAATATAAACCATAAGGATGGAGAACATTATGAAAAAACCATTATTATTTGCCCACAGAGGCTTCTCAGGAAAATATCCTGAAAACAGCCCGCTGGCATTTCAGAAGGTAGTAGAAGAGACTGACTGCGATGGAATCGAAAGTGATGTGCACATCACAAAGGACGGCCAGCTGGTAATCTTCCACGATGCATCTGTGGAGAGAACCTCCAACGGCACAGGCTTTATCAAGGACAAAACCTTCGAGGAAATGCTGCAGCTGGATATCGGTGCCTGGAAGTCACCGGATTTCGCCGGACAGCATGTATGGACCCTGGGACAGCTGCTGGATTTCTGTAAGGAGACAAAGCTGCTTCTCAACATGGAGCTGAAAAACTACGAAGTGTTCTACGAGGGACTGGAGAAGATGGTTATCGACGAGATCGTTGCCCGCCAGATGGAGGACCAGGTGTTCCTGTCATCCTTCAACCACATCTCCATGCAGGCATGTAAATCCATCAACACCGATATCAAGACCGGTCTTCTCTATGACAAGCCATTCCTTGACATTGACAAGTACATTGAGCGCTCCAACGCAGACAACATGCACCCACGCTATATGCTGCTGCAGTACCAGCCGGAGCTGATGGACCTGTACCATGGAAGAGGCATGGATGTAAACACCTGGACTGTCAACGATGAGGAAAATATGCGAGACATGATCAATCGCGGCGTAGACTGCATCATCTCCAACGAAGCAGATCTGCTGTGCAAGGTTGGAAAAGAGATGTGTGATTGATAAACACTATTATAAAATTGTAGTATAAAGTGCAAAGAGAAAGGCACCAGCCATGAGGGTTGGTGCCTTTTTTGCGTTTTAGTGCCCTACATCGGGCTATTATCATTTCTACTATATCGTAACTTAAAAACTTTACATTTAAGAAAAATAGTGTCAATGCCCTACTTCGGGCAGTTACCATTTCTACGAAGGGCAGAAAGTCTATACAACAGACATTGTTGGTGGTGTCAATGCCCTGCATCGGGCTATTATCATTTCTACGAGGAAATTATCATCCCATCTTCTGTACCAGAGGGGTGTCAATGCCCTTCTTCGGGCTGTTATCATTTCTACTATGAATAATGATTTTTAAGCGTACCTTTCTGCTTGTGTCAATGCCCTACATCGGGCTATTATCATTTCTACACTTTGATTACCACGCAAACCGTTTTAGAAAACAGTGTGTCAATGCCCTGCATCGGGCTATTATCATTTCTACGAAACGTTGTGAGGTTAAGACAACAAGTGAGTTTGTGTCAATGCCCTACATCGGGCAATTATCATTTCTACAAAAAATGATTTATGGAACTAACTACGCAGAGTTAAATGTGTCAATGCCCTGCATCGGGCTATTATCATTTCTACAGTCCCCCTTCAGAACCCCTGTATTTATGCGGGTTTCAGGATCTGTTTTTGCAGATTATTTACAGGATATTCTGAAAAAGTACTTTTTTGAGTTATTTTTTTGTCTTTTCGAAAAAAAGTATTTCTCACCAAAAAGCTTACCATAAATATGGTAATTTTTCCCTGTTATTATTATCCAAATTCCTACGATCTTTTTTGTTAAACCTGATAAATCAGCAGGTATATCCCGCAAACAATCTCTGTTGTTGTCTGCGGAATATACTGCTGCTTCTTTTGCTGTGTGCCAGTATTCGCTGCTCGTATCCTCTTGGAATACTTCTTTGCTGATAATAAGACTTTACTTATTGTTTCCTGTCGCGCTTCCCAGAATTCTGTTCTCTATTCCTGTCTCCTCTACGGAAATTAGTATTTCTGGGAGTATGTTCCTTAGCCCTGTCTTTGTTTCCTGATCCAGATGAGGCAGAATGGAAATTTTTCTCCATCTTGTAATCTCTGTCCGTGATTCCGGTGGCCTCATAGGCAAACAATGTATGTGTTTCTGAATTAACCGCCGGAATCTGTAATGGAGCCGGATCATATTTGCTTCTGCCCTTATTGGAAGTAAACCACTGATGGTTTGCAAGAACATTCTCCTTCAGGGTTTTTCCTTTCTCCAGATGAACCTCTTTGGCCAGCTCAACAAAGGGATACCGCACTTCTTCCTCATCCATCAGATGATAATCTGAAATCTTCAGAAGCTGACTGGCAAACTTCTCTTTTATACCTGCTGGGATATCCATTGTGTCAGGAAGCTCCACTGATTGCTGTACATATCCTTCTTCCACGGAAAATGCTCTTACGGTATCACTCAGAATCTGAATCTTCACTGAACCAAGTCCCAGTGGTTTCCCATGTCCCAGCTTCTGCATATGGACACTGTCTGCTGTATTTTCCCCCAGTGTCAGCACCCATTTTAACTGATTCAGCTGTTCCGCCGTAATCCCATCGTAATAGAGATCAAAGGTAAATTTCTGTTTCGGTGGAACCAGTTCCAGGGTGGCATTCCTGTTGGTTTTCTGCTCTTCCTTCTTCAGCTTCTGAACATCATAGATGCTGGAATCCTGTTCTGCCTTTGCGATATGCCAGTAATATTTCCGGCCTGCGATATTGGCTCCTGAAGCGTCGTACTCCAGCCCATTGATGGAATAAAAGGGAAGATAGCCTGTTCTTGGCGATCCCAGCTCCTGCAGCGTTACAGGCGGAAATGCTTTTTCTGAAGTTTCAAAGCCGAGCACAGCATCTGTAATCCGCACCCTGCCTCCAAAGGCTTCCTCTTTAGCCATTCCGAACAGTCTGCAGGCAGGACAGAGAGCGTCCCTTTTTCTGCAGGGCTGATATTTTTCTCCCACCAACGTATTCACTGTGTTGTTATAGGATTTTCTTCCGATTGCCGCCATGGACAGGTAGAGCCTGTCATTCTCATATTTATACCAGAGGGGAATGATTCCGCCTTTTTTGGTATCCTGATAGCTGGCGTAACCTGTATTGGTACTCTCTCCCAGATTTCTGTTGATTGACGGATTCTGATAGAGCAGCACCGTATTTTCCAACGCAGCCATGGCCTCTCTGGAAACAGCCTTGCCATCCCTGAAGGTACAGTGAAATACACTCTCATTGTTTTTATTGAAAATCGGTTCTCCGATATAGAGATAATCCTGGGGACCATTCTTTCTGAGGTTCTCCATATCCTCTGTATTTTCAACAGGATAAGGTTTCATAGACTGAACAATGGTCTGCGCTGCTGTTTTTCCATTTCTCAGTGTCACCTGTTTATGAAAGGTAGTCACCAAAACGGCACTGCCGTTTTTGTATTCATATGTTCCATCTGTGATGATTCTCTTTTTGTCCTTTACCTGCACCTGGAAGGGACTTCTCTTAACGGGCAGGCGATATCTCTTTGCCGGGAATAACTCCCAGGTCCCAGTGGATGATTTCCTGAGAATCCCTGGCTGATAGGGATCTCTGGAGCTGACTCTCTGGGTCAGCCACTCCTCCTCTCCCATGGTAACAAAACAGGAGTCTGTTGCTGTTTCATACAGGGAGCGCAGCATGCCCCGTATGGAGCTGCCCGGGATTACAGGCATATCATCTGTTCTGAAAAAGGGATAGAAGAAATGCTCCTTCGGGTCCTCTTTTCTCTGTTCTTTTTTATCCACATCCGGAATTGCCAGCGGTGTATGTGTGGTGATCTGACAATGGAGCACACCTGTTTTCAGAGGTTCCTTCCCCCCGTAGAGTTTCTCCACTGCTTCTCTTCCACTGACATTTTCCCGGTGTTTTCCGCTGTCCTTTTCTGATAAACCAGAAACAAAGCAATATGGGTTCACAAAGGTATGGGTTTTACTTCTTCTATACTGAGGCATTTTTCTCACCTCCTTTTACCAGATCCACCAGTCTCCAGTCCCGAATCCGGGCCTGGCCTGTGTCTCCCTTGGCAAGATAATAGCGTATCCGGATCTTCACATCTGTCATGGTGGGGAAGGGCAGATGATAGGACCCGCCGCCGGTTGCACGAACGGTTCCGGTTGCCTCAAACCCCTGACGGGATTGTTTTGTGTCAATGTCCAGATACTGCTCCTGATCAAAATAGTCCATCCTGCTTTCCTCTTCTGCAGTGATTCTGCGACAGGAAAATGACCGGAACACATCTGTTCGGAACAGCTTCAGCTCACAGGTCTGATTGAAGATTCTGATCTCCAGCACCTTGTGGGCTTTGCCTTCCAGGGAGCAGCTTTTCATTGGCCATGTGTCAAACAGATATTCATCTGTGAGAGCTGCAACCACATATCCTGCCGTTACTGTTTCCCTGGCCTCTTCCATATATTCCTCAATGAACATCTGTCTTCACCCCCCTTTTCTCTGCAGTCTTTGTATTCTCCGGTACCCCTTCTTTCTCTGCAGGCTTTGTGTTCTCCGGTACCCCTGTTTCCTCTGTAGTTTTTGTATTTTCTGTTTTCTCTTCTGCCCTGTTCAGCTGCTGCAAAATCTGCTGATACAGTTTCTCCGATGTCACAGGATTTCCGTTTACTGCCGTTACTTCGAAGAAGCCCCTGCCGATTCCCGTTAATCCACCCACGGTCAGATAGCCGTAATGGAGATCTGCAACGGCTGCTGCCAGTGCTGCCTTTGCCTCCGGCCCAAGTTTTTTTGTCCAGGAAATGCAGAGGGTGGTCTCTCCGTTGTAACAGTATTGTTCTGTAAATAATGCGGTATCCTCCACTGCTCCGGAGAAACGATTGATGGCATTGTGACTCATTCTTTTGAATTTTGCATGTGCCAGCTTTGTTTCACTGAATCGAATCTGAGAGGGAACTGCACCGGTGTTATTATTCACTCCAACCTCGCCAAACAGCAGCTGTCTCTCCAGAGACGGAACCAGTGCATACATTCGATGGCGAAACACTCCCGCCCAGCTGGTTCCCGGAATTACCGGTGTACCATCCGCCAGTGTAAGCTGTCCGGAATCCGGCGAAAGGGGTGTAACACCATCCTTTTCCTGTTCTGGAAGATCTGTTGTATAGCTCTGGACAGACAGTCCGCTCCTCTGGCGAAGGGACAGCAGCAGACGGTTGTTCGCCTCTCCCTTTTTTTCAAGGGAACGTACTGCTTCTGTTCTCCAGTCAGAGTCCCTGTACATATCAAAGTCCAGCCACTCTTCTGTGCTCTTTTTATCTGTCAGATCAAATTCCCGCACCAGCACTTCCTCTGCCCTTGTGGCCCCGTATCCGCGCATGGTTTTTGCTCCAAAGCGAAGTTCTCCCTGGAGCCAGGCCTCTGCGATCTCATCAGGAAGGGCAGAATCCAGCTTCTCTGTATCATCCAGATTCAATTCTATCCAGGTGACAAAGTGCACACCGGGCTCCAACACCTCCGCATCAAACTTTGCACCCTTCACAGCTGTTTTATACTGGTCCAGTTTCACACTGTCCCGGATGGATATCACAGCCTTATCTCTGTCTTCCTCCACAAGGTGGGCATCATAAAACACAAGCCTGCTGTTCCGGTTGTTTCCATCCGGAGAAATGCTGCCAAAATACTGTTTTACCCTGGCCTCATCCGAAAACAGAGATCGGGCTACTCCTGCCACCCCGCTGGCCGGAATATAGGGTTGCCCCTTTTTATCCTTGAGGATATCCTGATCTGTCTCAATATTCTCACCGGATCCCAGCATTAAAGAGGACTCCAGAAGGAAGGAAATCCGGTAGTAGCATTTTTTAGTAATCTTCTGCATATCCACGCTTCTCCTCCTTTCTTTCTCCTCTTCCCCGGGATTCGTATTTCAGACTTACCAGCAGCTCCATCAGATAGTCTCCCCAGTGCTGATTCAGTTCTGTCGTCAGCTCTTCCGGGGAAATACCCAGAATCTCACCGGACTGCAGAATCTCCTTCACCTTCTCTGTCTGTGGAAGCTGCTCAAATTTCCACTGCAAAGACCCGGCGGTATCCTTCAGGTCCTGTTTCTTCTCTGTACACCTTCCGAATTTCTTCAGTATCCTGTTCTCTGCATCCTCCCGGATCTTTTTTGTTTTGATGGATTCAATCCGCTCACCAAAATCTGCATATGCTGCCTCCGGATCAGCAATGCGGAGACTCTCCTTCAGCATCAGTGTAATTCTTCCAAGGGCGGAATTGGACACCTTCAGCCCTCTGTCCCGGATCGCCTCAAGCTTTGCTTCCTGAAGGGCTCTTTCCACAATACTGTCTATTATCAGTTTCCTGGTATACTCCGCCTGAACAGGAGCAGTCTGCCCATTCTCCTTCGCCATTGCCACCGGATACCTGAGATCCTCCAGTCTGCGAATCACAAACTGGCCATAGCCCTCCATATTTCGCTCTCCCAGAAACGGCCTGTTCACCGTTACTTCCTCTGTGAGATAGTACAGCAGGCAGCTTCCGGCGGAAATTGCGGGAACAGTGGCTTTTCTCAGATTCCATGTGCCTGCATAGCCATTCAAAAGGCAGGGCGTAATTCTGGAGGGAAGGGCTGTATTTTCAGCATCCCAGCTGATACCCAGTTCTGCGGCAACCCGCTCCAGAACCTCTTCCCGGTAAACGGTATATTCCCCGGCCTCATTCAGCAGGATGGTGTCAGACTGCAGTTCCACAAGGATCCACTGATTTTTTTCATAGGTTTCTTTCTTCGAAACCACATCCTCCACCACCGGCTCCTGCACCAGGGTGCAGCGGCCATACTGGGCAGTTCTGGATTTACCAAAGAACAGCGGCTCCTTCTCTTTTCCAAGCAGACGGAGCATCGTCTGTACATAGTCTTCTCTTACATACACGAAGCCGGCAAAATACTGTCCCTGCTGAACAGTAACCATGGGATACAGCTGTTCCTGCTGATCCGGAGAAGCCCCCTTCTGTCTGTGATGGTAGGTCACCTGCATGTCCACGTCCTGGACCTGAAGTGCATCCTGCTGGATTCCGGTTACAAACTTTCCCTTCAGCTTTTTGGGAAGATTGCCCTCTGCGGGACTGTAGTTCTCCCCCAGCTCCTGTTTTTGTCTCTTCTCCAGAGTTTCATAGGAAAAGAGGGTATTCACATAACAGCCTGTCTTTTTCAGCCGATTCAGATATTCCGGCGCCGGATAGAAGATCTTTCCATCCACACAGGGATACAGGTTTGTATAGCAGGCTGCTCCTCCAAGAAAGAGATTTCTGAAATCCCCATCATCTGAGGATCGCTTTTCCTTTGGATATCTGCCGGCCAGAGCACCCAATACTGCCTGTCCCGGAATATACTTTTCCGAATGATCGTCTGTATTGCTGCTGATCATCAGAGGAGCTTCATTTTTCACCACATAGAAGATCCGTTTCCAGCTCTGTGTCTCTCCATTGCCTGCCCCTGCAGACAGCCCGGAGAAATCTGCCTTTTTCTCCACATTGGAGAGCCTGCAGGACACACTTCCCATTCCTCTGTTTCTCTTCAGACCGATGCTTCTTGTGGCGGAAAGAATCCTGCAAAGATCCGCCTCCACAGTTCCCTCCGCATCCTCCTCAAAGCTGATTTCCGCATAGAGGGAGAGGGGTTCTCCATCAAAGGGGGATGTTGCATCCATCACTCTGGTGTAGCGCAGGGTTTCTCCCTTTGTCACGCCATGTTCCATGGCAGTCTGGGCCTGTATATGGGTAAACTGAGCCAGCACCTCCTGGGGTGTAAGCACCTGATTCGCCATGGCAGATTCCAGTTCTCTGCAGATTCTGTCATACTCCCTGATATAGCCGTTTCCGATGGTAACACCCTGAAGACGGTCATTTCCCCGGATTCCAAACAGCTCCTGAATTCTCTGCTCCGGGAGGATCGAATACAGCAGACGCTCCGCACTGTCCCGCATACAGCCCTTCAGTCGCTTTGCCGGCAGGTAGGGAATTCCAAATGCGTCATAGCAGATATCATTGTCAATGATTCCGGCGTAGGAATACCCGGAGCCACTGCAGAGATCTGAATGAAGCTTTATCTCAATGATTCCTGTTTTCTGCATGTTCAGCCTCCTCTTCTTTTCCTGCAAACCAGAGATCATAGACATGCACCACATCGTACAGTACTCTTCTCCGTCTCTTTGGCTCCAGCTGACTGATAAATTCCCAGTCCTGTTTTATCTCATCCTTCTTCCTGTCAGACAGATGGGCATGAATTCTGTTTAACTCCTGCTCCAGCTCTGCCTGACTGGTTTTTGCTGCTGCCGCCAGCCCCTTTACATTGCTGCGCCCCAGCTGATTCAGGAAATCCTTCACCCGGTTGACAACCGTAAGGGTTTCAATCTCCTGATTCTCAAGGGTTCCGGTGATCAGCCAGGGTCTGCTGATATCCTCCTCTCCCTCTGCTTTTCGAATCTGTTCAAGGGAGATATCAATTGCCCCCTGACAATAATGGAAATCCAGCAGTGATACATCCTTCAAGCCATATTTCTTCATACTCTTCTTGCCTGATTCACAGCATTCCTCCGCAATCCTGTATACGTCAGAATAGGGGGCATGACTGTGAAAAATCGCGATTCCGGCACAGGATGTGTCTCCTTCCGGAAGATTTTTCAGATATGTCACGGCAATCTCAAAGGCTTTATGGGCGTTGCAGATAATATTGATCTCATCTCCTGCCCCCACCACCAGACGGGACTGGGTCAGTTCCTTCATTCTGTCATCGATATACTTTTTCTGAATCTCCATCGACAGCTTCCGAAGTGCCGCCACACACTCCTCATAGGTTCTTTTCCCTTTGCAGGCCTCCTGAACCTTGAAGCCCATATTGTTGCCGTCGATGTACACAACTGCCAGAAGGCTGTCCCTTCCCTTCTCCGTGATCAGATTGTCCAGAATCAGTTTTTTGCGCTCCTCCTCTGACAATCCCTCCAGTTCCCGACGGCATTTCTCATATTTGATCCAGCTTTCTCTGGAAACCTTTTCCCGTTTTCCCTCCTCATTCCATCTCAGATCCGTCAATGGAAAGGAGGTTCCGGGATCCACCTGCACCATGGGCAGGGTTCCCCAGGGCATTACACCGTTTTCCTGGTATTCATTGATACGGTGCTTCTCATACAGACGCTTTCTGTCCCCCTCAAAATCCTCAAAATTCTCTATTTCCACACAGGTACCCAGCACCCTTAGTGTACCGATTTCCTCCAGCACGTTCCTGGTGAAGGCATAGGTAACCTCTTTGAAGGTTTCCTCATCCTGCATAAGCAACAGAAAGTTTCCTCCTCCGTCGTAGATCAGCTCGCCGATATACCCCTGCTCCAGATGTTTCTCAAATCCCTCCGGGGAAAATGCTTCCTCTGTGTGACAGATTCCTCTCTTATTGTCAAACAGCTTTTCTGCAGCGGGGTAGAGATAGTCTGTAAAACAGTCTCTGATCACTGCAGAGCCCCCCATAATTTCCTTCAGGCTCCTGCTTCGGAAGATAAACTCCTGTTTCCCCCGTATATCATACATTCCCAGGACCCTTTTGTTCTGCTCTTTCATTCCAGACTCCCTTCCAGATTTTTGCAGATTTCCACTGCCTGTAAAAATGCTTCCTCAAATTTGCGTCTGTTCTTCGAAACAGACCCCTTCTGCAGACCAAGAACCCTTCTGATTTCTTCATCGGAAAACTGAAAACTTTCCAGAAGAAACCATTCATATACTTCCCATAAATCAGAGGGATTCTGCTCATAGGCACTGTTCACATAGGTTCTGTGAAGCATGTTCTCCCATAAATACGTCTCATGGGGCAACAGCAATTCATATATTTCCCCATCACCGGCGGGCAATTCTTCAAATTTCTTTCTTTTTCCCTCCTCTGTCTCCTCTGTTTTCAGCCCCTGCAGAATATTTCTGGAAAGAAAGCATCGGTAATACATCATTGCCTTCAGCTTTGAAGCTGCTCTTAACTGATTCCATGCCTTTATAACAGTTACAAGCCCCTCTCCATGTTCACTGAACAGGGACGCATAGGGATCATGGGAGTCTGCCAGAAACTCACCTATTGATACGCCATCTCCCTCTTCATCCTCATAGCTTTTGTCCAGGCTGGTCATCAGCAGATCCAGATGATCCACCAATGCAAGGGCAGTCTCCACATCCTTCTTACTGAAAGAACCTTTATTATCCAGAAGATACCCCAGTAATTTTGTTTTCCTCTCTTCGTCAGACAGAACACCCTCAGAATCCAGTTTTTCAAGAAAATCCTTTCCTGATCGTGCCAGTTTCAAAAGAGCAACTGTCTTCTTATTATGAACAGCACGCTTCTTATCCTCTTCTCCGTTGTAGGATTCATTTTCCGGTTTGAGGATATTTATCCCGCCGTTTTTTCTTTGAAACTGCTCAGTGGCAGTGGAAGTGTTTTGTTTGCGATCAAAGAGAAAACCTGTCAGTTTTCGGAAACCATCCTCCGTCTCCTGATCTCTGTACCTTGTTACTGCTTCCTGCACCGCCTCCATAAAAGCCAGTCCATCAAAGGTATCCGCCTTTTCTTCGATTTTTTCTATTCCCCGCTTCTGATCGGACAGGCTCTGCCATTTCTCCTGTGTGCGCTCCAGTGCCTGATAATAATCGCTGCGGACTGCCTGCAGAACCTCCTTTACAAATTTTGTATAGCCCCACTGCTCTTCTATATATGCTTTTCGCTTGCCAAAATCAGCATCCATCTGCGCCAGTTTCTTCAGAAGTGGCTGATACCGCTGATCAAACAAGACACCATATTCTTTCTTCATAGATCTCTTCTCCATTCTCCGGAGCCTGTGCTCCACAGCCTTACTCTTCAATCAGTTTTTTCAGTGATCCGGTGATATCTGTTGCCCCCAGAATCTGAAGCTGTTCAAAAATATCGGAAAAGTGCTTGAATATGGTGATATCATACAGGAACATTCCTGTGGGTTTTCCTTCTCTGTCCCTTGTGAGTTCTCCGTAGTAGATTCCCTCCACCTCTGTGTTTTTAATTTTTTCAATGAACTGCATTGCGTAAATCACCATTGCAGACATGGTTTTTGTATTGTAGGTGATATCCGTATAAATGCAGGAATCCTCCGGAATCTTCTCCAAAAGCTCCAGCAGCATGGTAATGCTACCCCTTTTTCCCTGGTTCTTTGCACAGTCAATCTCCAGAATCTGCTTCTTTGAAATTCCCAGCCGAGCCAGTTCCTCCTTAAAAATGCTGTAGTTCTCCATTGCATTCACATTGTCAGGGATAATTGCAATAATTGTATTCTCTTCCGGATTCCCTTCCATGTACTCTGCAATAATGGGAAGGATGGGAAAGCTGGTCTCTCTGTTTTTTGTCAGCTGAAACTCCATGGGCTGGTACAGGACCCGCTTAAGCATTCCCGTTGGCTGAATTGAAATGGATGTAATAAATGTCCTGTTCATCACAATATTCTCCTTTATCTGTAGTCCTGTCACTCTTTACCTGTTAACTGCTCCGCCCAGGCAATATAGAAATCCAGTGCCAGATCAATCTGTTCCTTCCTGTACCTGAAGCTTTCATCGGCGTGATTCATTTTGTTGCGAATATCTTTTAATGTCTTATGTAAAAACAGAAACCGGATCAAAGCATGATGTTTTTTTGCTGTAAATGGCGTATCCACAGAGGTTTTCAAACTGCCCTTTTCCGCTGTGACCTTATACCCGGAAAAATGAAAGGCCTGATTCACCTCACATCCACGACGATTTGCAAATGTAAGATAGTTTCTGTAATCCTTCTCGGTCATTCTGTTAAAATCAACCGCACTTAGCTTCCTTTTGCTTATCACATGGATAAGTCCGTTAAACAGCTCATTGTCTGTGATTTCCTGCCCCTTCACTGTGTAATATTTTTTCCCCGAAGGAATCAGTACTCCTTTTTCAATCAGGGTCTTCGACATACGTGCTTCCAGCAAGGTAAGAGCCTGCTGATAAAAGCCCTTCTTTCTGCACCACTTAATCTCATCCAATACAGAGATTTGGGGATTCAACAGCTCCTCATAATCCTTTTTTATGGTGTCCCGGAACAGCTTCAGGTAGGGATCATTCTGTGTCTGGTTGCTGCGATAAAATCTTCCCAGCTCCTGCAATCCCTCCTCGAATTCTCTTACATTACACCAGCCGATACCCTCTGACACCTTTTTGATGGCGTTGACCAGGGAATTGTCCTCCTTCAGATAGGGGGAAAGGGCATTGACACGGCCGTCATAATAAAATTCATTCATGCCGGACACGAAATCAAAGATTTTCAAACGTTCTGTCTCATCGATAATACGGTTTTTCCCCATCTCAATGCTGTAGGCTCCGCTGACCATAATATTCTCTGTTTTCAGAAGGACGATCATGGCCTCCAGAATACGCTGCACACCTCGCAGGCCTCCGTTCATAGCCATATGAAGACGAAGAGGCGCCCCTGTTTCTGCACGAAGAATCCTCAGAATCTCACCAATCCCTTCAGCCGGATTACTCTCCTGTGCTTCCACCACAAGAAAGCGCTTGCTGTCAAAGGCTTCTCTGTCCTCAATCCCCTCCGGATTCAGATACCCTCTGATCTGATTTTTAAAATATTCCACCGGTGAGATGATTTCTGTTTTACCCTCAGGTGTTGTAATCTCCTTCTCTTTTCTTGTATCCTCTGTTGCCAGGATGATGATCTTATCCAGACACTCCTGCTCCCTTTTTAACAGCTCTGCCACATATTTTGGAACAGGATCCAGCTGCGAACGGCCAATCACCTGTATCTCTCCGTTCTTGCCATCACTTCCTGTAAATACAGTGGCGCGAAGGGTGCCAGGAAATGTACTCATAGCCAGCAACATAACATCCATGTGGGGATTCTCTGCCCTCTGGGGCTCCTGCACATGAATCTCAGCTTCATTTTCAATTCTCTCTGCTGCCTCCTCCGGAGTTCCTGTCAATGCATCCTTTCTGTCCATTCTCTACTCTCTCCCTTTTTCTCTTGTTCCTGCCTGCTGCAGCCTGTATCCCCCATAGCCAAAGCTTGTATTTTTTCCGATATGCAGCAATTCTCCTGCCAGAAGCACCGGAAGGAGGGATTCTGGAATCTCATCCAGAAATATACTTCCCTTTATGCCGGACAACGGCATGGAGCTGTGTTTTCTGTTGGAATAACGCTTTACGGAAATCGGTCTTACCTGCTGGTCCTGTATCTCCGGGGCCGGCAGCTCCATTCTGTAAAATACCTCCCCGTCAAAGCCCTCAAAGGCATCCAGAATCAGGATTCTTCTCTGGATGGATTTTACGATGGCCTCCATATCGAATTCCTTCAGAAATACTCCCTGATATTTCTGAGTCAGCGGTGTGGAAAACCGCAGTTCCCAGGGACCTCTGCTGCCGCTTAGTCTGTCCATTCTCCTGTGCACATACTCTGCCACGGTTTCAATCCTGTAATTCCCCATGTATACCGTGTTTCCGTCCAGAATCTTTTTTCTCTGGGAATTGTACACGTTGCTGATATAAAATCTTGCTTTCTCTTTCCCCAGACCACTTGCCCCCAGTGCGTACAACGCCTGTATATACTGGTTGAAATATACGATGGTGGAGCCAAACAGGGTCAGTGTAAAATCCAGTGTACTTCCCGCTGTATATTCCTCTCTGTAATCCTCGCAGTTCAGAACATATCCCACACTGTCTCCACTGGTGATAAATGCCGGCTTCTCCCTGAACTGGGAATACATGGTTCTCTGTACAATACATTCCGAACAAAAATCACAGTGGTCACAGTCCCTGTCCCTGACACAGTTGGCCCGAAGCAGCATCTCCCCCATTCCTCCCCGAAGGGCGGAGGATTTAAAGGCAGGAAGCACACAGTCCTCCGGAAAGGTCAGTTCAAAGTATAATTTTGTGTATCGGATATGCAGGCACTTCTCTGTCAGTTCTCTGTTATCCATTGCTTCTTGTCCACTCCGCTATTGCAACTGCTGTCTCAAGGGTGTCCGCTGCGCAGATAAATCCTCCCGGATGACAGAACCGAAATCCAGGGATCCCTGTCTCCTTCTCCAGTTCTTCCTGGGTAATGCCGCCCAGACGTTCCGGAAATCGTATCTTCTGCTCTCCTGACTCCTGATCCGATGGAACGGAGCAGACGTTATATCCGCCTCTCTGGGATGGGAAGATCACAAAATCGATGGTGGTTTCCTTCACTGCATCTCTCCAGGGACAGAAGCTCTCCAGAATCAGGGTTTTTCCATCACTTTTCTCTATGGCTGCCTTTACAGTATTCACTGCCTGAGCCGCCTTTTTCAGCTTATGGATTCCTGCCTCAAGCATCTGTTTTGCCATCTCCACTGCTCTCCAGAAGCATTCCTCTGTCTTTTCAGTTTCGTCATAGGAGGGATTCATCCATCCGATGGCGTCGGAAAGGGGATTTGCTTCCGGTGAATTATCAGAGCGGTCAATGGGCTCCACCAGGTTGTTTTCCAGCTTTCTGGCCTGCTCTTCCTCCAGCAAAAGGCAACCGTATCGCTCCCAGAGAAGGCCGAAGGCTGCATAGGGAATCCCATTTGTACGGATCCGTTTCTCCTTCTGATGATGATCAAATTCTCCCATTCCGATGTCATAGACAATGCCGTCAAATCCCTCCGGAATCTGAAAGCCCCTGATAATCTCGATATCCGGGTTCAGTATTCTGAGGAGGGCGGTGGAAAACACATCATCCGCATGAAATTTTCCTCCGTGGGTAAAGGCTGTTTTGTATGTAAATTCTGTTGTCATATTTTTTCCTTTCTTGTAAAATCAGTTCCTCTGTCAGAGGACTTTTACCTGTGATTATTATACCCCTATCTGCTTTTTACTTCCAAATATTCTTTGACTGAAGCAGTACTGTCTGTGTGCTTCTTTCTGTCTTATGAAGCATTCCATTCAAACCAGAAATGAAATTCATAGATCTCATCCAGACAGACTATGATTTCTGTCCCCGGATACAGGGGTTCCGGCTCTTCTCCCACCTGAAAGCTGCTGTTTCCCCGGATCACATGGAGTACTACTCCCGGATCCCCCAGGTTCCGCAGATAACAGGTGCCCTCTATCTGATCTATCTCAAAAAGAGGCTCTGCTGCGTACTGTTTCTGAAACTCCTTATCCTCCCGATAATCCGGTGCATGGAGCCGATGATCCACTTCTTTCCCTGTGCCGAAGGTGGTCTGAAAGAACAGCGGATATCTGCCTCCGCAGGCATCCCTCAGAAGAGCCTCTGTCCCATCATTCTTTACTGTCGGTATGGTCCCCATCAGTATGGCAATGATAAGGACACTCAAAAGTACATACATCATCCTTTTTCTTCCTCCTGTTTTCCATCAGATGATACGCAGAAAATACCATCACCTGCAGAAACACTGTAACAGCAAGCTGTTTTGGCTCTGCCACCAGTTTAATGCAGAGTGTTTTCACTGTTCCAAAGCTGCAGACCTCTGTCAAAAGCAAACCTGAAACCAGGGCTGAAATCAGAAAAGTCAGCAGATAAAAGGAGGGGCGCTGCCCTTTTTCAGCCCGTCTTCTCCCTGTACCGGTTTCTTTCCTCTTTACAGCCTTAACAACAGCTTCACAGCCCTCCTCCAAAGGGGCTTCTGCCGGATCTGTTTTTTCCATCTCCGGAAGCACTTCACTCTCCGGATCCGTTTCCAGATACCGCTGCATCTCATCGGCGATCCCCTTACTGTCAATAAAGGACAGGATTTTCTCTATCTGTTTCCTGTTGTTCCAGATAAATGTACGTTGTTCTGCAATGGAGGTTCCGCCTATTGCGGAATTGTTGATACCTCTGCATCGGTTGATAAATCCCAGTTTCTTATAAAGGTTCTGAAGAGAATACTGTTCCAGATACTCCCGATATCCTTCGTCTTCCCGGACATAGCATAATTCCTTTGCTGCCATGTTCACCGGTTTCTCAAAGCTGTCTCTTCCTTCCACCACAACTCTCTCCACGTTGACTGCATAACCGTCAGCGGATAAACAGGCCCTTTCTTTTCCCTTTACAATATTGAGCATACATTCCCCCTCCGGCACTTCTCCAGATGGGACACTGAAGGACAGCTGTTCCTGCATCACAAAAGGAAGCCCGGCAATCACAGAAATCAGCATTTCCGGCGAAATATCCCGTTGGAGATAGATCCTTTTTTCCTGCAAAAGACCGGATAAGATACATGCATGCAGAAGACACTGGTCTTCTCTGCTGCACTCCCCTTCTGAATCCGCAGCCTGCCCCAGCTCCTGTACTCCAGTGCTTCCGATCCAGTCAGCAATACATGCATATTTCATCTGATTTCCTTCCAGGTGTGCCTCGGCACAGTGATAACTCATGCGTCTCAACACATGGATACAGAAGCTGAAAACAGTGGGATCCTGCATCAGCTTTCGCCCCTCTGTCTCATCCAGCAGAAGGCCGATCACCAGGGGAAAGGTTCTGCTCTGGATTTCAGGATCGGAGATCTTTCTGCAGGAGACCAGTGCATAAAAGGAACCTGTTTTTCTCCACAGGATGGTATTTTCACCTCCGGAGAGTTTCTCCAGATACAGCTGCTTTACCACATCACCGATGGGTTCCGGTACGTTACTTTCTGTCAGACTTCCCTGCCATCTGGTATAAATTACCTCATACAACATATTTCTTTCCTCCTACAGTATTCTTTACTCGATCTCCATGATTCCCAGCTGATTGAGAACCCAGGCAACAGGATAGGTAATATTCATGGTTGACTCATAGGAAATTACTGTCTCGTCATTTACCACAGAATCCCGACCTGAGCTTACAAGAAAGCACCCTGTTTCCTCGCTGATCTTTGTATTGATGCCAACAGCTTCAAAAACATCCCTTGCCAGAATGCAGTGTCTGATTATATTTCTTCTGCTGAAGGGCATATTTCTAAGAAGCTCACAGTCCGGAGACAGGATCAGATTCCCCTCTTCGTCGTGGATACCGGCCTTCTCCAGAGCAATCACCTTCAGCCGATCCGCTCCTGACATCATGATGGTAATGGGCAGCTTTCTGTGGGCTGCATCATTGAGAATCAGATTGATGGAACCCTTCAATGGTTCCCTCTTCTTTTTGTAGCTGGAAAGCTCAGGAGATTTCATATATCTCGGATCATAGAGGGCCAGCAGCCCATCACAATGATCCGCGATGATATACTTGGCCTGATCTGCCTTCTCGCTTTCATGGTTTTCATAGATTCCCAGCTCACCTGCCGTATCGATCAGATACACCTTTGCCTGATCTCTGTACCGATAACGGACACTGATACAGGTGCTCTGTACTCCTTCAAGAGGAGTTGGCAGAGGAGCCTTTTTCAGTACTCCGTCCACCGTTTTCTCCTCCGCTGTAAAATCATTCAGAAATCGAATTTCCGTGTTTTTTGCAGTGGAGAGGATGCCCTGCTTTCTCACTGCTGTCTGAAACACTGTTTTCCCGGTTTCCATAACCCCTGCCAGAGCAATAAAATAGCTTGGATAAAATCCGGCATCCGGCAGAAGCCCTCTCCACACACCCTGATTTCTGTTAAAGCAGCCGGGGCATACCCGGGCACTTTTGTCCAGCTTGCGTCTCTTTTTCTCACTTTTTCCCGCTTTGGTGATGGTATACTCCACCAAAACAGATTTCGGAAAACCATTCAGGGTCCAGACCTCTTTCACGGCAAAGTCTTCAATATGGCCAGGGCCATACAACTGATCTGCTTCGTAACCGAATCGACCCCTTTTTAAGCTGAAGGCCACCTGGTTTTCACGGTCTGCCCACAATACCTGGTTCAGACTGTGTGCTTTTCCACAATGGATACAATAAAATTCTCCTGCTTTAATCATGGTATTTCTCCTTTTTATCCTCTGATCACCTTCAGTTTTAAATCCCTGTTTCTGTCCGGAGCGATCCAGCCATCCTCCTCATACATGATTTTCAGTAGCTTTTGATTCTGATATACAGAAACCCCGCCATCCTCATTCAATACCAGTTTCATGGTTCCCTCTCCCATGTAAATCTCTCTCTGATCCATTGAAATCAGACCCTCTTTCCCATCCTCCGTCCACCGGATCCAGGTCTGATCTGAGATTCTGATTCTCCTGTTTCCGCTTACATGGATTATCCAGCCTGTCTGGTTCATCCAGATGTTTATCCCCTCAGCTGATCTCCAGAGCATCTTCACTCCCGATACCAGAGCAAACCACAGTTTTTTCAGCAGAGCCTGGACTGTATCCCTGAACAACACTGCGCCTGCCACCAGCCACACAACCGGTCTGTTCAGAAGGGAAAATACCGTCATTCCCCTCTCCTTCAAAGTGGCAACCCCATTGCCAAAAATCCCCACCACAGTATGTGGCAGGCCGGACAGGAGCCTGCTGATGGGCTCCCATGCCCCCTGCAGTCTTTCTGCCAGCAATTTCCACTCCTGTGTTTCACGGATCACTGCCACCGTGGACTCCAGAAATGGAATGCGCATCAGAAAACTCCAGATCACCGGTGCAAGGATATGGAGTACAAGCACAAACACCAGTCCCTTCAGCAATCCCTTCAGCAACCATTTCACCCATGGCCTTTTTCTTCTTCTTTTCTCGTTTCCAGCCATCTTCTTATCCTCCTCAGGTATGGTTTTTTCTTCTTTACTATGTATAAGGACCGGGTTTTTCAAAAAGTTTCCCTGATCAGGAATATTTATCTCAGTCGAGAAGACTCCCACCTCTATAGGTGGTGAGTGTTGACAAATTAGTCTCAGTGGGAGTCCAATCTCTGACTGAGATAAAACGCTCCGCGAGGATGCGCAGCGATTCTGAGGGGAAGATGTCAGCTAAAGCTGACCAGAATCGCGCGCCAAGTCTCCGCAAGCGTCGACTTGAATTACATCCTCCAGCATTTTTTCTGCAATCTCCACCGGAGTAACAGACAGTTTTATTCCGTCTGCAGTGATGTAATTATGAATTACGATGTAAAATGCCACATCCGCTGTGTAGCCGCTGAGCAGCTTCTTCTGAGCCAGACCGCCGATCTGGGCAGTTCCGGTTTTGGCTGCTACCAGCGCCTCTGGATAGACGATTCCCGGCTGATAATATTCTGCAAATGCCTTCTCCCATATCTCTCTGCATCGCCGAAAGGCTTCTCTGTCTGCTTCCCACAGCTGCAGCGGCTCCATCCCCCTGTCTCCCTGTACCAGAAATGGATCCACTGCCTCTCCGGCTCCAGCGATTGCAGAGGTAAGCTGAACCATGTGCAGAGGACTGACCAGAGTTTCCCCCTGACCAATCAGTCCAAAGATGGAATTAAAATCATTCCTTCCGGAGATAGCTGTTTCCGAGGATCGATATACCAGCTTTCCTGTCTGCCTGTGTACCTCCTCCGGTGCATTTACTGCAAAGCCCAGGCGACAGAGATCCGCTGCCACTGTGTCCCAGTCCAGGAGCTGTATTGCCTGTGCAAAGAAGCAGTTGCAGCTGTCTCCCAGTGCAGCCTCAATGGTCACTGCCGATCCATGGTCCTTTTCACAGGTGATTCTGTTTCCGTCAGGAAGGGCAGTTGTTTTCCCGCATCCGAAAACCAGCTCCTCTGTGGAAATCCCCTCCATCTCAAGAAGCAGCGTGGTGACAATCTTCATGGTGGAACCGGGTACTGTTGTATAAAAATTTTTATTCATCAGCCCCCCTTCTCTGCTGTAATCCTCCATGGACGCAGCCGCCGGTGTGGAAACAGCACAGAGAATCTCCCCTGTATGCACATCGGAACACAGAACCGTACCGTCTACATTGCAGGCTTCAAGATATTCCGTCATGGTCTTCTGCAGGTTTCCATTGATCGTAAGTGACAGTTCCGGTGCCGGATGGCCCAGTCCATTTATCAGACTGTAACTGTTATAGAGCTCCTCACGATAGGCATAGGCAACCGTATGGACATCTGCAATACCGATTTTTCCGATGAGATTGGTATAGGTCTTTCCACCTTCTGCATTGGCAGGGCCGTAGATCACCTCTCCATCTGCTGTCAGAATCTTTCCATAGGCCTCAAACTGAGAGGGCTCATAATCCTCCACCTCCGTGTTATCATCCTCCCGATCGATCAGTGATATATTTCTCTTTTCATCTGGCTTTGCAGCCGCAAGGGCTTCGCTTCCTCTGCTGTAAACAGAGGCAAATCCCACAAAAGTAATAAGCAGCAATGCGGTCATTGCAAGACAGGGAAAAAATTCCACACCTTTTCCCGTCTTATTTACAATCTGTCTGCGACTCTTTCTTTTCATCTTCCTGGTTCCTCTCTTTCTCATATCCATTCTTCTCATTCTTATCCTCCTCATCCGGGATCGTAACAGCCTGAATCAGCATCTCTGCCCCCCTGTGCACCAGTTCTGTTACTGAGTCACCTGTCCTCCTGCCCATATATGCCGCAGTCATTGCAAGACCACCTGCTGTTTCTCCTGCCCTTTCGCCTGCATCTGCAATTGCCTGAACCTTTGGGTCCATAAGGCAGTGCAGTCTTTTTGCCCAGACAGTTCTTCTTTTTTCAGGCAGGCAATTTCCCAGCATAATGCCGATCAGCATGCTGTTTGCCCAGATCGAACTGCCTCCGTCAGAGACAAAGGGAAGGGTGGTTCCGGTAAGCGGTCCCACATTGGTGGCTGCAGCAATATGAATGCCGGCATGAAGGGCCAGCACAATGGCTGCCAGCTTGCCGGAAATAAACTGTGACGATGAATGCACATATCGGTTGGAGTCGGCATTTTTCAGCAAGACCACCAATGCAGCCAGAACCACCGCCACACCGGCAATTCCAAAAATGGAAGCAACAGCCAGAATGGCATAATCGGAATTCGCTGCCATTGTATTCATATGCCAGGCATATTCTCCATTCCTGAAGCCACTGCCCTTCAAACCGGAACGCACCACTGCCAAAAGCACTCTCCGGAAGTTTTTTTCTGCCTCTGGATCCAACAATACTGTGTTGATCATAAGAAAACGGTCAGCGGCTCTTACAAGACGCATTCTGACTCCGGAGGATACAATGGCCAGGCCGGTCAGCCCTGTCCCGGCAGCAATCCCAAGACATAGAATCCACATAAGGGTATCCCAGATATTAAAGGCCAGGATGCAGCCGGTCCCCAGTATCAGAATAGTCAGTGCATTCCCCAGATCCTCCACCATCACCAGCACAGCAATTTCCGACACCCAGGTTACTAAAGCCAGCCTTCTGATCCACATTCTGCTCTGAATTTCCTTGTATCCGATGGAAACAAGGATAATGTCCAGCACCTTCAGGAACTCTCCCGGCTGAACAGTCATGTGGATCACCGGCAGCAGGATCCATGCTCTTGACCCGTTGATGGTCACTCCAAACAGGAGATTTGCTGCCATCAGAAGGAATATTCCTGCAGCGGTAACTGCTATTCCCCTTTTCCCTATCTCTGCACAGCTGATCACTGCAAAAAGAAGCATCAGCAGGATACCGGTAAACAGCAATATCGAATGCTTTACAAATCTTCCTTCTGTACAAAGCTGAATCATCATTCCCATCTGCATCAGTGTAAATACAGGAATAAGAATTCGCCCCCAGCAATACAGATGCCGGTATGAGTGAACCACAAGAAGTATCTGGATCAGCAGAAATATCCCCACCACGGTCAGTATCTGAAATCGCATATCCTGTAACACGCTTTTATAAAAAGTCCTTTCCCCCACCTGATGGTAGCTATATACCAGAAATCTGCCTCCCGTCTGCCAGAACACTGTTATCCAGGAGAGGATTTCCCACACAAGAAACAAAAGGAAGGGCAGTATCTCTCTGCACCATCCCTCCTGTCTCATCCATTCCTCATATCGCTTCATATCAATCCCTCCTCTTTGTAAAACGGACATTTACAGTCTGCTTCGCTGCTCGTAGCAGGTAAAGCATACCTTCGTAATCTGCTTCGCTACTCGTAGCAGGTAAAATACGTTCCGTTTTCTGCTCTCTATACAATAAATAAGGTCCTGTTTCTGCCAGGAGTTTCCTTTTTTTGAAAAATATATAAAAAAAGAGACACCCCATGTGTTTTTCACATCAGATGCCTCTTTCTTATAAGCCCCTCCCCTCAGGACACTCATGGGTCCCGGGAGGGATATTTACTTGTTAATCCTCTGTCTTAGCAGATTCTTCCGTACAGACGGATATTCATCTTTCTCATCTCGAGAACCGGATCCAGTCCATGGGTGGCGCAGGCCTCCTTAAAGGTCTCAAATGCCACTGAACCGCAGCCAACGCAGTGCATGCCGGACTCTGCCAGCAGCTCCACTGCCCTTGGATCCTCCTTGATCAGATCCCCTACAATTGTATCCAGTGTAATCATGCCTTGATCGCCTCCAGTGCCTGTTTCAGATCTGCAATCAGATCTGCCTTGTCCTCAAGACCGCAGGAGAGACGAACCATTCCTGCAGGGATTCCGGCTGCCTCCAGCTGCTCCTCTGTCATCTGACGATGGGTGGAGGTGGCAGGATTCAGACAGCAGGTTCTTGCGTCTGCCACATGGGTCTCAATAGCAGCCAGCTTCAGTGCCTTCATAAATGCCTCTGCCGCAGCACGGCCCCCCTTCAGCTCGAAGGAGATAACACCGCAGCCGCCCTTTGGCATATATTTCATGGCTGCATCGTAGTATTTGTTGCCCTCCAGATGAGGATAGTTTACTTTAACAACCTCAGGCTGTGCCTGCAGGAACTCTGCCACAGCCAGTCCGTTCTCACAGTGACGTGGCATTCTCACATGGAGAGACTCCAGACCCAGATTCAGGATAAATGCATGCTGTGGAGACTGGGTACATCCGAAGTCACGCATCAGCTGTGCAGTACATTTTGTGATGAAGCCGGCTTTGCCGAATTTCTCTGCATATACCACGCCGTGGTAGGAATCATCCGGTGTGGTCAGTCCCGGGAATTTGTCTGCATGGGCCATCCAGTCAAAGTTTCCGCTGTCAACGATGGCACCGCCCACTGCTGCTCCGTGTCCATCCATGTATTTTGTGGTGGAATGGGTAACGATATCAGCACCCCACTTGATCGGATTGCAGTTTACAGGTGTTGGGAAGGTATTATCCACGATCAGCGGAACGCCGTGTGCATGGGCTGCATTGGCAAACTTCTCAATATCCAGCACTGTAAGAGCAGGGTTTGCGATTGTCTCACCGAATACCGCTCTTGTGTTCTCCTGAAATGCTGCATTCAGCTCTTCCTCTGAACAGTCAGGGTCCACAAAGGTTACGGTAACACCCATTTTTGCCATGGTTACAGAGATCAGGTTGAAGGTTCCTCCGTAGATAGAGGAAGAAGCAACGATATGGCTTCCGCACTCACAGATATTGAACAGGGCAAAGAAATTTGCTGCCTGTCCGGAAGAGGTAAGCATTGCTGCTGCTCCGCCCTCCAGCTCGCAGATCTTTGCTGCTACATAGTCATTGGTAGGGTTTGCAAGACGTGTGTAGAAATATCCATCTGCCTCCAGATCGAAGAGTTTTCCCATATCCTCGCTGGTGGCATACTTAAAGGTGGTGGACTGGATAATCGGAATCTGGCGTGGCTCACCATTTCCAGGTGTATATCCTCCCTGCACACATTTTGTGTTGATTGTGTAATCGCTCATGTTTTTGTATCCTCCTTAATTCCTTCCTCCGTCTGAAAACAGAGAAGAAAAGCGTATCTTATTTCAGGTGAAACAGCCTGCCTGTTCAGATCGGCTCCGTACCCCGTATTTCATCATTATACAGTATTGTCCCCCATATAGAAAGCAAAACTGTGTCGCCAGTGTTGCAAAGTCTGCCTGATAACAGGCAATTCCCTTCCCTCAATCCGTCCCATAACTGGTCATTCTCTTCCCTGGATCCGTTGCCATACTGCTACAAATCTAAAAAATACATAAAATACACGGGGATTCCCTCGATTCTCATTTTGTTTCTGCTACAATGGAGTTTAACTTTGGGATTACAGATAATCCTGAAAGAATAGAAAGAAAAGAGGATACACAGCATGCTATCAAAATGGAGCGTCAAAAAGCCCTACACGGTGCTGGTTGGCCTGATTCTGATCATAGTCCTGGGCGTGGTATCATTTACCCGCATGACCACTGATCTCCTTCCGGATATCAACCTGCCCTATGCAATTGTGATCACCACCTATCCCGGGGCAAGCCCCTCTGAGGTGGAGGACACGGTAACAAGACCTGTGGAACAGTCCATGGCTACGGTCAGCAATATTCAGGCCGTCCAGTCTGTTTCCCAGGAAAATGTTTCCATGGTCATTCTGGAATTTGCCCAGACTGCCAACATGGATTCTGTCAGCCTTGAGATGAGAGAAAAGCTGGATCAGATCACCAGCAGCTGGGATGATACCATCCAGAACCCCATCATCATGAAGCTGAACCCCAACATGATGCCTACCATGATCTCCGCAGTGGAGAAGGAGGGTATTTCCGCCTTTGATCTGACCGAGTATGTGGAAAAAGAGCTGTCCGGTGAACTGGAAAGTCTGGAGGGTGTTGCCTCCGTCACCACCTCCGGCGGTATTGAGAAAACCATCCTTGTAACACTGAAGGATGAGCTGCTCACCGACACCAGCAAGCAGGTGAAGGATGCCATCTCTGACCAGTTCAAGGAGGGTGAGAAAGAGCTGGAGAAAGCCCAGAAGGAGCTGGAGGATGGAAAAGCCCAACTGAAGGACGGCGAAAGCCAGATCAGCTCCGGTGCCTCTTCCGCCGGCACACAGCTTGGCAATGCCCAGGCCCAGATTGCCGGGGGCCAGATGGAGCTTCTGGAAAATGAGGCCGACCTGAAGACAAAACTCTCTGAGGCAAAATCTGCAAAGTCTGAGCTGGAAAGCAAAAAGGCAGATCTCATCAGCCAGAGAGAGGAGCTGCAGAAGAACCTGGATTCCCTGAATCAGCTGCCGGCACAGATTGCAGAGCTGCAGGGCCAGCTGGATCAGCTGGATACAGGACTGGCTGCCATCAACGGATTTCTTGAGAATCCGGCACAGATCCAGCAGCTTGCGAACCTGAAATCCGCCATTGCGGCTCTGGAGGCAAAAACAGACCGTACACCGGAGGAGGATGCCTCCCTGGAGATGATGCAGCAGCAGTACGCCGCAGCAGCCGGTGCCCTTGCCCAGATCGGTATCTCTGATTTTGCCGATGCAGAGTCCCTTACCAGTCAGCTCACCGCCTCCCAGGCACAGATGACTGCCGCAAGAGAGATGCTCACATCCACCCTGGCTGAGCTGGAATCCCTGAATAATGATACAGAGACAAAAGCAGCCCTGGAAAATGGCATTGCCCAGATTGATGCCGGTCTGGTTCAGATCGACGAGGGTGCTGCCCAGCTGGAAAGTGGCATTTCCCTGATGGAAAGTGCTCTGCAGCAGATTTCTTCAGGAAAGACCACCCTTACCTCTGCCATTGCGGAGCTGAATAAACAGCAGGTTACCGCCATCGTTCAGATGGCCCAGGGTGCCGCCCAGATCACCGTTGGCCAGTCCCAGCTGGAAAGCGGACAGGCACAGCTGGATTCCGGAAAGGAAACCCTGAAGGAGCAGAAAAAGAATGCTCTTGCTGCCGCTGATCTGAAAAATATCATTACACCGGATCTGATCTCCCAGATCCTTACAGCCCAGAACTTCTCCATGCCTGCAGGCTACATCTCTGAGGACGGCCGATCCTATCTGGTCCGTGTAGGAGATTCTCTGAAAAGTGTAGAGGATCTGGAAAATGTGGTTCTCATGGATATGGGGCTGGATGACGTGGATCCTATCCTTCTGAAGGATGTGGCAGATGTTCAGGTCATCGACAACTCCGATGAGGTCTATGCAAAAATCAACGGCCATGACGCCCTGCTGCTGACCATTCAGAAACAGACCGGCTACTCCACAGGAGACGTTTCCAAAAAGATCAACGACTTCTATGAGAAGCTGCAGGAGTCCGATCCGGATATCCATGTGACCAACCTGATGGATCAGGGGATCTACATTGACTTCGTTGTGAAATCTGTTCTGCAGAACCTGATGTACGGAGCACTGCTGGCCATTCTGATCCTGCTGGTATTCCTCCGGGATATCCGCCCCACAGCGGTGGTGGCCTGCTCCATCCCTCTGTCTGTTATGACTGCGGTGGTGCTGATGTATTTCTCAGGAATCTCCCTGAATATCATCTCCCTGTCCGGTCTGGCTCTGGGTGTTGGTATGCTGGTGGATAACTCCATCGTTGTTATTGAAAATATCTATCGTCTCCGTGGTCTTGGAATGCCGGCGAAAAAGGCGGCTGTACAGGGTGCCCGTCAGATGACCGGTGCCATCCTGGCTTCCACCCTCACCACCGTCTGTGTATTCCTTCCCATCGTATTTACTGAAGGAATCACCCGTCAGCTGTTTGTGGATATGGGTCTCACCATCGCCTACTCTCTGCTGGCCAGCCTGGTGATCGCTCTGACCTTCGTTCCTATGGCCTCTGCCGGCCTGCTGAAAAAGCAGAAGCCTGCTGAGGGTAAATTCTCTGCCAAAGCATCCAGCTGGTATGAAAAGATCATGCAGCCCGTGCTGAAGGCAAAGGCACTGGTGCTGCTGGCAGCACTGGTTCTGTTCCTGGGTTCTGCTTATCTGGCAGTTTCCAGAGGATTCTCCTTCATGCCATCCATGGAAAGCACCCAGGCCAGTGTAACCATCACCATGCCGGAGGGTTCCCAGTTCCAGGATACTGCAAAAATGACAGATATTGTGGCAGATAAGCTTTCCACCATCCCGGATGTGGAGGAAGTAGGTGCCATGATGGGCAGTTCCGGAATCATGTCCATGATGGGCGGCTCCAGCGACGATACCACCGCCTCCCTCTACCTGATTCTGAAGGAGGACAAGGAATTAAGCGGCACAGAACTGGAAAACAGAATTCTTGAGCTGACAGAGGATCTGGACTGCGAGGTAAAACCAAGCTCCTCCACCATGGATATGTCTGCCCTTGGAAGCAGCGGTATCTCCATCGAGATCAAGGGAAAGGATCTGGATACCCTGCAGAAGATTGCAGAGGATGTGGGCAACATCGTAGCTGATACCGAAGGCTGCAAGGATGTGGACAACGGTCTTACAGAGGCCAAAGAAGAGGTCCGTGTGATTGTGGACAAGGAAAAGGCTGCTGCCTATAATCTTACCGTGGCTCAGGTCTATATGCAGATTCAGCAGAAGCTTGCTGATAAAGGCTCCGCCACCACCATCTCCACAGATACCTATGAGTATCCCGTTACACTGGAGGATGAGAATGTAACAGCCCTCACCCGTGAGGAGATGGAAAACCTGAAGATCACAGCCACACTGAAGGATAATTCCACCAAGAAAGTGAAGCTGAAAAAGATTGCCACCGTCACAGACGGCTACGGTCTGGATACCATCCGAAGAGATGCCCAGAGCCGTTATATCAGCGTCAGTGCCCAGGTAATGGACGATTATAACGTTACCCTTGTTTCCCAGGACATCCAGAAGGCACTGGATGACTATGAGATTCCTGATGGCTATACCGCTGAGATGAAGGGTGAGGACACCACCATCTCCGAGGCTATGGAAGATGTGGTTCTGATGCTGGTGCTGGCTCTCCTGTTCATGTACCTGATCATGGTGGCTCAGTTCCAGTCCCTGCTGTCTCCGTTCATTGTAATGTTCACCGTTCCTCTGGCCTTCACAGGAGGTTTCCTGGCACTGCTGATTACAGGAATGGAGGTGAGCATCATCGCCATGATCGGTTTCGTAATGCTCTGCGGTATCATCGTTAACAATGGTATCGTGCTGGTGGATTACATCAATCAGCTGCGTATCTCCGGCATGGAGAAGCAGGCTGCCATCATCGAAGCAGGAAAGACCCGTATGCGTCCGATCTTCATGACAGCCCTCACCACCATCCTTGGTCTGTTTACCATGGCTCTGGGTGCCGGAATGGGCTCCGGTATGGTACAGCCAATGGCAGTGGTTACCATCGGCGGACTTCTCTACGGTACCCTCCTCACCCTGTTTGTGGTGCCTTGTATCTATGATCTGCTGCGCAGAAAGGATATGAAGGTGGTAAGAGATGAGGATCTTGCAATGGATGAGGAAGAGCAGAAGCTGCTGGATGAGATCATCTGATGAACTAAAAAATGGTTCGACGAGTGTGGGACCATCGAACCATTTTCTATAAAAAGAGTATTAGCGACGCCCGTTGCCCCTCAGGCAGCGGGCGTATTCTGTTTTTTATTCAGGTACACCTACAGGTGTATACCATTCAGGTCAATACCGTCAAAGACCTGTTTCCGGACAGGAACCTGTCCCATTTCCCATCAGTTGCCCATGTAACCGTTCACAGTGTCAAGACGCTCCTGTGCATTGTCAGGATTGATGATCTCTGTACCGGAATCGATCACCTCATCGATTGCCTTGCCTGCTACTGCTTCATAAGCGGCCTGGCATGCAAGGTAGCCCATGTCGTATGGCTGCTGTGCACATGTCAGTGTCAGTCTTCCGTCAAGAACTGCCTCGCAGGCTGCTGTAGAGCCATCGAAGCCCAGGAAGATTGTGTTTTTATAATTCTCGTTGCCGGACTCAGCTGCTACCTTAGCTGCTGCCACTGCCATGTCATCGTTGTTTGCACAGATGATGGCGATTCCCTCCGGGAATTTCTGCATGATCGCTTCCATACAGAGAACTGCCTTATCTGCAACTGCCTCAGCGTACTGAACCTCTTCCTCCAGGAACTCTCCGCCAGACTCATTGACGCCTGCTTTATATCCGTTCATGCGGGCTGTATTTGTCTGGTCACCCTGCACACCTGCGATCTCAATACATTTAATCTCTTCCCAGCCAGCCTCTTTTGCCTTCTCAACAGCCATCTCAGCTCCCATCTTTGCGGCTGCCTCATTTCCTGTTCCAACGAAGGAAATTACTTCCGGTGCATCGATCATTGTGTCAACAGCGATTACCGGTCTTGTCTCCCCTGTAATTGCTGTAGCAACCTGATCAGACTGGAGAGGTGCAATTACATAGGCATCATAGTCAGAGTTTCTTGTGGTTTCGATCATATTTAACTGCTCATCATAGGATGTCTCTGATGGTGGTCCTACGATATCAACAGTAGCTGCCGGATGCTCTGCTGCCCATGCCTCTGCTCCTGCTTTCATTAACTGCCAGTGCTCTGAAGCCAGAGTTTTAAATACAAGGCTGATTTTCACATCCTCCTTCTCTCCCTCTGCTGCAGGCTCCGCTGCCTCTGTCTCGGAAGCTGCTGCGGTGGAAGCTGCCTCTGCAGAGGATGTATTCTCCTCTTTTGCTCCACATGCGGTCATGCTCAGTGCCATTGCTGCTGCCATCATTACTGCTGCGATTCGTCTCTTCATCCGTTTTCTCCTTTTCCTTTTTCTTTTTTCCGTTCCCGCACTGTCGTGCGCTCAAGAACTGCGATTCCCTTCGCTGTTCTCTGATAGCAGTATACGAGAAATCTCTCTTTTCTCTAATGGCATATCTTATGGAAAAAGGGACTGTTTCTACGCAGTTTCCAGGCAGCGCCCTGCTTCCCTTCACAGAAAAAGACACCTTTTCCTGATTTCTCCTGAAAAGGTGTCTTTTTTTATGGTGATGTGCAGTATTTTATCTTCTTTTTCTCTTTCTGTATTCCTGGGGTGTGATTCCCTCCGCCTTCTTAAAGGTTTTGCAGAAATGACGATAATCGTGATACCCCACAGTCTCACCGATCTCCCGGATCTTCTCCCCGGTCTCCGCCAGCAGTTCCTTTGCATGGTCAAGTCTGCAATTCTGCAGATATTCGGAAAAGGTTGCACCGGTTTCCTTATGGAAGATATAGCTGAGATAGGTGGGTGTCAGATGCACCTCCTCTGCTGCTGCATTCAGAGTAATGTTATTTCTGTAATTTTCCCGGATGAATCGGATCACCCCGGACACATGCTCACTGTAGAGGCAGGGATCTGCTGCTTGCTCTGTGCAGGCCCTCTGGTATTCTTTGCCAAGATTCTCCAGATCTTTAAACCGGGCAGGAAAGCTTCTTGCACCGATCCGGAATATACTGTCTGCACTTCTGACCCAGGAAAAGACCACTGCCTCCTTTGTCTTTTCCCTTTCAAATGACTCCAGTACCTCCTGTACTGCCAGGCGGATTTCTTCCCCCCTGCCCTTCACTCTCCACCCTTCGGCCTCCTCCAGAAAGACTGCCCCGCAGCCGGGAAGGGTGCTTCCCATCCCAGGATATTGCCAGCTGGTGAAGACAGCGGTTCTCTCGTAAAAGCCATGGCCTGTGAGCCCCTTTGCCAGCTCCCAGACAGCCGTCGTTTCCTGTATTCCTGTTTCCTGTTCTGCTATTCCGATCTGTACCTGCAGATCAAAGGCCCGCTCCCCCTGATAAAGAAGCCGGTTGGCAAGTTCCTGCATGCGGTACCTCTGCTCCTGAAGTCCTGGAGCCTCTGCCCCCTCCAGAAGCAGCGCAAACCATCCCCCTCTTACATGGCAGACCTGTGCTTCTGCACAGTCAGATACCTGGGTTCTCATCATCTCCCTGAAGGCATTGCAGAACCGCTCCCGCTGTTCCGTTGTTCCAAAGAGCCTCTGCTCCTCCTTCTCAGTCACATGGACAGCAAACAGATACCTTCTGCCCTTTCCAGCCATATCAGGGATCGTTCCGTCCAACAGCTGCTGCAGATGCCGCTCCTCTGTCTCCAGACGTTTTCTTTTCTCCTCTTCCTCTGAGCCAGTCTGTGCAGGCAGCATTTCATCCGAAAACCGATCCAGCAGCTCCAACAGAGATCTGTCCGTCAGTTCATCCTTCAGGTAATACTCATCTGCTCCTGCCCGGATTCCCTCCTTTACATGAACGATATCATCGTAACAGGAGAGGATCAGGATCTTCACAGGATTCCCTGTGCTTCTTACCTGTTTTACCAGCTGGATCCCGTCCATCACAGGCATCTCAATGTCTGTGATCAGAATATCCGGTTTCTTTTCACTGATCATCTTCAGTGCCTGGGACCCGTCTCTGGCGATGCCCACCAGTTCATAGCCCTGGGCTCTCCAGTCAATGATCTGCTCCAGAAATCTGCAAACCAGAAAATCATCATCCACGATCAATACCCGCTTCACTCTCGTCCCTCCATTACAAATGCATCCAGATAATCCTTTACATTCTCTCTTGAAATAATCTCGTTCTTTATGTAATTCATTGCAGGAATCTCCTGCCCCTCTGTCTGTTTCACCGCCAGCTCCATTGCTCTGCAGCCCATTTCATAACCGCTCTGGCTGATGACAGCATGGATTTTCCTGTTCTTCAGTGCCGTCAGCACATCACTCTGGGTATCCATTCCCACAAGAACAATCTCCGTTCTGTCTTCGCTCTGGCAGGCCTCCTGGGCTCCCATGCAGAGCAGTGCACTGGCACAGAATACCCCCTGCACCTGGGGATGCTCCTGCAGAATCTGCTTCATTGCCGCTTTTCCCCCTGCAATGGAGCAGTCCGGCACCTCCTGGATCACCAGACACTCTCCATTGCTCCACTGCTCCACAGAATCCGTAAAGCCCTTGCCCCTGAGGTAATGCACCTGCTGCTCCTGGCTTCCTCCGATGAATGCCACAGTTCCCTGTTCCTGCAGTGCTTCCCCCATACTCCGGGCTGCCAGCTCCCCTGCATGATAATTGTCTGACCCCACGTAGGGCACATCCTCCTGCTGGCTGGCATTTTCATCCACATAGATCAGATGAATGCCCGCCTCTTTGATCTGCTTCGCATACTCCCCCGCCCGGGAGGAGTCATCCGGGGCCCAGATGATCACATCCGGGGCTGCCTGTATGGCATCCTGCAGCATCCGGAGCTGGGTATCTGTATCCACCTCACGCTCCGGCCAGATCACATGCAGGTTCACATTGCTGTTTTTTGCTGTCTGCTCCAGCCCCTCCATCACAAACTGCCAATGGAGGGAATTTCTGGCCTTTAATATGGCAATTACTGAAATTTCTTCTTTCCCCGTTTCCTGCCAGGAAGAGGCAGTTCCGCACCCGCAAAGCAGAAAAACACAGGCTAAAAGAAGCAGGATATATTTTTTCATTTCGCCTATTTCCCTTCTCAGATCACATACGCCTCCGCATCATCCGATGCCGGCAGGGTAATCACCGCCACGGTTCCGCCCTCCGCCGGAGAGAGATAATGCATTCTTCCCCTTTCTCCGTAATAGAGGTGCAGCCGTTCCATAATGTTGTTGATGCCGATTCCGTTGAATTTACTGTGGTAGCCTCCTGTAAGAAGCTTACGGATCTCCTCCTCCGTCATACCGCTTCCGTTGTCCGCCACCCGGATCTCAAGATTTTTTCCCCGTCTGCTGACACTGACAGTAACTCTGTTGCCCCTCTCCTGATGATCCAGTCCGTGAAGAATGGCATTCTCCACCAGGGGCTGAATCAGCAGCCTTGGCACATAGAACAGCTCTGTTCCCGGTTCAACCACAAATTCCGCCCTGAAGCTGTCCTTATACCGAAACTGCTGGAGAAGAATGTAATTCTGAACCATTCGTATCTCCTGCTGTACCGTTATGAAGGCTCCTCTGTCGCTGGCACTGATCCTCAGCAGCTCAATGAAGGCCTGCAGCAGATCACCCATCTCCTGATATCCCTCCAGAATGGCTCCGTAGCGGATGGAGGATAGGGTATTGTACATGAAATGGGGGGTGATCTGGTAGGACAGGGCCTCCAGCTCCGCCTCCTTTTTCAGCATTTTCTGGGTGACCAGGTCATCGATAAGTGTCTCCACCTGATCCAGCATGTCATTGAAGTTTTCCGCCAGACTTCCAATCTCGTCATTTCTGTAGATGACAGCCCTTTCCGACAGCTTTCCTTCCTTTACAGAATTCATGCTCTCCTCCAGCTTCTTCATGGGATACAGCAACTGCTTCAGCAACAGGTATATGGGGCCTGCCAGAATCAGATTCAGGAAAAATGCCACCAGCAGGATCCAGTTTCTGGAGGTTCCAAGATCCTTCTCCAGCACCTCCGCCCGGGACAGCGAGCACATAACATATCCCTTTTCCCCGCAGGGAACCTGCACAAGAATCTCCTTCTCCCCTTCCTGGAGCCGGGTTCCGATTCTTGAGACCCTGTCCGAGGACACAATCTCCCCCTCCTGTACAAGACTCAGGGTGCCCAGAGAATTTCTGTCTGACTGCAGGCAGGAAAAGTAGATTTCCCTCTCATCTGTGTTCACAAACAGGATTGCCTTTTCCCTGCCGTTTTCGTCGTAAATCCCCTTTCCAAAGGTAAAATAATTCCTCTGTATCACAGAAGTACTGTCTCTGTTGTGGACAGGAGAAAACGGGTCCTGCCTCTCCCCCTCTGCCACACGGCTGATCCAGGTATGATTTAAAAAGGAACCGGTCTGTATCTGGGAATCCTCTATACTGGCCTTTACCAGAAGATCCTCCTCTTTGAGATAGCAGTATACGGAATAAATCCCATCATTTTCCCTGCAGTAGCTTCGCAGCAGTTCGATCAGGGCCTCATAGGTTTCGTCCTTCTCTGTCAGCGCCTTCAGTTCCTCCGATTCCACAGCACAGGTGCATACCAGATAGGCCTTCTTCATGATGGCATCGAACTGCTCGGCTCTTGTACGCAGGTTTTCTGCCACGGTGTTTTTGTAATTATTCTTTACAGATTCCGTCACTCTCCCATAGAACAGCACACCCATGGCAGCAGTGATCAGCATGGAGATGCCCATCACAAGGAGCAGTAGCTTTGCCCCGAGATTCAGCCTGATTTCCCTCTTCATCCCCTCTCCTTACACACCAAGATGTTCACAGCACAGCACCTCCATGGCAGTTTTGTCAATCTCGTACTCTGACAGGGTTCCTGTCTCCAGATACTCCTGCAGCATGATCAGAGGCTGGTAGCCCTGCATGAAGATGTTCTGGGAGATGGAAAAATCAATGTCCTCGTTCTCCAGAAGACGCAGGGTGGCACTGGTGAGGTCGTGACTGATCACATGGACCTTCTTCTGCAGTCCCAGATCCCGCAGGGCCTGCACACAGCCACTGACACTGTGATTGGCCATGTAGATGCCCTGAATGGAGGGATCCCTCTTCAGTGCTTCCTTCACATGCTGATAGGTTCTGGTATAGTCATTGAAGGTTTCTGCCAGGGTGGTGTCCTCCTGCAGCAGTCCCCTCTCGGTGATCCTGTCCAGAAAGCCCTTCAGTCTGGCTCTGTGTCCGTAAAAGCCCCTGTTGCCCACACAGATCAGAAGCTTTTCTCCCCTGCGGCAGCATTTTGACATCAGTTCCCCTGCCACACGGCCGCTCTTGTAGGGATCCTGTCCCACGAAGGTCAGTCTTTTGCTGTTGCTGAGGTCTGAATTGAAGGTGATCACCGGAATCTTCTTCTGCTCCAGATTCTCCACCGCCTCCAGGATCATGGGATGATCCATCAGACAGAGAGCAATTCCCTGCACCCCCTTCTGCACCAGCTGCTCCAGTCGCTCCGCTGCCTCATCGGGCATGGGAGTCTCGCACTGCTCCACCAGGATTTCTGTGCCCTCCTCCGCCAGACGCTCTGCCGCTGCCTCTATTCCCCGGAGAATCTCGGTGCGGAAATAGCCGCTTTCATTGTGCAGCACCACACCCAGACGGCGTTTCACAGTCCGGGGCTGACAGAGCTCCGCTGTCCTGCAGTCCTCCTCCTGCTCCGCAGGTATGAGATTTTCCAGATTCTGGTGCTCCCTGAGGGGTACATAGCCCAGCTCCTTCATTGCTTCTATTACACGCTGATACAGCTCCGGTTTTACATGGGGGCGATGGTTCAGTACCCGGTCCACGGTTCCCCTTGATACGCCGGCCCGCTCCGCCACCATGCTGATGGTAACCTTTTTTGCCATTCTCTTCTCCCTTCCGTCCCTGCAGCATTTCCCTTTGAAGATTCGGGTGTCAAAAGCCCCCCAAAAACAGATTACACGGATTGTTTCGTACTTCGTACTCCCACAATCCTCCCCAAGATTCGGATATCGTGGTGCTTGCGCCCCACTTACATCCTCATCTTTGGGGCGTGTCACAAGGTCTATCACCACCGTACGTGCAAGCACCGGTGGCTCTGACCTTTTGACACTGTAATCCTTTGAAAATACTGCGTTATACAAAGAAAAGGGCGATATCCTCGCCCTTTTCCAATTTCTCTGTATCTATTTTTTCATAATTTGTGCTTTTCGTCAACGAAATTGTGCTTTTCCTTGTGCTTTTATCTGTTTTGAACAATCCCACCCTGGATTGTTCAGCACTTTTCCTTCATGGCCTGCATTCTCCACACCGCAGCTCCGATGATCACAATGTATCCCAGGAAGCTCCAGATATCCGGCAGCTCTCCCAGGAAAAGAAATCCTAAGATTGCCGCAAACAGGATCTGTGAGTAATCAAATACGGAAATCTCCTTGGCCGGTGCCTTGGAGTAGGCCGCTGTAATGCTCAGCTGACCACCTGCCGCTGCAATACCCGCTGCCAGCAGAAGCATCAGCTGCTTCCCTGTCATAGGCTGAAAATCAGCAATCACAAAGGGCAGTACAAACAGGGTGGAGAAGGTGGAGAAAAAGAACACGATCAATGGACCCCTCTCTCCCCTTTTTCCCAGCTTTCGCACAAAGGTGTAGGCCACACCGGCGGCAAAGCCTCCGAACACACCCACAAAGGCGGGAATGGCCCCTGCTGTAAAGCTGGGCTTGATCACCAGCAGCGCTCCTGCGAATGCCACCACCACCGCCAGCCATTCCTTTTTGCTGGCCTTCTCCTTCAGAATGAAGTAGGACATGATAATGGCAAAGAAGGGGGACAGCTTGTTCAGCATATTTGCGTCCGAGATGGCCATATGGTCAATGGCATAAAAGTTCGCCACGATCCCCGCTGTTCCAAAGCCGGAACGAAGCAGCAGATAAGGAAGATTCCCCTTTCCCATTCGGAACTTCTCCTCTGTGCGCAGCAGCATCACCAGGGCCACCAGGGCGGCGATAGCATTTCTGAAAAAGGCCTTTTCCATTACAGGAAGGTCGCCGGACAGACGCACAAACAGGGACATCAGGCAGAAGAAAAATGCTGCCATCAGAATGCAGCAAATTCCCTGAAATTTCAGACTTCGATTTTTAAACATATCCACATGCCTCTCTTATTCAGGCATCGAAATCCACATGGTAGACCTTGTCTCCGTCGTGGATATCCACATAGTGAAGATCAAACTCCTGATCCATAATATCCATGCAACCATTGTAAACAAGAGTATCTGATTTTTTGATCAGGAACAGGTATTTTCCGTTCTCCTGCTCATCCGCCTCTGCGCTGACCTCATCGTAAAACTCCATTCCGTTGATCTCTCCCGGATATCCGGACGCCTTGATCTTCTGCTCGATCATTCTGTATAATTCTTCCATTTTTACACCTCCGTTTTTGTTATGTTTTATCTGTTTTCCAGCAGATTTCCATGGCTCCCACCAGTAACATTCTTTTATAAAAACAGAAACCATGATATACTGATACATAGTATAACATCGAATTTCAAAGAACAACATTTATTTTTATACAGGAGGCAGCCAATGAATTTTCAGAGAATTCCATATACATCCATGACACAGGTAGAAACAGAAAAAGTACAGACTCCTGGAGGACAGACCTTTACGGTTCCCTGCTTCTCCTACCCTGTTACTCCCCAGGAAAACTTCCGCCGGATGAACCAGGGAGAGCAGCCCCTCTGGGTTCCCACATCCCTGACTGATTTCCACTACATCACCGCAGATCAGTTCCTGGCCGAGGCAGAGACAGGCTTTGCAAAGAAGAACAACCCTGAAGACAAAACCCCTTCCAAAATGCTCTATCTTGACATGGGCCCGGGTCCTATCCAGATGCAGGAGCTGTTCAGCCATATCCCAGAGGCACCCACCCTCTCCGCAGAGGCCATGGCAGAGATGCTCTGCGCAAAGCTGGATAAGGTACTGTCCCTTACCAAGGTGGATCTGGTACTCTACAGAGACGACTGGTCAGAGGCTGCCAACGCAGCGGACAGAGGGGAGGACATCCTTTCCATGCCTGAGGCAGAGGCCGCCGGAATCTTTTTCCGCCATGCCCAGAGCAGGGGCATCCCTGTAACCTTCCGCTGCAAATGCCTCACCGAACAGATGGTGGATCAGGTGGTACAGCTTCGCCCCGACTATCTGCAGCTCACCGGTGATCTCCGCTACTTCTTTGACTACAGAGACCGCTTTGGTGATTTTATGGGAATGGATGTGGTGCTGGATGGTCAGACAGAAGAAGAGACCGTGGAGAGAATGCGCTACGCTGTGGAGCAGTTTGCCTTCCAGGGCCGCATGATCGCCACCGTGGGCCTGGTTTCAGAGGAGGGCTTATGGGCAGGACTGCAGGAGCTTTACTGCTACAGCCGGGAATGCTATCAGGATCCGGAGGACTTCAAGGTGAAGCTGGATGAGATTCTGAAGGGCCACAGCCATCATCACGACCATTAAGCGGATTGCAGGTTACTACCTGAGAAAATATTTCGATATTCGTTAAAGGATCTGAAACAAGTATGGATACAATAACCATCGGTACGAAGCTGAAAGAAGCTAGAAAGAAAAAGAATCTGTCACAGGAAGATGTCTCCAAACAGCTTATGATTTCGAGACAATCCATCTCAAAATGGGAAAATGATGTCTGCCTGCCGGATTTGGATAATTTCCAGAAAATCTGTGAATTATACGAGATGGACAGCAATGATTTTTTAAATCAAAAAAAATCCTCCTGTAATTCAGATTGCTCTGTTTTGCCATCCGAATCACAGGAAGCTGCATCACAGGAAGAGCCTGAAACTCCGGAGTTAAACTCTCCGGAAAAAGAGACAGAAAAAGAAGAGACAGCAGATACAATAGAATCCACTATTGAAGAAGTTAAGAACCGATATTTTTTTATCCCCTTTTTTGTGATTTTCTATATCAGGAAAAGGTTGTACCGGACATATTTTTCGAAAAAAACTCTGCTCCTCTTGTTGCTGAATATACTGATCTCGCTTTTCGTAGTATATGCGATCTATTGTGAGATTCCAAAAAAAACTCATGTATCTTCAAAGTTTTTTTTAAAAAGGACGCTGTCGCCAAATGCGGTAGCGTCCCTTTTAATTATGGTATCGTGTTCTATCCTTGCCCGGATAAGCTGACTTAGGATGTGAACCAGTTATTCTGTAACAGGATATCTTTGGAAATATCCAACTGTAACACTAGGTACTTTCATTTAATTACTCTATATATTTATGGAGCAAACTGTCAAATTGTGGATCAAGCGCTTTTTGAGATATAAATTCTGTAAAAAAAATGGGTCAATCATTTTTCTCGTGGGATTGACCCACTTTTTAATTGCCTTCATAGTCATTCCTCCTTTATCTTACTTGTTACATACTTTTATGCTCATTTATTGACACCTATACTACCTCTAGTGTGAAACGAATCGAATTTTCCAATGGCTCAAAGGCGTTAATCTCTGCCGGTGAGGGAACAGCAACCGCACATATTTCATATTTGCCCGGTTGTTTCGGAGCTGAAAGAGAAATACGATTTGATGCCAGATACCCTTGCGGAGTATTTATTATGAGCGCAGGTTCTGTTTGATTAACAAGGGCTTGCTGGTAGTCAATGGTTACAAGTAACAAAGCGGTATCTGTTTTTATATGTCCAACTTTATAAGCAATCTCAAAATCCTCTCCTGCTTTTACTGTTAATTCGCATTCCGGCAATTTCACCGAATTACTATTTTGAAAATCAGTATTTAATACAATACTTGGAAAATCAGATTCAGTATATTGCGTATTTATGTCCGTACAAATATTTATGTCTGCCCAGTTCTTCTCCTGATCATTCTGAATCAAATAATCATATGACATCGCATACATAGATGTCTGAAATTTTGTCTCTGCTTCATACTGATCAGTCCCCCAGAATAATGAAATCAACATCTTGTAATTTGTTTTTTCATCTAACTCTGTTTTGATTTTAAAGGGAATGAGAATATTGTCACCATCTTTCAGATAGATATTATCATCTTCATCCGATGTATTTAAAAACTCAAGCAGCGTTTCACGATAATTTATATATGCTTTCAAAGTCATATGTCGATCTTTCCCTGCATTTTGGATGGATGCATAAAATATCGTATCTTCATTTACATTTGCAATTGTTCCGGTTTTTATCTTATCTCTTGTCTCTTGTGTAAAAACATTAAAATATACGCCTTCGCCTATTAAATGATTCTCTTCTGGCTTTAACAGGTAGACTGTACGCATACTTCGCACACCGATTCCCACAAGAATAAGCAAAGCAACTACCATTAGCATGAATACCATAGTAGTTTTCTTTATACCCCGACGCATGATTAATACCTAGCACTTGTTATTGCATGCTGCCAGCCAGAAGCAGACGTGTCCTGAAAGTCATGCAGTCCATAAAATGTAACATTTGTTTCGGTTCGAGCAATAATTGTTGCTGATGGAGCTGATGGAGAATTATACTTTATTGCCCATGATGTATAGTCTGTTTCACCTCCACTTTCTACTTTTACCCTTGCCTTAATCACATTACAATTTCCATTATAGGTAGATGATGTTGCATAAGCCCATGGCTTACGACCAATGGGATTAGCATGAGTTAACGTACCATATCCCCATGATGCACGGGTCCGACCATCACTTGCCACAGCCGTTACTTGTTGAATCGGTCCCTCAATTTCTCCTGTAGATGCTGCATACACGGATGTTGAACCAGCAATCAAAGAAGCACATAATACTGAAAGTATAAAAGTTTTTTTCATAAGAGCATCCTCCCTTTCCTTTATTTACTTTCAGTATTACAAAAACAGGTAAAAAAAACAGCATGTAAAGGTTTACATGCTGTCAACATATGTTTACATTATGGTTTTCTGGGCATTTTTCAGCTCTCCAGCCCCAATCTTCTCTCCTCCTCCCGGATCAGCTCCGGATTCCGAAGCAGGCGGATGATGGATACCAGGGTCAGCAGTGTTGCCAGTACATCCACCACTCCCGATACGATATCCAGGATCAGCAGATCGTACAGAGCCCACATGGCACAGTTGAAGGTGATATTGGCCTTCACTGCCAGAGGCCGCATGGCCTTGCAGGAGCCGATGGTGTAGATAAAGGTGGCGGCAATAACCAGCCATCCCACCAGTCCTCTGTTGTTCACAAGTATTCCAAAACCCACCAGCAGCACCAGCAGCAGGCCTACGATTTTTCCTTTAAAGAGATCTTTTGATACCAGATAATTTCGAATGGCACACAAAAGCAGGGTGGTCACTCCAGACCAGGAGTGAAAAAATACAGATGCCACTGCCAGTGTCAGACACTGAAACACCTGATACATGTAGCTTTTCTGCTTGCTGATGGTCCAGGAACTGGCCGCTGTAAAGCAGGCAGATCCGATGGAAATAATGTTTCCGATAATGATGTCATTCATAGGTTACGTTCTGTTCCTTCCGTGCTTATCTTCTGTTTTTTGAGAACTCTGTCTCAGGCCTCCCCATCGTAGAGCTCGCCCTCGTTGGCCTCCTCCATCACAATGGATTCCTCCTTCTCTTCTTCCCGGAACATGGCCAGCAGCACCGCCTGGGGCCAGTTCAGAGAAAGATACAGGTGCTTATTCTTTGCTGCACCCTCCTCCCGGAGAATGCCGATCAGCTCCTCCAGCACCTCCTTGGTGAGATAGCCCCCTCTCCAGTGAAACAGGAAGGGCTTTCCTTTTTTCGCTGCCTGGGCAGCTCTTTTCCGCACATCCTCCAGCTTTGTGAAGGAGAGTTTTTTCTCCTGATACCAGGAATGGCTGCCCTCTGTGCACTGGGGCACCTGCCAGATCACCGGCTCGTGATCCCGGAAAAACTGCTTGTCATTCAGGTTATAGTAGTCATAGCGCATGGGCCAGTCTCTCTCCGGGGCCTTTTTCTTACCCTTGCCCTGATTTCCCTTTCCCTGGGCTGCTTTGCTCTGGGCGGCATGTCCCTGGGGGGATGCTGCCTGCTTGTTCTGGCTCTCTCTTCCCGCCGGATTACTTAAGGAATTGTCAAAGGTGGCATCCAGATGGTAATATTTCCCACCGATCCTGATTACATTCCAGGCATGACGATACTTGATCTTCTTCTCCGGATTGGCATCGGAGATGGCGATGATACACCAGATGCCCATGGCATCACAGAGGATCTTCACAGTCTTTGCAATGCCCTCGCAGACTCCCACTCCATGGCCCAGGGAACCGATGATCTCATGGGAATAGGGCTTTTTCAGCTTGTCGTAATGGATGTTATCCACAACAAAGTCGTGAATATACTGCTCTTTCCCCAATTCATCCAGTCCCTCCGCCTGGCGCACCAGTTTTTTCACCCTGGATTCCATGGCCTGGATATGCTCCTTGATCTGTTTTTTAGGAAACAGATATTCCGGAATCAACTCCACCATCTCGGAGTCGGGATAATAGCGATATTTAAAGGTTACGGTGTAGAAGATCTCCGGATGGTCCAGACGCACCATAAAATAAATATTGGTCAGTTCTCTTCCATCCAGCCTTGGCACCGGAAAGCTGGTTTCCAGATTCTCCAGTCCCTTTTTGATGCAGTAATAGGCCTGCTGGCCCTCTTTATTCAGTAAATGATAATAATGGGTTTTGTTTGCACTCATTTTTTCACATTGCTTTCACCAGGGGAAGCAATACCTCCACAATTTCTTTTGCCACCAGAAGCTTATAGCCGTACCGGCTGTCCTGGGACGGCAGCTCCCGGTAGTAATCTGTTACCTTGCCCTGGAGATCCAGTGCAAAGTACACCTGTCCCGGAACGGAATCTGCATTGACGGGATCCACATTTCCCATGGTTCCTGTAATGCCGATGGCAAGATCTGCCTGATAGATTCTGCGGGCTGCCTCTGCCATGGCCCTTGCGGTTTCCCGGGAATACACACCAAAGCTTTGAATGGTTTCCTCCGGCACTCCCTGCAGGATCTTTGCCTCGTTGCTGTAGGTGATGCAGGCTCCCTTCATAATGGCGGAGGAGCCCTCTGTATCTGTGATCAGAGAGGCAATCTGACCGGAGGTGGCACTCTCCATGGTGGTGATCTGCTTCTCCTTTTCAATCAGTGTTTTCGTCAGCTCTCTGTATAAAGCTCTTACCTGTTTTTCCAGCTCTGTCATCCCTTTCACTCTCCTCAACTTCCCTATACAGCTTCCTGGCAGTCTATAGTTCTTACATTCCTCTTCCAATACCTTTATACTTTTTAAGTTGGATTCTCCCTACCACAGAGGGCGATGAAAATCCTCTCCTATTTCGATAAAATCTCTGGATTCTCTGGCCTTTTTATAAGCCTCTTCCCCAATGCAGTTCACCGCATTGTCACACCAGAAGATGCAGTCCATGGACTCATTCAGCACCTCTGCTCCGCACTCTTCACAGATGCCAAAGGGATCTGTGGCTGCCATCTCCAGTTCTGCTCCGCACTCCGGACAGCTGGTGATGATCAGCTTCTGCTGCAGTCTTCCCTGACACGCTTCGTAAAACATACCCTTTTCCCTCCTTTTTTGCAACCTGATTTTTCTCAGTATACCATATCTGTATCTGAATGAAACCTGATAACCGATTCCAAAACCTCAATCCATTCCACAGCACCACCAGAAAAAACAATCACCAAAATTGTACAGACATCTTTTGCATCATTTTTAATTTATGCAATAAATGTAATAAATCTTAT
>JAUNCZ010000096.1 GCA_030526405.1 Lachnospiraceae bacterium | reverse complement strand
TCATACATTCATTCACTGGTTTGGAAAAGACTATTCAAAATACATATGAATCATACCCTGAATCATCCAAAGCATATATTCAGCCCATTAATGTGTCCGACGATTCTTTCACCCAGATGTGGATGCAGATTCCCTATGAACGCAAAATGATTTCAGAAGAGTATACTACATTTCTGACTAATAATGGTGAACGTGTCCGTTCAAAATCAGAATTAACGATTGCAAACGCCTTATATAAAAGAAAAATCCCCTATAAGTATGAATGCCCCCTCAGATTGGATAAGTATTCAGTAATATATCCTGATTTCACCATCTTGAATTCCAGGACAAGGAAGGTGATCTACTGGGAACACAGAGGTATGATGGATGATCGTGATTATGCAAGACATGCGGTAAAACGAATGAAAGACTATCAGTCAGCTGGGATATGTATTGGAAAAGACCTGATCATCACTGAAGAAACTGTAAATTATCCCCTTGGAACCAACGAAATTGATTGGATAATTGACAATTATCTGGTGTAGTGACGCTGAATGGCCTTCTACTGAGAATGTTTGCCAGTACTATCCAACTATAGAGGTAATATTCTTCCAGATTGAGAGAACAAAGTGCGTTTTCAACGCACTCCCGCAGCCTAATTTAACATAAAACGCAACTTTGTTCCGCGCGCGCAACGAAGTGTAGCTGCGCATCTGTGTTTTGGTTTAACAGGAAATTGACGCAATTTCCTGTTAAGATTACAGTGTCAAAAGGTCAGAGCCACCGGTGCTTGCACGTACGGTGGTGATAGACCTTGTGACACGCCCCAAAGATGAGGATGTAAGTGGGGCGCAAGCACCACGATATCCGAATCTTGGGGAGGATTGTGGGAGTACGAAGTACGAAACAATCCGTGTAATCTGTTTTTGGGGGCTTTTGACACCCGAATCCTGTTAAATAAAAAAGAGCTGGGTACAGCGATCCTTTGAGATCGACGGCAATACCCAGCTCGATATGAAATTTGTTTTTACAGGAATCGGAAAACTCCAATTACTTTTCCAAGAATCTGAAGTTCACCTTTAACAATGATTGGTGCCATAAAATCATTCTCCGGCTGGAGACGATAATAGCCATCCTCACGATAGAAGGTTTTAACGGTGGCGGAGTCCTCGATGAGAGCAACGATCATCTCACCGTTGGAGGCGGAGGAACGTTTTTCCACAAGAACATAATCACCGTTAAGGATACCTGCGTTGACCATACTGTCTCCCTGTACTTTCAGCATAAAGGTCTCTGCGTTTGGAAGACGATCAACCGGCATAGGGAAGTAAGATTCAATGGATTCCACTGCCAGAAGAGGCTGACCAGCTGCAACATGACCGATTACAGGTACATTTGTAAAATCTGTAGATACTGTGGCTGCCTGTGCAGAATCAGGAATGAGACCAAGACTGCGAAGGCGAGCTTCCTTGAAATCATCATCAAGGATCTCAATGGCACGAGGTTTTGTAGCATCCTTTTTAATATATCCATTCTTTTCCAGGGATTCCAGATGAGCGTGAACAGAAGAGGTAGATTTCAGATTCACTGCTTCGCAGATCTGTCGAACTGCCGGCGGATATCCCTTCTCGAGAATTTCTTTTTTCATGTAGTCCAGAATTTCCTGCTGTTTTTTACTGATTTTCCCTTTTGGCATAGCAATCAGTCCCTCCATTCTATATTTGTTCTGATATATTCCTTTTAATGCCACATATGAAAACAGATAGAGACTGGTGTTCCTATGAATATCTGCAAATTATCATATTCTGTGGGCAGTTTACTGTGAATTTTATGTAAAAATAGTAACACACATTTCCGTAAAAAGCAAACATATTTTCCGAATAAATGTTCGATTTTGTATTGACTAAAACATATGTTCGTATTATAATGTGCTTAATCGAACAGATGTTCATGCGATGCAAGAGTAAGCAGTTCATGAAGGTGATTGCTTTTGAGGAAAGAGGAGTGGATATGAGTAGAAGAGAAAAGAGAAGGGTAAAGAGAATCCGTCAGATTATCACAATTGGAACTGTGTTGTTTCTTCTGTTGATCGGTTGTTTTGGATTCTCGGTAAGAACAGCTAATGCAGATTCTACAGAAAATAAGAGATATAAATATTATACAAGCATTCAGGTGAAAAGTGGTGATACTCTCTGGTCCATTGCGGACGAGTATATTACAGAGGAGTATTCTTCTATTAACAGATATATTAAAGAAGTGCAGAAAATCAATCATCTGGAGGGAACAACCATCATCACAGGAAGTACTCTTGTGGTACCGTATTATTCAGATGAGTATAAACTGTAAGAGATTTATAAGCCCCTTGTGCCCATACACCTGCTTCCCCGGGGGTGTGGGCTTTTTTTATGGACCTTAGTCTGTTGAGACCAATGGAGTTTTTCGTTGTTCCGAAAAATGAAAATGGCCTCAACAATAAACCACCCTTTGGAAGGGTGGTTATGATTGCCGGAAGTCGTATCTGTAGTTGTGCTGTTCATATTGATGAATTTTTTTGTTTCAGAATGATCATTACAGGCAAATCAGGTGAATTCTACTTTGGAGAGGTGTGATTTTTCCGAATTAGGAGCTATAATTAAAGAAAAACAGGAGATCAAGACACAATTGAGCGGTTTCTAACTGGAAATCAGAACACGATTGCAGCAGGAACAAACCGGAAATCAGAACACGATTGCAGCAGATACTAACCGAAAATTGAAAGCGGCCTTGTCGGAGGAGGTGGGTATATGGATCTCATCAAAATTGGCAGATATATTGCTGAAAAACGAAAGTCCCTGGGTATGACCCAGAAGCAGCTGGCTGAAAAGCTGAATATGAGCGATAAATCCGTGTCGAAGTGGGAGCGGGGAGTTTGCCTGCCGGATGTATCTCTGTATGCGGAACTATGTGAAATTCTTGGAATCAGCATCAATGAATTTCTTGCAGGGGAGGATCTTGAGAAGGAGAGACAGCTTCAACAGGCAGAGGAAAACATCCTTGAGATAACAAAGGATAGCCAGAAGAAACAGAAACAACTGAAAAGGGGTATTAGTATTCTGCTGATACTTACCCTTGCGTTGGGATCCGTTATGGGAATGCTGTTATATCCAAAAGAAGCACATCAGAACTACCTGGTCCCTGTGGACAAAGAGGGGCCACAGATGAAGACCCTGCAGATGCTGGCAGGAGTTGACGGAGCCTATCTCTATGATTATGTGGCTTCAGAGGGTTATTCCTCTCTGAAGATATATGTTTCAGAGTACCACTCCGGTAAACTTATGGATAAGCAGACTCTGGAACTGGGATATCAGGGGACAGAGCCCCCTCAGAATGGCTCAATTCTTATTCTGCCGGACTTTGAGCAGGCTTCTGTGAAGGTAATCCTTGCAGATAAGTGTTCAAAGTTAGAAACGGAGATTCCTGTTCTGGAGGGTGTTGAGGATTGGATGTATTACGGACGCTCAGCCACCGAAATAGATGAACAGGAAGACATCATTTTTGGAGAGGAACAGCCACTGGTTGCACTGATCTATGATAATGATGTGATGGCTGTTCCTGACATTGAGTTTCTTGTGAAGGGAGATACATTTTCATTTGCTGAAAATGACTATATCTATTTCTTTACCTGCGAATTTACACAATAAGACGGTGGAAACAATCTGTATTTCCTTAATCCTGCCCTCTGTATTTCAAAAGCTCCCATCGGGATGTAACCTGCATTTTTCTGAAGATATTCTGCAGATGCTTCTGAAGGGTATTGGGACGGATATCCATCTCCTCGGCAATCTCCTCCGGTGTCTGAAAACGGAAGGTACGCTCCACAATCTGATATTCCCTGTCAGTAAGGGAAAAGGTCTCCTTTAGTTCTGGTAGATTTCCTGTATTTTCTTTTGAGAGAGAGACTGTGGATAAGATTTTGTAAAATACTGCATTCAGATGCTCGCCCAGGGCCCGGAGAATAAATACATCGTCGTTGCTGAAGCAGTCCTCATCTTTTCTCCGAAACAGTGAAATTATTCCCAGAAACTTCTGGTTGTATACAACGGTCAGGTGCATGATATCGTCAACGTTGAACTTTCGATAACAGTTCTCATACATGGGACCGCTTTGTCTCTCCTGAGGAGAGAAGAGATCACTTTCCCGCACAAGGGAGGCGTCATTGCTCTGGATCAGCCAGAGAGTACGGTCCTCTGAGATGTGCTTCAGATATTGTAATTCTGCTTCCCTGAAGGAGTCGGGACTGCAGATGGGGTCTGGATTCAGCATGTCTGACATATCCGAAGAGTTACTGTTGTTCTCCGGGTTGGCCAGAAAGATACTGGCGTAGGAGTAGGGAATCAGCATTTTGAGGGGAAGAAGGAATCTGGGAAGAAGCTCTTCCGCAGTGCAGCAGGAGTATAATCTGCCGATGAGATCATTGTATACGAGAAATTCATTTTTTTTCATAGGATCACATTCTTTCTGTTCAGGCCAAAGCTGGCGGAACCTGTCTCGTAAGTCTGGTCAGCTTTCACTGAAATCGCGGATATCTGCAATTCGGCGGGTTGCTTGCAGTGGTTCAAAAATGCTATGTACTGAACTGTTCTTTTTCAGGTGAAAATTCTGTTTTCTCAATATTTATACCAGAAAACAAGTAGATATACAAGAAAACAAGTAGATTTTACCATATATTAATAATTGAAAACAGGATGGTATTCAGGTATTATAAGGCCATGAAATACAAAGGCGTATTCCTCAGGAGATGAGGGATGCGCCTTTTCTTTTACAGGAAAATCGATACATTTCTGTTGGAAAAGAATTAAACCTGAATTATTCATGGGACAGATTTCCAACTGAAATCCATGCCATAAGT
>JAUNCZ010000095.1 GCA_030526405.1 Lachnospiraceae bacterium | reverse complement strand
GTAAGCAAAACGCAGGCCAGTAAGCAAAATGCAGGACAACACACAAATCATCTTCAACAGGTGCTACAATGCAGGAAGAGTGAGGAATCAAAGAGTATGGAAAACAGTATGAATACTAACATAGATAACAGAATCCTGAAAAGTCCCGGCAGATATGTACAGGGGCCGGGGGCCCTGGAGCAGCTGACGGAGTATCTCCAGGGAATGGGAAACAGGCTGCTGGTGATCATCAGCCCCAATGGAAAGAAGCGGATGGAGGGCACGCTGCAGCGATGTTTTAAGGGCACCGGATACCAGGTGTTTTACCAGCTGTTCCAGGGGGAATGCTGTCAGAGCCAGATCGATGAACTTACAGCATTTGCCAGGGGAAAATGCTGCACCGCAGTGGTGGGAATCGGTGGCGGAAAAATCCTGGATACAGCAAAGGCAGTGGCCTATGAAGCAGGACTTGCTACAGTAATCATTCCCACAGTGGCATCCACAGATTCTCCCTGCAGCTCCTTAAGCGTGATTTATAAGGAGAACGGAGAATTTGATCGATATCTCTTTTTAAACAACTGTCCGGAGCTGGTTCTGGTGGACACCAGGATCATCGCGGCGGCACCGGCAAAGCTTCTGGTAGCAGGTATGGGCGATGCCATGGCCACCTGGTTTGAGGCAAGAGCCTGCCGTCAGTCCCACAGTCTGAATCAGGTGGCAGGACGGCCCACCAGGGCAGCAGAGGGGCTTGCTTCCCTGTGCTGGCAGCATTTGCAGCAGGACGGTGTGCAGGCAAAGCTGGACGCAGAGCAGGGCATCTGCTCAGAGGCACTGGAAAACATCGTGGAGGTGAATACCTACCTGTCCAGCGTAGGCTTCGAAAGCGGTGGTCTGGCGGCTGCCCATGGAATTCAGAAGGGATTCACCATGATTCCGGAGCTACATAACCAGTATCATGGCTTTAAGGTGGCATTCTGCACACTGACCCAGCTGGTGATGGAGGAGACTCAATTGGGAGGAGACAGGATCAGGGAGGAAATCAGGGCGGTTCTGCATTTCTGCTGTGAGGTGGGACTTCCCGTGTGCTTTGCAGACATGGGTTATACTGCACCGGATCCTGCGCTGATCAGACTGGCGGCGGAAAAGGCCTGTGTCCTAGGCTCCACCATCCATCATATGCCATTTCCGGTAACGCCGGAGCTGGTGGTTCAATGTCTTCTGAAGGCGGATGCACTGGGGGAAGAATATTCCCAGGAGTTTGGCATCATATATCGAAGTATCCAGAGAATTCAGGAAATGGAGAATCGTTTTGACTATATGTTGCGGGCAAATAACACTCCTCCGGAGAATCGGGTCTACGATCCTGAGTTACGGGACATGCTGTTTTCCCTGTCCATGTATCTTGACAGCGGGGAATGGCAGCAGGACTATGAAATGGATGAAAGGGGGCTGCTTCCTGCGTCGTTAAAACGCGGAGTGTTATCCCAGGATGGACTGTATGATTTGTTGGATGCATATGGTATATTGTTAAAGTAGAATCATACTAATCTTGAGAGGGGGATGGAAAATGAAGAAAAAAGCGATTTCCCTGCTGTTATCTGTGACAATGGTAGTATCGTCACTGGGCACCTGTGTGTATGCAGCGGAACCTGAAGCAGCAATTACAACACAGAATGACGCAGAAACAGCAGAGCTGCCGCAACAGGATTACCTTCATGTGGCAGAAGAGACTGTGACAACAGAGGATGCAGAGGCAGCAGAAGACACTGTGAAACCGGAGAATGCGGAGAATAATGCAGCGGCAGAAGACACCGTGAAATCAGAGGTTGCGGAGGAAGCTGCAGAAACAGGAGCATTTTCAGAAGAAGAGTTATCAGCAGAGAGGTATGATGTGAATTCTCAGGATGCAGAGGCAGGATATCTTGGATATGAGGACGCGCCTTATACCAGAGAAACAGCACCGGCTGTTGCCTATGCCAACAGTATCACCAGCGGACCTTTAATGAAGGTAAAGGGTATCACCGCTAATGAGTATTCCTTCGAGATTCTGGGGTACGTGAATGAGGCACGAACCAGCATGGGACTGTCACCTCTGAATATGGATGAGTCTCTGCTCCGGGCGGCAAACCAGAGAGCAGCGGAGCTTTCCGTATATTATTCTCATACACGTCCCAACGGAGAGTCCTGCTTTACAGTAGATGAGATGGTTTACGGAGAAAATATTGCAGCCGGCTATCGCTCTGCAGCGGCGGTATTTAATGGATGGATGAATTCCGAAGGACATCGAGCAAATATCCTTGGGGAAGACTACGATTCCATCGGAATCGGCTGCTACTATTCCAATGGCTGCTGGTACTGGGTGCAGGTGTTTGGCTTCTGGACCCTAAATGCAATGGATCCCGATGGCTCCTATGGAATAGAGAACAGCTCCTATATTGTTTCCACAGGGGACAGACAGTTTGACTTTGCAATGCCGGATTCAGGAACAATAGAAGCAGGTATTGAGTACAGAATCGAGATTAATCTTTACAATGAAACCCTTTCTTCTTATTATTCCATCCTTCCTGAACCGGATTCATTTACCTGGGCAAGCTCAGATCCTGCCATCGTTGAGGTAAATGACGGTATCGTTCTTGGAAAGAAAGCGGGCACTGCAACAGTAACGGCAACCTATGGAAGCCAGACCCTCTCCTGCGTGGTAACCGTGGAGGGAGAAATTGAGGTGGAACCGGAACCGGTGGTGATTCTGAAACAGCCGGAGACCGTTACCGCGAAAAAGGGCGATACAGTATCCTTCCATGTGAAAGCAACCGGCGCTGCTGACTATCAGTGGCAGTACAGTAAGGATGGAAACAAATGGGTGAACAGCACCACTGCAACGGCAAAGAGTGATTCCATCACCATCAAGCTTTCCAGCAGCAACTGTACCAACAGATATCGATGCCTGGTAACAGGAGAGGACGGCACTGTTCTCTGTTCAGAGGTTGCCTATATCGACCTGATTCCTGGCGTTGAGATTACCGCTCAGCCCGTATCTGTAACTGCAAAGATGGGACAGAATGTTTCCTACATAGTGGCAGCAGACAATGTGGTATCCTACCAGTGGATCTACAGCAAGGATGGAACCAACTGGAATAAGAGCGGTGCCACAGGAGCAACCACCGATACCCTTTCCATCAGGGTTTCCAACAGCAATATGTCCAACATCTACAAATGCAAAATGATGGGAACAGACGGAAATATTAAGTATTCTGCAGTAGTGGGTGCCGTTGTGGTGACAGAGCAGCCGAAAAACTCCAGCGCAGCAGCAGGCACCACCGCAAGCTTTTCCATCACAGCTGCAAATGCAGCCACCTACCAGTGGCAGTACAGCAGGGATAACGGAGCGTCCTGGTACAGAAGCTCTGCAGCGGGAGCAACCACACCTACCGTGTCCTTCAAGGTCAACAGCACCAACAGATCAAACATTTACAGATGTAAGCTGACCACCGCCAACGGTATTACAGCCTATTCTGACACAGCAGCATTTGCAGAGGGCCTGAAGATCCTCAGCCAGCCGGGAAATGTATCAGTAGAAATCGGCGAAAAGGCAGCATTTACCGTAGTGGCAGAACATGCAGTCAGCTACCAGTGGCAGTATAGCAAGGACGGAAAGACCTGGTATAAGAGTGGGGCAGCAGGAAATGCTACACCAACCGTGCAGATCACCGTATCTGCATCCAATAAGAGCAATGTATATCGTTGCAAGATCACTGGTACAGACGGATCCGTGCAGTATTCAGCTGTGGCCGGGGTGAAATAAAACAAAGTAAAGCAATGTAATAGAGTGTTTTGTGATATATGATTGATATGTATAGTTAATGGAGAGCTCATGCCTGGAGGTAATCTGGGTGTGGGCTCTTTTGTGATAACAACTCTAATTAAAAGAAGCGAATGCTACCCCAGAGGATTCCTATGCTTCTCCAATGTGCTACGAATAGACGATGGAAAGAGAACTTTAAAGGGAAACAAAATGTGGATGCAAAGTTTGAATGGTATAGGTTTACGACAAGGTTTGCACTCCCGGTTTATAACAATGATATGGGAGATATAGAACGGTTTAATGGATTCAGGATAGAAATGTTGATACGACATGCTGCAGACAAAAATTTAAATCTGTATGACATAGTGAACATAAAAAAGAAATGAGCACCCCGCTTGAGCAATAGCTGTACGGTAACAACCCATTTCTTGAGCTACGACTATGTGTCAGAGGCCTGCGCTGATTCTCCAGAGACGATGTTAAGCGCTGAAGAATATGATCTGCAGACTGGAGCAGTATTTAGATAGCGGACAGTGGCTGAAGGACTATGAAATGGACGAGAAAGGAATGTTGCTGGCGGGGTTGAAAAGAGTCGTGCTGGCGGAGGAGGGATTATATAATTTGTTGACGGAACTGTGGAAAAAAGAGGATGAGGAAATTGCTTCTCCTTCGAAACCCCTCAGTTAAGGCGAATATACCTGTGTCGTTTCTTACCCAGTGGCAGTACAGCAAAGACGGCAAGACCTGGTGCAGAAACAGTGCAGCAGGAAATGCTGCATCAATCGTACAGATAACCACAGCCGTAGTCAATAAGAACAATAAGTATCGTTGTAATGTAACAGGCACAGATGGAGCCGTGATGTATTCAGACATAGTTGGGGGTGGGAATTATAAACATCATTTTTTCTGATTTCTAGTTACTGTTATACAAATTGCTATTATTCTGTTCGCGGATTATAATGATTATGTTGATGCTATTAATGTTAGAAGATAAAAGTGTTACAATTCAAACGACACTTAATTTTATGATCTTTGGCTTATTCTAAATGAAAAGAGTATTAATCCTGAATTATTCACGGCTTAACCTTTCAAGAGTTTAAAACCCGTGTAGTTG
>JAUNCZ010000036.1 GCA_030526405.1 Lachnospiraceae bacterium | reverse complement strand
CTCCGCAACAAATGCCTTTCGAATAGTGTTTGCTTCCACCACAGCCCTCATAATCTTCTGGGGTACTCCCTGACAGCTGGACAGCAGCTGCCTGGTATCCTTTGGCAGACAATAGCCACCGTATCCAAAGGATGGGTTGTTGTAATAGGAGCCGATTCTCGGATCCAGGCAAACACCCTCGATGATCTGCTTTGCATCCAGTCCCTTTGTCTCTGCATAGGTATCCAGCTCGTTGAAAAAGCTGACCCTAAGAGCCAGATAGGTGTTGGAAAACAGCTTTACAGCCTCTGCTTCCGTGGAATTGATAAGAAGAACCGGAACATCCTCCTTCAGAGCACTCTCTCTTAATATTTCTGCAAAAACTTTTGCTGCAGGCACCAGATCAGTTCGTCCCTCAGGAACACCCACAATGATTCTGGAAGGATAGAGATTATCCAGGAGCGCACGTCCCTCCCTGAGAAACTCAGGGCTGAACAGAATATTGGCTCCCGGATACTCTCTCAGCTTCCTCTTTGTATAGCCAGATGGAATAGTTGATTTGATCACGATCACCGCATCCGGTGCACAGGAAATAACGGTTCTGATCACCGCATCCACAGAGGATGTGTCAAAGCAATCCCTGTCAGGGTCATAATCGGTGGGTGTTGAAATCACCACATAGTCCGATTCCCGAAAGACAGACACACCATCTGTTGTAGCAGTGAGCTTCAGATCCTTCTCTGCCAGATATTCCTGAATCTCAGGATCCTGCACCGGTGATCTTCTGTTGTTGATCATATCCACTTTGTTGCTGTCCAGATCCACTGCATAGACCTCATGTCTCTGGGACAGTAAAACAGCATTTGCCATACCAACATAGCCGGCCCCGGCAACTGTTATCTTCATAGTATTCCTCATCCCCCTATCCATTCCAAATACAATACACATAAAGCATGATTACATTATACAATATACCATAGTATGCTATTTAGGACAATTTACTATGTAATCAATATGCTTTAACATTTAACAAACCAATTCCTGTCTGTTATATCTGGTTCCTGTTACAACAGAAGGAGGAATAACAGAAACCAGATGATTATTTCAAAACTATTATCGCAATTAATATAATAATTCGCATCTGCCAAACGGCAGATATATTTCCCAAAAAAGAAAAAAAGCCCTGTTCGGCCATAGAGACCAAACAGGGCTTTTTGCGCCCCTGCCAGATGGCAGGGTTTAGATAGAATACAACCTGAGACACCTTACGAGTTTCTCAGGTTGTATTCTATCACGGCAGTGGCCAGGGTCTCGTACAAGCCCGGACCTTGGCTGGTTGCACGCAAAAAAGGGCTGTCGCAATGCGACAGCCCAAATGCTTTTTGTCATACAGAATTTCTGATGAAAGTGATTAGAAATTGTACTCTTTACATTTTGGTGAATGATTCTTTACAGACTCCTCATCAAACCAGATCAGGTTGTTTCCTGTCTCTTTATCAAAGAGCTGGATCAGTCTTGGCTGAGTTGTAAAGTTAACCTTTGCACCCATGGATACATCAGAATCAAGATCAACTGTTGGAAGAACCATAACGATATCGTCTCCCTCGCAGTTAACATGAAGGTTAACCTCGGAACCAAGCATCTCGGATACCTCTACTGTACCTGCAAGAGTTCCTGAACCAACTGTCAGATGCTGTGGACGGATACCACATACGATATCACATGCCTTCTGTCCGTTAGACTTCAGTGCTTTCTGCTGGAACTCATCCAGTTTGTAGGATACACCCTTGATGTTTGCATAATACTCGCCGTCCTTGATCTCCAGCTTGCAGCCGTCGAAGAAGTTCATTACAGGCATTCCGATGAAACCAGCTACGAACAGGTTTACAGGACGATCATACAGATCCTGTGGTGTTCCGATCTGATTTACATATCCATCTTTCATGATAACGATACGATCACCAAGAGTCATAGCCTCTGTCTGATCATGGGTTACATACATGAAGGTTGTGTTGATTCTCTGACGAAGTTTGATGATCTCAGCTCTCATCTGGTTACGCAGTTTAGCGTCCAGGTTAGAGAGAGGCTCGTCCATCAGGAATACTTTAGGATCACGAACCATAGCACGACCGATTGCAACTCGCTGTCTCTGTCCACCGGAAAGAGCTTTTGGTTTTCTCTTCAGATACTGAGTGATATCAAGGATCTCAGCTACCTCACGAACCTTTTTGTCAATCTCATCCTTAGGTGTTTTTTTCAGTTTCAGAGCAAATGCCATGTTATCATATACAGACATATGAGGATACAGAGCATAGTTCTGGAATACCATTGCGATATCACGATCCTTTGGAGCGATATCGTTCACCAGTTTTCCATCAATGTACAGCTCACCGCCGGAGATATCCTCCAGACCAGCTACCATACGAAGAGATGTAGACTTTCCACATCCGGAAGGTCCTACCAGTACGATGAACTCTTTGTCCTTGATATCAAGGTTAAAGTCATGTACGGATGGTGTCTTAGCACCTGGATAAATTTTCATCATGTTCTTAATCTGAACCTCTGACATAAATACTGATTCTAGCATCTGAGACTCCTCTTGCAGATGCCTCGCCATAACCGGGCAAAACGGTTAAAGCCTTACAGCAGGTCTCCACACTGCTGCACCGTGAATCAAACGGCCATCCTCCTTTTTTTTATGTACACTGCCCATATAGGTGGAGTGGAACAGTGCCATAGTATTAGATTGCTTCTGTATTATACAACCATATACTATATTTGTACAGTCCTTTTGTGCATTTTTTATTAAGTTTTTTTCCATGTTTGTTAAAATGCCGTTATATTGTCATTTTCAATCAATTATCAGCCAAAATCCATGGCAGAATTTACGAATCCATGACGGATTTTTCAATATTTTTTCGAAAACACTGCATTTGTTATATGGATACTACATTTCATTATCAATCGTTCAATTAATTAATGAAAAACTTTTTGTCTGATTAACAATATAATAACAAATAAATAAATAAGTTAATATTATTTTGTTTACTTTGCATAAGAACATGGTATACTAAAGTCGTATATATATGAATTTTATAAAAACTTTTAATTCTATTCGCTATTGGCTGATTTTCCCTTTAGCAAGGCCTTGTCAGCTGAATGATTTGAAGGGGGAATTGCCGTGAGACGATTATTGATTGTGGGACCCCTGCAGGATGAGATTGCAAAGCTCATTAAGATCTGCGAGGGTTCATTTGTGATAGATGTATGCCGACGACTGGACAGCAGAACCTTTCTGGACGTGGCATATACCACCATTCTTCTGTTAATTGATGATAATCCACAGGAGAGTCTGAAGGATCTGGAGGGGTTTTCCTCCAAACCGGATGTATATCTTCCCCTTCTGGTTGCCACCAGAAAGCCTGACTCAGATTATATTCAGGAGGCTATCCGCTATGGAGCCACTGACTATCTGGATCTGAACAGAGACGAGTTCCTTATAAGGAACAGAATCATTAATATGATCCGTGTCAGTACCCTGCAGCCGGCTCATGTGGATTCTTTCAATCGTCTTCTGTTCTACCGCTGTATCGGTCCTGCCATTATGATGGAAATGTCTGCTGATGAGACTGTGATTCATTCGCTGATGATCAATCGTGAGTTTTATGATCTGGTAGGTGTTCCCGATGATTTCTATGATGGATACGACAACATGATCGACACTCTGGAGTCAAATGAGCGGGATATGGCGCTAAAGGCCCATCACCTGGCTGTGATCAACAGAAAATCGGACTGCATTCTTTCCAATCCACGAAACGGGCGTGTTTTCAAATGTACCTACCATCTGGTGCACAAGGGCGAGGAGTTCAGCACTCTTCTGCTTACCATGGAGGATATCACTGAGCTGGATCGCCAGAAGCTGCTTGGTGAGAACCTGCTCCGTCTGCCAGGCATGACGCTGTTCTCCTACACCCCTGAGGATGATACAGGTACCTTTCTGATCACAACAAAAAAGAACAAAAAATATACCAAAACGGTGGCTGATATTACGGATCCCACCAAACAGAAGCTTATCGCACCGGAGAGTTTTCTTCTCTTCCGCCGTACGATTCAGGAAGCCCTTGAAAAAAAGGTTACAGGAAATATCGATATCCGTATTCTGTCCGACGGTTCCCTCAAATGGTTCCGGATGTACTACAGAAGCATTCCGGATTCCCATGGAAAGATCATCAGTATCGTGGGACGTATGGATGATCTGGAATCTGAGGATTACCTGAATGTGAGAGGTGTCCACTCCGGTTTATGTGATGCGGAGACCCATCTCCCCACCTTCCATACCTTCTACCAGTTCGTTGATCAGGTGCTGTTTTCCCAGAAAAAGGGAACTCTCCTGCTTCTGAACATCAGAGGACTTGAAAAAGCATCTGCCAGCATGAATGCAGTTGCCTATCAGACCCAGCTCCGGGAGATTGTAAGGCTCATCAACAATCAGTTTATTTCCACCGATCTGATCGGACGATTTGATACAGAGTGTTTCATGGCATTTATGCCGGAGACTACCAGCACAAATCTGGCAAGAAAGAAGGCCGCAGCTCTTATGAAAACTGTTAAGGAGGTTCTTCCCTCCAAAGAGTACGAGGTGAACATGGGTGTCTGCATTGTGGAACAGCAGCACGGTTCCCTGGACAGCATTATCAGTGAGGCTACCATCGCCCTCTGGCAGGCCATCGAATGCGGAAGCGGAGAATTCCGCATCTATAACAACGACCAGCAGGAGCTGGCAATTTAATCAGACATTTTTCATTATCCTCTGGGGGAGGTGGTTTTCCAAACTGCCTTCCCCTCCCCTATGTTCTTCCCTTCTCCGGACTCATTTCCTGCAATTGATTTTTTCAATGGGACTGCTATAATAGATACTCAGATTAGTGTTCGAGGTGATGTAAGATGAAACAATCCAAGTATGAAATTGATATGTGCCAGGGACCACTACTGAAGAAAATGATCCTGTTCGCCCTGCCTCTGATGGCCACAGGCATGCTGCAGATTCTCTTTAATGCGGTGGATATCATTGTGGTGGGACGTTTTACCGGCAGCTCTGCCATGGCTGCTGTGGGAGCCACCACTGCCCTGGTCAATATCTTTGTCAGCTTCATTATCGGGGTATCCATGGGTGCCAATGTGCTGGCAGGACAGTCCTACGCCTCCGGAAATCACAAAAGACTCCATGATGTGGTGCATACCGCCATCTCTCTGGCCATTGTAATGGGCATACTGATGATTTTTGCAGGCTCTGTTCTGGCACGAGGCGCTCTGCTGCTGATGGGCACTCCCTCCGATATTATTGACCAGTCTGTTCTGTACCTCAGAATTTATTTTCTGGCCATGCCTTTTCTGATGCTTAATAATTTCGGCGGTGCTATTCTCCGTGCCATTGGAGACACAAGACGCCCGCTGATCTATCTGACAATCTCCGGTATCTGCAATATCATACTGAATCTGATCCTGGTGGTGATCTTTCACCTGGGGGTAATCGGAGTGGCAGCGGGAACATTTCTCTCCATGTTTATCTCTTCCCTCCTTATAGTGCTCACCCTGATGCGGGCGGAGGGAACTTACCGTCTGAATCTGAGAGAACTGCAGCTGAACAGAAGGATCTGTATGAATCTGATCCAGATTGGAATCCCTGCTGGACTTCAGAGCAGCCTGATCAATGTATCCAATGCCCTGATCCAGTCCGGTGTCAACAGCTTTGGAACCCTAACCGTAGCAGCCAATACGGCAGCCAACAACCTGTTCAGCTTTATGTTCTACACCATCAACTCAGTTTCCCAGACAGGTTTGAGTTTTTCCAGTCAGAACTACGGTGCCGGCAAACTTCGCCGGGTGGATCAGGTGCTTCACCGTTGTATCTGTATCGAGATTGTCATGGGCACTTTTGTTGGACTTTTCGTATTTCTGCTGCGCCCGGTGCTTCTTGGTATCTATTCCTCCGATCCGGAGGTTATCACCCAGGGCTCCGTTATCCTGTCCATCTCCTGCCTGACCTACGGCATCTGCGGTCTGATGGACATGCTTCCCTGCGTGATACGTGGAATGGGCTACTCCCTTCCACCCATGCTGATCTCTGTGGTGGGAGTAGTGGGAATGCGTTTCCTCTGGATTCTGGGGTATTTCCCAACCCATCATACCCTGTATACCCTGTATCTTTCCTATCCCCTTTCCTGGTCCGTTACAGCACTGTTCCAGATGCTCTGTTACCGGGTTGTACGGAAAAAGGTGGAACAAAGATACTGGTCCATGAAAAATGCCGGATAAATGAAGAAAAACTGGTGATTATGTGTGAAAAAGGAGAGGCCGACGCAACAACCGTTGCGCCGGCCCATATTTATCTCAGTGGAGAAGACTCCCACCTCTATAGGTGGTGAGCAATCAGAGAATTCCTGTGATCTTCAGCACCTCCTGCACGGTCTCCACAGGAATGATCTGGAGCTGGTCTTTGATCTCCTCCGCCACATCCTTCAGATTTCTCTCGTTTTCCTTTGGAATCAGCACTGTTTTCACACCGGAACGAACTGCCGCCATCAGTTTTTCAGGAAGTCCTCCAATGGGCATCACATTGCCCTGCAGGGAGATTTCTCCTGTCATGGCAAACTCAGGACTTACCGGCTTGTTTGTAAGAAGAGACGCCAGGGCAGTGGTCATGGTAATACCTGCAGATGGACCGTCCTTTGGAACCGCACCCTCCGGAATGTGGAGATGCAGATCATTTTCCTTCAGAAGCTCTGCCTCCTTCGGAAACAGAGAACGAACCATGGAGATGGCAATCTGCACGGATTCCTTCATTACATCTCCCAGCTGGCCAGTAACAGTGGTTTTTCCCTCACCGGCCACCAGCAGTGACTCAATGAAGAGGATGGCTCCTCCTGCCTGGGTCCAGGCCAGTCCCGTTACCACACCGGGCTTTTTCTTTCTTGTGGCAATCTCCGGTCTGATGGGTGGCTCATCCAGAAACTGAGTGAGATTTTTTGCCGATACCGATATATTTTTTCCACTCTGCTTCAGAATCTGCACAGCAGTCTTTCTGCAGATGGCATCCAGCTGCTTTCTCAGTCCTCGCACACCTGCCTCGGCAGTATAGCCGGAAATGATCATATGAAGCACCTTATCCGAGATCTTCAGCTGTCCCTTTTTGAGACCGGTCTGCTCCATGGCCTTTGGAAGGAGATGGCGTTTTGCAATCTGCACCTTCTCTGATTCTGTATAGCCCTGGAAATTGATTACCTCCATACGGTTGTACAGTGGTTCCGGAATATCATCCACATAGTTTGCAGTACAGATAAACAGCACATCAGAAAGATCGTAGGGCACATTCATGTAATGGTCCACAAAGGTACTGTTCTGCTCAGGGTCCAGCACCTCCAGAAGGGCACTGGCAGGATCACCGCCGTGGTCAAATACCAGTTTATCCACCTCATCCAGCACAATAACAGGGTTGGAGGAGCCACTTCTTCTGATTCCCTCCATAATACGTCCAGGCATGGCTCCGATATAGGTCCTTCTGTGTCCACGGATTTCTGCCTCATCCCGAATGCCTCCAAGGCTGACTCTGGCATATTTTCTTCCCAGTGCATCTGCAATACTTTTTCCGATACTGGTTTTTCCTGTACCGGGAGCCCCCGCAAACAGAAGAATGGATCCGGACTGCTTTTTATTCAGAGCCATCACCGCCAGCTGCTGAATAATACGCTCTTTCACCTTCTTCAGGCCATAATGCTCCGCCTCCAGAATCTGCTCCGCCTTCTCAAGGTCCACAGGGGGCATTTCCTCCTTTTTCCAGGAAAGAGAGGTGACAAATTCCAGATAGTCGTAGAGCATTCCATACTCGTGTCCATTCTCCCCCTCCTGTTTCAGACGGTTCAGCACCTTCAGCGCCTCCCGTTTGGCCTCAGGATTCATCCCTGCCTCTTCTATTTTCATCTCAAATCGACGGGCATCATTGATGGTCTCAGGATGCATCTCATCCAGTTCCTTCTGAAGGATCTGCATCTGCTTCTTAATGGCCATCTCCCGCATCTGCTTCTTCTGCTCCTCCTGCTGCTGGTCGGAAACCTCCTCCACCACTTTTACAGCCTCGATCATGGCCAGGACTGCTTCCTCCATGAGGGTGTGTCGCTTTGCAACGCTGGCTGTCTCCAGCAGAGCATACCGCTCCTCTACAGAGAGATCCATCTGATTTGCCAGGGAAACCACCATCTGCTCCATACTCTTCCAGCCTCTGATAAAGTTTCTGGCAACAACACCCCACTGGTAGGGCTGTACAAAGCTGTAAAGGCGCTGCTTCAATGCCTGGAGTCGTTTCTCCGTCTCCTCTGCCGTCTCATCCATAATGTCTGGATAATCGGAACAGGTCAGCTCGATCTCCCCATCCTCAAGAATATCAATGGTATCCGTGATCATTCGCTTTTCAATGGCCACAGTCACTGCTTTTGAAGTCTCATCAATGCTCTGAACAGTTCCGATGCAGCCCACAGGATACAGATCTCCAAGGGTAATCTCACCGAACTCTTTTTTTCGTTTCATCATCAAAAATGCCATCGTCTCCCCAACCTTTGGTTCCCAGCCCTGCAGCTTTGGGAAAAAGGTATCCGGGAACACATAGGAAACCCCTGGCATCATCACAATATCAAAAAATGGAATTGTTTTCATCTGTCTACCTCCAATTCCGGTTTATTCCGAACCTTACTGTCTATTCGATTCTTTTATAGTTCCTTTCCACTATTGCCGGTTTAGTATTGTTATACCACCATTGCTAGCACTCGTCAATGCAGAGTGCTAGTACTTCCTTTTGTTCACAAAGGTTTCACACTCTTCCCCTCCGACCCAGTGAAAATGATTGACTTTTTTCCAAAAACTATATACTATGTAATTACTTTGAATTTCAAACAATCAACTTAGGAGGAACATTTTTACAATGAACAATAAAAAATACAGTACCCTGCTGCCAAAGCTGCATATCGGTGATCTCACAGCTAAACTTCCAATTATCCAGGGAGGTATGGGCATCGGTGTCAGTAGAAGCAGTCTGGCCGGTGCAGTAGCCCGGGAAGGCGGTGTGGGAATCATCTCCACAGCTCAGATCGGCTATGATGAGGAGGGTTTTGAACAGGACCAGGCAGGCTGTAATCTCCTTGCCATCCGCAAGCATATTCAGAGAGCAAAGGAGCTGTCCCAGGGAAATGGACTGGTGGGCGTAAATATCATGGTGGCTCTGAAGCATTTTGAAGAGCATGTAAAGGAAGCGGTTGCCGCAGGTGCAGATGTGATCATCAGCGGTGCCGGTCTTCCACTGACTCTGCCGGCACTGGTGGGCGAAAACTGTCACACCAAGATTGCTCCTATCGTATCCTCTGTCCGTGCAGCCTCTGTTATCCTGAAAAAATGGGCAGCCAAATATAACAGAACCGCTGATTTTCTTGTAGTGGAGGGACCAAAGGCAGGAGGACATCTGGGCTTCTCAAGAGAGCAGCTCTCCGATCTCCCGGCTCTGAACTATGACGAGGAAATCAAAGGCATCATCCAGTGCAAGAAAGAATATGAGGAAAAATTCAATAAAAAAATCCCTGTCATCGTTGCCGGCGGCATTTTTGACAGGGGGGATATTGATCATGTACTCTCCCTTGGCGCTGATGGCGTACAGATGGCCAGCCGCTTCGTGGCAACAGAGGAATGTGATGCCTCTGAAGCCTATAAGATGGCCTATGTGAATGCCAGAGCGGAGGATATCCAGATCGTACAGAGCCCTGTGGGTATGCCCGGCCGTGCTCTGAAGAATACTTTCATTGAGAAAACAAAAGAAGGCAGTCAGAAGATCACAAAATGCTACAACTGCCTTCAGAAATGCAACCCCGCTGCAATTCCCTACTGTATCACAAAGGCTCTTGTGGACGCAGTAAAAGGAGATGTGGACAACGGACTGATGTTCTGCGGATCAAACACAGACAGAATTGACCGTATTGTTACGGTTCATGAGCTGATGCAGGAGCTTGCCTTCGGGGTGTAGGCTGATTTGTCAATACGCGCCACTATAGAGGTGGGTATCTTCTCGAATGAGATAAAAAAGAGTGTGCTGTCGCAACAACTGTTGCCACGGCACACTCTTTTCTTCATATATCAGGAAACTGGATCAATTATCTGGTTTCAAGTCGACGCTTGCGGAGACTTGGCGCGCGATTCTGGTCAGCTTTAGCTGACATCTTCCCCTCAGATTCGCAGCTACACTTCGTTACTGCAGGCCCATGATAAACACCGCCACTGCTGCGATTGTCATAAGCCCCCAGCTCAGATACCGCTGGGTAATCTCCCAGTCAGAGGGCTCTGCATCCTCCACAGCTCTGATCCTGAAGGATAAATTCCAACGGAACAGTTCATCGGCGTACAATATACTGCATCCATTGAGAATACAGATGAGCACTCCGCCGAGCCAGGCAATCCAGTTACCCTTATGGGTCAGAACCGGATTGTATAGCAGCCTAACAATGGCAGTAAGCCCTGGCTCCTCTGTATCCACCGGATTTCCTTCCTCATCATAGACCTCTCCCTGGAACTCCAGAAACAGCTGGGAGTCAGCATAATGGGATCCATCCTGATTCACAAGCCATAGATAATCATCATAGACAGAAAGGCCACCCCGGAACAGAAGCATTTCTTCCTTATAAACCTCAAGACCCATCATATCCTCCGGAACACTCTCCCAGTTGTCTACTCTGGCTGGAAGAGCTGAGGGATCCTCCATTACCCGGTAGGGGCCATAGGTTTTCTCTCCACACTGATATACAACGGTATTGTCCTCTGATACGGTAAAGCTTACCTTCTTCCGCTGAACCTCACCAGAATATACAACAGTGCCCTCCTGCCGGTTGGGAACAAGGATCGCATCTTTGTAGAGAATACCCTCTTTCATGAGAGTTATGAAATAGAGCACTAAGAAACCAAGAGAAGCCAGCAGCATAAGCAGAAACACACATTGCTGGAAACGATTCAGACTCTTTATTCTCTCTTTCATATGGATGCGCCTCCATTCCTCAAAGCAAAACTCGTTTTTCAGGACTCAATACTGTATATCTGTATTACCGTGCATCTGTAGTACCAGGTATCTGTATTACCAAATATCTGTACAGGCAATTTCTGGCAGGGCCGAACTTACAAATCTCAGCGTACTGTATTGCAGATGGTACCGATTCCTTCAATGGTGCACTCCACCACATCCCCAGGTTTCAGGAATTTTGGGGGATCAAAGCCCATTCCCACACCTGCAGGGGTTCCTGTGGCAATGATGGTTCCCGGCAGCAGAGTCATTCCTGAAGAAAGCTCCTCAATGATTTCCGGAATGGAGGTGATCAGCAGATCCGTGGTGGAATTCTGACGCAGCTCTCCATTGACCCTGGAGGAGATTCCAAGAGCCGGAGGCCAGGGGATTTCATCTGCAGTTGTAATGCAGGGACCCATTGGAGTGAATCCATCCAGACCCTTTCCAAAATACCACTGCTTGTGACTGGTCTGCAGAAGGCGGGCAGAAACGTCATTCAGCACAGTGTAACCGAAGATGTACTGCTCTGCCTCCTCGGCCTTTACATTTCTGGCTGTTTTCCCGATGATCACTGCCAGTTCACATTCATAGTCAAGACGCTGTACCAGTCCCGGATGACTTTCAATAGTTCCCTCCGGAGCCACAGCCTCTGTCACTCGTTTTGAAAAATAGATAGGAATGGGACGCTCCTTCTTAAATGCCTTTTCACTGTAGCGCTCTGCCTCCTCGGCATGCTTTTTGTAATTGATTCCCAGGCAGATCACATCCTGTCTCGGTCGTGGAATGGGAGCCAGCAGAGAAACCTCCGAAAGTGGAACCACCATTACTGATTCCTTCTGCGCAGTCCGCAGGCTTTCTCCGGAAGACTGAGCAGCAGCCTGAATCAGAGCATTCATATCCTCAAAGGGCAGAATCTGTACAGAACTGCTCTCCTCCAGAAGAACACCTGTCACTTCCTTTTCCTTGTATTTGCAGGTAATAAGTTTCATTCTATGTTTCTCCTTTCAGACTCCGAAATACTTCCCTATAGCCCAAACTGGCCTGTAGCCCTTCTATGATCTGTCTATAGGGCTGTTTCAGATCTTACCCACAGGGATCTCTGTCTTTTTCCTGATGGCATCGATGAGAGCATTCAGAGTTTCTTCATGTTTAAAGCGGAATGCTTTTTCTTTCTGATCATAGCATACCACCAGATAACAAAGAGTTCCATAGATCTTTCCCTCCTGGAAAAAACCCTTTGTCACTGCCAGTCGCTTGTATACCCGGGTAATGGAGGATAATGGAATGTAGCCCATGCAACTAAAGCCAAAGAATTCTGTGAAAAGCGCCTCCTTACCAAGACCAAACTCCTCATAGCGTGTGCATATCCTTTTATCCTCCCGCAGAAGATCTGCTGCTATTCTGTCTTCTGCTAATGCTTTTGGCACGATCGTCATAACTAATCCTTTCTGCAGAGTCTCTTTAGGCCGGCAGATACAGCTGCCGGCCTAAGTGGAGATTCATTATGTGTATTTTTTATTTAGCTGATTTGGAACCTGTTGGAGCCTTCAGCACAAACAGGGCAAACAGGACAACTGCAATTCCAATTCCCAGATATTTGGAGATTGGAGGGAAGAAGGAGATCCTGCCCAGATACAGAGTACTGTTAAATACAAAGGACAGTGTTACTGCTGTCATAAATGCTGCCGGAACAGCACAGATAAATCCATGGTTCCCCTCGTGGCGAAGGTACATTGCTGCTGCCCAGAGAACGATGGCTGCCAGAATCTGGTTTGTGGATGCAAAATAGTTCCAGATGGATGTGTAATCCAGCTGAGAAACAAGAACACCAAGAGCCAGCAGAGGCAGTGTCAGGATGAGACGGTTTCTGTAGCTCTTCTGATCCAGCTTCAGTGCATCTGCAATAGTCAGTCGTGCAGAACGGAATGCTGTATCACCGGAAGAGATCGGGCAGGCGATAACACCAAGCATGGCAAGAATGGCACCCAGTTTACCCATTGTTGTGGCACAGATGTTGTATACACAGCCAGCCTGTCCAACAGACATTGCTTCCTGAAGACCGGACATAACACCGCCCTCAATTGGGAACAGTGCACAGGATGCAGCCGCCCATACAAGGGCAATGATTCCCTCACAGACCATGGCACCGTAGAAGACCATTTTTGACATTTTCTCACTCTTACAGCAGCGAGCCATAATAGGTGACTGGGTGGAATGGAATCCGGAGCAGGCACCGCAGGCTACAGAGATAAACATTGCAGGGAAAATAGAGGTTCCTGCAGGATGCATATTTCTCACTGGGAAAATCTCAGGAATCACATAGCCTTTGGCAATGGTTCCGATACCAACACCGATGGCCATAACGATCAGACAGATTCCGAATAATGGATAGATCTTTCCAATGATCTTATCAACGGAAAGGAAGGTTGCAATAAAGAAGTAGATAAATACAATTACCAGCCAGAAATACTTATTGGTAAGAATACCGGTGGATCCGCCCTGTCCAAAGAGATAGCCCAGCAGACCTGCAGGTCCTACAGCAAATACTACACCTACCATAAACAGAAGCACGGTGGAGAATACGCGCATGATCTGCTTCATTCCGTTGCCCATATACATACCGGTAAGCTCAGGAACACTGAGTCCCTTGTGGCGCATGGACATAAATCCGGAAGCAAAGTCGTGTACACCTCCGCAGAAAATGGTTCCGAAGGTGATCCAGAGAAATACACTGGGACCCCACATGGCGCCGCCCACAGCACCCCAGATTGGTCCAAGACCTGCAATATTCAGCAGCTGGATCAGGAAAATTCTCCAGGTAGGCATAACTACATAGTCAACGCCGTCCTCCATAGCAATAGCCGGTGTCTCACGGTCATCCGGGCCAAAGGTTCTGGATACATAGCTGCCGTACAGAACATAACCGCCAATTAACAGTGCCAGACATACAAAGAAACTAATCATACTACGTCCCCCTTTCTTTGATCAGAATCTGTGTGCATCTTAATTCCACTTAGAATCTTCTCTTCAGGTTCCGTCGCGAAATTAAACATTCTGACAAAGATATGCAATATCCTTGTCTTTATGAATATTATAACACTTCATTGGCAATATTCAACAAATAATATAATATTCATATCTGTTTACTATGCAGAATCGATATGATTAGTAAAGCGGACATTCGCAATCCGCTTCGCTACTTGCTCATGAACCATTGCTGCCTTTGGCAGCTCATCAGCAGGAGCTTTTACTCCTGCTGATGCAAGCATCCCCCTTTTACCCCCGCCTACGTCTCTGCGTCTTAGAGGCCTGATTCTTCAGAATTTTTTCAGCACTGTCAGGATATTCTCTTCCTCATGTCTGACATAGGAGATTCCGTCTGTGAGTTTCTTTACCATGAAGATTCCAAGACCTCCCAGGGGACGATCCTCAGAATCCAGAGAAAGGTCCGGTTCCTCACAATCCAGGGGATTGAAGGGAATGCCGGAGTCCCTGACCCTGATCCGGAAAAACTCTCCCTCTGTCTCTGCCTGAATGGTAACCAGCCCCTTTTCCTCCGGATAGGCATAGTAAGCAATGTTGCTCAGCAGCTCATCCAGAACCACGGCCATCTGCTGCTGTCCCTTCATAGACATTCCAAAACCAGCTGCCGCCTCCGCAACTGCATCGCAGGCCCCTGGAATCTCTGAAATCTCAGCCTTTATTCTGATCTCCATAAGCTTATCCATAAGCTTATTTCACAGTGAGAATATCCGCGAAGCCTGTGATCTCGAAGATCTCTCTGATGGTCTCGTTGATATTTTTTACCACCATGCTGCCCTGCTTGTTCATCAGCTTCTGACCCTGAAGAAGAACTCTCAGTCCTGCAGATGAAATATACTCCAGTCCCTTAAAATCCAGGTTCAGCTGCTGAATCTCAGCGGAGATGGCTTTGATCTCCTTCTCCAGCTCCGGTGCTGTATTTGTATCCAGTCTTCCTGATACGGCAATGTTTAATGTGGATCCTTCTGTTTTTTTTTCGATGTTCATTGGTCAATTTTCCTCCTTGACAGATTATTCGTTTTTTCTTAGGGGTACAGGTTCTATCCATCGAAAAAAACTGACGGATACTTGCTTCAAGTCGACGCTGGCGGAGACTAATTTGTCAATGCTCACCACCTATAGAGGTGGGAATCTTCTCCACTGAGATAAATACACCTGATTCTTACTAAAAGTATAGCATATTTCTCACAATCCGGGTAAAAGTGTTTATATTTTCCTGAATTGAAATAGTATTTCTGAGCAGAATTCTCTTTTACAAGAAAAACAGACAGGATCTCCGTTCAAAATCCTGTCTGCTTTCTTTAGTAAAAGAAGGGGGTAACTCTATATAAATGTAATGAATTGTTAGTCGAGGACATGTAACCAGAAGTGCCATTGCAATCTGCCGACCACCGCCCTCATTGGATGATTACATCTTACTTCTCAAATATGTACACAGATTAAAGTCTCTCTTAAACATTCCTGAAAAGTATAAATTTTTATTTATATTTACCCCATCTGTCAGTATTTACTGATGGGGCATCCTCCCAGGAGGATGCCCCATGTAATGTTTCTGCTTCAGTTCTTTCGTCTGAATAACTCCTCAGATCAGGAAAGCTTCTCGAAGTCAAGTGCTCCATGCTTGCAAAGCGGACATGTGTAATCCTCAGGGAGATCCTCGCCCTCATAGATAAAGCCACAAACCTTGCAGACCCATCCGGTCTTTCCTGCTGTTGCTGGTTTCGGTTTAACATTTGCCTGATAGAAGTTGTAGGTCATGGTCGGAACAGAGCTGAAGGTTCTTGCTTCCTCAACGCTGCAGATGAAGATGATATGAGACTCAAACTCAAGCATCTGCTCTACCTTCAGGGACATCATGGCATTGATGTATTTTTTCAGGAAGATCAGACCATTGGCACTTCTGCACACATCCATTCCCTGGAATTTATCCACATCTCTTCCGCTCTGGAAGCCGAATCTCTGGAACATCTCGAATGGAGCCTCCTCAGAGAGACAGTTCACATTCAGGATACCTGTTTCCTTCACAATCTCACAGCTGTAGTTTCTTCTGTTGATACCCACTGCCACACGGTTTGGTGCATCTGTGATCTGGGTTACGCTGTTGATGATGAGACCATTATCCTTGCCGTCTGCAGTTTTGCTGGTTGCAACATAGAGACCGTAGCCAATGTTAAACAGTGCCTTCAGATCCTTTGTATCCGCATCCGGACCCTGAGCAATGTACTCACGGCAAAGTGTTTCAGCCAGAGCATCCAGCTCACCGGCTGTAACCTCATTGACACTGCCTTTAATGGTAACAGGCTTTACAAAGTTCAGTTTCTCGCAAGGTGCAAACATCTGCTTCATCACGTTGGCAGCATTAGGAGCCCAGCTTCCGTTCTCAATAAGGGCAACTGTTCTGTTCTGGAAGCATCTCTCCACCAGATTATGGATATAGTAGTGCATTGCAGGGAAGATGTCTGCATTGTAGGTTGTGGTTGCCAGAACCAGCTTGCTGTAGCGGAATGCATCTGCGATTGCTGCATGCATGTCATCCCTTGCCAGATCATATACAACTACCTTCGGAGCACCCTTTGCCTTTAATGTCTCAGCAAATTTCAGAGCAGCTTCCTTTGTATGTCCGTAGATGGAGGTATAAGCCACAACGATACCCTCCTCCTCAGGTCTGTAAGAGGACCATGCATCATACAGTGCAAGATAATGTCCAAGATTCTCCTTCAGAACCGGACCGTGGGTTGGGCAAATGATCTGAATATCCAGAGTTGCTGCTTTTTTCAGAAGATCCTGCACCTGTTTTCCGTATTTTCCAACGATTCCAATAAAATATCTGCGGGATTCATCGTCCCATGGCTCCTCCACATCCAGAGCACCAAATTTTCCAAATCCATCCGCGGAGAATAACAGTTTCTCTTTCACGTCATAGGAAACGATAACCTCAGGCCAGTGCACCATCGGTGCCTCCACGAAGGCCAGTGTATGGCTGCCGATCTCAAGGGCATCCCCCTCTTTTACCACAATGCTTCGTTTTGCATAATCATCGCCGAAGAACTGCCACATCATGGTAAATGCCTTCTCAGATGACACGATGGTGGTGGTTGGATAGGTTTTCATAAATACATCAATGCTTCCCGCATGATCCGGCTCCATGTGATGAACCACCAGGAAATCCGGTTCCTTATCCCCCAGAATCCCCTTGATATTCCCGATCCACTCATCTGCAAAATTCACATCAACTGTATCGATAACAGCTGTCTTCTCTGCATCGATCACGTAAGAATTGTACGCCATTCCGTTTGGTACCTTGTACTGTCCCTCAAACAGATCCACCTGATGATCGTTCACACCTACATACTTCACTTCATTTGTAATAAACATTTAGGTTCCTCCTTTTTTTGATAATTCAACTTCCATCCGATCTGTTTCTCCTCTCGAATGGTTCGCATACTTTATTCATATGTTTACTATAACACAAAATTCACAGGAGGTATGTGATTTTGTCACATAAATCTAATCTTTTTTATTATTTTTTCGATAAAATATCCGTAAAAAGATGGTTGTAAGCAAACATGCAACATTGCCCAGGTGCGTCACAGGGAAGACACCTGAATAATGTTGCATGTTCTGATACATGTATTACAATTGCTGAAACAGAGGTTTTCCGCTGAACAGGGATCAGTCACCATCTGTTACGTATTACGACAGGGGAACATAGCAGTGATACAGCAGGTCGTTGCCCTTTGCGTAGGTTCCCTCCGGTTCATACCAGTTGTACTCCAGCGTCTCCTCCTCATCGCCCCATTCCTCCGGGCAGTCGGTATACTCCCAGTCCAGCGGGATCTTATGCTTCAGCTGGGTGGATGCCTTCAGCATGATCTGATGCAATTCCTCATTTTCCTGATCTGTGAGCACCCCTGGTTTGGCAGACACAAAGAGAGAAGTACCTGATTCTGCCACAAGGTCCGCCCACTGTTTGTTTAAGGACCAGGGAATTGCCCCTGTAATGCCCACACAGTCCGCATCGATATCGAAGAAGGTTCTGTGCTGGGGCAGGCAGAATGCCAGTGTATTTACACCCATTTTTCTGGTACGCTCCCAGTTTTTACCGCTGGTATCATCGCCAGATCTGTTCAGTTCCATCAGACCTGCACCAAGATGACCGATGGTGTTGCAGCCCATGATCAGGGTGTTGTGTTTTTTTGCCTCCTCATGGATAGCACGGTACAGGTCCACCACGATCTCAGCGCTGGTTTTTCCTGTATCATAAAAATGCCATCCATCCTGAGTAGGATATGGATTCATCTCCATTCCCCATCTGCCGAAGATATCAAAGGTGGTAAAGTCATGCTTGATCAGGGTATACCCCCAGTTGCTGATGCGCTCCACATCCTTTTTGATATACTCCAGCACCTGTGGATGGGATGGATCCAGAGCACCGTTCTCAGAGAGACGCCACTCTTCGGGAATGGTCTCTGCTTCATTTAAAAGGAAACGAACCCAGATGCCGGGACGAAGCCCCTTTTCCCGGATTTTATCTGCAAGAGCAGCCATATCAGGGAATTTCGAATTGCCCTTTGTCCAGGGTCCTCCGTTGTACTCATCCAGACGGTGATGCTCCTGCCAGCAGTCATCGATCACCATGTAGGGAGCATTTTCAGCGCCCTGGGTAAGGCGGACAATATAGTCGGAATCTGTCAGGATTTCCTCCTCTGAGCTGTCGCCGTAGGCGTAATACCAGTTATTGCTTCCATATACAGGGAAATCCGGAAAGATCGGGTCCTGACACATCACCTGGCAGAAATGACGAGCCGCCTGGAAGCTGCTGATTCCCTGTGTTTCCAGAGACACCACCTCCGCTGCACGGAGGGCTCTGCCCTTCAGTGTTACACCAGTTCCGCCACAGCGCACATCCAGCACCAGAGTGATTCCTCTTGTATCTGCCTGCCAGAAGCACATGGCAGAGGGCCGTACCTTCACACCGATTCCCCTTACCTGATCTCCTGCTGCTGCCAGAAAATACCAGGGCATAAAGCGGGCTCCGCTTAAACACTTCCAGTCTGTATCACCGTAGGTTCTCTCCCAGACACCACCAAGGATTCTGGATTCCTTCTTAAGAGGGGTATTCCATCTCAGTTTCAGTGTCTTAATCCTGGTATCCTCCGCCTGCAGCCAGATTTCCTCCGACTCTGCAGTCTGTTTGTAGGATACCTGTACATCCTGTTTCGTAAATACCGGGGAATCCGGCTCCCCGATCCATGTCTCCTCCTCTGTCACCACAGAAATATAGGAAGGAGTACCCATAAAGATTCGTTTCATATTTTCCATATACAATACCTCAAATAAACAAAAGCCTCATATAGCACAAGGCTCGAATACACACAAGTTCAACCCAGTTCAAGTCGACGCTTGCGGAGACTTGGCGCGCGATTTTGGTCAGCTTTAGCTGACATCTTCCTATCAGAATCGCTGCGCATCCTCGCGGAGCGTTTTGTCAATCGGGAAGGATTCCCGGAATCTCCTGCAGAAGATCCCCGGCGATGACACCACCCTTTGAACCCTTTTTCTCAGCTGCTCTCTCCCCTGCCAGGGCATGGATCAGCACCGCAAGGGCTGCTGTCTCAGGAACCTGGGGCATCTGAGCCAGCAATGCAGCTGTGATACCCGCCAGCACATCTCCGCTGCCTGCTGTTGCCAGAGCACTGTTTCCCCGGGTGTTCACCCAGAGTCTGCCATCCGGTGAAGCGATGACGGTTCTGGCATCCTTCATAACCAGGGTCACCTGATTCTGCCGTGCATAGAACTCCGCTGGATACACCGGATTCTCCTTCAGATCCGTCAATGGCCAGATGCCCAGACGGGACATTTCTCCCAGATGTGGGGTAAACACCGCCGGATAGTTGATCTGCTTCATCAGGGAGGGCTGCTCCGCCAGAAGATTCAGTGCATCTGCATCAAATACCGTTGGTTTTTTGCCATGACGGCTGTTCCAGTCCATAAAATACATGAGAATGCTGAGGGCCGTGCTGCTTTTTGAGAAGCCGGGCCCTATTACAACCGCATCTGCCCAGGAAAGATCCTCCAGCAGCTGCATTCCGTCAGTAAGGGGCATCCATTCCTCCTCTTTGTAGGTGGTCAGCAATGCCTCCGGCAGGCGGCAGAACAGGGGGATTCTGTTGGATTCCTCTGTATACACCTTCACCATACCGGCTCCTGTTCTCATGGCTGCTTCTGCACACAGAGCTGCTGCTCCGAACATGGTTTTGGATCCGGCGATCACCAGGATCTTCTTAAAGGTTCCCTTGTTGCCGGCTTCATTTCTGGCGGGGAGAAGAGCAAGATCCTCCTCCTCACACTGGTACAGGAAATCCCCATCCAGCAGGGATTCCTCCACAGGAATACCAATTTCCTTCACCACCACCTCACCGGCACAGGCTGCACCGGGATGGAATAACAGCCCCCTTTTGGCCCGGGCAAAGGTAACGGTCATGGCGCAACGCGGGGCACAGCCCATCACTTCTCCTGTGTCGGAGTGAATTCCTGAGGGGATATCCACAGCCACCACCGGTGCCTTTGCCTCATTCATGCAGCGGATGGCTGCCGCATACTCGCCGGTTACATCCCGGGTAAGTCCCACACCGAACAGGGCATCAATAATCAGAGTTGCATGAGCCAGCATACTCCTGTCAGCCTCCATCACCATGTGGATTCCTCTGTTTCTGGCAGCAGCCACCTGCTGGGCCATATCCTCGGAATATTTTGCCACAGGTCCTGTAAGGATCAGCGTAGCATCATACCCAAAGTCCTTCAGAATTCTTCCGATGGCAACACCGTCTCCTGCATTATTTCCGGATCCGCAGAAAATGCATACTCGCTTCAGATCGTATTCTTTTCTGCTCATCAGCTCCTGTACCACAGACAGAGCCGCCCGCTCCATCAGTACCAGAGAGGGAACACCTGCCCGGATTGCCATAGCATCTGCTGCCTTCATCTGTGCAGCGGTTAAAACAGTTCTCATAAGATTAACCTCACAATTTCCCCAGTAAATAAATACGGACCACCGACCAACGTCGGCAGTCCTCTGACAGATCAGTCCTCCTGCTTCTGCTCAAGATTGTAGGAAAGCTGCATAAGACTCTCTGAAAGATGTACATTCTCAACTACAACATCCTCAGGAAGATGCAGATCCAGATCTGTATGAGCAAAGTTCCAGATTCCTTTAATTCCGTTCTCCACCAGGATAGTGGCCATCTCTGCGGCATAATCCTTTGGCAGAGTAAGAGTTGCCACGTCAATCCTGTGGGATTTCAGATACTCCGGCAGATCCTCAATCATATAGACCGGGATTCCACGGATAACAGATCCCTTGAATTTTGGATTGTTGTCAAACATAGCAACTGTTTTGAAGCCATTTTTGGCGAAGTTATAATTGGCCAGTGCCTGTCCAAGATTTCCGGCACCAATAATGATCATGGTATGCTCCCGGTCCAGTCCGAGAATTTTTCCAATTTCCTCATAAAGATTTTTTACATTGTAACCATATCCCTGCTGGCCGAAACCACCAAAATTGTTAAGATCCTGACGAATCTGCGATGCGGTTACCTGCATCTGCTCACTGAGATCTCCTGACGAGATTCGCTCAACACCCTGATTGATGAGATCGCCAAGGTATCTGTAATAGCGTGGCAGACGGCGAATTACAGCTTTTGAAATCTCTTTACCGTTCACTTCGTTATTCTCCCTTTTTTACACTCTGTCTTTTCCCTATTACTCACAAGAACGCTTCACTACTTCGTTCTTATGAACCATGCTATGGATGTCCTCATCCAGGATGCATCATCCCGGTGTTTTCATTGGGTCTTTCATGTTTCTTCTCTCCTCTATACAACGTTTCATTACCGCATTGCCCCTGCGGCAGGGGTCCACTCTCTAACAATTGGGTTTATTTTGTGAAATAATTCCCAATCTGATAGAAGTATACTAAAAAAAATACAAAAAAACAAGTGTTTGGCGAAAAGATTGACATTTTTTGCGCAATTTTATCCTGAAACTCTCTGCTTTTGCCACAAAAAAAGAGAGCTGACTCTGTCTCATAGACAGAATCAACCCCTTTTTTTCATGATTGCAGATCAGATTCCCAGCAAAAAACCAAAAATGATGGTCAGAAGCCCCACGCCCACAAAACAGGCAATGGAGATCAGAAGTCCCTTTCCAACTTGCCTTCTGACTGTTTTTATCAGTTGGAATCAGCCGCTGTCGTCTGGGTGCAATATCCCTGTTCAGAAGATAATTTCCCACATACAGCACCAGGGGAATCACAATTCCGAAGCTGATGGTGGTGACTCCGGCAGAAATCAGAGTCATCACCACAGCAGCCTGTGAGCCGGCCTTCACCGTACTGAATACAGGGGCAGCTGCACCAAACACAGCGCCAGACAGTGATGCTTTTTCCGGTGTCACTGCAATTGCCGGGATCAGGGCCATCAGAATCAGCTGACTTCCGTTGTGGATCAGATGAAACAGACTGGAATAGAACATATTGTTGGTCTTAAACATGATCCAGCCCATCACGCCACCCAGAAGACCTGTAGCCAGAAACTTGGATGGGTCCAGATGGAAAAGACCGAAGATCAGTCCGATGACCACTGCCATCAGCCAGGGATTCCGGATTCTCTTTCCCAGGCCGTACTGGATCACACCTCTGTGCATAGCCTCCTCGCATACCGGGGGAAGCAGCACGATCACAAGAAACAGAAAGAACCAGTTCAGTCCGGAACCGAGAATCGCATCCGCATCCCCATTAGCAGGAAACTCGGGAACCCAGGCCATCATCAGCAGATTCATCACAATCATAAGCATGTAGGAACCGATCCAGAGAATCACGGTTCCTGCCACCGCTGTAAGTTTTGGCTTTTTAACAGGAAATACTTCCCTCAGCGGAATCCCCTTTCGCTTCACGTACACAATGGAAGCTATAAGAAAGAACAGCTCTGTAATGGCCACCCCCAGAAAGCCCAGGGCATACTGGATCAGGCTTCCAATTACCGCAAAAAGAAGCATCACCACCAGAAAGAAAAGCAGTGCATTTTTCATGCCCAGAGGCTTTTTCCTTCTGTTATTTCGCGGGATTCCCTCAGGAATCCGATGTCTCAGAGTATCATAGTTCATGATTCTACCCCCAGTGCAGCTATTGCTGCTAATATTTCGAACCTATGTACGGCGAATGATTCATGCACACCTGGGTGCACCCGAATGGAACAGACATCAGCTTCGCTGACAGCTCCAGTGACAGCTTCGGTGCACATCTCACCCTCTGCCGGATTACAGATGCTCCTGCTCCACAGCCTCCAGCTGCTCGCGGAAGGATTTCATCTCCTTCTGCCGGGTCATCTCCACGATCTGCAGGGCAGTGAGATCCACAACCCTGGTCTTAACAGGATCTCTGGAAACAAGGGTCTGAAGTTCATTCATCAGATCATTCTGTTTTTTCAGATCCTTCATATTAATAAAATCCACCAAAATGATGCCTGACAGCTGTCTGAGCCGGATCTGGGCAGCGATCTCCGCCACCGCCTCCCGGTTGATCATCATCACTGTGTCCTCTTTATTCTTCTTACCGTCGTATTTTCCTGTATTTACATCGATCACAACGCAGGCCTCTGTCTCCTGAATAACGATGAAACCGCCGGATTTCAGCCATACCTGCTTATGCTGAAGTTTATCCATAAGAGCAGAGATGCTATGAAGCTTATACAGGGGCAGCAGTTTATCCTCATAGAAGGTAATACTCAGCTGCTGCTCCAGCTGGTTGTCCTTTCTGTACTGCATCAGCTCCTCATAGACACCATCACAGTCTGTAACCACAGAAAGCCCCTCTGAGAAATACTGCTTCACCTCACGCATCCAGGGACCTGAAGTCTGGTAGAGACAGCTGTAGATCGTTCTGCTGGTGCCATAATGGAGGATGGTCTCCATCTTTTCCTTCATCATGGAAAACTCCAGAGCCAGCTCCTCCTCCCCTGCCTCCTGGGCGCTGGTGCGCACGATGAGACCGAATTCATTGGACAGAGGGGGAAGAATGGATTTAATTCTCTTCACCTGATCACTTTTCAGCTTTCTGGAGAAATTCACAGTTTTTCTTCCGCTGGAAAGCACAAAAAAACGTCCGTTCAGATTCAGGTTGGTGGTAAGCCCCGGCTGCTTCATTTTCACCGCTTCACGGCAGACCTGCACCAGCAGCTCGTCCCCCACCCGGGGAATTCTGGTCTGACCACCGGTTTTCCAGATGGCATCGCGACACTCGGAGAAGGGCAGATAACCCCGGAGATTCTCTCCGATGCGGACAAAAACAGCTCCGATATTCTGCTGTACTGTCTCTATTTTTCCCACATAGATGTTTCCAAGAATTGAATTTCCCTCTGCACTGCTGAAAAAGCACTCAACGGCCCGGTCCTCCTCGTAGAGAACGGTGGCAATGCCATCGTAATCCTTCCAGGGCGCAGAGGCGATCACTAAACGTTTACTCAATTTCTTCACCCAGTCTTCCCATAGAGATCAGCTTCGGTTTAGACTCGGGGCCCACATTGGCCAGAATATCCTCGCGATGAATGCGAAGAGCCCCCTGTGGAATCTCAAAACCTGCATACTCTGCAAATGCCTTCACCACCAGGTCCGGCTTCAGGTTGCTGACGCTTCCCTGGGACACGCGCATATGGAAAACAGGCACCTGATTCTCATCCATCTCACAACTGAAGGAGTAGATCCATGGGCGGATATTTACCTCGCCCTCGCTTCTCTTGGTCTTTCTCCACACATTGATCTCCTGCTGAGCCATAAAGCCCTCTGTTTTCTCAGGAAGACCCATGGCTGTGCGGATGCAGTTCTGAGCTGCCTCCTCAGCAGTCTCTGAAAGATCCAGAGAAATAGTATAATCCGCAGCAGCCACCAGGGACATACCCTTGGATGCCTTATCCTCCTTGATCTTGCGGATGCTGACAACAGACATACCCTCATTCATCTGGGCATTCATACGGTCCATCAGTTCCTGCCCGGAGGGGGCATTCTGGAGATCCAGGTCAAAGTACTCGCCGCCGGAGGTGGTACCCACGCCCAGAGGAGCCGCAAAGGACATGATCATATGTGGGCTGAAGCCCCCTGAAAATGACACATCGATCTCTGCTCTTCTTAATACCTTCTGGAAATAGCGCATTACATCCAGATGGCCGATATATTTCATATTTCCTGTTTTGGTAAATCTGATTCTGACACGCATTACTGATTTCCTCCTTCACAGTTGGATTTCTCTGCTCCGCAGGCATCAGCCGCCCCTGCACAACTGGATTTTCCTGCTGCACAGGCATCAGCCACATCTGCGCAGCTCTCTTCAGTCAGGGAATCCTTCTGATCCACCTGGTATCTGGACAGATCCACTCCTGTTTTCTCCTCGAAGCAAACGCCGCCGCCGTATTTTTTCGCACCGCAGCCGGAGCATCTCTGACGGCAGTTTGGAGTAACCATACCCTTCTGGGCAGTCTCCCACTCACGTTTCAGGAATTCCTTTGTAACACCGATGGAGATGAAATCCCATGGAAGGATCTCCTCAGTGGAACGAACGCGGGAAGTATAGAAGGACGGATCCACTCCTGTCTCTGCAAATGCCTCCTGCCAGTTTTCATTTTTGAAGGATTCTGACCAGGCATCGAAGATGGCACCTTTTTTATAAGCCGCCTCAATAGCAGCAGCCACACGTCTGTCACCACGGGCCAGAACACCCTCCAGAACGGAAACATCAGCCTCGTGATAGGTGAAACGGATGCTCTTCTGGTTCAGCTGGTCACGAACCTCACGTTTTACAGTGATGGCCTTGTCGATGAACTGCTCCACTGTGTTCTGTGGTGCCCACTGGAATGGGGTAAATGGCTTCGGTACGAAGAAGGAAGCGCTGGCAGTAATAGAAACCTTTCCGTTGCGCTGATCCTTTGGAATCTCATAATATCTCTTGGCAACCTTCTCACAGAGCCATGCGATACCCTTGTAGTCCTCCTCCATCTCTCCTGGAAGACCCAGCATGAAGTACAGTTTAACCTTATTCCAGCCACCCTCGAAGGCTGTGCCGGCACCGGTAAGGATATCCTCCTCTGTAAGACCCTTGTTGATGACATTTCTCATACGCTGGGATCCTGCCTCAGGAGCAAAGGTAAGACTGCTCTTCTTTACATCCTGCACCTTGGACATAACATCCAGGGAGAATTTGTCGATACGCAGGGATGGCAGGGATACATTGACACCCTTCTGAGGACAGATGTCCATAAGATAGTTCAGCAGCTCAGGCAGCTGGTTGTAATCGCTGGAGCTTAAGGAGCTTAAGGAAATCTCCTCGTATCCTGTGGCCTTCAGCATCTTCTGGGCCTGCTGTTTCATCTTCTCCACACCCTTCTCACGGAGCGGTCTGTACAGCATTCCCGCCTGACAGAAACGGCATCCACGGATACAGCCACGCTGGATCTCCAGCACCACACGGTCCTGGGTAGCCTTCGCGTATGGTACCACCGGTTTGTCCGGGTAGGGAGCATTTTCGAAGTCCAGAACCAGCTGTTTTTCCACAACTGCAGGCACATCCTCATATTTTGGCAGGAAGGAAGCGATGGTTCCATCCTCATTGTAAGTTACTTCATAGAGGGATGGCACATAGATGCCCGGCACATGGGAAACCTGACGCAGAAACTCTGCTCTTGTGCCACCGGCTTTTTTGTGCTCTTTGTACAGATCGAATACCTGATCGTACACGACCTCGCCCTCTCCGATGTAGAAGAAATCGAAGAATTCAGCGATTGGCTCCGGATTGTAGGCGCAGGGACCGCCACCCACAACAAGAGGATCCTCCTCTGTTCTGTCCTGGGCATGGAGAGGCACCCCTGCCAGATCCAGCACCTGAAGGATATTGGTGTAGGCCATCTCATACTGAAGTGTAAAGCCCAGGAAATCGAATTCCCTCACCGGATCCTGGGACTCCAGGCACCACAGAGGAATATTCTTCTCACGGAGCACCTTGTCCAGGTCCAGCCATGGGGAGTACACACGCTCACACCATACATCCTCTCTCTTGTTAAACATATCATACAGAATCTGAATTCCCAGATGAGACATTCCGATCTCATACACGTCAGGGAAACAGAATGCAAAGCGGATGTCCACATCCTCTTTGTTCTTCACAACAGAATTCACCTCATTGCCGATGTAGCGCTCAGGTTTTTCAATCTGCATCAGAATTTCATTGGTTAAAGCTAATTTTGCCATTGTTTTCCTCACTATTAACCGCTTTGGCGGTGATTTAGAAACATCTGCAGTGGCTTTTCTGTGCAGTTTGCCACCTGGTGATGTTCATTTTTTGAGTTCTCAGCCTGTTTTCTTCCTATTTAAATGGGTTTCATCAGGAAGAATGGGCATGCTCCGTGACATTATAATACAGACGGGGGATTTTTTCAACTGCAGAGACAAAACTGAATTTGTCAATGCTTTCCACCTATAGAGGTGGGAGTCTTCTCCACTGAGATAAAAGCAAAACAGGGAGCTGCCCCAGGGGGCAACTCCCAAATTTTTAATGCGATATCTCTTATATGAAAAACATCATACTAAAATGTAATGATTCTTCACATGTCAAATAATTCTATATTATTTATCTTTATTTGTCTGTGATCTCGCTGTGCAGCTGCTGGAGAGATTTAACCTGTCCATTGCCGTTCTGTTTTACATACTTGATTCCTTTTGCTGCTGCAAGGCCTGCTGCCATTGTAGTCATGTAAGGAATTTTGTATTTGATTGCAGATTTTCTCAGGTAAGAGTCGTCAGCCTTTGCCTCAGCTCCCTTTGGAGAGTTGATGATCATAGCCAGCTCGCCATTTGCCATTGCATCAGCGATGTTTGGACGTCCCTCAGATACCTTTTTGATGATGCTGCACTCAATGTCATTTGCCTTAAGAGTCTCTGCAGTACCGGAGGTAGCAACGATCTTGAAGCCAGCCTCAGCAAAGATCTTAGCGATCTCTACTGCTTCCTCGTGGTCACGTTTGTTTACAGACATCAGAACTGTTCCCTCAAGTGGAAGTTTGGACTGGATAGCCTCCTGAGCCTTGAAGAATGCCTCTCCGTAGTAGGTGGAAAGTCCAAGAACCTCACCTGTAGATCTCATCTCAGGTCCGAGGATTGGGTCTACCTCCTGGAACATGTTGAATGGGAAGGCAGCCTCTTTTACTCCGTAGTATGGGATGTTCTTCTCTTTCAGTGCTGGTACAGGAGACTCTTTTCCTGTGAGCTCAGCAGTGATGATCTCTGTTGCCAGAGGTACCATGCGGATGTTGCAGACTTTAGATACAAGCGGAACTGTACGGGATGCACGTGGGTTAGCCTCAAGTACATATACAGTGTCGTTCTCGATTGCGTACTGCATGTTCATCAGACCACGAACGCCCATCTCCTCTGCGATCTTACGTGTGTACTCTTTGATAAGAGCAACATTTTTCTCAGAGATATGTACAGATGGAAGGATACAAGCGGAGTCACCGGAGTGAACACCTGCCAGCTCGATGTGCTCCATAACAGCTGGAACAAATGCATGTTTTCCATCAGAGATAGCGTCTGACTCACACTCTGTAGCGTGGTTCAGGAAACGGTCGATCAGGATTGGACGGTCTGGAGTTACGCCTACAGCTGCCTCCATGTAGCCCTTCATTGCCTCATCATCGTAAACAACTTCCATTCCGCGTCCGCCAAGAACGTAGGAAGGACGAACCATTACAGGATATCCGATCTTGGAAGCGATAGCTACAGCCTCATCAACTGTTGTAGCCATTCCAGCCTCTGGCATTGGGATTCCCAGTTTGTCCATCATAGCACGGAACTGATCACGGTCCTCAGCCAGGTCGATAACCTCTGGAGATGTTCCCAGGATGTTTACGCCGTATTTTTTCAGGTCTGCAGCCAGGTTCAGAGGTGTCTGTCCACCGAACTGTGCGATTACACCCAGAGGTTTCTCTTTGTTGTAAATGCTCAGTACATCCTCAAGGGTAAGAGGCTCGAAGTACAGTTTGTCAGAAGTATCGTAATCTGTAGATACTGTCTCTGGGTTGCAGTTAACGATGATGGTCTCAAATCCCATCTTCTTCAGTGCCATTGCAGCGTGTACGCAGCAGTAGTCGAACTCGATACCCTGTCCGATTCTGTTTGGACCACCACCGAGGATCATGATCTTCTTGTTGTCAGATACCGGGTTTTTGTCCTCTGCGTTGTATGTTGAGTAGTAGTATGCGCTGTCTTTTGTTCCGGATACATGAACACCTTCCCATGCCTCCTCAACACCGAGAGCGATACGTTTGTTTCTGATCTCCTCCTCAGTTACCTCAAGCAGCTGGCTCAGGTATTTATCTGAGAATCCGTCTTTCTTAGCCTGGATCAGAATCTCGTCAGCTGAAAGAGAACCTTTGCTCTCCAGAATCTTATCCTCAAGCTGTGTCAGCTCACGGATCTGCTGAACGAAGTATGCTTTAACAGCTGTTGCAGCGAAGATCTCCTCGTCAGTAGCACCTTTTCTGATTGCCTCATACATCATGAAGTAACGCTCAGAAGATGGTGTGCTCAGCTTAGCAAGCAGTTTCTCTTTTGTCCAGGAATCAAAGTTTTTCGCATGTCCAAGACCGTAGCGGCCATTCTCCAGAGAACGGATAGCTTTCTGGAATGCCTCTTTGAAGTTTTTACCGATACTCATAACCTCACCAACGGCTCTCATCTGAGTACCCAGTTTATCCTCAACGCCTTTGAATTTCTCAAATGCCCATCTTGCAAATTTGATTACTACATAATCGCCGTCTGGAACGTATTTATCCAGTGTACCGTATTTTCCACACTCGATGTCTTTCAGTGTCAGTCCACAAGCCAGCATAGCGGATACCAGAGCGATTGGGAAGCCTGTAGCTTTGGAAGCCAGTGCAGAAGAACGGGAAGTACGTGGGTTGATCTCAATAACGATGATACGATCTGTTTTTGGATCGTGAGCAAACTGTACGTTTGTTCCACCGATAACCTGTACTTTATCTACGATTGCATATGCCTGCTGCTGAAGACGTTTCTGGCACTCCTCAGAGATAGTAAGCATTGGTGCAGAACAGAAGGAATCACCTGTGTGAACACCAAGAGGATCGATATTCTCGATGAAGCATACAGTGATCATGTTACCCTCGGAGTCACGAACAACCTCAAGCTCCAGCTCCTCCCAGCCAAGGATGGACTCCTCAACCAGAACCTGTCCTACCAGAGATGCCTGCAGACCACGTGCCATAACAACCTTCAGCTCGTCTTTGTTATAAACAAGACCGCCGCCGGCACCACCCATGGTGTATGCAGGACGAAGAACTACAGGGTATCCAAGTCTGTCAGCGATCTCAAGACCCTGCTCAACAGAGTAAGCAACCTCAGAACGAGCCATCTCGATTCCCAGCTCATCCATGGTTTTCTTAAACTCGATACGGTCCTCACCACGCTCGATCGCGTCAACCTGAACACCGATAACCTTCACATTATATTTATCTAAAACACCAGCCTGATTCAGCTCTGAACACAGGTTCAGTCCGCTCTGTCCTCCCAGGTTTGGAAGAATAGCATCAGGACGCTCCTTAGCAATGATCTCCTCCAGACGGTTTACATTAAGAGGCTCAATGTAAGTAACATCAGCGATCTCCGGATCTGTCATGATTGTAGCAGGGTTAGAGTTAACCAGTACGATCTCGTATCCCAGATTTCTCAGTGCTTTACAAGCCTGAGTTCCAGAGTAGTCAAACTCACACGCCTGTCCGATGATGATTGGACCGGATCCAATGATAAGAACTTTATTGATGTCTGTTCTCTTCGGCATAATAAATATCCTCCTTAGATTAAATAAATTACGTATTTGTAATCATCCCAGTTTATTATACATTTTTCAGGAAAACCTGTAAAATAAAAATATGTCTACAACTGCAAGTAAAATTTGTCAATTTTTCCGGTAGACACAAATTTTCCATTCAATTAGCCGTTTTTTTGCTGTGAAAGCATTCTGTTTGAAGTATTTCCCTTATCCCCTGACCCCATGGGGGCACAAAGAAAAAGGTCCGTGTAAAAAAAACACGAACCACATTAAGCAAACAAAAATAAAACATATTTAATTGAATCAAAAATAAAACGGGAATAAAAAGAAGAAATGGAAAAAGAACCCATCTGATAATTCATCTGATTCACGTTGATTACACATGCCTGATTGAACATCTTTGTTCTCCTCCACTTCAAAATTTCTAATTATGTATTAAACAATAGATTGGAGTATTTGTCAATCACTATTTTAAATTGTTTTTTGACTACATTTTTATATCTGTTTTAAGGATGCTCTTCTCAATAGTTTTCTTTTTAATAGTATTCTTTTCAGTGATATTCTTTTCAATGGTTTTCTTGTCAATAGTATTCTTTTCGATAGTGTTCTTTTCAATGATATTTCTTCTATCGATAGTTGATAGCAAATATTTTGGCTCTTCTCAAATATGTGTTTTCGTACTATCCTTATCCTAGTAAAAACTTACATCATATAAGCTGGTCACCACAATCACAGGGCAATTATGCTACTGGGCAACGATTTCCTAGATTTCTTCCCTTTTCGTTGCC
>JAUNCZ010000003.1 GCA_030526405.1 Lachnospiraceae bacterium | reverse complement strand
GCCGTCGGAGCTATGAGAGGAATCCTAAATCCCACAGAATTTGTGATTGAGCCCTCTTTTTTTGGAAAAGTGATGGTTTTATTGTTTAAATCGTGGATTTGCAAGAAGGATGGTTTTATCTTGCAAAATGGTGTATAATGGTAGCTAATGAAAAAAGCGAGGTGTTAGCCATGCAGCAATCCGGAAGTTTATTTGCGAGAATAAACAATCAGTATAATTCAATGAGTAAGGGCCAGAAAAGACTGGCTAATTTTATTATTAATCATTACGATCAGGCAGTTTTCATGACTGCGGCAAAGCTTGGCAAACAGGTGGATGTCAGTGAGTCCACCACTGTGCGTTTTGCTGTGTTGCTGGGATACGATGGATTTCCCCAGTTTCACAATGCTCTTCAGGAGCATGTGATGACCAAGCTGAATTCTGTTCAGCGAATGGAAGTGAGTTTCGGCAGAATTGAGCAGGACAGGATCCTGGATACGGTTCTCCAGTCAGATATTGACAAGATTAAGATGACTCTGGAGCAGACCGACAGGAATGCATTTGCACAGGCGGTGAATCTGATTCTGGAGGCGGAACATATCTATATTGTGGGAATCAGAAGCTGTGCTCCCCTTGCGGGATTCCTGAGCTATTATCTGAATCAGATCGTGCCGGATGTACATCTGGTGGGGGCCAGCAGTTACAGTGAGCTTTTTGAGGAGATCGTCAGGATCAATGAGAAGGATGTGATCATTGGGATCAGCTTTCCGCGTTATTCCATGCGCACCCTGAAAGCCATGGAATTTGCCAGAAATCAGAAGGCAAAGGTGATCACCATAACGGACAGTGTCCATTCGCCTATGAATCAGTATTCTTCCTGCAACCTGATTGCAAGAAGTGATATGGCATCCATCGTGGATTCTCTTGTGGCTCCCCTGAGTCTCATCAATGCCCTTCTTGTGGCCCTTTGCATGAAGAGTCAGAAGGAGGTTCTGCATACCCTGGAGACCATGGAGCGAATCTGGGATGAGTATCAGGTATATAACAGTGATGAATCAGAGTATGAAGAATCAGATCAGGCAAAAACAATAAGAAAGTCGGAGAAGCTTAGATGACAAAGGTTTTGATTATCGGCGGCGGTGCTGCGGGAATGGCAGCGGCCGTATTTGCGGCAGAGGCCGGATTAAAGGTTCATGTATATGAGCAGAATGAAAAGCTGGGAAAAAAGATTTATATTACGGGAAAGGGCAGATGCAATTTTACCAATGCCTGTGAGATGGAAAATCTGTTTGCTTCGGTGGTAACCAATTCCAAGTTTTTGTTCAGCTCCTTTTATGGATTTACCAATCAGCAGACCATTGAGCTGTTTGAAAATCTGGGAGTGCAGACAAAGGTGGAGCGAGGTGACAGGGCATTTCCGGCATCGGATCATTCCTCAGACATCATTCGTGCCCTGGAGCGTAGAATGAAGGAGCTGAATGTGAAGATCCATCTGAACAGCAAGGTGGAGGGACTGCTTCTGAATGAGGACGGAACGGCTGTGCGGGGAATCAGACTGCAGAACGGACCGGATCAGGAGGGAGATGCTGTGCTGATTGCCACAGGAGGCTTTTCCTACCAGACCACCGGTGCCACAGGGGATGGCTATCGCTTTGCCCGGGAGGCTGGTCACACCGTGACGGATATTCGCCCGGCTCTTGTACCCCTTGTGACAGGAGAGGAATATATTACAAGAATGCAGGGACTGTCCCTGAAAAATGTCACCCTCACCATCAAAAATGGCAAGAAAAAGCTGTTTGATGAGTTTGGAGAGCTGCTGTTTACTCATTTTGGAGTCAGCGGTCCTCTGGCACTGAAGGCCAGCTCCTATGTGGCAAAAACACTGGAAAAAACGGACCTTCAGGCTGTACTGGATCTGAAGCCGGCTCTTACAAAGGAGCAGCTGTCTGCCCGTCTTGTGCGGGAATTTGAGGAGGCCCCCAATAAACAGTTCAGAAATATCATGCCCAATCTGTTTCCCTCAAAGATGATCCCTGTGATTCTGGAATTGGGTGGAATTGAGCCCTATACAGTGAATAATACTGTTACCAGAGAGCAGAGAGAGCATTTTGTGGATGTGGTGAAGGCATTTCCCTTCAGTATTGTGGGAACAAGAGGCTATAATGAGGCAATTATCACCCAGGGTGGTGTGAAGGTGAAGGAGGTAAATCCTTCTACCATGGAATCCCGCCTGATCAGCGGCCTGTATTTTGCCGGTGAGGTGCTGGATCTGGACGCTGTGACAGGAGGTTTCAATCTCCAGATTGCCTGGTCTACAGCACATACAGCGGCCCAGGCTATGGCGGAGCAGTAAGATTATCAGAAAGAGGATAGAGAAATGAGTTTTCAGATTGCATTGGATGGTCCTGCAGGAGCGGGAAAAAGTACCGTGGCTAAGGCGGTTGCCGCAGCCCTTCAGTTTATCTACATTGACACAGGTGCCATGTATCGTGCCATGGGTCTGTATTTTGACTCCCTTGGCATTGATCTGGATGATGAATCTGCCATTGACAGTGCCTGTCCGGGGGCCAGTGTTACCATTGCCCATCAGGAGGGATCACAGCACATTTTCCTGAACGGGGAGGATGTTACAACTGCTGTACGTGCGGAAAAGGCAGGAATGCTGGCTTCAAAAACCAGCGCTTACGGCAGTGTGAGACGTAAGCTTACCAGCATGCAGCAGGAAATTGCAAAGGTGCAGAATGTGGTGATGGACGGAAGAGATATCGGTACCGCTGTACTTCCGGAAGCACCTCTGAAGGTTTACCTCACCGCCAGTGTGGAGGAACGTGCCAGAAGAAGATATCTGGAGCTGAAGAATAAGGGTCAGGACCCGGATCTTGCTGAGATCGCAGCGGACATTGAGCAGCGAGATTATCAGGACATGCACAGAGAGATTGCTCCTCTCTGCCAGGCGGAGGATGCGGTGTATCTGGATTCTTCAGATCTGACTGCAGAGCAGGTGGTGGAAAAGATCGTATCGCTGGCAAGGGAGAGAATGAATCAGGAATAATGAAAGGTCTGCTTTTCTGGCGGAACAGGGGAGCAGCAGAAGAGGAGAAGGTCTGTATGGAGGTTACAGTTGCAAAAACAGCTGGTTTCTGCTTTGGTGTAAAGCGTGCAGTGGAAACCGTATATCGTCAGGCTGAGGAGGCAAAGGGAAGTGTGTATACCTTTGGTCCCATCATCCATAACGATCAGGTGGTGTCTGATCTGGAGGACAAGGGAGTACAGGTGATCCGTTCAGAGGAGGAGCTGGAGCTGATCAGAGAAGGGACTGTGATCATTCGCTCCCACGGTGTTTCCAGAAGAGTCCAGGAGAAGATTGTAGCCAATGGTCTTACACTGGTGGATGCCACCTGTCCTTTTGTAAAAAAAATCCACAGGATCGTGGAGGAGGAGGGCAGAAAGGGAAGAACGGTGATCATTGCCGGAAATGCCTCCCATCCAGAGGTGGAGGGCATCTGTGGATGGGCTTCTGGCCCGGTATTTGTGGTGTCAGATAAGACAGAACTGGACTCTCTTCCCATATCTCAGGATACCTTTGTAACTTTTGTCGCACAAACAACATTTAATTACAGGAAATTTGAAGAATTGGTTGAAATTCTTTGCAAAAAGTTTTATGATAGTACTGTTATTAATACTGTCTGCAACGCTACCGAAGAGCGGCAGGCAGAGGCACGAAGGATTGCAGCTGCTTCAGATGCAATGCTGGTGATTGGCGGCAGACACAGCTCCAATACCCAGAAATTGTACGAGATCTGCAGGGAATCGTGTGACAATACTTACTTTATAGAGACACTCGTTGATTTGGATTCCAAGCCTTTTCAATCTTTTTGTCATGTAGGTATTACAGCGGGGGCATCTACCCCAAATAAAATTATTGAGGAGGTTCAAAAAAATGTCAGAATTAAGTTTTGAACAGATGTTAGAAGAATCATTAAAGACCATCAGAAATGGTGAGATCGTAGAAGGAACCGTTATCGATGCTAAACCGAATCAGCTGATCCTGAATATCGGATACAAAGCAGACGGAATTCTTACCAAGAATGAGTATTCCAATGATTCTACCATCGATATGACCACTGTTGCACAGCCTGGTGATAAGATGGAAGTAAAAGTACTGAAAGTAAATGATGGCGAGGGACAGGTTCTTCTGACCTACAAGAGACTCGCTGCAGAGAAAGTCAACAAGAGACTTGAGGAAGCATTTGAGAACAAAGAGGTTCTTACAGCTAAAGTTACTCAGGTTCTTAACGGTGGACTTAGCGTTACTGTTGAGGAGACAAGAGTATTCATCCCAGCTAGCCTTGTATCTGATATGTATGAGAGAGATCTCAACAAATACGCTGATCAGGAGATCAGCTTCGTGATCACAGAGTTCAACCCAAGAAGAAGAAGAATCATCGGCGACAGAAAACAGCTGATCGTTGCTGAGAAAGCTAAACTTCAGGAGGAGCTGTTCTCACGCATCCAGGCTGGTGATGTTGTTGAGGGTACTGTTAAAAATGTTACAGATTTCGGTGCATTCATCGATCTCGGTGGCGTAGACGGACTGCTTCACATCTCTGAGATGTCCTGGGGACGTGTTGAGAATCCTAAGAAAGTTCTCAAAGTTGGTGAGACTCTGAACGTACTGATCAAAGAGATCAACGGTACAAAAGTTGCTCTGTCTCTGAAATTTGACGATCAGAACCCATGGCTGAACGCAGATCAGAAATATGCTGTAGGAAACATTGTTGAGGGTAAAGTTGCTCGTATGACTGAGTTCGGTGCATTCGTAGAGCTTGAGCCAGGTGTTGACGCACTTCTTCATGTTTCTCAGATCTCCAGAGAGCACGTTGAGAAACCAGCTGATGTACTGTCTGCAGGACAGGTAATCGAGGCTAAGGTTGTTGATTTCAACGGAGAGGATCAGAAAATTTCTCTGAGCATGAAAGCTCTTGAGAAAGCTGCTCCAGCTGAGGAGGCTCCAGTAGAGGAGTAATTTCCAATCGAATACAAACACTTAGGGAGTTGTCTTTTGACAACTCCCTTTTGTGTTTTTGGAAAAGAGCGATCTGGTTTTCTGCTTCTTTACCGGTGCAAAATAAAGAGCAGAAGCTCCTGCAGATAGAGAGGCAGCAGCTCCGGATTCTGCTGTGGCTGCTCAGCCAGGAAAAAGGAGGGACCCTTTCTCCTGTCCTGGCGGAAATCAGGCAGGAACAGGGGGGTGGGCTGGAAGAAGAAGAGGCCCTCTTTTTTTGTGTAACAGGTATCTGCTCTGGCTTTCTCCCGACAGGAGGGATCCACATAGATGCCAACACTTTTGTGGATGGCAGTGTCCTCCAGAGGGAGATAGAAATAGTCCCTGTAATTGCTGTAGTAATGGCGGAAACAGCCCTGATATCCCTGAAGGGTAACCAGAATGCGGTTTTCTTTGATGGAAAGGGAGAGATCCTCCCGGGTTATCTTCAGCATTGCAGGACAGGGAAGCTCTGTATGGGCTTCCAGAATCAGAAGATTCTGCTGCAAACGGAGGGAGGGCTGAAGCGGCTTCTCTTTCAGCGTTTTCAGAAAGATATACAGCTGGTAGATGGGCAGCATTCCCAGCAGATCATCGTGATTATGAAGCAGCAGAAGCTTCAGCTCCTCTTCCCCTGCAGTCTGCAGATAGGTGTGATATACCTGGATCAGTTCCTTTCCGCTGAACTGGTCCTGCCGGTGACAGCACAGGAAAGTCTCCATATCCTTCTGTTTCATGGAGGACAGGGAAAACAGCTGTTTCATGGGACGCAGTTCCCGGTACAGGTCCGTGCTTCTGATGCCGGAGTCATCTGAAAATGGATCCGGCAGCTGCCAGTGGGCGCATCTGTCCTGGAGATAAGGGATGTCAAAGGACTGACCGTTATAGTGGATCACGGAAGAGAACTCCTTCAGAAGCTCAGCAAATTCCTCCAGCAGCTGTTTTTCCTCAGAGGGACGCTGGAGAAACCACTGGGTCAGCAGAAATTCTTCATTTTTTTTATAGATGGCACCCACCAGATACAGATGGGAGGTGCGATGGGAGAGACCGGTGGTCTCAATATCAAAAAACAGGGCATCAGTGGGAAATGCTTCCGCAGGGAAGGGAAGTATGTCCTGCTTCAGTGTATGTGTCTGTATGATCATATGGTTAATCCTCCTTGCTCTCATCCTAGCAGAAAGCAGGAGGGATTGCAAAGAGAGGACATCTTCCTATTGTTCTGGTTGCCAAACATTTGTTCTTGTGATACGATATCATAAATATACCCTGGAAGAGGATGCCCGATTTCAGTCCTGGAATCAGAAGGGGCAGGGTATGGATACAGGAGATTGAAAATGATTGGATATATTAAAGGAACAATAGAAGAGATAGAGGCAGACTGTCTGTATCTGGACAGGGATGGGGTCGGTTTCAGGATCCTCATGCCGGCCTCCTGTCTGGACAGGGTGTGTACCGGGGAAAAAAGGAAGATTTTTACCTATATGAATGTGAAGGAGGATGCCATTACTCTGTTTGGGTTTCTTACAAGAGACGATCTGCAGGTGTTCAAGCTTTTGCTGGGAGTAAATGGTGTGGGGCCCAAGGCGGCTCTTGGTATTCTTTCCACCCTTTCCGCTGACACCCTCCGGTTTGCTGTGCTCTCCGATGATGCGGCAGCTATTTCCAAGGCGCCGGGAATCGGAAAGAAAACAGCTCAGAAGCTGATCCTGGAGCTGAAGGATAAATTCAGCCTTGAGGAAGCATTTGAGAAAAAGCTTGGGGCTGGTGGAGCAGAGGAACTCCATTCTGATGATGCGGGAGCAGATAAGGAAGCGGAGGCAGATGCAGTACAGGCACTGGTGGCGCTGGGATATTCCGGCACAGAGGCATTGCAGGCGGTGAAGAGAGTTGGTGCGGATGCTTCCATGGATTCAGAGATGATCCTGAAGCAGGCCCTGAAATATATTTTCTGATGAAGGAGAAGGCTGCAGAGGACGAGTATGGAAAAGAAACGAATAATAACAACAGATGTTATGGCGGAGGATCGTCGGATCGAGGGCAGTCTCCGACCTCAGACACTGGATCAGTATATTGGACAGGAGAAGGCAAAAAAGAATCTGAAGATTTACATCCAGGCGGCTAAGCAGCGAGGAGATGTATTGGACCATGTGCTGTTTTATGGACCTCCGGGACTTGGTAAGACCACTCTGGCGGGAATTATCGCCAATGAGATGGGCACCCATCTGAAGGTGACCTCAGGTCCTGCCATTGAAAAACCGGGAGAGATGGCGGCAATCCTGAATGGTCTCCAGGACGGAGACGTGCTTTTTGTGGATGAGATTCACAGGCTGAACCGTCAGGTGGAGGAGGTGTTGTATCCGGCAATGGAGGACTATGCCATTGACATTATGATCGGTAAGGGCTCCTCTGCCCGCTCCATGCGACTGGATCTGCCACGCTTTACTCTGGTGGGTGCAACCACAAGAGCGGGACTTCTGACAGCCCCGCTGCGGGATCGTTTTGGCGTAATCCATCATCTGGAATTTTATACCCCCCAGGAACTGGGACAGATCATCAAAAATTCAGCAGGGGTGCTGGGAGTGGAGATTGATGAAGAGGGAGCGGCAGAGATGGCAAAGCGTTCCAGGGGTACTCCCCGTCTTGCCAACAGACTGCTGAAGCGTGTCAGAGATTTTGCCCAGATTCAGTATGACGGTCATATCACAGGGGAGGTGGCTTCCCTTGCCCTGGATCTTCTGGAGGTGGACAGATGCGGTCTGGATCAGACAGACAGAATGCTTCTGCGCACCATCATTGAGAAATTTGGTGGAGGTCCGGTGGGCCTGGATACCCTTTCGGCTGCCATTGGAGAGGACAGTGGCACCATTGAGGATGTATATGAACCCTATCTGATCAAGAATGGTTTTCTGAACAGAACTCCAAGGGGGCGTGTGGCAGCGGATGCGGCCTATGTCCATCTGGGAATTCAAAAGCCCCGGGAGGATTAGACAGGCGGGCTGAGATTTCAGGAAATGCCAGTTGTTTTCCAACAGAAAGTACGGTATATTAGAAACAGAACACACAGAGGAGAGAGGTATATATGGCTTCTAAGAATACAATAAAAGTTCTGATTGACGGAAAGATCGTTACCCTGTGCGGATATGAAAGTGAAGAGTATCTGCAGAGAGTGGCATCCTATCTTAATAATAAAATCGAGGATCTTCACGCGCTGTCCGGCTATAACAGACAGTCACCGGATACAAAGTCCACACTTCTGGCGCTGAATATTGCAGATGATTATTTCAAGGCAAAAAAACGTGCCGATTCCGTGGAAGCGGATATGGAGTCCAGAGACCGAGAGGCATATGATATCAAGCATGATCTGATCGCCGCTCAGATTCAGGTGGATCAGCTGAAGGAGGAGAACGAACAGCTCCTGGCGGAGAATGCTGTACTGAAGGAGCAGATTGAGCGTTTGAATCAGGAAATGGAAGAACTGTTAAAATAATGATAGATAGTAGAGGGGCTGCTGATCGTATTTCGAATGGGCAGTCTCTTTTTCTCTTAATGGAGAACTAAAAGGAGATAACATATGAATGCAGAATTACTGGCTCCTGCCGGCTCCTTTGAGGCACTGGAAGCGGCTCTGATTTCCGGAGCAGATGCAGTGTATCTGGGAGGGGCAAAATTTGGAGCAAGGGCATATGCAGATAATCTGAATGAGGAAGATCTTTGCAGAGCCATTGACCTGGTGCATCGCCAGGATAAGAAATTATATATGACAGTGAATACGCTGCTGAAGGAGCAGGAGCTGGAGGAAGAACTGTACCGGTATCTTCTGCCCTATTACAGAGAGGGACTGGACGGTGTGATTGTGCAGGATCTGGGAGTGGTGCACGCACTGCGCACCTGGTTTCCTGAGCTTCCGGTACACGGCAGCACTCAGATGGCAATTTCAGGAGCTGCTTCGGCGGAGCTGATGAAGCAGGAGGGACTTACTCGAGTGGTACCTGCCAGAGAACTGTCACTGGAAGAAATCCGGGAAATCTATAAAACCACTGGCCTGGAAATTGAGTGCTTCATTCACGGAGCGCTCTGCTACAGCTATTCTGGAATGTGCCTGATGAGCAGTCTCATCGGTGGGCGAAGCGGAAACAGGGGAAGATGTGCCGGAACCTGCCGTCTGCCCTACGAGGTCTATGAAAAGGGAAAGAGACTGAACGGACCAAATACGGCCTATCCGCTGAATACAAAGGATATGTGTACCCTTGAACTGCTGCCGGAGATTCTGGATGCAGGAGTCTGTTCCCTGAAGATCGAGGGTCGAATGAAAAAGCCGGAGTACACAGCGGGTGTTGTCTCTGTGTACAGAAAATATCTGGATTTTCTTGCTGAATATCCGGAGAAATTCAGAGTGGAAAAGCAGGATATGGACCTGCTGTATGATCTCTTTAACAGAGATGGTTTTCATCAGAGCTATTTTAAGGTGCGCAACGGAAAGCATATGATGGCTCTGAAAAATGCAAAGCTGACAGATGCAAAACAGAAAAACAGCAATCTTCTTTATGAAAAGATCAGAAAGGACTGGAAGGGGAAAAAACTTCAGAGAGGTATGCAGGGATATCTTACACTGCATTACGGAGAGCCTGCCAGACTGGTGCTGCTGCTGGAGGACTGTCAGGCCGTTGTGGAGAAGGCGGGGATTCAGAAGGCTCAGAATCAGCCGGTATCCAGAGAGAGGGTAACTGCCCAGCTTCATAAGACGGGCAATGCACCATTTTTCTTTGATACCCTTGAAATTGAGATGGATGAGGATCTCTTTGTTCCTATGCAGCTGCTGAATGAGCTGAGAAGAGAGGGAATGGAGCAGCTGGATCAGGCTCTTGCTGCATCATTTGCCAGAAATGCTCCGGATCAGCAGGCGGTGGAACTGAGTTCTCCGGAGATTGGAAAAGACAGACAGACAGAGGGACTCTGGGTGATGACAGAAACGGAAGAGCAGCTGAAAAGCGTCTGCGGTATTCCTGGAATCACCGGAATCTGTGTTCCCATCAGCTTTCTTGACAGGAAAAAGCCTCTGGAGTCTGTGAAGCAGCTCCTGGCAGAGTTGAAGGCTGTGAAGCTTCGGATCGCGCTGCCCTATATGGTCAGGGGCCGGGAGGATGACTGGTATAAAAACTGTCTTAAAGAGATGTTGGAGCTGGGTGTGGACTGCTTTGTGGTGAGAAGTCCTGAATCTGCCGCCCGGATGAAAATGCAGGGTCTGGCGGAGCATTGTATGCTGGATTACTGCATCTACACACTGAACAGTCAGGCCCAGAGTTTCTACAGAGGCAATGGATTTGCCCTGGATACAGTTCCTGTGGAACTGAATGCAAGGGAGATCAGAGACCGGGATAACAGCTGCAGTGAGCTGGTGGTCTACGGACGTACACCTATGATGATTACTGCCCAGTGCCTGAAGAAAAATATGGATCAGTGCACAAGGGCCTTTGCTTCACTGAGTCTGAAGGACAGAAAGGGAATGACCTTCCCGGTGCGCTGCGTCTGTGACAGCTGCTACAATGTGATCTACAACAGTCTTCCCACCAGTCTGCTTAAGGATGCAGATCGGGTTCGCGCTCTGGGAGCAGCATCTCTGCGAGTACATCTCACAACGGAGAGAGGAAAGGAAGCTGCTTCTGTTGTGAAGGCCTGTGTAAATGTATTTGTGAAGGGAAGAGAGGAAGGCGGCGAAAACCTTCCAGAATCAACAAGAGGGCATTTTAAACGAGGAGTAGAATAAACTATGGTAAAAATCGTTGTTGAAGTATCGAAATATCTGCTTCTGCTGATCATGGTTCTTTTTACGCTGGAAACCTTTATGGTATTGAAATATAAGAATGAAGAGGCGAAAACAAGAATCATGCGCAAGCAGATCATTCTGATGCTGTTCTTTAATTTTCTTGCCTATGTGGTAATGTTTCTGGTGAAGGAACAGACGGAGATGGTCATGATCTATCTGGGAGTGATCATCTATATCCTTCTTGTTCAGGCAATGTACAGGCTGGTGTACAGAAGAGCCTCCCTGATTCTGGTGAATACCATGTGTATGCTGTTGTCTGTGGGCTTTGTGATCCAGACCAGACTGGGAATCAGCTATGCCATCAAGCAGCTTCTGATCGTGGCTGTATCCACCACGTTGTCTATGCTGATACCGGTAATCGTAAGAAAGGTACGGTTTATCAGACAGATCCCCTGGGTCTATGGAGTGGTGGGCATCCTGCTTCTGACGGCAGTTCTTGCTCTGTCCAAGGTGAGCGGAGGCGCCAATCTGTCCATCGAGATTGGAGGTATCACCTTCCAGTTTTCCGAGTTTGTGAAGATTACCTTCGTATTCTTCATTGCAGGCATGCTGCGGGAGGTAACTGATTTCAGACAGGTGGCCATTACAACAGGAGTGGCAGCTCTCCATGTGATTATTCTTGTATTATCCAAGGATCTTGGAGCGGCGCTGATCTATTTTATGGCCTACGTGGTTATGGTCTATGTGGCCACCGGAAAGGCGGGCTATGCAGCCCTGGGTCTGGGCGGAATGGGTGCAGCCTCAGTGGTTGCCTATAAGCTTTTCAGTCATATCAGAGTCCGCTTCCATGTATGGAGAGATCCTTTTGCTGATTATCAGGGTACAGGCTATCAGATCGTCCAGGCTCTTTTCGGTGTATGTGCCGGAGGATGGTTCGGAACAGGACTCTTTCTGGGTTCCCCGGAGATGATCCCTCTGGCAAGGGTGGATTTTACCTATGCGGCAATCTGTGAGGAGATGGGAATTCTTTTTGGAATCTGTCTGATCCTCCTCTGCATGGGTATGTATTTTCTGATTGTCAATATCTCCATGAAGCTTAAGGAGCCCTTCTACAAGCTGGTGGCTATTGGTCTTGGAACGGAGTACTGTTTCCAGGTGTTCCTTACCATCGGAGGTACAACAAAGTTTATCCCCATGACAGGTGTTACCCTTCCTCTGGTGAGCTATGGCGGAAGTTCTGTTATGTGTACCATCTTTATGATCTCCATTATTCAGGGACTTTATATCCTTCGGGAGGATGAGGATGATGCACTGCGCTTCATCAGAAGAAAAAGACAGGCTGCAGCAGCAAGACAGCAGAGAGAAGCCCGGGAGCAGGGTCAGAGACCAGGAGCAGCATATGTTGAGCAGGGCCAGAGACCGGGAACGGCATATGGTGGTCAGGATCAGAGTACAAGGCCTTTATATGATATGCAGGAGCTGAGAACTCAGGAATATATGGATCCTGCAGAAAGAGAGCGGGAGCTGAAGGATCAGTGGATCCGCAGACAGAGATTAGAGGAGCAGCAGAGAAAATATGAAGAGGAAAAACGACGAGTGGAACAGTCAGGAGTACCGGAGGACCTCGAACAGAGAATCAACGAAGAAACGGAAAAGAGTATCCACTGGTAAACCGTATAAGATTGTAGCGTATCTCTGTATGTGCCTTTTTGTGGCAATGATCGGCTATATGGTCTATTTTCAGGTGGAGCAGAGTAAAAAACTGCTTTCCAGTCCCTATAACCAGCGTGAGATACGGAAAGAGAACAATGTAACAAGGGGCTCTGTTCTGGCAGCTGACGGCACTGTGCTGGCTGAAACCCAGGTGGCAGAGGATGGAACAGAGATCCGGGTGTATCCCTACGGAAGCCTGTTTTCCCATGTGGTGGGCTATTCAGATTATGGCGGAAGTGGACTGGAGGCAGTGCAGAGTTATCGCCTTCTGGAAAGTCATGCAGATCTAATGGAGCAGATGCAGAATGAGATTGAAGGGGTGAAAAACAAAGGAGACAATGTGGTGACCACTCTGGATGTGGCCCTGCAGCAGGCTGCCTATGAGGGGCTGGGAGGCCACTATGGTGCAGCTGTGGTGATGGATGCTCTGACCGGAGAAGTGCTGGCCTCTGTGAGTAATCCGGGCTTTGAACCCAACAGGGTTGCTGAGGACTGGGAGGAACTGAATTCTGATGAATCAGGCAGTCCTTTTCTGAACAGAGCACTTCAGGGTCTGTATCCTCCGGGATCCACCTTTAAGATCATTACCGCACTGGCATATCTTCGTGAGCATGGTGGTTTTGAGGATTTCAGTTTTGAGTGCACCGGAACCTATACGCAGGGAGGATTTACCATCCATTGTGTGGACGGTTCTGTTCATGGCGCAGAGGATTTTGAGGCAGCATTTGCAAATTCCTGTAACTGTGCTTTTTCCTATATGATCACTCAGCTTATGGATCAGTCTTCCCTGAAGGAGGCGGCAGAAAGTCTTCTGTTTAACAGTGATCCTGATCTGCTTCTGCCCAATGCAAAAAGCAGATATTCCTTCAAAAAGGGAGATGGTGTGGAGCTGGCCATGCAGACGGCCATTGGACAGGGGGATACTCTTGTCACACCTGTCCAGATGGCAATGGTGGCTCAGGCTGTCTATGCCGGCGGTGAGATGATGAAACCGGGCTTTGTAAGGGGTGTGATCAATTATGAAGGGGACACTGTAAAGGCTGAAAAGGTCCAGTCCCTTGGCACCGTGATGAGTCATCAGGAGGCGGCTGCCCTTACAGAGCTGATGAGAGGAGTTGTGAATCACGGAACTGCTGTGGGGCTTTCTGATCTGAGCTACCAGGTGGCAGGAAAGACCGGTACCGCCCAGTACGGCAATCTGGAGGAGGATACAGCGCATTCCTGGTTTGTGGGCTTTTCTGAAACAGGAGACAGAGACATCGTTGTGGCGGTGATCGTGGAAGACGGAGGCAACGGAGTATATCCTGCAGTGCCTGTGGCGAAACACATCTTTCAGTCTCGTTTTGGGAACTGAGGGCTGTTGCGAAAAGTCTGAAAAAGGGTTATACTTATAGGCAGTTGCAGGTCTTTTCTGACAGGAGAGCTTTTCGGACAATTTGTAAGTCTGAACGGCGGGAGGGGACCGTAGACACACGCATTACAGGAGGGATTGCAATATGATAGAAGCAACTAGCTGTGGCGGAGTGGTGATATTCAGAGGAAAGATTCTGACTCTGTATAAGAGTTACAAGAATAAGTACGAAGGATGGGTACTGCCAAAGGGAACTGTTGAGGACGGAGAAACATTTGAGGAGACTGCCATCAGAGAAGTCTTTGAGGAGACTGGTGTCCGTGCGAGAATTGTGAAGTATGTGGGAGTCAGTCGCTATAGTTTTTCTGTACCTGAGGATACAGTGGAGAAAAAGGTTCACTGGTTTCTGATGGCTGCTGACAGTTATTACAGTAAACCCCAGAGAGAAGAGTATTTCGTGGATTCAGGGTATTATAAATACCATGAGGCGTTTCATCTTCTTAAGTTTGCCAATGAGAGACAGATGCTGGAAAAGGCGTATAAAGAGTATACAAATCTGAAAAAGGCAAATATGTGGGAATAGCAAAGGCGTTTTCCGGAGGTGCATATGGCAGAATGGTATCCCAGGCTCTATCTGGGCGAGAAGGCCCGGAAGAAAAAGAGAAAACTGATGGCTCAGGTGAACAGAGGAAGGTTTTATCCCGGACTCTACCTGATCACAGAGGCGGCTAACGGAGTGGATCAGCTGGATATTATTGACAGCAAATGCATCCTGATGGAACGGGTTCACAGGCTTCTGCCGCCAGTGGTGGGCATGGCTCTTGGTTATGAAGAGGCTATTGAGGTTCTGATGGACATCACCCGGGAGACCTATGAGGCCACCGGCGACGCCCAGGTGCTGGAATTTATCAGACAGAGGGCTGAACAGAAAAGGTGAGACGGATATGCTGCACATACTATTGAGTATTCTGGCTGTCATTGGAAAGCTTCTTCTGGGGATTCTTGGAATGATTCTTCTGCTTCTTTTGCTGATTCTGTTTGTACCTGTACGCTACAGGGGAAGAGTCAGAAAACAGGAGAAAGAGCTGGCGGCGGAGGGCACTGTATCCTGGCTGTTTCGTGGATTTTCTGTACAGGTTGCCTGGGAAGAGAAGAAGCTGTCCTATGAGCTTCGGATCCTGTGGATTCCTGTTCTCAGGCTTCTGGAGTGGATAAAAAAGAAAAAAGCGGAAAAGAAAAAACACAGTGTTCAGAGGGAAGAGACTGCTTCTTTGGAAAACAGAAAGGAAGAGTCTGAACCGGAGACGGAAATGAATCTACCGGAAGAGAAGTCTGAGTCGGAGGAAGAAAAGGATCTGCTGGAAGAGAAGTCTGAGCCGGAGACGGAAATGAATCTGCCGGAAGAGGAGACAGAGCCGGAGACGAAAACACCTTCGCCGGAAGAAGTACTGCCAAGCGGTGAGAACGGAAAGAAAAAGACCGGTTTTACAAATCGGATAAAACGTCTTGGCCAGGTGCCAGGGAAGGTGAAAAGGCAGCTGCAGGCGGCCCTGGAAAAAGCGAAATCAGTTTTAACCAGTGCAGAACAGCTGAAAGAAAAGGTGGATCGCGGCAGAAAGCTGCTTCAATCCAGGACAGTCAGGGAGGCGGTTACTGTGGCAGGGAACGAGCTGATTGCAGTACTGCGCCACATTCTTCCCCGGAAGCTGTGGGGAGAAGTGGAATACGGAACAGGGGATCCCGGAACCACCGGTGAAATTCTGGCTGCTGTTGCAGCTGTGTATCCTGTTCTTCCGGGAGAACTGCGGATCAGACCTGATTTTGAGGAGGCAGTCCTGAATGGGGATCTTTCGCTGAAGGGACGGATCAGACTGGCCACGGTGCTTTTTCACGGAATCAGAATGATCCTGAACAGACAGATCAGAAAAGTAATAAAGCTAGTACGACGTAAGGAGGCATGGTAATGGCTGATAAAAATACATTTAATTCAACCGTAGAATCGCTGCTGAAGGGGATGGACGGATTTCTGACAACGAAAACCGTGGTGGGAGAGCCCATCCATGCGGGAGAGAACATTCTTCTTCCTCTGGCAGATGTTTCCTTCGGAGTCGGAGCAGGGGCATTTGGAGAGAATGCAAAACAGAAAGCCAGTGGCGGTATGGGTGCGAAGATCACTCCCAGTGCCATCCTTGTGATCAATGGAAGCGGGATTCGCATGGTCAGTGTGAAAAGTCAGGATGCCGTTACAAAGGTGCTGGATATGATACCGGATCTGGTAAATCGTTTTACTCACAGAAATGGAGATGAGGTTACCCTTGACGATGTGGAGGATATGATCCATGAGGCAGAGGAGAACTGACAGGAATGTTCTGATTCTCTAAGAGATAAAAGAGAAGAACTCCAATATAAGGGGAATACAACGGTATAGTATTGAAACAAAAAAGGAGCGTCCACCAGAGTGGAGGCTCCTTTTTTATCTCAGTGGAGAAGACTCCCACCTCTATAGGTGGTGAGCATTGACAAATTAGTCTCAGTGGGAGTCCAATCTCCGACTGAGATAAAACGCTCCGCGAGGATGCGCAGCGATTCTGATAGGAAGATGTCAGCTAAAGCTGACCAGAATCGCGCGCCAAGTCTCCGCAAGCGTCGACTTGAATCCAGTCCGAAGAGTTCCCTGTTTCTGAACGGAAAAATCCCTGTAACGTGAAAAAAGAGAATTGCCATAAGACAATTCTCTTATACTCACACTTCAGTTTTGAAACTAAGATTAAGCACGCTCAACTTTGCCGTCTCTTAAGCAGGAAGTACATACGTACATTCTCTGGTTTCCGCCTTCAGTTTTTACACGAACAGACTTCACGTTGGATTTCCACATTCTATTAGATCTTCTATGAGAATGGCTCACGTTGTTACCAAAGTAAACGCCTTTTTCGCAGATTGCACATTTTGCCATAACTGCACCTCCAATGAAAAATAATTGAGCCAATTCAATCAAGGCTCGCAACATAGGTTATTCTAACAGATGAAAACCGGTTTGGCAAGTGGAAATTGCAGAAAAATTCCGGAAAAGCATTTTCCCATATTTTCATGTTTCATTTTACGTCATAATCGGTTATACTATCTGTAAGTCTGTATAATTATAACCGCAGTCTGCCCATTGTGCAAGATGGTAATGATACAGAGATCAATATTATAGGAAGGAGTGAATGACATGAAAGCTAGGGTAAGCACTGAATATGGTGAGATCGTTATTAATTCAGATGTCATTGCTACTTATGCCGGTTCTGTTGCAGTTGAGTGTTTTGGTATTGTTGGTATGGCAACAGTGAATGTGAAGGACGGCATTGTAAAGCTGCTGAAGAGAGATAATATCAAGCAGGGTATTAACGTTGCGATTGAAGATAATAAGATTTCCATCGATTTCCATGTGATCGTGGCGTATGGTGTCAGCATTTCTGCTGTTTCCGTTAATCTGATGGACAGCATTAAATATAAAGTTGAAGAGTTTACAGGAATGGAAGTAGATAATGTACGCATTCTGGTTGAAGGCGTTCGCGTTATTGACTGATAGAAGAGGAGGATACTGAACGTGTCTGTAAATACAATCGATGCTGCTCTCCTTTCACGGATGTTTCTGGCAGGTGCCAAGAATCTGGAAGTGAAAAAAGAGTGGATCAATGAACTGAATGTTTTCCCTGTACCGGATGGTGATACAGGAACAAATATGACAATGACCATTATGTCGGCTGTGAAAGAGGTAAACAATCTCCAGGAGGTTACCAAGACTTCTCTGGCAAAAGCTATTTCCTCCGGTTCCTTACGAGGAGCAAGAGGAAACTCAGGAGTTATTCTTTCTCAGCTGCTTCGTGGATTTACAAAATCCATCCGTGAGGTGCAGGAGGCGGATGCACCTGCCATTGCGGAGGCCCTTGTTAAAGCTACAGAGACTGCCTACAAGGCAGTTATGAAGCCAAAGGAGGGAACAATCCTGACAGTTGCCAAAGGAATTGCTGATAAGGCTGTGGAGCTGGCAGAGGAGGATATGTCCCTTGAGGAGTTCCTTGGGGCTGTTCTGAAACATGGCGAGTATGTGCTCTCCCAGACTCCGGAGATGCTTCCGGTTCTGAAGGAGGCAGGTGTAGTGGATTCCGGCGGACAGGGACTGATCACTGTATGCCAGGGTGCCTTTGACGTGTTCTGCGGAAAAGAAATCGATCTTGATTTCCAGCAGGAGAAGAGCGGATCTGAATTTGTCAAGATTTCCAAAGAGACAGAGGAAGAAATCAAATTCGGATACTGTACCGAGTTTATTATCATGCTGAATGATACATTTACCGAGGAGCAGGAGAAGGGCTTTAAGGAATATCTTCTCTCCCTGGGTGATTCTCTGGTTGTGGTTGCTGATGATGAGATCGTTAAGGTCCACGTACATACCAATGATCCGGGTCTTGCAATCCAGAAAGCGCTGACATTCGGTTCTCTTACCCGCATGAAGATCGACAACATGCGCGAGGAGCACCAGGAGCGTCTGATCAAGGATGCAGAAAAGGTGGCAGCACAGCAGGCGGAGGAGAAGAAGGCTGAGCCTGCAAAAGAGGTTGGCTTTATCAGTGTTTCTGTGGGTGAGGGCTTCGCAGAGATCTTCAAGGGTCTGAATGTGGATTATCTCATCGAGGGCGGACAGACCATGAACCCAAGTACAGAGGACATGCTGAATGCCATCGATAATGTAAATGCAAAGAATATCTTTGTATTCCCGAATAATAAAAACATCATTCTTGCGGCAAATCAGGCAAGAGATCTGGTGGAGGATAAGAACATCATCGTTATTCCTACCACCACAGCACCACAGTGTGTAACTGCAATGCTCAGCTATGATCCGGAGGGCTCTGTGGAGGACAATACAGAAGCCATGAAGGAGGCGATCCAGGCTGTAGCTACAGGTTCTGTAACCTATGCGGTGAGAGATACCTGTATCGATGAGATTGATATCCATAAGGGCGATATCATGGCAGTGGGTGATCACGGAATTCTCGGTGTGGGACAGAGCGTAACAGAGGTTGCAGCAAAGACCATTGAGGCTATGATGACAGAGGACAGCAGTCTGGTGAGCATCTATTACGGTGAGGATTTTGCAGAGGAGGAGGCAGAGGCCTTCGGTGAAGAGATGGCAGATCTGTATCCGGACTGTGATGTGGAAGTGAACTTTGGCGGACAGCCAATCTATTACTGCATTATTTCAGTAGAATAAACAGGAGCCCTGCTGTGGGCAGAGCAATTTAATAATGAGCAAAGATTCTTTACGTGAACTGAAGGGAATCGGCGAGAAAACAGAAAAGCTGTTTGAGAGAGTTGGTGTCAGCTCTCTCAATCAGCTTCTTCATTATTATCCGAGAGAATACGATTCCTTTGAAAAACCTGTACCGCCGGGAGCGGTACGGATCAATGAGAAAAATTCGGTGTATGGAACAATTACAAAGGCCCCCTCTGTTTCCGGTGGCGGTGCCAGGGCAGTGACAGTCCTGAATCTGGAGGATGAGACTGGGAGACTGCAGCTGATCTGGTTCCATATGCCTTTTTTGCGCAGTACTCTGAAGAGAGGCAGTCGCTTTGTATTCCGTGGCAAGGTGATCATGAAAAACAACCGCCCTGTTATGGAACATCCGGAAATATATACAATGGCGGCCTATCAGGATATGCAGGGAAAGCTCCTTCCTGTCTATGGCCTGACTGCAGGCCTGACCAACAAAACTGTCAGCAAGGCAGTGGCTCAGCTTCTCGCCGGGAAAACTCTGGAGAGTGAGTATCTTCCATTTGAAATACGGGAAAGTCTGGGGCTGGCGGAACTGAATTATGCCATCAGCACCATTCATTTTCCTGACTCAGAGGAGGCCTTGCTGCAGGCCAGAAATCGTCTTGTGTTTGATGAGTTCTTTTTCTTTATGCTGGCGCTGGCAAAGACCAGAGAGCATACCCTCCAGGCAGAAAACTGTTTTCCGGCCAGGGCTGTATGGAAGACAGAGGAGGTTATAGAGAATCTGCCCTATCGTCTCACCAGGGGACAGCTCCATGTCTGGAATGAGCTGGAGCGGGATCTGAAGGGAAAGACACTGATGAACCGGCTGATCCAGGGAGATGTGGGAAGCGGAAAGACCATCCTGGCCTTTCTTGCCATGATCATGATGTGGGAGAACGGGTATCAGAGTGCTCTGATGGTGCCTACAGAGGTGCTTGCCAACCAGCATTATGAGGCCCTGTGCAGTCTGTTGGAGGATAATGGCCTGACCCAGGTGCACCCTGTGCTCCTGAAGGGAAGCTGTACCCAGAAGGAGAAAAGGGAGATCTATGAGAAGATTGCCAGCGGCTACGGGGGAATGATCATCGGTACCCATGCCCTGATCCAGGAAAGCGTCCGGTACAGCAAACTGGGACTGGTAATCACCGATGAGCAGCATCGCTTCGGTGTACGACAGAGAACCATGCTTACAGAGAAGGGGGCTCCTCCCAATGTGCTGGTCATGAGTGCAACACCGATTCCCAGAACACTGGCCATCATTCTTTACGGAGATCTGGATATTTCTGTGCTGGATGAGCTGCCGGCAAGGAGAAAGCCCATTAAAAACTGTGTGGTAAACACCTCCTACAGGCCCAATGCCTACCGTTTTATGGAGAAGGAGATCCAGGCGGGGCATCAGGTGTATGTGATCTGTCCCATGGTGGAGCCTAATGAGGAGATGAACTGTGAAAACGTTCTGGAATACAGTGAACGTCTGAGGCAGCATTTTTCTGAAGAGGTAATCATTGCCCCTCTGCACGGAAGAATGAAGGCGGCAGAAAAGGATGCGGTGATGAAGGCCTTTGCAGAGAATGAGATCCAGATTCTTGTTTCCACCACTGTTGTGGAGGTAGGAGTCAACGTTCCAAATGCCACTGTTATGATGATCGAGAATGCAGAGCGCTTCGGCCTGGCGCAGCTCCATCAGCTCCGGGGCCGTGTGGGACGAGGAGATGCCCAGTCCTACTGTATTTTCATGCAGGGAGACGGCAGGGAGGAGACCTCAAAGCGTCTGGATATTCTGAATAAATCCAACGACGGATTTAAAATAGCTGAGGAGGATCTGAAACTCCGGGGCCCCGGGGATCTTTTCGGAATACGTCAGAGCGGTGAGGCAGGCTTCCGACTGGCAGATATCTACCGGGATGCGTCCTATCTGAAAAAAGCGGCGGAGACAGTAAAGGCGCTGCTTCATATGGATCCACAGCTGGAACTGCCCCAGAACAGGGAGTTGAATTATGCACTTTCTGCATATATGGAACGGCAGGAAGAGGAGCTTTCTTTATGAAAGTTAACGAAAAATTTAGAAGTTTGTAACTTGAATGGCAGTACCCTGTTTGTTATAATTATTATGATGTTTTCTACCCTGTATCGGATAGGGTGGGAAGCGTATTGAACAAAGATTTATGTAAGGGGATTGCAATGAATATAGGATTATTAGCACATAACAGTAAAAAAAGCCTGATCGAGGATTTTTGTATTGCGTATAAGGGTATTCTTATGAAACATGACCTTTATGCCACAGGAACTACAGGAAGAAGAATTGAAAATGTTACAAATCTTCATGTGCATAAATTTCTTGCCGGTGCCATCGGCGGAGACAAACAGTTTATGGAGATGATCGGACGAGGTGATATGGACCTTGTGATCCTTTTCTATAACCCATCCATGGTGAACCCAAAGGAGCCGGATATCATGGATATTGTTCGCTATTGTGATCAGTACAGCATTCCGCTGGCAACCAATATTGCCACAGCAGAGACACTGATTCTCGGACTGGCCAGAGGAGATCTGGACTGGAGAGAGCAGTTCCGTCAGGAGGGCTGATTCAGGTATGAGAGTTATTGCCGGCAGTGCAAAGAGTCTGCCACTGAAAACAGTGGAGGGACTTGATACAAGACCCACAACCGACAGGATCAAGGAAACTCTGTTTAATATGATCCACAATGATGTTCCAGGGTGTCGTTTTCTGGACCTGTTCAGCGGAAGCGGCGCCATTGGAATCGAGGCTCTCAGCAGAGGGGCAGGGATCTGCTATTTTGTGGACAACAGCAGAAAGGCAGCGGTCTGTATTAATCAGAATCTGAAGTTTACGCATCTGGAGGAGAAGGCTGTGGTACTTCAGGCAGATATGCGTTCTGCCATTACCCGGCTTCGCAGTCAGGAGCCCTTCGATATTATCTTTATGGACCCACCCTATCTGAAGGATCTGGAGAAGGAAGCGCTGGAGCTTCTTTCGGATGCTGCCTGCGTCAATGAGGATACACTTATTATCGTGGAGGTATCTTTGAAAACAGATCTTTCATGGCTGGAGGATTCTGCTTATGAAGTGGTCAAAAATAAGCGATATAAAACCAATGCGCACCTGTTTCTGCGCAGAAGATGAGGAGATCAGATACAGATGAGAACTGCAGTATACCCCGGAACCTTTGATCCGGTAACGAATGGGCACCTGGATATTATTCGCCGCTCAGCGGAGCTGTTCGATGAGGTGGTCATCGGCGTTTTACATAATTCTGCGAAAACTCCGTTGTTTTCTGTAGAAGAACGTGTTAAGATACTTGAGAAAGCAACCCGGGATATTTCCGGGGTTAAAGTTGTGTCCTTCAGTGGCCTTGCAGTGGATTTTGCAAAGCAGTGTAATGCGAAAGCGATTGTGCGAGGACTTCGTGCCGTCACTGATTTTGAGTATGAACTGCAGATGGCACAGACCAATCGTGTTCTGGCACCGGCCATTGATACCATATTCCTGACTACTTCTCTGGAGTACGCATATCTCAGTTCCACCACTGTGAAAGAGGTGGCTCGTTTTGATGGAGATATCTCAGAGTTTGTTCCGGAATTTGTTGCAGAGGAGATCTATAAAAAGATGGGAAGACCTGTATAGGGGCATCTCTGCAGTACTGGTAAAGGTCAGATATTGGATAATGAAAAGCATAGTAACAGTATAGTGAGAATATTGAGGAGAAACTGACAGATGAGTAGCAGCAGAATTGAGCAGATTATTGAGGAGATTGAGGAGTATGTGGAGAGCTGTAGATACCAGCCACTTTCCACTACAAAGATCGTTGTAAATAAAGAAGAATTAGAGGAACTGTTAAGAGAGCTGAGACTGAAAACTCCTGATGAGATCAAGAGATATCAGAAGATCATCAGCAACAAGGATGCAATCCTTGCAGATGCACAGTCAAAGGCTGACAATATTATTGCCGAGACTCAGGAGCAGGCAAAGGCTATGGTTGCTCAGACAGAGATCATGCAGCAGGCATATGCGCAGGCAAATGAGGTGATCAACCAGGCGAATCAGCAGGCACAGGAGATCCTGGATTCTGCACAGGCAGATGCAAACAGCATCCGTATGAGTGCCATTGCTTATACAGACGATCTGCTTGCAAATCTCTCTGAGATTATGGGCAACACTCTTGCAGATGTAGGTGAGAAGTACGGAGCATTCGTAAGTTCTCTCCAGAATTGCTACGATGTTGTGAATACAAACAGAAGCGAGCTGGGACCCATCGAGGACACTGAGGAGACAGAGGACGAGCTGGAGCAGGAGAGTGCTGAGAGAGAGTATGAGGACGAGGATGATCTTCTGGAAGATGATCTTGAGTTCGACGACGAGGATGATTTTGATGATGAGGAAGACGATGACGACTTCCTTGATGAGGACTGATCTTTCAGGGATCGGTGAGTTCGGGAACAGAAAATCTGAACCTGAGCTGGCAGCAGAGAATTGAATTTCAGGGGGCATCGGCACATTCAGCTGGAGTGTTTGCCGCTGTTCCCTTTTTTACTTGAAGGAAGTTTGCAAAATGATGAAATACAGAGAAGTAAAGGGAATCCTGCCAGTAACCTGGAATGAGGTGGCGGCTCTTTGGTTTGAGATCGGTGTGGAAGGTCTGAAACCAGCAGAGGGGGAGGAGGATCAGAGTAAGGCAAATGCCGCTCTTCTTCTTGGAAGGATCCTGTTCAAAATGGAGGAAACACTGGAATTTGTTCTTTCGGAGCTGGAGAGCTGCGGAGGGCGGCACTCTGTTCCCACAGAGGGTTCCATGCTGGTGGGGATTGCAGAGGAGGATGAGGCCGTTCTTTCCGTTCTCCTTGCCGCTCTTCAAAACACACTGGAGGAGGAGTACAGGGATTCTCTGGAGCATTTTTGCATTACCCTGAAAAGAACAGAACCCCAGGGCCTGCCGGGACTTCATCCGGTGGATCTGCAGAAAAGCATCTTTTATCTGATCCAGCTTCCGGAGGGGGTACAGAAAACAAGTGGAGCGAGGAGCTCCAGGCCGGAACTGCTCTGTCATGTGACAGGGGTGGAACTGTTGCCAGGTGGCCTTCATTGCAGCATTTCTGTGGGCAGCACATCAGAGAGTGCAGGGGAGATGCTGACAGAGAAAATTGCCTATCTTACAGAATTTCTCGGAGGAGAAATCTACACTGACCACGAAACAGCTTCTGATTCCGGTGCATCGTTGTAACAGACGTGTATGCAGCGGGAGCATCTGCGGGTGGTCCCTACCCAACAAAAAAAGAATCGGAGAATTAGAATGGATATTCTGTTATGGAATAAGATCCTGACCCCTTATGAGATTGCGGTCAGAGAGATTGTCTACAAATTTGACAGACTGAAGAGTGAATATCAGATGAATGGTGAATACTGCCCCATTGAGCAGGTATCCGGCCGGGTCAAATCCATATCCAGTATCCTTGATAAGCTGCACAGGAAAGAGATCCCTATTGATAAGATGGAGAAAAAGCTGGAGGATATTGCCGGAATCCGTATTATCTGCCAGTTTGTGGAGGATATTGATCAGATTGTGGAAATGATCCAGAATCGATCTGATATGAAGGTAAAGACCATCAAGGACTATGTAAAATATCAGAAAAGCAGCGGTTATCGCAGTTTTCACATCATCATCACCTATAAGGTTGAAACACTGGATGGTGTGCAGAAGATCCCTGTTGAGATTCAGATCAGAACAATGGGAATGGATTTCTGGGCTACCATTGAGCATTCCCTTCAATATAAGTACAAACGGGATATTCCGGAGCATGTAAAGGATCGGCTCACCAGGGCAGCAGAAGCAGTCTGTGCTCTGGATTCAGAGATGTCAGCGGTGCGAAGTGAGATTATGGATGCCCAGCTTTCCTCCCAGCTGCTGCATCATCAGGTGGCAGAAATCCTGATGGCCATTGAGAATCTGTATACGGTGGCAAGTAAGCGTGAGATACAGAAGATTCAGGATGAGTTTTACAGAGTATACGAGAAAAAGGATATGAATGCCCTGAGGAAGTTCCATCGTCAGCTGGATATGATTTCAGAAGGCTATCGTACCCAGAAAATGACGGATTTTGGGAAGGACCCGAGAAAATATGAAGTGGAATGACAGGAGGTGGCCTTGATGCGTCTGGACAAATATTTATCTGAGATGAATGCTGCCTCCAGATCTGTTCTGAAGCAGATGATCAGAAAGGGTCTCGTACAGGTAAACGGTGTGCCGGCAAAGAAGCCGGAAACAAAGGTGACACCGGGAGTGGACGAGATTGTGGCAGAGGGGATACAGATTCCCTACTATGAAAAAGAATATCTGATGCTGCATAAGCCGGCAGGTGTTGTTACAGCAACCCGGGACAACAGAGAAAAAACCGTCATGGATCTGCTGCCCCCCATCAGACGAGGGGATCTTTCACCGGTGGGGCGTCTGGATAAGGATACAGAGGGGCTGCTTCTGATCACCAATGACGGAGCCCTGTCCCATCGGTTGCTTTCACCGAAGAAGCATGTGGATAAGACCTATTACGCAGAGATTGACGGAAGGGTGACAGAGGAGACTGTGCTGCATTTTCAGCAGGGGGTGGACATTGGAGATGAGACACCCACCGCACCGGCAAAGCTGGAGATTCTGGAATCAGATGCCAGAAGCAGGATCCGGATTACCATCACCGAGGGACGTTACCATCAGATCAAGCGGATGTTTGAGGCGGAGGGGATGAAGGTTGTTTACCTGAAACGTCTTTCCATGGGAACCCTTGTGCTGGATGAGGAACTCCCCCTTGGAGAGTGCCGTCATCTTACAGAAGAAGAAATAAGCCAGATTACTGGTGTTCAGGGAGGTTAAACATGCCATTTCTGCCAACAACAAAGGAAGAGATGAAACAACTTCATATCCAGCAGCTGGACTTTGTCTATGTGATCGGTGATGCCTATGTGGACCATTCCTCCTTCGGACCGGCAGTGATCAGCCGGGTGCTGGAGTCCAGGGGGTATACAGTGGGTATCATTGCCCAGCCGGACTGGAAAAATGATGCAAGCATCGCTGTTCTGGGGGAACCCCGCCTTGCATTTCTGGTTTCAGCAGGAAATATGGATTCCATGGTAAATCATTTTACTGTGGCAAAAAAACGACGCAGTGTGGACAATTATTCACCGGGAGGTAAGATGGGACTTCGCCCTGACCGGGCGGTAACGGTGTATGGAAACCTGATCAGAAGAACCTTTAAGAATACTCCCATGATCATTGGAGGTATTGAGGCCAGCCTGAGACGTCTGGGACACTACGATTACTGGTCTGATAAAGTGCGAAGATCGGTGCTTCTTGATTCCGGTGCAGATCTGATCTCCTACGGAATGGGAGAGAAATCCATTGTGGAAATTGCAGATGCCCTGGCAGCAGGGATTCCTGTGGAGGAGCTTACCTATATCAGGGGAACGGTATTTAAATCCAGGGAGCTTCCGGAGGATCCGGATCTGATTCTGCTTCCTGATTTTGAGGATATCAGCAGTGATAAGGACCAGTACGGGAAAAGCTTCCGTATTCAGTATGAAAACACAGATCCCTTTAATGGTAAGCGACTTGCGGAGGGCTATGGTACAAGAGGATATTGCATTCAGAATCCTCCGGCAGAGCCGCTGACGGAGCAGGAACTGGATGATGTGTATGAACTTCCCTATATGAGAGCCTGGCATCCCTCCTATGATGCCCAGGGCGGCATCCCTGCCTTCTCGGAGATACGATTCTCTCTTACCAGCAACAGAGGCTGCTTCGGCAGCTGCAATTTCTGTGCCCTCACCTTCCATGAGGGAAGGATTGTCCAGGCCAGAAGTGAGGAGTCTCTGGTGCGGGAAGCAAAGGAACTGGTGAAGGATCCTCTTTTCAAGGGGAATATCCACGATGTGGGCGGTCCTACCGCTGATTTTACAGCCCCGGCCTGCAGCAAGCAGATGACAAAGGGGGCCTGCAGTCACAGGCAGTGTCTCTTCCCGGAGCGTTGTAAAAACTGTAAGGTGGATCACAAAAAATATGTCAGCATTCTTCGGAGTCTCCGGGCCATTCCCGGGGTGAAGAGGGTATTTATCCGTTCCGGAATCCGATTTGACTATGTGGCAGATGAGAAGGATCCAACCTTCATGAGAGAACTGGTGGAGCATCATATCAGCGGACAGCTCCGTGTTGCTCCGGAGCATGTGTCAGAACATGTTCTTCGAATGATGGGCAAGCCCTCTCATCAGGTATATGAGAGATTTCTGAAGAAATTTGATGATGCCAATAAGAAAGCGGGAAAAGATCAGTACTGTCTTCCGTATTTCATGTCCTCCCATCCAGGCAGCAGCCTGGAGGATGCCATCAGGCTGGCGGAATATATCCGGGATATGGGATTTATTCCAGAGCAGGCACAGGATTTCTACCCAACACCCTCCACCATCTCCACCTGCATGTTTTATACTGGAAAGCACCCTGTAACGGGAGAGAAAGTGCATGTTCCAAAGGGAGTGAAGGAAAAGGCCATGCAGAGGGCTCTGATCCAGTATCGTGTGCCGGAGAATTATGACCTTGTGAAGGAGGCATTGCTGCTCTGTCACAGAGAGGATCTCATCGGTTTCGGACCAAAATGTCTGATCCGTCCAAGAAAGCCCCAGGAGAAGAATGCTTACTCCGGAACTGCCGGCAGGGCAGGGAAACATACCCGTCCCGGAAGGACCGGTGGCGGAAAATCCGGAAAGCCGGGGAACAACGGAAAATCCGGAAAGGCTGGTGGATCGGGAAGTAATGCCGGCAGATCCGGAGCTTCCAAGTCAGGAAAGAATCTGAAACATAGAGGACGCTGAACATGAAACGAGTAAAAAAAGGAAATTTCGGTTATATAAAAAGTCAGAAGATGCTTCGTTTTCTCAGGTCACTGGCGGCTCTTGCCCTGCCTCTGGCATTTTTCATTGTGGGCATGATCCTGAATAAGGGAGACAGAAAAAGCATCTATACCCTGGTGGCAGTGGTGGGCTCCATTCCTGCCTGCATGTCCATCACCGGTATGCTGATGATGTGGATGAGAAAGCCCATGGAGGAATCTCTGTATCAGGAAATCTCTTCCAGAGCAGGGCAGGTGACCATGGCCTACGAGCTGTATCTGACCACCTACGAGAAAAATCTGTTTCTTGATGCAACTGCCATCTGCGGTGAGCATGTGGCCTGCTTTACCCACGAGAAGAAGGAATCCTGGGAGCTGAAGGAGATGGAAAAGCATCTCAGAACTACGATTCTGAACAATGGATACAAGGTGGATGTAAAGATCTTTGACCAGAAGAAGGCATTTCTTGACAGGTTGGATACCCTGCGGGAGAGAAAAGAGGAATTTGAAGCCCAGGCCAATGAGAATTTCAAGCCCTATGACAAGTATCCTGAACTGAGCCGCAATGAGGTAGTCCGTCATCTGATGATGGCCATCTCCCTGTAATGGCGGAAGAAGAGGGGAAATATGAAAGAAATCAGAATTACAGAAAAGGAGGCGGGTCAGCGTCTGGACAAATTTCTTGTGCGCTATCTGCCGGAGGCGGGTAAAAGCTTTCTGTATAAAATGATGCGAAAAAAGAATATTGTACTGAATGGAAAAAAATGCACAGGCAGCGAGCTGCTGCAGAGAGAGGACTCAGTAAAGCTGTTTTTTGCTGAGGATACTCTGCAGAAGTTTATGGGAGGAGCGGCTGCAAAGGAAAAGAAAAGTTATCCATCCCTGGACCAGAGTCTCATCGTCTATGAGGATGAGCAGATCCTGGCCATCAACAAGCCGGTGGGTATGTTGTCCCAGAAAGCAGAGGAGTCGGATATTTCTCTGGTAGAATATGTCACTGGTTACCTGTTTTCCTCCGGGGCGCTGGATGAGGAGGGCTATCGCACCTTTCATCCCGGGGTGTGCAACCGTCTGGACCGAAATACCAGCGGAATGGTGCTGGCAGGGAAGAATAATGCATCTGCAAGAGCTCTGTATGCCATGTTCCAGCAGCGATCCATGGAAAAATACTACCTGGCACTGGTGCAGGGAGAGATGAGAGAGTCCAGAAGGATCAAAGGATATCTGCGGAAGGATAAGGCCACCAATACAGTTACGGTGTCCCAGCAGGAGATGCCGGATGCAGCATTTATCGAAACTGCCTATGAGCCCCTTGCCTGCAATCAGGGATACACCCTTCTGCGGGTGGAACTGATCACAGGACGTACCCATCAGATCAGAAGCCATCTTTCCTATATTGGACACCCCATCCTGGGGGATGCAAAATATGGAAACAGGAGGGTCAATGAAGCCTTTCGGAGGGAGTATGGACTGAAATATCAGTTTCTCCATGCCTGGGAGGTGGTTTTCCCGGAACTGAAGGCTCCTCTGGAGGGCCTGTCCGGAAAAACCATACAGGCCCCTCTTCCTGAGCAGAAGAGCAGGATACTGAAGGCTCTGGGACTGACGTTTCAGGACAATAGCAATGAATCAGCTGGAAAGAGATAACAGGATATGAAAACAAACGAGGAAAGAAACCAGGAGGGAGAGATGAATCTCTCCACAAAGGAAGAAAAAGAGAAGGCGAAGAACAGGGATTCCCGGCAGGAAGAACAGCCAGGTACAAAAGCAGTAATATGGGAATATGTTCGCATGATCGCCGGCGTGGTGATCGTGGTGTTGCTGCTTCAGAATTTTGTGTTTATCAATGCAAGGATCCCCTCGGCATCCATGCAGAATACAGTGATGGTGGGGGACCGTGTATTCGGTAACAGACTGGCCTATACCTTCGGAGAGCCGGAGCGCTATGACATTGCGATCTTCCGCTACCCTGACGATGAGAGAAAGCTCTTTATCAAGAGAGTCATCGGAATGCCCGGGGATACCGTTACCATCAAGGCGGATGGCATCTATATCAATGGTTCGGATACACCATTGTCAGAGGAGTTCTGCCCGGAGCAGCCGGATTACACACCGTGGATCGGTATGTCCTGGCAGGTACCGGATGATTGCTATTTTATGCTGGGAGATAACAGAAATAATTCCGGAGATTCCAGATACTGGCTTAATCCTTTTGTAGAGAAGGACAAGGTGCTGGCAAAGGCAGCTGTCCGTTACTGGCCACTGAATCAGATTTCCGTTCTGAAGGGGGCAGAGGAGTCTTACTTTGAACCAGAAGGAGCAATGGAAGAATGAGTACCTGGAGTTCAAGAGGGTTAAGAGGTTCTACACTGGAAGAGATGGTGAACAGAACCAATGAACAGTACAGGGAGAAGGGGCTGGCACTGATCCAGAAGGTGCCAACCCCCATCACTCCCATAAAAATCGATAAAGAAAGTCATCATATTACGCTGGCCTATTTTGAACAGAAAAGTACGGTGGATTACATTGGGGCAGTACAGGGGATACCGGTGTGCTTTGATGCAAAGGAGTGCAAAACAGATGCCTTTCCCCTGGCAAATGTACATCCCCATCAGATTGAATTTATGAAAGATTTTGAAAAGCAGGAAGGAATTGCCTTTCTGCTCTTGTACTTTTCTGCCAGAGAATGTTATTATTATCTTCGGTTGTCAGAATTCCTTACCTTTGTCCGTCGGGCAGAGCAGGGAGGGCTGAAGAGGTTTCGGTTTGATGAGCTGGATCAGGATTTTATTCTGGAGCAGAAGCGCGGAATCATGATCCCTTATCTGGAAGGAATACAAAAGGACATGGACAGAAGATAAGCGTGCCGTTACAGGAATGTGATTTCCCGTGGAAATACCGGAGAGCTTGTATTTTTTTGTATACCATGTCTTTTTATGTTGACAATACAATTTATCATGGTAATATGGTAGCAGACTAAAGTGATAGGAGATAAAGAAATGAAGCGTTATATTCATACACCGGAAGGTGTTCGCGATATTATGGCGGTTGAATGTGATAAGAAAAGATATCTGGAGCGAAAGATCGATACTTTATTCCGCTCCTACGGATACCAGTCCATTCAGACCCCATCCATGGAGTTCTTTGATGTGTTTGCCAAGGAGATCGGAAGTATCCCATCAAGAGAACTGTATAAATTTTTTGACCGTGAAGGTAATACACTGGTTCTTCGTCCGGACTTTACACCGTCCATCGCAAGAGCCGTTGCCATGTATTTCAATACAGAGGATCTTCCTCTTCGTTTAAGCTACAGAGGAAGCGTATTCCAGAATAACACCAGCTATCAGGGTCGTCTGAAGGAAAGTACCCAGATGGGTGTGGAGCTGATCAACGACGGCAGTGTGGAGGCAGATGCAGAGGTGATCGCTCTGGCTGTTCAGACCATGCTCCGTGCCGGCATCACTGATTTCCAGGTGAATATCGGTGAGGTGAACTATTTCCAGTCTCTGGTGGAGGAGGCCCTTCTTGACGAGGAGACCATCACTGAGCTGAAACAGCTGCTGGATATTAAAAACCTGTTTGGTGCTCAGGAGCTTATCGAAAAACAGAATCTCAGAAAGGATCTCTGTGAGGCCATTTCCCAGATCCCAAATCTCTTTGGAAACATCGATGTGCTGGATAAGGCAGAGGCTCTTACTGAGAATGAGAGAGCAAAAGCTGCTGTTGCAAGACTGAAAAAGATCTATGAGATCCTGAAATATTACGGATGTGAGAAATATGTAACCTTCGATCTGAGTATGCTGAGCAAATACAGCTATTATACAGGCATCATTTTCCAGGGCTACACCTATGGAACAGGAGATGCGGTTATTAAGGGCGGACGCTACGACGGACTTCTGGAGAAGTTCGGTAAAAAAGCAGAGGCCATCGGTTTTGTTACAGAGGTGGATTCCCTTCTGAATGCCATTGACCGTCAGAAGCTGACCCTTCCGGTAAAGGATATCAAGACCATGCTGCTGTATCCGGCCCAGATGGAAAATCTGGCAGTGCGTTTTGCTGCTGAGCACAGAGGGAAAAAGATGGAGGTTGCCTGTGTCCGTTTTGAGGCAGGTCGTACCCTGGATGACTATACAGCCTACGGAAAACGCAACCAGTTTGGAGGCATTATCTATTTCCTGTCCCAGACAGAGGTATATGCCATCAACCTGTCCACCGGTGAGACAGAGCCAGTGGATGTCAGCAAATATATCTAAGAAAGGAATAATTAGTTCATTATGAGATATTTAACATTTGCCCTTACAAAGGGACGTCTGGCGTTCAAAACTCTGGAACTGCTGGAGCAGGTGGGAATTACCTGTGAGGAGATGAAGGATAAGGATTCCAGAAAACTGATTTTTGTAAATGAGGAGCTGAAGCTGAAATTCTTCCTGTCCAAGGGACCGGATGTACCTACCTATGTGGAGTACGGTGCAGCAGATATTGGTATCGTTGGTAAGGATACCATCATGGAAGAGGGAAGAAAGCTGTATGAGGTACTGGATCTTGGCTTTGGAAAATGCCGTATGTGTGTCTGCGGACCGGAGTCAGCAAAAGAATACCTGAACAACAACCAGCTGATCCGTGTTGCCACAAAATATCCGCACATTGCCAAGGATTATTTCTACAATCAGAAAAACCAGACAGTGGAGCTGATCAAGCTCAACGGTTCCATCGAACTGGCTCCTATCGTAGGTCTGTCTGAGGTGATCGTGGACATCGTGGAGACTGGAAGTACCCTCCGTGAGAATGGCCTTCAGGTGTTGGAGACCATCTGTCCTCTTTCTGCCCGTGTGGTGGTTAACCCGGTAAGTATGAGAATGGAGAATGAGAGAATCACTGATCTGATCCAGAAACTGAAAAAGCTGGTATCAGAGAACTAATTAATAGAAAGGATGACGCAGATTTTGCTGCGCCCTGAAGGAAGAGACTATGAAAACTGTAAGACTTACAGAAGAGACAAAAAACGACATTCTTGTAAATCTGCTGAAGAGAAGTCCCAACCAGTATGGAACCTATGAGGCAGTGGTCAATGAGATCATTGAGAATGTAAAACAGAATAAGGATCAGGCTCTGTTTGCCTATACAGAGAAATTTGACAAAATTGCCCTGACTCCGGAGACCTTTGAGGTTACAAAGGAGGAGATTGAAGAGGCTTACACACTGGTGGATGAGAAGCTGTTGGATGTGATCCGTAAAGCACTGGTGAACATCAGAAGCTACCATGAGAAACAGAGAATGAACAGCTGGTTCAATTCCACAGAGGACGGCACCATGCTGGGACAGAAGGTCACACCGATGGAGCGTGTAGGTGTTTACGTTCCGGGAGGAAAGGCTGTATATCCATCCTCAGTTCTGATGAATGTTGTTCCTGCAAAGGTGGCAGGTGTCAATGAGATCATCATGGCAACTCCCTGCAATGCAGAGGGAAAGGTAAATCCATCCGTTCTTGTGGCTGCCAAAGAGGCTGGAGCTGACCGTGTATTTAAGATGGGCGGAGCCCAGGCCATTGCTGCTCTGGCATACGGAACAGAGCTGGTTCCAAAGGTGGACAAGATCGTAGGACCTGGAAATATCTTCGTGGCCCTGGCTAAAAAGGCCGTTTACGGAAATGTCAGCATCGATTCCATTGCTGGACCAAGTGAGATCCTGGTGCTGGCAGACGACACTGCAAATCCTCACTTTGTGGCTGCTGATCTGCTTTCCCAGGCAGAGCATGATGAGATGGCCTCTGCCATTCTTGTAACCACCAGCGCAGAACTGGGCAAGAAGGTTGAGGAGGAGATCGAGGGATATCTGAAGAAACTGTCCCGTACAGAGATCATCAGAAAATCACTGGATCAGTTTGGCTATATCCTGGTGGCAGATTCTGTGGAGGATGCCATTGATGCGGCCAATGCCATCGCCTCCGAGCATCTGGAGATCGTTATGGCAAATCCATTTGAGGTGATGATGAAGATCCGCAATGCAGGTGCTATCTTCATCGGAGAGTACTCCAGTGAGCCTCTGGGAGATTATTTCGCAGGACCAAACCATATCCTTCCTACCAATGGTACAGCGAAATTCTTCTCTCCACTGTCCGTGGATGACTTTGTGAAGAAATCCAGCATCATTTACTATTCAAGAGAGGCGCTGGCCAAAATCCATAAGGATATTGAGCAGTTTGCAAAGAGTGAGCAGCTCACTGCCCATGCAAATTCCATTGCAGTACGTTTTGAGGACGAGGAGTAAGCCATGCGTATCGTTGAAGAGAAGAGATTTACAAAAGAAACAAAGATTGAGATGCGTCTGAACCTGGACGGAACAGGACAGTACAACCTGAATTCAGGAGTAGGCTTCTTTGATCATATGCTGGCAGGCTTTGCCCGCCACGGTCTTTTTGACCTGGATCTCTCTGTACAGGGAGACCTGGAGGTGGATGATCACCATACCATCGAGGATACAGGAATTGTCCTTGGCACCGCCATTAAAAATGCCATCGGAGACAAGAAGGGAATTCGCCGCTACGGCCATTTTATCCTTCCCATGGATGAGGTGCTGGTGCTGGTGGCCATTGATCTGGGAGGCAGACCATATTTTTCCTGGGAGTGCGAGTTTACACCGGGAAATATGGGAGATATGAACACTGAGATGGTGAAGGAGTTCTTCTATGCCATCTCCTACACAGCAGGAATGAACCTGCATATCAGGATGCTTACACCGGGAAATAATCACCACATGGCGGAGGGCATATTCAAATGCTTCGCCAAGGCCCTGGACATGGCCTGCAGCTACGATGAGAGAATCACAGATGTTCTCTCCACAAAGGGGGTAATCTGATATGCTGAAATCCGTATTTACCTGGGCAGACATGAAACTGAACGGAGATGGGATGGTTCCATGCATCGTGCAGGATGCTGAAACCAATGAGGTGCTGATGCTGGCCTACATGAATGAGGAGTCCTTCAATAAGACGCTGGAGCTGGGAATGATGACCTACTGGAGCAGAAGCAGAAATGAGCTGTGGACAAAGGGTCTCACCTCCGGTCATGTACAGCATGTAAAAGGGATGTATCTGGACTGTGACAACGATACCATCCTGGCAAAGGTGGACCAGACAGGGGCTGCCTGCCATACAGGAAACAGAAGCTGCTTCTACAGAAGCATGCTGGAGGACTGAAGGGGTCTGATATAGAGAGTTATGAGGGGAGTTCGCTTTAGCGAACTCCTTTCTTTACCAGGATTCGGGTGTCAAAAGCCCCCAAAACAGATTACACGGATTGTTTCGTACTTCGTACTCCCACAATCCTCCCCAAGATTCGGATATCGTGGTGCTTGCGCCCCACTTACATCCTCATCTTTGGGGCGTGTCACAAGGTCTATCACCACCGTACGTGCAAGCACCGGTGGCTCTGACCTTTTGACACTGTAATCTTACCAGGAAATTGCGTCAATTTCCTAGTAAAGAAAAAACACAGATGCGCAGCTACACTTCGTTGCGCGCCCAGAACAAAGTTGCGTTTTATGAAATATTTTGGTTGCGAGAGTGCGTTGAAAACGCACTTCGTTCCAGAGTTGTTTGAAATGTAGAAAAAATTTGAAAAAATTTTAAAATTACCATTGACAGATGATGGAAACACTGATATACTCAGTCTTGTTCGAAGGGAACACCGAAGAACAGAACTTAATAAGACATGCGGAAGTGTCGGAACTGGCAGACGAGCAAGACTAAGGATCTTGTGGTCATTGTGATCGTGTGGGTTCAAGTCCCATCTTCCGCAGACAACAAAAAAGGATTCAGTGAAAACTGAATCCTTTTTTGTTGTCTGGGAAGGGGACTTGAACCCAGCTTGCTGCGCAAGCGGGTTCACGGTCTCCGAGACGCAGAAGCGTCTCGACTGTTGTTTCTTTGTCCCAACCAATCTCCTGTATCTCCTTTCCATTAAAATGCACAGGGAATCGGAACTTAATGTGCTTGAGAATACGGCCATCCGGCTGCTCTTCCTCAAAAATATCGACTTGTTCTATGAAGCTGCTAAGAAATGTCTTCTTTTCAGCATCTGTGAACTTGTCATATAGTTTATCAAAATACAGAAGAAATTGATAGACGTTATTCCCGGAAATTTTCTGCTGACGCACATTCAAAATTCGGGTTTCTACCTCTTCTATCTGCATTTCAACCGAATCAATGTCCTCGTACAGTTTATACAGACGATCCTCCATGTCCTGATACTTTCGATCATAGAATTTATCGGAAACGTCCAATGCATCCATCTGCTGACCAAGTTTTGTCTTGGCACCATTCAACTGACGAAGTTTCTTGCGAAGCTGTTCCTGCTCTTTTTCCAATTCATCGGTATCAATCCTGGAACCAATCTTTTCCCGGATTGCTGTTTCAAACTTCGGATTCTGCACCAGCTTTCTGATTACTTCTTCTACCGCAGAATCAATCTTTTCCTGTCCCCATTGCTTGCGATAACCACATTTATGGCCATTCACCGTTGTTCGATGCTTACAGGCGTAGTAATAATAATCTTTATACAGCGTACCATCTTTTTTCTTCTTACGGTTTACATTTCCATACATCGCCGCTCCGCAAACAGGGCAGCGCAGGATACCTGAAAGAATATTTTCATGTTCCAGATTATAAATCTTCTCGCTTTTCACGCCGGTTTCCTGGCGCTTTTTCTGTGCAAGCTGCCACAATTCTTCTGAAACGATTGCTTCATGTACACCGTCGTAAACGGGATACTCCTCCTGTTTTACAATATGATATTGATTTCTTGTTCCCGCTACCTTTTCGTTTTTCCTTCTGCCGTAAGCAAGCTTACCGCAGTAAATTGGATTGTCGAGAACTGATTTGATAAAATGGGCAGAAAACATATCTAATGTATTGTTCTGACGTTTCTTTTTTTCATATCCATGTTCATTCAAATAAGCGGCCACCGCAGTAGCTCCCATCGTCGTATTCACATATTTATCGTAGATAATGCGAATGACTTCTGCTTCATCTTCCGCAATTTCCAGATAGCCCTCCACAAGTTTATAGCCATATGGTGCAAATCCACCGTTCCATTTTCCTTCTCGTGCCTTTTGTCTGCGTCCTTCCATAGTCTGAACCAGAATATTTTCTCGTTCAATTTCAGCAACAGCAGACAATACAGAAATCATTAACTTACCGCTGTCTTTGGAGCTGTCAATACCATCCTCCACACAAATCAGATTCACGCCAAAATCCTGCATACGCTGTAAGGAACTCAATACATCTGCCGCATTACGGCCAAAACGAGATAATTTAAACACAAGAACAAAATCAACTTTGTCTTTGCCTGATTCTATATCCTTTAACATTTGCAAAAACTGAGGACGTCCCTCAATATTCTTACCGGATTTTCCTTCGTCCGAGTATTCTCCTGCTATCATCATATCCTGAAATTCAGCATATTTCTTCAGCTTGTCTTTCTGCGCATCCAAGCTGTATCCATCAACCTGCATGGAAGTAGATACTCTTGTATATATATAACATTTTGTGTTTTTCATCGGTTATCCACCTCCGTTTTTGTATCTTTCGTAATTGTGCCACAGCCTGTGGCACTTTTTACTCCAATTCCTTTTCGATTTCTTCTATAGACGGCAAGCTGCTTTTCAATTCCTCTGGTAATGCCTGCACCATCTGGTTTTTCCACTCTGCGACACCAATCGGATTCTGATAGCCCGCAAGAGAATACTCCACAACTGTCTGATTCTTGCCTTTGACAAGCAGCAAGCCAATCGTTGGTTTATCGTCCGGATGACGTAAGATGTCATTTACAACATTTTGATACATATTCAGCTGACTGATAAATCCTGGTTCAAAATCACAGGCTTTCAGCTCGATCACTACATAACAGCGGAGCTTCAAGTGATAAAACAATAAATCAATATAGAAATCATCTCCACCAACTTCCAGATGTACCTGCCTGCCCACGAATGCAAATCCCTGTCCCAACTCCAGCAGGAAGTTCTGTATATGTTCTGTCAGCTGACGTTCAATTTCCACTTCTCGCCTTGGCATATCCGTTCCCAGAAAGTCAAACAAATATGGATCTTTGAAAATCTGATCTGCCATATCAGAATCCACCGGTGGTAATGCTACAGGAAAGTTATTGACACTTTTTCCTGCTCGTTCCATCAATCTATTTTGGATTTGGAGTTCCAAAACATTACTGCTCCAACCATTTTCTATGGTTTTATGTGCGTACCAAAGCCTCTCTTCCTGCGTATTCAATTTATCCAACAACATACGATTTGTACGCCATGGGATTTGTGCCACAACCTGTTGCACAATTTCAAAATCAGGCCAGCACTCTGCAAATTTACGCATATATTTGATATTTCTTGGAGAAAAACCACTCATATCGGGGAAGGCTTCTTTTAAGTCTTTTGCCATACGGTCAATGACCTTTGAACCCCAGCCTTCCTCTTCCTGCTTTTGCAAAATGGCTCTGCCAATATTCCAGTAAAGACAAATCATACTGGAATTAGCATTTAATACAACAGAAATTCTCTGCTTCTGAATTTCTTTTTTAACTTCCTCTATAAAATCCAAATAACTATCACTCATTTCAGAAAGATTTGGAGCAACAGGAAAAATCACTCCACCTTTATCTTTCCCCATACGCTTTCTGCTATCCATATTCATTGCCTCCGTATGTATTCATGTTTTTTTAATTACAGTTAATATTATTTGTCCCAACTACATTATAACACAGGATTCAATTATCTCAATAGGGAAGATGCACAATACAGAAAAAAGGTGCCCAATGCGGACACCTCCTACTCATCTATATTATCCTGCTTCCTTTTGCTCTGCTTCAATTTCCTCCATGCCTTGAATTTCATCGAGAAGCTCATCGCCGTATTTTTCAATCATACGGGTAAGAAAATCAATGCATCTTTCAAATGCTATATTCTGTTCCATGAGCTTCCCTCCCTTCAAATCATTTACGGCTCTTCCGCCCGCTTGCCAGCTATGGTATAATGCTTAGCAAGACGTTTTCATCAATCTATGCTTATTTTAAGTGAAACCTTATAAAAGAGCATTGAGAGTGAATTGACGATAAATTGACTTTTTGAAGGGAACCAAAGAATAATGGAACGATGTGATTTCAGTTCAATCATTACAACACTTCGCCGGTATATCAGCGATGACTATATAACGAACCAAACGGAATTTCTGGAAGATGTCTTTCAATCCTGCCTGGAAAATGATTCTGAGCCAATCGTGCTGGATATGGGACTGGTCTGCCGCTGGTTTACGGGGCAGGCAAGAATCAGTCCGAAAATTTCGCAGTATTACGCAAAAGTAGGAAATCGTGCAAAACTGGCAGATGATTTGGAGAACAATGTCCTTCGGATGATGTATGACAGCTCTATGGCTGCGCAGGAGGTATATCGACTGCTGATGCAGGATGATACCATTTCGGAGCGGGTCAAAAAAGAACGCTCCCAGCATTATCCCTGCGACAGCCGTGAGGAAGAAGCGTGGTTTATCGCCGATGTTCTCTGCTTCGGCATGGAGCGGGAATTTGTTAAGCGGGATGCCCGTGTGAAGAACCTTCTGGCAGACGGGAAACTCTCTCCGGTTCTGAGTGATTTTATTGCTGACGAAGGCGCACCAAAGCCATGCCGCCATTTCTGTGGACGGGAAAAAGAGCTGGAAACCCTGCACGACCTGTTATTGGAACACGGGAAGGTTTTTCTTCACGGCATTGCCGGTATTGGCAAGAGCGAGCTGGCAAAAGCCTATGCAAAGCAGCACCGTAAGGAATACACCAATGTTCTGTATCTGACCTATACCGGTAATCTGATGCAAGATATAGCGGATATGGACTTTGCCGATGACCTTCCGAATGACAGCGATCAGGAGCGTTTTCGCAAGCACAATCGTTTTATGCGTACTCTGAAAGAAGACACCCTGCTGATCATTGATAACTTTAATACAACGGCTTCCCAGGACAGCACGCTGTCTGTGGTTATGAAATATCGGTGCCGTGTGCTGTTTACCACCCGCAGCCGCTTCGATAACTATACTTCTATGGAAGTGGAAGAAATTGCAGACAAGCAGGCACTATTGTCCCTTGCCGGTTGTTTCTATTCGGATGCCGAAAGACATCAGGATATTCTGGAGCAGATTATTGACACAGTACACAGCCATACACTTGCAGTGGAACTGGCTGCCCGTCTGCTGGAAAGTGGAATTATGGAGCCGACAGCTCTGCTCCTGAAGCTGAAAGAAGAAAAAACATCCCTGGATGCCAGTGATAAGATTGGCATTACCAAGGATGGACAGAGCCGCAAGGCAACCTATTATGACCACATTCGCACGCTGTTCTCCCTCTATGAATTGGACAGCGACGAACAGGATATTATGAGAAACCTGATTTTTGCACCGCAGACGGGAATTAACGCCCGTGTGTTTGCAAACTGGCTGAAACTCCGGGACATGAATACCATAAACGATTTGGTGGAAAAGGGCGTTGTCCAGGAAAAGCCTTTCCGTGACGTCGCACTGCATCCGATGATCCAGGAGGTGGCTATTTCGGAAACCGAGCCATCGGTTCAGAGTTGCCGGATTTTGCTGAACAGCTTACAGGAAACCTGCCTGCGTCATGGCGATGATGTTTCCTATTATAAGCAGATGTTCCAGACCATCGACCATATTGTGGAGTTGATAGAAAAGGACGATATGCCCACATATCTTCGATTCCTGGAAGATGTGTTTCCATACATGGAGAAATACAAATATCGCTCCGGCATGGAAATGATCGTTGAGGAAATGAACACTTTGCTGAAGGATACATCTTTGGGGACAGTTTCAGACCGTGCGTTGCTTCTCGACTTCCGTGCGAACTGTGAAGTGCGGACGGAGAAATCCATCAAGTATGAGAAGGACGCTGTGGAACTTCTGAAAGAAATAACAGAGGACAACGCTCTGCTTGCTTCCAATCTCCATGCCAACCTGGGCGGTATGTACCGGGAAAGCGGCAAGCTGGAACTGGCGAAGCAGCACATGGAAGCCGCTATCCACCTGCTTGAGGAATACGGCCTGGTTCCGTACCATGACAGTATCCCGCAGATTGTTAATTATGCGGTGCTTCTGACGGATATGGGACAGCCGCAGCTGGGATTGTCTGCTTTGCAGAAACTGGCTCGTGGCATAAGGAAAATTACATCTGACAAAACTGCGGATTACGGTGCCGTACAGGAAGCTATGGGAAAAATATGTTTGGTTATGGGAGATGTCCAGCAGGGTACCACGCATTTGAAGAAAGCCCTGGCAATCTATGAAACGGTATTTGAAGCAGAGCCGGAATTGATTGAGGAAAAGAAGCAGGATATTCTGGAAACCTATGCACAGGCGGGCGTCTATCTGGGAAAGCAGTTGTTAGAAATGAAACAATGATAATTGTGAGCATCTATGAATACAAAATAGATGCTCATTTTTATTTTGGAATATTTTAATATTGACTTTAATATAATTAAAGATTATAATGAATAATATTAAAGAAGGAGGCAATATCATGGCACTTCAAGTAATTCCAGAATGGATTGTGAATCTTGATGATGAAGATGTGTCATTTATCAAGAGGTTTTTGTTGGCATCTGGCTCATTAAAAGAAATGGCAAGGCAATACGAAGTTACCTATCCGACAGTCAGATTGAGGCTGGACAAACTTATTCAGAAAATCAAAATAAGCGATGATACGGAAAGTGAGCCGTATATCGCACTAATCAAACGCCTTGCAATCAATGATAAGTTGGATTTTGACACAGCAAAAATATTGATTAGCGAATATAAAAAGGTTCAAAGGAAGGTGTAAATTATGAAGAATGTTCTTGTTTTTCTCCTCATTTTTTTGCTTTTTGTTGCAGGAATGATTATGCTGCAAATATTCTTATCCAAAAAAGAAAATAAATGGCCGGGGCTTGTAATGCCAATTATTGCTTTTCTTTTTGGCCTGCTATACCCCCTTAATATGGTAACTCCGAGTACGGGGGTAACTGCTGGTTTTGTGTTCCAGGTGATTCTGGTTTGGTTGTTAGGCAACATCCCTACCATTATTCTTCTGGCAATTTACTTTAGTTGTCGGGAAAAAAGACGCCGTAACAAGCAAATAGACAAAATGAATATCCAAGACTTAAATTAAAGAGTATAGTTTTTGAAACGCTTGAAGATTTAAGTTTCACACAAGCCTTAATTGAATAGTATTTTTATAGCAGTCATGCACTTCGGTGTGTGGCTGCTTCTTTTTTGCTCAATTTCCGGTCAATCTGCGCTCAATGTGCTTTTGCCCTCTTTTCAGTAGAATTAGTTTGCAATCAAAACAGTACCAGATTTTCAAAACTGGTGCCGGACAGATGGCAAATCTACTGGAAGGAGGGCTGTTTTTATGACCATCAATCATTTTAAGGAGGAACTGAGCAAATGAAGGAACTGAGAAACATCAAAATCATTGCCGTGGATCATGGATACGGCAACATCAAAACCGCAAACACCGTTACCCCTACCGGCATTACCGCCTACGACACCGAGCCAATCTTCTCCGGCAACATTCTGGAATACAACGGCACCTATTACCGCATCGGAGAGGGACACAAGGAATTTATCCCGGACAAGGCCATGGACGAGGATTACTACCTTCTGACCCTGATGGCAGTTGCCAGAGAACTGAATGTGCATGGCATCCGGGAAGCAGATGTGCATCTGGCCGCCGGGCTGCCGCTGACCTGGATTCGCAAACAGCGTGAGGACTTTCGCTCCTATCTACTCCGCAACGAAAGGGTACAGTTCCGATTCAACGGAAAGGAATACAACATCCATTTCGTCGGATGCAGCCTGTATCCCCAGGGGTATCCGGCAATCGTCAGCAGATTGGGGGATTTCAGGGGAACCAATCTCCTTGCTGACATCGGTAACGGCACCATGAACATCCTGTATATCAACAACAAAAAGGCCGTGGAAAGCCGCTGCTGGACGGAAAAGTTCGGTGTCAACCAGTGCATGATCGCCGCCAGGAATGCAACTTTGGACAGTTTTGGAGTCAAGATTGAGGATGCAACCATTGAGCAGGTACTCCGCTACGGAACGGCTGACATTGGCAAGCCCTATCTGGACTGCATCACAGCCGTTGCGAAAAAGTATGTGGCGGATATTTTCGCAACCCTGCGCCGGTATGAATACAACCCGGAACTGATGCGGCTGTATATCGTGGGCGGTGGCGGCTGTCTGGTCAAAAACTTCGGGCAGTACGAGGCAAGCCGGGTGACGATTCTGGACGATATTTGTGCGACTGCCAAGGGATATGAATATCTCGCCTATGCCAGCCTTCGCAGGAAGGAGTAAGCCATGAGCAAGAATATCCGCAGCACAAACCTTCGCTTCAATCTGGATAAGGATGTACAGAATCGGGCGTGGCAGTATCTTCAGACCATGGACAAGCAGAAATTCAAATCGTACAGCCAGGTCATCGCCGTTTCTCTGGTGGACTACTTTGACCGCTACTATCAGAAGCAGGATGACCCCTATCTGGAAACCAGAGAACGAGAAGAACGCTTTGTGGCTCAGATCGTAACTGCAGTGGAAAACGCTATGGACAAAAGTTTGCCGGTTTATCTGGCAGGCTGCATGGCTGGTATCTCACAGATTGCACCACAGGCGGTGATTCCCACTCCAGAACCAGAAGATGCAGACCTGGACTGGGATTTTCTCGGAGAATAACTCGCATCGCTGATGACAAAGGAAGGAGGTGGACGCATGACACATTTTCTGACACCGGATACTCAGCTGCCACCCTATATGGCATTTCCAAGGTTCCTGCTGGATACAACGCATCTGAGTGAAACGGCAAAAATCCTGTATATGCTGCTGTTAGACCGAGCAAGGCTGTCCCAGAAAAATAAGGGCTGGACAGATGAAGCAGGTTGTGCGTTCATCTTCTTCCCCATTAAGGACTTGGCGGAGGTCATGCACAAAAGCGAAATGTCCGTGAAAACAGCGCTGTCAGCTCTGGAAAAATCGGAATTGATTTACCGGAAGCGGCAAGGCCCCGGCATGGCAAACAAAATCTATGTGAAAATCCCACCGGAGTATATGCCGCAGAAGGACAGAAATCTTTCCCCGATACAGACAGAAAACAATCCATCTGATGGACAGGAAACTGTCTCTGTAAGGGAAAGAAAGCTGTCCGGAAGTAATAACGAAAAGAACAATAACAAGATAAAGAAACAAGGGAGTAAGGCTGCTCGCACCGCTTACGGAAAATATCAAAATGTTTTCCTGAGTGAAAAGGAACTGATACAGCTTCAGAGGGAAGTTCCTCTGTACCGGGAATATATTGAAAAGCTGTCCGGCTATATGCGCTCCAGCGGCAAGCAGTATCAAGATCATGCTGCCACGATTCACAGCTGGTACACGCAGGATCACCCGGCTCCCGTAAGACGCAGCTATGAATGTAAGGAGGACGAAAGCCTATGAACCAAATCACTGACACCATTCAGAATATCTTTTCTGACCGCCCTTTGCAGGAAGATGAATACCGCAATGAAGCGGATCACCTTATCTACTGTGCGAAATGTAACACACCCAGGCAGCACCATCTGGCTGTTCTTGGAAAGGAAATGCTTGTTCCGGTGCCATGCCGTTGTCAACAGGAACAGCGTGATAAAGAGGAAGCTGAACGCAAGCACCGGGAGTTTCTGGATCAGGTGTCCCGTCTGAAAGCCAACGGTTTGCAGGACAAATCCCTGCGGGAATACACCTTTGCCAATGATAAGGGTTACAACCCGGAAATGCAGAAAGCTCATGACTATGTTGCCCATTGGAGCGAAATGAAAGCAAAATCCATCGGCTTGCTTCTCTGGGGCGATGTTGGAACCGGGAAATCCTTCTTTGCCGGATGTATTGCCAACGCTCTGCTGGAGCAGGGTGTTCCGGTGCTGATGACCAACTTCTCCCGTATCCTCAACGCCTTGTCCGGGCTGTATTCCGAGGAAAAGAACCAGTATATCGACAGCCTGAACCAGTACAGCCTGCTGATTATTGATGACCTGGGAATTGAACGCAGCACGGAGTTTGCTCTGGAACAGGTATTCAATGTCATTGACAGTCGGTACCGCAGTAAATTGCCGCTGATTGTAACTACCAATATGACTTTGGAGGAACTGAAAAACCCGCAGGATCTGACCCGCTCCCGTATCTATGACCGAGTATTGGAACGGTGTGTGCCGCTGAGAATCAACAATCAGAATATCCGACAGAGAAATGCCGCTGAAAGCATGAAAGAAGCACGAAGAATCCTGGCAGGCGGTACTGAAATCTGACGCCCATGGTGCCGGATTGTTCCCAAATTGATATACAGCGGAAAGACACTTTTGCACTCTAACAATTCCGGCACCATTTCTTTCAAAACTAAGCACCAATCAAATAAGAATTTAGACCGGATACGGTCAGAAAGGACACAACTATGACAGAGAATGAAAAGAAAGCGTTACAGGCGAAGCACAGACAGGAAGCAGTGGAGGCCAGAAACCGCCAGAAGGAACGAAAACAGCGTACCCGCAGACTGATTCAGCAGGGAGCCATTCTGGAAAGCGTATTCCCGGAGGTGCAGTTTATGGAGCTGGATGCTCTGAAAGCGGAACTGGAACGTAGATTAAGCGCTGGGGCTGCGGAGAACGGCTAAGGTACAGAAGCTCCGTATTCCCGAAGGGCGCACTTACTCACCACCCGATAACATCGGGCGGTGGTATCCCCTTCGGGGCCGTGCGCTCTGCGAGGCGGATGCGGCTCCTGCGGAAGCCTAATGGACAATGTTGCATTCCTGCGGAACTGTCATCATTGTCCACGCAGTTGGTGATCGGTGTTTCCACCTATACCGAATCCCTTTGTTTTCAACATCGGGATTCCACCAACTGCCCGCACAAACCTGCCATCGGCAGATTTTTGCGGAGATGCCCCATGCACAGCATAGAGCCATTTTCTTTTGAAAAAGAAACAAAACGAAAGGACGGTGACGCACAATGGCAATTTACCATCTGGAAGCAAAGGTCATCAGCCGTGGGGCTGGGCGCTCTGCTGTGGCGGCTTCCGCATATCTGAGTTGTTCGCAGATATACAACGATTACGATGGAATTCAGCATGATTACACCAGAAAACGAGGGCTTGTCTGGCAGGAAGTATTTCTTCCTCCAATCGCCCCGGCTGCGTGGAGTGACCGAAGCGTTCTCTGGAATGCGGTGGAGGAAAACGAAAAGACCAAGGACAGCCGCCTTGCCCGTGAATTTGTGGTAGCACTTCCCATAGAGCTGGGAAAAGCAGACTGGAAGAGCCTTCTCACAGAATTTATTCAAGACAACTTTGTGGCAGACGGAATGTGTGCGGATGTCGCAATCCACGACCCATATCCTCCCGGACACAATCCACACGCCCACATTATGCTGACGGTTCGCCCCTTACAGGAAAACGGCAAATGGCAGCACAAAACCGAAAAAGAATATCTGTGTGTGAAGGATGGAGAAGAACGGGGATTTACCTCTGCCGAGTATAAGGCCGCACAGGCGGATGGTTGGGAGAAGCAGTATCAATACAAGGTCAGAGGAAAAAAGACCTATATGGCTCCCTCAGAAGCTGAGAAGCATGGCTATGAGCGAGCAAACAAGTACCCCAAAAGCACAAAGTACGGCAGGCAGAATCCAATTTCTCAGCGTTGGAACAGCGATGAACAGCTGCTCATCTGGCGGGAAAACTGGGCAACTGTTACCAATCGGCATCTGGCTCAGTATCCGGAGATAGCCGCCCGGATCGACCACCGTAGTCACGCCGCACGGGGACTGGACGAACTGCCCACCATCCATGAGGGCTATCACGCACGAAAGCTGGAAGCGATGGGTATTGTTTCTGACCGCTGCGAAATCAATCGCCAGATCAAGGCAGACAACACCCTTCTCCGGGAACTGAAAGCGCAGCTCAAAAAGCTGGCTGATGCAGTAAAAACTTCCATTCCAGAGTTGGCAAATGCCCTGGAAACTCTGCGAGAGAATATGATTGTTCTTGTGTACCGTATCAGTCATATCCGTATCGGCAAGCAAAAAATCTCTGACTATGTGGATGCTGTAAAACCGGTCATGGAACGATATACGGAAATCAAGCAGGAAATCAAAGAGAAAAGCGCAGAGCGAAAGCAGCTCCGTGCAGAACAGGATTCTCTGTCCTTTGTTCATGTGATAAAGCATCAGAAATTGTCAGAACAGGTTGCCACGCTGACTGAGGATTTGGAGGAACTGAAATCCGAAAAGTCCATGCTTCTGAACAGTATGGAGTGTGCGGATGATGCGGCCTTCTCCAAATTCAAAAAAGAAGTAAAGAATCTGGATACACAGATGGAAGCTCTGGGACAGGCGGAAGCGAAATTTACTGCCGAACTGGACAGCACCCTGGAAAGATACAGGGATTTGGCGAAAACCGCTGCCGATGTGGATGCAGATGAATTAACCGATGCACGCATGGAACTGCGACCAGAGAAGGAACAATCCGCAAGTGATCAGCTTCAGAATCTGTATGGCGATAGATACGACTATAACCAGATGAGCCAAAGCAAACAGGAAGTCAAGAAGATGCTTGGGGAAGATATAAGAAAGCCTTCTGTTCGGAAACAACTCCGTCACGAGGAACCCGAAAAAGTGAAGCCGCAGAAGAAAAAGCAAAAAGATTACGAACGGTAATGCAAAAAATCACCACAGTTGCTCTGATACAGGTAACTGTGGTGATTATTCTATATTGCTCCCTTGAAATTTTCTCCCATTGCCAGAATCTGCTCCGGTGTTTCCGAAAAATCGTTATCGATCATTGCCCGGATGACACCGTAAACCGAATAAGCAACCACATACAGAAAGTATTTCGCCATGCCAATATCTTCTTCCGGGACAATGACTTTTCGGAACAACTCCTCAATCAGATAGACTTTCTCGTGTTTTTGGATTGCCCGGACAAAGTCTTTTTCCGCATAAAAGAACTGAATCAGTCTTTGCTTCAATACTTCTCCATTTTCCGGCGGCACGGGATTGATTTCACAATACTTTGCCCATTTCAAAATCAGGCAATATAGGATGATTTCGTCCGTGGAATTGAAGTTACGGTAATAGGCATTGCGGGAAACTCCGGCTTTTTCGCAAATCATGGTCACGGAAATATTCTGCTCACTTTGCAGCAATTCATAATAGGCAACAGCAATGCTTTCTTTGGTAATGGCGTTGATCTCATCGTTTCTTTTATTATATCCCATACACTTTGACTCCTTGATGTCACAATCGGCCTATGATTGTGACTTTATCTTTTTTCTCCTGTGCTGTATAGTATAAGGCGTAACAAATGTTTCGTCAAGGAAAAAATATCAAGGAGGAAAATCCATGTCCGTTATGACAAAACGGTTGATTATCATTGCTGTAATTGTTGTCGTTGCCTTCGCACTGGGGCGATTGGCTGTGCGAGCCTTTCTGAACCTGCTGCTGGGCGGTACGCTGTTTGGAGGGAATTTTCTATGAGGAAAGGGGTGCGAAAAGTGCTGTGGGGACTGCTCTATGTGGTGCTTTTCATTGTGGTGTTTGCGTTGTCTGCGGTTATGAAGCTGACACAAGATCCCCTGGGCGGGAAATACTCTGTGAAGTGGAATGATTCTGTCGGTACGGTACATACAGACTTGGTCTACGGAGAAAAAGAGGCAAACAAGTTTGACCTGTATCTGCCTGCTGATGACAGTAAAGAAAACTACGGCCTTGTGGTCTATCTCCATCCGGGTGGCTTTACTTCTGGGGACAAATCCGGGGATGCGGAAATGCTGCAATGGCTCTGCTCCAAGGGTTATGTTGCTGCCGGTATCAACTACACCTTGTTCAACGAAGAAAATCCCACGGCCAGCGTATACAGCCAGTCTGTTGAAACTCGGGACAGCATCCCCTCTGTGATTGCCGAAGCGGAAAAGCTGGGCTACAAAATCGGCAAAATGGCAATCGGCGGCGGTTCTGCCGGTCATGCCCTGGCCATGATTTATGCTTACCGTGACGCAGCACAAGCTCCTGTTCCGGTTGTGCTGACCTTCGGTGGCGTTGGCCCTGCCAGCTTCTATCAGGAGGATTGGGGCGTTTTCGGACTGGATCAGAGTGATGAAGCCTGTGCAGGACTGTTTTCTGTGATGGCGGGAACGGAAATTACCCCTGCGGAAGTCGCAGATGGCTCATATCTCGAAAAGGTCAAACCGATTTCCGCTGCGGATTGGGTCACAGCCGATTCTCCCGCAACGGTGGTTGCCTACGGCACCCATGATAAAATGCAGCCGTTCCTTGCTTCCCTCCCTTTGAAGGCAGCATTGGAAGAACACGGTGTGGACTACAAGTATTTCGAATTTCCTCATTCCGGGCACGGATTGCAGAATGACACCAAGATTTATGCACAGTGGATGGACACTGTAGAAGAATATCTGAATACCTATTTGCCGGTAAAGTGAGGAGAAAGAGATGAAAATAGCAGGAAAAATTATGAAATCGATTTTGATTGGAGTGGCTGCGTTGATCGCACTTATCATTATTGGCGTGATTCTGCTGGTAATATTTGCAGGATACAAAAACGAAAACTACTGGAAGTTCGCAAGCCCCAAGGGTGCAATCGAAGAAAAATACACCGCTTTGGGCGAATATGAAGTTTCTTCTGTACAGTTTGATGTTGGTGATGATGTTTGTAAAACCTATTCTGTTTGGTATCCCAAAGAATTGGAGAGCGGAACAAAAACCTATCCTCTTGTACTTATGGTAAACGGAACAGGAGCTAAGGCATCTGCGTCCTCTGCCGGATTCCGCCATCTTGCATCCTGGGGTTTCATTGTGGTTGGCAACGAGGACGAAAACACCAGAACCGGCGCATCTGCCGCAACGACACTCGACTATATGCTTGCGTTGAACGAAGATTCTCAAAGTGTGTTCTATGGACACATTGATACCGAGAATATCGGTATTGCGGGTCACTCCCAGGGAGGTGTGGGCGCAATCAACGCTGTCACGCAGCATGAAAACGGAAATAAGTACAAAGCAATCTGCGCCCAAAGCACCACTTCCAGTGCGGTGGCCTATGCGCTGAATTTGTTGGATGGTGAGCTGGGCGGAGGCTGGAACTGCGATACAGCTACGCTTTCTATCCCGGCTTTCATGGTTGCAGGCACAGGCAATGCAGATGCCGGTAATGTGGAGGAAAACAGACTGGAGCTTGCCGAGGGCGAAACTCAGGGCATCTGCCCGCTTTGGTGGCTGAGAGCGTGCTATGATGCGATGCCGGATTCCGTTCCCACGGTGATCGGCAGACTTGTCGGCAAAGACCACGGAGATATTCCCCATAGTGCAGACGGATATATGACCGCCTGGTTTATGTACTGGCTGCAGGGCGACGAAGAAGCCGGCAAGGCGTTCTTTGGAGAGAATGCAGAAATCAAAACCAATGAAAATTGGCAGGATGTAACAGTGAATATTCCACAATAATGAAAAGCGGGCTTGTATCAAGTGAATGATACAAACCCGCTTTTCACTTCTCGCCAACTTTTCGGGAAGTGTGAATAACATCTTCTTTTCTGATTGAAAAGTAGGCTATCGCTTTTTGGAATTTTACTATGAAGCATATTGACATTCTCGATATTCGAGCATATAATAAAGATGAAGATACTCGATATTCGAGGATTGGAGGTGAGCTATGTGGCAAGAGCAAAATTTCAGACGCTGACGGAGCAGATGTTTTACACTTTGCTTTGTCTAAAAGAAGAATGTTATGGTATGGATATTCTGGATAAGGTTCCTGCCATGACAAACCATCGAGTCAATGTAGGTTCAGGAACCCTTTACACTCTGCTTGAACAGTTCCAGGATGCTGAAATGATCCGGGAGACAAAAGTTGAAGGAAGACGCCGCAGCTATATCCTTACTGATAAAGGCAGGGAAATGTTAGAGAAAGAATGTGCCAGACTAACTGCACAGCTGGCCGATTATCATTTGATTTTCGGAGAGGAGGATGCCAAATGAAAAACACAAAGAAACGGATGGAAGTATTCTCTTTTTATGACCATGCCGGAATCAGCAGACACTTGGAGAAGATGGCTGCGAAAGGATGGATGATTGAACGAATGAGTAACTTCGGTTGGGTATACCATCGCATCGATCCGAAACCTGTAAAGTTTGCTGTCTCTTATTATCCGAAGGCATCTGAATTTGATCCAGAGCCTACTGATGAACAAAAGACTTTCCATGAGTTCTGTGCCCACACTGGTTGGAAACTGGCCTGCACTTCCGCTCAGCTTCAGATTTTCTATAACGAGCAGGAGAACCCTACTCCTATCGAAACGGAGCCGGTGCTGGAACTCCAGAGCATCCACGCATCTGCAAAAAAGAGTTTCATTCCGTCTTATCTTCTCCTGCTGCTAATCTCAATTATGTGCGGCGGCTTATTTGTCAGTGGGATGCTCGGTGATCCCATCGGTCAATTAGCAAGTCCAGTAAAACTGTTTACCGGGCTGTGCTATCTTGTATTGTTGATTCTCTGTGTGGTGGAACTGATATGTTATTTTCGTTGGTATCACAAAGCAAAAAAATTAGCAGAACAAGGAGAATTTTTGAAGCCTGTAAGCACCTCCAGGTTCCAAAAAGTAATTTTAGGTGCCGTCATTATCGGTTTCATCTATTGGGGAATTAGTTTTATCTTTACTGTAGATAAATTGCGCAGATGGATTGGCATTGTCATGTGTTTCTATATGCCATTGCTGATATTGGCAGTAAACGCAACGAAAAATGCCCTTAAGAAACGAAAAGCTTCCCGTGGAGTCAATCGAACCATTACAATTCTTGTCGATTTTATCCTCGCCTTTGCACTGATGGGATTGATTACTTTCGGAACCTTAAAGCTTTCTTCCCTGGGATTCTTCGCCGATGAAGCAGAAGGCACTTACGAACACGGAGGAATGACTTGGGTTATTCATAACGATGAGCTTCCTTTAACGATTGAAGATTTGACAGGCGAAGAAAACGATGGATATACCAAAGAGCGAAGCGGGGATGAATCTCTCCTGCTTGGACAGTTTGTTTTGCGCCAGCGACCTCGATTTGATGCAGACAACTACAAGGAGCTTCATCAACTGGAATATACGATGGTATTTGTTAAACTCCCTGCGTTTTATGATATTTGTAAAACCCGTTTGGTTTATGAAGGGGAGAAATTGCACCCAATAAATGAAAGTCAATATATCGCACAGGATGCCATGAGCTGGGGTGCGAACGAAGTGTATCGACTGTACGATTCTGTCTATGGTTGGGAGAACAAATATCTTCTCTGCTATGATGATCTCATTGTAGAAATCAACTTCGATTGGGAACCTACACAGGAGCAAATGAAAATCGTTGGAGAAAAATTGAACCCATAATAGTGCTTTTATAGCAAAAAAGGAAGGTCATAGCAGTAACTTCATTCATGTTACTGTTATGACCTTTCACTTTAGCAATAAATCAATTCACTTAAAACAATCTCCTCCGCAGCATTGCGAATATTGTTCATAGCACCGACCCAGGCCATCTGGTCACGGGCTTTCAGTGCTTCGTTGATGCCCTTTCTTTCCTGCATCTGTCGGGTCAGCAGCTCCTTTCTCTCGTGCGCCTGGTCATCAATGGCATTCAGGTGGGACACCAGCTTGCCGTCCATCAAAAGCTCCGTGTAGAGCCAAGGACGATGTTCTTTGATATAATCTCTGTGCATACGGCCATACTTACCATATCGAGGTTCTTCATCTGCCGGTAATTCTAAATCCGGATAATACATCCCATCTGCTCCCAGCGTGTAGGTTCCGCCCATTTCTTCAAAAATTGACTTCATATGCTTTTCCTCCTTGAAATCAGCAACGACCTTTAGATCATTGCAAAATGTTCAAGAGCAGCTCGGATAGCATCTTCCTTTTCTTTTGGACACTGCGGCACTCTCTGATTTTCTTTCTGAGAGAAATTGTAATGTTCTCCTACTTCAATGCCGCACTTCCTCTTAATTTGGGAAATATATAATGTTGATACCTTTAAGCCAAATTCTTTCAGCACATAATCCTTGATTTCCTGATAAGTTGCTTTTGACTCGGCAGATGTAATATCCAATTCGTCCAAATCAAGGTCGACCTCTATTACATCATCCGGTTTTTGTTGGGACAAAAGAACAACCGTCTCGTCGGTCCGCGGAATGGGAAAAAGGTCCACCGGACCTTTTTCCCATTCCGCCCCATCTTCCGCAGATGAGAAGAAGGAGAAGAGAGAAAACTGCCTCCTTTTTTGTTGTCTGGGAAGGGGACTTGAACCCAGCTTGCTTACGCAAGCGGGTTCACGGTCGACCAGCCGCAGAAGCGTCTCGTGGGTCCGCGGAATGGGAAATGGAAAAAATTGTATCTGTGGGGTGGGATTCGTGGTAACATGAATGGGATTAGATTTGTTGATTGAGAAAGGGGAGCTACTGATTATGGTAAAACCTATTATGAGAGATATTTTTTTCCTGGGACAGAAATCTGAGCCTGCCACACCGGCGGATATTCAGGTGGGAATTGATCTTCAGGATACGCTGCAGGCGAACCGGGAGGGATGTGTTGGCATGGCGGCCAATATGATCGGTGTTAAGAAACGGGTGATCACTGTAAATATGGGAATGATCGATATTGTAATGTTCAATCCCGTGTTACTGCACAGGGATACTCCCTATGAGACGGAGGAGGGATGTCTGTCCCTTGCCGGTGTGAGAAAGACCACACGCTATGAAAATATAGAAGTGGAATATTTTGATATGAAATGGAAAAAACAGCGCAGAAAACTCAGTGGCTGGTATGCCCAGATCTGCCAGCATGAGCTGGATCATCTGGAGGGGATTCTGATATGATAAAGCTTGCACTTTTTGATCTGGATAAAACCCTGCTGGATGACAAAAGCAGATTGCCGGAGAACTTTGATGAGTATGTGAATCTTCTGGAACAGGAGGGGGTGAAGGTGGGAATCGCCTCTGCCAGAACCTTCTTTTCCATTGAGGAGCTTTTTCAGGAGAAGCTGGAGCGGCTGGCAGGAATCTGTGATAATGGCAATACCATTTTCCAGGGTCCTGATTATCAGGTGCTGAATTCCTGGAAAAAGGAGGATATGCTGTATCTGGTGTCATTTCTGGATAGAGATCCTGATATCGCTTTGATTTTTTCAGATATGGAACGATATTATGCAGATCCGATTTCCATAGAACGCTGTATCAGTCATGGAAGGGACTGGATGGCGGAACGTCTCCATTCCCTTCAGGAGGCCATGGATGCCGGTGCCAGAATCAGCAACTGTCATTACATCTGCTTCTGGGAAACCTATCCCTCCATTTTCCAGTGTGTTCAGGAAAAGCTGCAGGGCCCCCTGAAGGAGTGCTGTGAATCCTGGGATCTGAATGAGGCCGGCTGGGGCTGGATCGCTGTCTGTGCACCGGGAGGTGGGAAGGCAGCAGGGATCAGAAGTCTTCTGCAGGAGATGAAGCTTACCGGTGAGGAAGCCATGGTATTTGGAGACAGTGACAATGATATTTCCATGTTTGGAGAGGTGAAGTATTCCTATGCAATGAAAAATGCTTCCCCCGCTGCCAGAGCAGCTGCGGCCTGTGTAACACAGGAGGATAATAATCATAACGGTGCGCTTCGTGCAGCCCTTGACAGGGTCAGACAGGAGAAGCGCCAATGAGATCCTGAGGGCCGGGGAGATAATCTGGTCAGCGCAGGATGGCATTTTTTCAGAACTGGCAGTTGCTTTGGTGATTTTATCACAGAAGTCCTTCGTTTTTCGAAGTATAATGAAGCCACAAAAGAAAAAACATCACTTTTATATAAAGGAGGACAAACATATGTCAGCTATCAATATCAATAAAGAGAATTTTCAGAGTGAAGTGCTCAATTCAGATAAACCGGTTCTGCTGGATTTCTGGGCACCCTGGTGCGGTCCCTGCAGAATGGTAAGCCCTCTCATCGAGGAGATTGCAGAGGAGAGAAGTGATATCAAGGTGGGAAAGGTCAATGTGGATGAAAACCAGGAGCTGGCAGTCCAGTTTGGAGTAATGAGCATTCCCACACTGGTGGTGGTAAAGGACGGAAAGGTTGTAAATCAGGCGACAGGGGCAAGACCGAAGAATGCAATCCTGGAGCTTCTGTAATAATCCGCGGTAAGAGTTCATAAGAAGAATCACAGGAAAAACAGCAAGAGGCATGTGCATTCAGCAGCACATGCCTCTTTCCTTTAAGCTGATTCCAGTTCACTGAGCTTTTTAGGGTTCAGAACGGTGATGGTGCCTCGGGATAACCGGACAATCCCTTCATTCTGGAAATAGCGGAGCATTCTGGTGATGACCTCCCGATGAGAGCCAAGGTGATTGGCGATGGTTTCATGGGTGATCTTCAGCTGATTAGTATCCTCGATGGTCATTTCTTCCAGTAGAAATGCTGCCACACGCTTATCAAGACTTTTCCACATAATCTGCTCCATCAGCCACATCACATCGGAGAAATGAGAAGCCATCAGTTCGTTGGTATAATTGGCCACTGGTGCAGATTCTTCCATGATACCCTTATAGACATAAGGCGGAATGATCCAGAAATCCGTTTCCTTTTCAGCAGAAATGATCACTTCAAACTGCATGGACTGCATCATGCAGGAGGCGGAAAGCAGACAGATATCTCTGTCAAACAGGCGATAGATGGTAATCTCCCGGCCCTCCTCAGAATTGATAAAGGCACGGAGCTGCCCGGATTGTACGATGATCAGTCCGGTACATTCCAGATTTCCGTCGTGCACGATGGTTCCCCTGGTTACATGGCGGGATATGACCCTTGCCCTTAATGTGTTCTGTTGTGGTACTGTCAGCTTATCCCAGATGGGAAAGAATTCTTCAAAGTCCATTTGCTACCTCCATATCCATAGTTCTGTCCCTTAGTTGAAAAATGCTTCAATCTCTTTTCTGGTGCTCTGTACGCTGCCCTGTACAAAGAAGGGTTTTCCGCCACCTCGTCCCATCAGTGCGCTGTTCAGTTCCTTTACAAAAGCTCTGAGATCACCGCCGGGGTGACCAATCGCATATTTGTAGCCGGTTTCATCGGTGCCGGAGAAGACAGCAGCCCGTCCTCCGCAGCTGTTCTGAATGAGATCGCAGGCTCTTCTGACACCCTCGGGATTCAGATTTTCCAGGAATACCAGCACATTGCCGACATCCTTCAGTTCCTGAGCCTTTGCGGCAAATGCTGCCTCCTCCATTGCGTAAATCTGCTGGCGCTTTTCATTTACCTCCTGCTGCAGCTGCTCCACTGCTTTTGCAGTGTCCAGGGGCTTTGCAGAAAGAGCTCTGGAGATGACTTTATTCTGTTCCCAGATGTTGCTTAAGTACTGAAGTGCCCGTCTGCCGCAGAGCATCTCCACTCGAACACCGGAGCGGAATTTTTCACAGCTCAGAATCTTTACCAGACCAATGGCTCCGGTTCTGTTTACATGCATACCGCAGCAGGCGCAGATATCTGTACCTGGAAACTCCACGATGCGGACATCTCCTGTCAGTTCCTTCTTGCTTCTGTAGGGGATTGCGGCCAGCTCCTCTTCAGAGGGGTACAGGATTGAAACGGGAGAATCCTGCCAGATGGCCTGATTTACCTCCTGCTCGACTTCAGCCAGATCCTCCATGGTCAGTTCGCCGGACAGGTCAATGGTGATCACATCTGCCCCCATATGAAATCCTACATTTTCATATCCCCAGCGGCGATGGATCACACCGGATACCATATGCTCGCCTGAATGCTGCTGCATCAGGTCAAAACGATAGTTCCAGTCAATGGAAGCAGTTACACTGGTTCCGGGTTCCAGAGGACTGTCTGTGTAATGAAGAATCTGTCCGTTTTTTTCCTGGGTATCTTTTACCGGGATGTTGTTCAGGAAGCCCCTGTCACCGGGCTGTCCGCCCCCCTCCGGATAGAATACGGTGCGATCCAGAATAATTTCATAGCCCTTTTTGGAAGGGCGGCATTCCAGCACAGAAGAGGTGCAGGTGGTGAGGTAGGAGTCTTTGTAGAAAAGTTCGTTTATGTTCATCTGTGTTTGTTCCTTTTTGTTTCTTGATTATTGGGTATTGGGTATACTCTGATATTAATGATAGCATTCTGGGATTGCAGTGTCAAAAAAATTGAGTTTTTTTAAAAAAGGTGTTGACAGATAGAGGGGGTGGTGATAGTATATGTTTTGTGCTCAGGAAGTGAGCGGAAAACAAAACATGCGGAAGTGTCGGAACTGGCAGACGAGCAAGACTAAGGATCTTGTGGTCATTGTGATCGTGTGGGTTCAAGTCCCATCTTCCGCAGACGACAAAAAGGATTCAGTGAGAACTGAATCCTTTTTTTGTTGTCTGGGAAGGGGACTTGAACCCAGCTTGCTTACGCAAGCGGGTTCACGGTCTCCGAGCCGCGGAGCGTCTCGTCGGTCCGCGGAATGGGAAAAAGGTCCACCGGACCTTTTTCTTAAATCCATTCCGCCCCATCTTCCGCAGATGAGAAGAAGAAGAAGAGAAAACAGAATCCATTCCGCCCCATCTTCCGCAGTAGAGAAAGGGATACAGTAAAAAGCTGAAATCGTTTTTTGGATTTGGGAAGGGGACTTGAACCCAGCTTGCATGAGCAAGCGGGTTCACGGGCGACCAGACGCAGGGAAGAGAATTTTTCCTGAGTTTTTTGTGAAGGATGACAAAAACGAATATATGTTCGAATTTTTGTTGACTTTGAATGTTGAAGGGATTATACTTTAGATAAGTCGAACGGATGTTCTGAAGGCGTTCGGAAAAGGTGTTTAGAATGATTCTTTGATAGAGGGTGATAGATATGCTGCAATATTCTGCTTCTGAAAATATGCTGGTTGATTTTGTGAAAAGGGAACATCAGGGGAATTTTGATCTCCATATTCCAATGGGACAATGTGCATATCTGCAGTTCAGTGATGGACGGGAGGGCTTTTATGAAAGTGGTGATCACAGGATCAGAATGGATCGCCCCTCTCTTCTGTTTCGAAGAGCTGAGACTGTCAGTATGTATCTGTTTAATCTCAGTGATCACATTGAGCTGCATCTCCATGATACAGTGCAGGTGATGGAGCAGATGCTGAAAAAGGTGGATCCTGAGCTTCGACTGTATGCGCCTGTGGATGTGAGAGTTGATCTGGAGCTTACGGTTCGCATTGAGGACAGGGAAAAGCTTCTGAAGCTGCTGTTTGACCGACAGAACAGAGAGCAGACACAGTCCCTTGATAAGGAATGGATTTCGGAGTATCTGGAGAGAAGAATGCATTATCTTCTGGAAGAATCTGTTAATTCTTTCAAGCAGAAGTCAGGAACAGGTATTTTTAATCTTTCCAGCCTGTCTGATGAAGTGGAGGGGGCACTGATCGGAGAAATATGTGATCTGCTGGAATCCCTTAGTCTTGAACTGGTGGCTGCCAGAATTTCTCAGATTATGCCTACAAGGGCAGGGATTCTCCAGTTTCAGGAAAGGGAATCGGAATCCCTTGCCTGGTATAATCAGGTACAGATGGACCGGTTCAGTCGAAGAAAAAGCTCACAGGTGAAAAAGGTTGCCAGACTGGGGCATAAAACGACATAGTTTTGCAAAAGGTATTGTAACAGTTCGGTAATATTTTTCTTGATTTCTCTAAAAATTGACACATATTCATAAAATTTTGCGGCTGAATCATTAACATTCTTCTTCTATAATAAGTAACATCAATGAGAAGGTGCAATAGCATCGAAAGCAGTAAGAGGATCGGAAACAGGAATTCAGGATTTTGCAGAACAGGAGGAGAGCATATGAGTGCACAGATGATGGCGTATAAATGTTTGGCAATACCTGCATTCAGTCACTTCCTGTACAGGGGATTTGAATGCGTGATCAATGAGAGGGCAGTTCTTCTTGTGAGGAACGAAGAATACGATGAATGGATTCGACTGAATGAGAGGGAGTTTCAGACAGAGTATTGCACTGCCCATCCGGAGGAAATCGGACTTCTTCCGGCTGTGAACTGGCATGTGGATCCGTATCTTGATTCTGATGAGACCTGGAAAATCTATCAGTTGAGTCTCAGGGGAATTGGACCGGATAGCAGAGTAAGCTGACATAGATCTGAATAGGGAAGAGAGAGTGGGGATGCCGAAGAGGCATCCCCTTTTGGTTGTTTCAGGGGTTTCGAAAAAGTCCGATGTTTTCATGGTAATTTAGCCCCGGTTCTGCAATAATAAATCTATAAGGATAAAAAGAAATGGGGGGGGATAAAGTGAAAATCCGATTACCAATCTATACAGTGATGCATTTTCTGGTGGATCTGACATGCATCTACCGATTGTATACCAGCGTCAGGCCTCTTTGTCTGTCCAGGGAATCCTGGCTTGCAATGGCAGTACTCTACAACTTTCTGGCATTTGCTCTGCCTGGGGTGATTGGTCTTCTTGCGGATCTCACAGACAGAACAGATTCCTTGGCGGTTTTGGGATGTATTTTTACAGCAATTCCAGCCTGGTTTAGCTTTGCAACAATTCCTGTGGTGGTGCTGCAGGGGATTGGAAATGGCTTATTCCACGTGGGAGTGGGAAGAAGGGTACTGCTGGAATCAGGGGGCAAGTATGCTCCAGCGGGGATTTTTATCAGCTCCGGTGCTCTGGGAGTCTTTCTTGGAAGATATTTCAGAATGCAGTATCTCTTTGTGCTGCAGTATGGCCTTGCAGTTATACTTTTGGTGTATGCAGCGGTTGTACTCCTGTTTGGGATGGTACATGGCAGGAAAGAAAAAGGGGGAGAGACGGACGGGTTCTTCTGGAAAGGGCAGGGGAACAGTTCTGATATGGAGGGAGGACTCGGAGAGGAGTCGGAGCAGAACAGTGTTCTGAAGCAAAAGCAGAAGGAACGACTCTTCACAATTCCTGTTTATCTGATTTTACTGGTGGTCATCCTTCGTTCCTGTTATGGCACGGCTGTCAGTTATGAGTGGAACAATACGGCACTGATTTCTCTGCTTTTTACAGGATGCATTGTTGCAGGAAAGGCACTGGGAGGAGTTGCAGCAGACAGGCTGGGACTTCAAAGGGCGTCCCTGATCTCCCTGGGCGGGGCTGCTGTTACCGTGTTGTTTTCTGAAAACAGTCCTTTTCTGGGATGTCTGTCCATTCTTCTGTTTAATATGACCATGCCTCTGACACTGTCTCTGCTGCATGTATACTGGAAAACTTATCCTGGCTTTGCATTTGGAATCCTGATGCTGGCTCTGTTTATTGGCACACTGCCTAATATTGTGATTCCAGGGCTGACGTTGTCTGTGCAGGCATTGTGTGCAATATGCCTGTGTTCCATGGTGGGTCTTCTGACAGCCATTGGGAAAGAAGGGGGGTGTGCATGAGCTATCTGGTGTATATCTTCCGACCGCTGTGCATTACCATTGTACTGGAAACTCTTGTGGCTGTGCTCTGGGGAATCAGAACAAGGAGAGAATTGCTGGTGGTGCTGCTGGTGAATTCCATCACAAATCCGGTGGTGAATCTGATTCTTGGATATGTGATGTTCTATGGACAGATGGAAGGCTACAGAGGGACCCTGGTGGTGCTGGAACTCCTTGTGTTTTTTACAGAGGGAGTTCTGTTCCGGATATTTCTTCCTCAGCTGAAACATCCCTTCCTGTTCTCTGCATGTTTGAATGCAGGATCATTTTTCGGAGGAAAGGCAGTCCGGGGAATGGGAAGGAGTATTGCAGCTTTTCTCACCCCGGGAAATGGAGGAATCAGAAGTGGTATGGAGATTCCAAAATAGCAAGGAGCTTGTTCAGAAGTCTGGAATGTGTGTTATTCTAAAAAGAAAAAGGGGGATACTATGAAGGTGATTTTTAAGAAATTCAGTGTTTTACTGGCGGCAGCTGTTTTGATGCTCTCCGTATTGGTGGTTCCGGCTCAGGCGGATTCTGTGGATTATGATGATGCGGATTATTATGTGATTGTTCAGGCACAGGATGGCAGCGGCTATCTGTATCTCAGGCGACGCCCCTCCGTGGAGGATACGATTCTCTGCAATATTTATGACGGAACAGTGCTGCATATTACAGCGGTTTCGGAGGATTGGACAGGTGTAGTATGGGGACTGACTCGGTATGAAGGACAACACGGTTGGGTATCCCTGAAGCATACAGTAGAGTATACGCCTTCCAACGGAGGTGCTTCTCATTCTTCAGAGGGCGTTGCAGTGGATTATGACGTGGTGGTGCAGGCTGTGGATGGAACGGATTATCTCTATCTTCGCAGCGGTCCCGGAATGGATTACAGGATTTTATGTAATGTTTACGACGGAGAATACCTTCACATTACAAATGAGGTAGGGGATTCAGGCGGCGATTTTACCTGGGGTAAGACAGTCTTTAACGGACAGGAGGGCTGGGTGTCTCTGAAACAGACAGTGAGCCGTGCTGTCTACGAGAAGGAGCAACCAACTCCGACTCCCACAAAGGAGCCAAAGCCAGAAAAGACACCGGTACCTGACAAAGATGCGACCAGGAAGTCAGAGGTAACAGCTTCTGATTCTGAGAAAACAGAAACCCAGGAGAGCGTACAGGATAAGAAGCAGGAAGAGAACGGTGTCAAAGAAAGCAATAGCTTTGATAAAAAGATTCTGATCATGTCGGTTGCAGCCATTGTACTGGTGATCGCAGCCATCGTGGCTCTTCTTGGTATGAAGAACAAAAGATAACAGGGAAAGCAGATAAGTCCATGTGGTTGGAGAACTGGCGTGGGATTCAGGTCTGTGTCCGTGACTGGTAATCGTCACGGACACAGACCTTTTTTATCTCAGTGGAGAAGACTCCCGCCTCTACAGGTGGTGAGCACTGACAAATTAGTCTCAGTGGGAGTCCAATCTCCGACTGAGATAAAACGCTCCGCGAGGATGCGCAGCGATTCTGATAGGAAGATGTCAGCTAAAGCTGACCAGAATCGCGCGCCAAGTCTCCGCAAGCGTCGACTTGAAGCTGAATTCTGTCTGGGAGAGCGTGTTGAAAACGCACTTTGGTCCTTTTCAGAATCCCTGTTCATCAGATCGTTTTTGTCATCTCCAGACATTGCATGGACAGGCGGATATAATAGCGGCTGGCGGGATCATCCAGATTGTCCTTCAGCAGGGTACTGATTTTCTTCAGACGATACAGAATAGTGTTTTTGTGGGTGAACAGCTTTTCGGCTGTTCTGATCAGAGAACGCTCCTGATCCAGATACTGCTTCAGAGTGTCATAGAGCGTATCCTGATGCTCCTGCTTATCCTTCCAGAGCTTTCTGATCACCGGATGACAGGCCTGAAGGCGTTCTGCCACATAGGGGGTATCCAGAATATAATACACTGCGAAGGTGTGAAAATAGCAGAGCTGTTCTTCTGGAAGGTAGGTATGGGCATAGGACAGGGCATGGGATGCCTGCCGATACAGACTGGCAGCCTGTCTGTAATCATTCAGGTACAGACTGAAGCCGATTCGGAACCCTTCCTTTGCAAGATATTGATGGTAATATTCCAGAAATGAGAGGTTTTCTGACAACTCATGATTGGACAGCAGTACAATCTGTTGATTGCCGGACAGTACCACAGCATTTGGAAGGAGATTCTGAAGGGTACGCATCACCAGCTGATTGTCAGGGTAGTATCTGTGAGTGGTCTGCAGAACAGCAACCTGAAAGCTGTCTTTTTTGCTCCATTGCATGTATTCCATCTGAAGCTCCAGCTCCTGCAGGGTATAGATTCCCTTGAAAATCATATTGTAGAAGAGATTGCAGCCCAGGGCTTCATCCTGAGCGTCCATGCTGAGTACCGGCTCCAGATAGGTTGCCAGGCGCATGAGAAGCTGGTAGTCTCCCGGATTCAGCTCTCTGTTTTTTGACAGTACGGTAATCCGTCCGCAGCTGATGGTGTTGAAACGAAGATTTACCGTGATGCCTCCATATTTAAGACTGGGTACAGAACGATATTGGTAGGTCTGATAATCGAAGTCCTCCATATTGACGGAAAGATCCTGGCGCATCTGTCGGACACTGACCGGGGATGAGTAGCCGTAACGCTGGAGATAGGCCCATTCATCATCCACATCCTGCGGCCCGTAGAAGGAACTCATGGCAAGCACATAATAGTTGGCATTCATCAGAAGAAGGGGATTCTGAAACAGAATATGGCATCGGTCCACCATGGACTGAAAGTTTTTTTTCTGAATATCCTCCAGAATCTGGCTTTCCCAGTCCTGATAATAATCAAACACGCCCTGCACAATCTCAAATGCTTCCTTCAGGGAAAGATCATGGATCCGAATGATATCCCCCTCTCCGTTACAGATAATGGAATCTTTTTCTTCGTAGAGATGGACACAGTTGGTGGCATAGACAAGACGGGCACTGTTCAATACAGGCCTGGCCTCCAGACTGATATTGGTTTCCAGGTCAAGGATTGATGAGAGCCTGTTGGCAATCATCCACATGCTGAGTTTCATACAAATCTCCTTTCACAGCCCCTTTTAACAACTTGCAGAAGCCTGTGACAATCCATGTTTTGTCATTGCTGCAGGTTCTGGTCCCTGGCAAGGGGGTATCTGGTACTATTGTACGGGAAAGATAAGAAAAAGAAAATGTTTTTGTGCTATAAGTACAAAAAAGACGGGTGGGAAAATCCTTTGTTTGTATCGGTGGAACATTCATTTTGGGCACTGTCTGTATTATCCTTAGTATAAAGATGCGCAGGGTTTGAGAATGGATACGTGTGCCGGATCTCAGGTGCGTATTGAGTAAGCGGAAAAAAGAGAGAAAAACAGGAGGAAAAAACATGTTAACAGCAAGAGAGAATATGATTCAGGTTATTGAGCACGGAACACCGGATCGACTGGTAAACCAGTATGAGGGTCTGTCCCTTCTTTTCCACCCATTTATGATGTTCAGCAGTCCGCTGGTTCAGAAAGGTACTTCCATTGAGCAGGCAATTCCAAATGCATGGGGCGTATATAATGCATTTCCGGAGAATACTCCGGGTGGTTTTCCACTCCATGATGATGCACATCTGCTGGTAAAGGATATTGATCACTGGCAGGATTATGTTAAGGTTCCTTCTCTGAAGTTTACGGATGAGCAGTGGGGAATCTGCAAGGAGATGTACGATGCTGTGGACGGTGAGAAATCCATGAAGGCTACCTTCGTAGCACCTGGACTGTTTGAGCAGTGTCATCATATGTGTAAGATCGAGAATACCATGATGGCGATGTATGAGTCACCGGATGAACTGAAGGATATGATCAAGATGCTGGTGGATTTTGAGCTGGAGCTGGCTGAAGGAATCTGTACCCATCTGAAACCGGAAGCAATCTTCCACCACGATGACTGGGGCAGCCAGAAGAGCACTTTCATGAGCGTTGATATGTTTGAGGAGTTCTATGTGGAGCCTTATAAAGAGATTTATGGATACTACCATGATCATGGTGTGAAATATGTATTCCATCATTCTGATTCCTATGCAGCTACCTTCGTTCCGGATATGATCGAGATGGGAATTGATGTATGGCAGGGCTGCTTCTCCACCAACAATCTGCCTGAGCTGATTAAAAAATATGGTGATAAGATCACTTTCATGGGCGGCATTGAGAATCATCTGGTTGATTATGACGGATGGACAAAGGAGAACTGTGAGGAAGTTGTAAGAAAGACCATTGAGGAGTGCGGTGACAAGGCATTTATCCCTTGTATTGCACAGGGTGGTCCTGGCTCTGTATTCCCTGGAGTATACCAGGAGCTGTGGGGTGATATTGATAAGATCAATATTGAGAAATATGGCTGTACTCAGGAGGAGCTGGATGGAGCTCGTCTTCCTATCAATGTAATGTTCTAAGAGAATACTGTTAGGGGATTCTGATCTTTAAGACAGGATCCATGGAAAAGGGGTCATCGCAGCGGTTGTTGCGATGGCCCCTTGCTTTTTCGCGGCAGTCGCCAAGGTCTCGTGGAAGCACGGACTCTGTGCCTGTCCTACTGATGCAGTTCTGTTTCAACCACACACTCTGTTTTGATGCGGCCCACCAGATACTGAAGTGCATCGATTACATGGGGACGGATATCTCCGCCAATGAGAACGAACATGATATCATCCCCCACCTCCAGCTGGCCCTCATTCAGCCAGACACGGATGTAGTAGATACCCTCCTGGGCGTAGGTTTCCTGAATGATCTGATCCACCTTTTCCTGATCATAGGAGAATAGCATGCCTGAGACAGGGGCTGCATCCTGATCCCCCAGACGTACCTTTGCCCGGGCGCTCTGACGGACAATTCCGTTGTGGGTGAGATACATGCCGATCTTTGGTGCGCTTTCGTGCTGTTTTGCCTCCTTCAGCCAGAGATCCATGGAAGGCGGTGTTTTTTTGGTCATGGGATAATCCTCCTGTTTTTCTTGATCTGGATGATACATGCTTCCGCCTCTGAAGACGGGATACAGACAAGCATCGGGTGCCAGGTCTCCTTTGCGTTGGACCTGAATCATCTGAGTATATTGTAGCAGAATGGAAGCGATTCTGCCTGCTGTTTTTCATTTTTCTGTATACAGAATTGAAGGAATAATAGTATACTGACCCTGGCAGGTATCCGTGGCTCTGTACAGAATACAGGGGGACAAAGCCTATTTCCGTTGATCAGAATTCCTGTGTGGATGCTGAGGGGCTTTGGTTGTGGAATCTGACCCTAAAGTAAGGAGAAACCAAACAATGAAAAAACTCACAAAACAAGAGAAACACCAGCAGTGTGTTCGGGAAATCCGGGCCACTTTACTGGTGGTGGCAATCTGCTGTGCGTGGCACATCATTACTGCCTTTGCACTGAACGGAACCGGTCTGTATTTTCTTGGAATGCCGGCATGGTTCAGTGTATCTGTCTTTGGAACCATTGTAATTGCTCTCGCAGGTGTGGGCTTCCTTCTTAAGAAGGTGTTCGTGGACTTCGAGTATGATGAAGAAGAGGAGGGAAAGAACTGATATGACCACCAATCAGATTGTGATCCTCTCGATCTTTATTGTTTATCTGGCATTTAATGCAGTGATCGGAATTCTTGGAAGCCGCAGAGCGGCCAACAGTCTTTCTTCGGAAAAGAAGTATTTCATCGGCGGAAGAGGAATGAGCGGACTTGTTCTGGCTATGACCACCATGGCCACCTATACCTCTGTAAGCTCCTTTGTATCAGGACCCGGTGCTGCCGGTCTGACCTATGGTTATGCCCAGGCCTGGATCGCTGCTGTGCAGGTTCCGGTTACCTTTCTGGTGCTGGGTGTTCTTGGAAATAAGCTGGCCATTGTTTCCAGAAGAACCGGTTCTGTTACAGTAGTTGGCTATCTGAAGGCACGATATAAGAGCGATGCGCTGGTTATCATTACCAGTGTTCTGATGGTGCTTTTCTTTGTGGCACAGATGATCAGCCAGTTTACAGGCGGTGGAACTCTGATCTCCTCCATCACAGGACTGGACTTCAAAACCTCACTGCTGATCTTCGGTGCGGTTGTAATTGCCTATACAGCCTTCGGAGGATTTACTGCAGTGGCCATCACAGATACTATTCAGGGTATTGTTATGTGCATCGGAACCTTCCTGTTCCTGTTCTTTGTTCTGAAGGCCGGTGGTGGTCTGGCAGGTATTGATGCAGGATTACAGCAGAATCTCCCAGGTGTTTATGATAACCTGTTTGCAAAATACCAGCCAGGTACTCTGGTAAGTTTCTGGATCCTGGTAGGTTTCGGTACCATCGGTCTTCCCCAGACTGCTGTGCGTTCCATGGGCTTTAAGGATACAAAGAGTCTTCATAAGGCCATGTGGATCGGTGCACTTACCTGCAGCTTTGTAATTGTGGGAATGCATCTGGCAGGAACCTGGGCAGGTGCACTGGTGGATACAGCAGAACTTCCAACTTCGGATTATTTCATTCCATACATCATTCAGCAGATCATGCCCATCGGTCTTGCGGGAATTTTCCTGGCTGCGCCAATGGCAGCGGTTATGTCCACAGCCGACTCTCTTCTGATTCTGGCTTCTGCTGCAATTGTGAAGGATCTCTACAGAAATTATATTGTGAAGGATGATCTAAAGAAACTGGAGAACTACAACAGAAATGTTAAGAAATTCTCCGTGGCATTTACAGCTGTTCTTGGTGTTGTGGTGATGATCCTGACCATGGACCCGCCGGATATCATCTTCTTCCTGAACCTGTTTGCCATGGGTGGACTGGAGTGTACCTTCTTCTGGCCGCTGGTGGGCGGACTTTTCTGGAAAAAGGGCACAAAGCAGGCTGCAGTGATCAGTTCTCTGGGTGCAGCTGCTGTGTATGTGTTCTGCTATTACAATGTAAAGGTGGCAGGCATCAATGCAGTTGTGTGGGGACTCCTTGCCGGTGGTATTCTGTATTTTGTCAGTGGTCTCATTACAGGAAAGAAGGGTCTGGATCAGGATGTTCTGGACAAATGCTTCTGACAGAGTTTTGGACTTTATGCTTTTTTAAGGGGCTGTCCTGCTAAGTCTCTTCCCAAAACGAGAGGTGTCTGTTGTATTTTACAATGGATGCCTCTCGTTTTTTCTGTATGGAAAATCCTCCGGAATTTCCAGGTTCTCAAAGGTTTTTGCTGGACATAAGAGGGGGAAAAGATGTATAATAGAATCCACTATCTTTTAGGGTCAGGAGGATGAATATGAAATTTCATTCTGTAAATGAACTGGAAAATTTCTCCTTCAGAGATGCTGTGATCACGCATTTTGAACAGCGGGATCAGCGGATTCTGCTGGAGGTTGAGGCCCTTATCGTGAAGGGTTCCAATTCCCAGAATTCCAGATTTTATGACAGCTATGCGGATACTGCACAGCTCAATCTGGTGAAGGGAAAAATCCTTCAGGGGGTGAAGGAGGGCTTCCGCTATTTTAATGCGGACGGTGTGTTGCTCAGGGAGGTACCGGATGAGGAACTGACAGAGGCACAGCTGAAAGAGCTGCTGAACAGCTGCAGGGGAGCGTACCTTTTTGCGGCAGAGAGAAAAGCAGATACAGAGGAGGGGCAGATGACCTACTCTCTGGGAATTGAGTTTGGAGACGACAGTGACGGTACTCTCACAATGGGGGATTCCTACTGGCTTCAGGTCTGCTGTTCTTCTGTGGAAGTGGACTGGGAGCGCTATATGAACCGAGTGGAGCGTTAGGCTTCTCAGGGGGATTCAGGTCGACGTTCGCGGAGACCTGGCGCGGGATTCTGGTCAGCTTTAGCTGACATCTCGACTGAGATAAATCCGGCCAATTGGCTGAAAAAAACAAAAAATATATACAAAAAAACGGTGAAAAAAAGGAAAATGCCTTTGTTTCCCGTATATTATCTTAGAGATATCTTTTTTAGAGGAAAGGAGATCACGCACCGTGCGATATTCAGACGATCTGATTGAAGAAGTGCGTTCAAGGAGCAATATCGTTGACGTGGTTTCGCAATATGTAAAGCTTCAGAGAAAGGGCAGTTCCTATTTTGGATTATGTCCTTTTCATAATGAAAAATCCCCATCCTTTTCTGTCAGCCCCGGTAAGCAGATGTATTACTGTTTCGGCTGTGGGGCAGGAGGAAATGTATTCACTTTCCTGATGCAGTATGAGAATTATTCCTTTCAGGAGGCCATGAAGGCCCTTGCTGAGCGGGCGGGTATTCAGCTGCCGGAGGTGGAATATTCCAGAGAGGCCAGGGCGGAGGCAGATCGAAAGGCATTGCTTCTTGAGATCAACAAGAAGGCTGCCAGATATTATTACTGTCAGCTCCGTTCTCCTGCAGGTGCCCAGGGTCTTCATTATCTGAAGGGAAGAGGTTTAAGCGATGAGATCATGCAGAAATTTGGTCTCGGCTATGCAGATAAGTTCAATAACAGCCTGTATCAGTACCTGAAAAAGGAGGGATACAGTGATGAGCTTCTGAAGGATTCAGGTCTGTTTATTATCGATGAGAGGCGAGGGGTCACAGATAAGTTCTGGAACCGTGTCATGTATCCTATTATGGATGTGAACAGCCGTGTCATCGGATTTGGAGGCCGTGTAATGGGGGATGCAAAGCCCAAGTACCTGAACTCTCCGGAGACAAAGGTCTTTGACAAGAGTCGAAACCTGTACGGTCTGAACATAGCCAGAAGCTCCAGAAAGAAGAATCTCATCATCTGCGAGGGCTACATGGATGTGATTTCCATGCATCAGGCAGGCTTCAACAATGCGGTGGCTTCCCTGGGAACAGCACTTACCTCTCAGCAGGCTTCTCTTCTGAAGCGCTACACCGATGATGTGCTGATCATCTATGATATGGATGAGGCCGGTGTAAGGGCGGCTCTTCGAGCAATCCCCATGCTGAGAACAGCAGGGCTTCGCACAAAGGTGGTGGATCTTCGACCACACAAGGACCCGGATGAATTTATTCAGAATCAGGGCAGAGAGGCCTTTGAGGACCGTCTGGAGAAGGCAGAAAACAGCTTTCTCTTTGAAATCCGTATCCTGTATGAGCAGTACGATATGACGGATCCACAGGGCAAAACAGATTTCTTCCACAAAACAGCGGAAAGGCTTCTGCGTTTTGAGGATGAGATAGAACGCAGCAGCTATATCGAGAGTATTTCCCGGATTTACGGCATTTCTCAGGATATGCTGCAGCAGCAGATCAGAAAACTGGCAATGAAAGGAACTGTTTCCCGACAGATGCCGGAGGAAACAAGGCCGCAGAAGCCGAAGAAGGAGAAGGTTTCCGGATCCGACACGGCACAGAGGCTGATGCTTACCTGGATCTGCAATTATCCCGGTATCCTGACGGAGCTGGGATCCAATCTGAAGACGGAGCATTTTTGTAATCCCCTGTATCGGGAGGTGGCAGAGATGCTGTTTCAGCAGATTGAGGCGGGAGAGATCAATCCTGCCAGAATCATCAATCACTTTGAGGACGGTGACATCCAGAATGAGGTGGCGGGGGTTTTCCACGCGGTGCTGCCTCTGGAAACTCCGGAGGAGCGAAAGAAGGCTCTTCGGGATGTGGTCTGCAACATGAGGGAGCTGAGCATCAAGACAAGGATTGCGGAACTGCCTCTCACAGATCTGGCAGGTCTTCAGAAGCTGATGGTGGAAAAGAAGGAACTGGAGCAGCTCAGAGCACAGTTTCCGGAAATAGATATGTAGCTGTTTTGTTTTTCCTGAGAGTTCAGGGAAAGGGATAGAAGGACAGCTTGACATAGACAGTTTAAAATGAAAGAAAAGTGAGGAAAGAGAGTTTATGGAGATGGAACAGGACAAATTCCTGGAGAAACTGAAAGAACTCATTGCCAAGGGCAAGAAGAACAAGAACATGCTGGAGTACCAGGAAATCAAAAAGTTCTTTCAGGATGCCAATGTATCCGATGAGCAGATGGATAAGATTCTGGAGTTCATGGAGGCCAGAGGAATCGATGTACTTCGTATTTCCGAAAATGACATGAATCAGGAAGAGCTTCTGATCATGAATGATGAGGAAGCAAATCTGGATGATGAAGAAGAAGTGGATATGGAGAATATCGACCTCTCTGTTCCGGAGGGTATCAGCATCGAGGATCCGGTACGTATGTACCTGAAGGAAATCGGTAAGGTTCCCCTTCTTTCTGCTGATGATGAGATCAAGCTTGCCCAGAGAATGGAAGAGGGCGACGAGGAGGCAAAGAAGATCCTGGCTGAGGCAAACCTTCGACTGGTAGTTTCCATCGCAAAACGATATGTGGGACGTGGAATGCTGTTTCTGGATCTGATCCAGGAGGGTAATCTGGGTCTGATCAAGGCAGTTGAGAAGTTTGATTACAGAAAAGGATACAAGTTCTCTACCTATGCCACCTGGTGGATCCGTCAGGCCATCACCCGTGCCATTGCTGATCAGGCAAGAACTATCCGTATTCCGGTTCATATGGTTGAGACCATCAACAAACTGATCCGCGTATCCCGTCAGCTGCTTCAGGAGCTGGGACGTGAGCCTACCCCGGAGGAGATCGCTGAGGAGATGAACATGTCCGTTGAGCGTGTGCGAGAGATTCTGAAAATTTCTCAGGAGCCGGTTTCTCTGGAGACTCCTATCGGTGAGGAGGAGGACAGCCATCTTGGAGACTTTATTCAGGATGACAATGTTCCTGTACCTGCAGATGCGGCAGCATTTACCATGCTGAAGGAGCAGCTGGAGGAGGTTCTCAGCACTCTGACAGAGAGAGAGCAGAAGGTTCTTCGTCTTCGTTTTGGTCTTGATGATGGCCGTGCCCGTACTCTGGAAGAGGTTGGTAAGGAGTTTAACGTTACAAGAGAGCGTATCCGTCAGATTGAGGCGAAGGCGCTGCGTAAGCTTCGTCATCCAAGCCGTAGCCGTAAGCTGAAGGATTATCTGGATTGATGAGCGGTAAAAATCTGGTTCTGTCCCGCCGCATGCAGAGTGTGGCAGACAGGATCAGCAAGGGAATGATTCTGGCAGATGTGGGCTGTGATCACGGCTACCTTTCCATCTGGCTGTGCCAGAGTGGAAAAATCCCCTCTGCCATTGCCATGGATGTGAATGCAGGTCCTCTGAAAAAGGCGGAGGAAAATGTGCATCTGTATGGCCTTAAGCAGCGGATTCAGCTTCGGCTTTCAGACGGACTGATGAAGCTGGAGGCAGGTGAGGTGGATGCGGTGGCCATTGCCGGCATGGGCGGTGGTCTTACTGTCCGGATCCTGAAGGCGAGACCGGATGTGGTGGAGCAGCTGCAGGAGCTGGTGCTTGAACCCCAGTCCGATGTGGACCAGGTGCGTTCCTATCTCTTCTCCATTGGATTTGCCATTGTGGATGAGGATATGGTGCTGGAGGATGGGAAGTTTTATCCCATTATCCGTGCTCTGCCGGAGACCAGAAAGCAGGAGATGGAATCCTTTAAGGAGGATCCAGCGGTGGAGCAGCTGCCGGAGGCGGCAAAACTCCGTTACGGAAGAATTCTCCTTGGAAAGCGACATCCTGTGCTGAAGGAGCTGATCCTTCATGACAGAAAACAGGCAGCCGGGATTCTGGAGAGACTGCTGCAGAACCCTACAGAGAAGAGTTTGGCCAGAATTGAGGAATTAAAAAAGGAAATGCAGTGGATGGAGGATGCTTTAAAGCTGTATGAAATGTAATGAGATTATCCGCCGTCTGGAGGAGGAATATCCGGTATCCGCAGCAGAGAGCTGGGACAATCCGGGACTTCTGGTGGGAAGAGCGGACAGGGAAGTAAAAAAGATCTTTGTGGCTCTGGATGTGACAGATGAGACGCTGGAGCAGGCCATCCTGTCAGGGGCTGATCTGATGATCACCCATCATCCCCTGATTTTCGGCAGTCTGAAGCAGGTGAACGATCAGTCTGTGATCGGACGTCGTGTCCTGGGTCTGATCGAGCATCAGATCAGCTATTATGCCATGCACACCAATTTTGATGTGAGAGGCATGGCTGACATTAACGAACAGCAGTTGGGACTTACCGGCACAGAGGTGCTGGAGGTGACCGGTGAAAACAATGGCAAGCCTGAGGGCATCGGCCGTGTAGGTGAACTTCCGGAGGAGATGACCTTGAAGGCACTGTCAGCCAGTGTAAAAGCCGGCATGGGTATCCCGTCGGTACTGCTCTACGGAGATGAGGAGAAGAGGGTGCGTCGTGTGGCTGTATCCAGTGGCTCCGGAAAAAGCATGGTACCCGCTGCTATGAAGGCCGGAGCGCAGGTGCTGGTGACTGGAGATGTGGATTATCACACTGCCATCGATGCAGTTGCCTGTGGGCTGCATATCATCGATGCAGGGCACTACGGAACAGAATATTGCTTTATTGCATTTATGAAGGAGAAGCTGCAGCAGCTGTTCCCTGAACTTACTGTGTCAGGGGCAGAGATCTGTTTTCCTTTTACTGTTCAGTAAAAAGCAGAATAGAGACATATGGGGGGCGGATCCCTTCAGATCGGTGGGATCTGGAGGAATCCGCCTGTTTTTTCATGGTTTTTCAGGAGGAACTGAAGCAGGTCTTCCTGAACAGAGGAGGCTGGTGCGTATGTATAACAAAATGGTGAAGGTCAGAATAGTGGACACAGAAAAAGAGTATCCGGCAGGGATTTCCTGCCGGGAGATCCTGAAGGAGGTACGAAAGGACAGAAAATCTGAAACAGCCCTTGTGCGTATCAACGGCCAGCTCCAGGAACTGCTCCAGCCGGTGTATGAGGACTGCACTCTGGAGCCGGTGTCTATGGCAGAACCTGCGGGCTTCAACAGCTACAGAAGAAGCATGGTACTGCTGCTTCTGGCAGCTATCAGAAGGGTGGCCGGGGAGAAGGCAGCCGGTGAGACGGTGCTGCATCACAGCATGGGCAGTGGATTCTATTTTGAACCAGGGGACGGAATCCTGGCGGAGGAAGCATTTCTTGGGCAGGTGGCCCGGGAGATGAGACGTATGGTGGAGGAAAAACTGCCGATCCTGAAGTCATCCATGAACATCAATAAGGCCAGAGACTATTTCCGACAGCATCATATGGAGAAAAAAGCCCGTCTGTTCCGGTATCGTACCTCCTCCACTGTCAATGTCTATGAGCTGGATGGATTTGTGGATTATTATTACGGCTATATGCTGCCTGATACAGAGCACCTGGGTGTATTTGAACTGATTCCCTATGCCCAGGGCTTTATCCTGCAGCTGCCGGAGTCCGGGGATCTCACCAGAGTTGCAGCATTTTCCCCGGCACATAAGGTGTTCCAGACCCAGCTGGAGACTGCAAAATGGGGCGCCATGCTGGGAATCGATGCGGTGGGTGATCTGAATGACAACATCTGCAGCGGCAGGATGGAGGATACCATCCTTTATGCGGAGGCATTGCAGGAGGGGAAAATCTCTGAGATTGCCGGAATGATCGCTGACAGGGATGCGGTGAAATTTGTGCTGATCGCAGGACCTTCCTCATCGGGAAAGACCACCTTCTCCAGAAGACTGTCTGTGCAGCTGAAGGCAAAGGGACTGAATCCTTATCCCATCAGCATGGACAACTATTATGTGAACCGGGCGGACACCCCGAAGGATGAAAAGGGAGAGTACGATTACGAATGTCTTGAGGCCATCGATCTGAAGCTGTTTAATGAGGATATGGAGGCTCTGCTGGATGGGAAAAAGGTGGAGCTGCCCTACTACAATTTTAAGACAGGGCTTCGGGAGTACAGAGGAGAGTTTGTTCAGCTGAAGGAGGACGATGTGCTGGTGCTGGAGGGCATCCACGGTCTGAACCCCAGAATGACGGAACTGCTGCCCTCCGAGAGTAAATTCCGGATCTATATCAGTGCCCTGACCCAGCTGAACATTGATAATCATAACAGGATTCCTACCACAGACGGTCGACTGATCCGTCGCATGGTAAGGGATTACAGAACAAGGGGAACCGATGCCGCCTCCACCATTGCCAGATGGCCTTCTGTGCGAAAGGGAGAGGAAAACTATATCTTCCCATTCCAGGAGCAGGCGGATGTGACCTTCAACTCTGCTCTGATCTACGAGCTGGCTGTTTTGAAGATCAGCGCCATTCCTCTGCTGTATCAGATTCCGGAGGATGCACCGGAGTATGAGGAGGCAAAACGACTGCTGAAATTCCTGGATTACTTTGTGGCAGTGCCCTCTGAGGCAATCCCCATTAACTCTATTTTAAGGGAGTTTGTGGGAGGCGGATGCTTCCGGCTGTAGAGGGAGGTGAAATCTCCTGCCTGTGAGCTGATGAAGGGGAAAAGGGTTCAGTGGCACACAGACCAGAGGTTTGCGAATGTCCTCTTTACTTTACCGGAAAAGTATGCTATCTTGATACAGTTGACATCAAGTAAGGTATGTGATCGCGGCTGGCAGGACCGAAAGGGGCCAGGTGAGGAAAGTCCGGGCTCCACAGGGCAGGATGCCGGATAACGTCCGGCGGAGGCGACTTCAGGGACAGTGCAACAGAAATAAACCGCCTGTGTATGCAGGTAAGGGTGGAAAGGCAGTGTAAGAGACTACCGCCGGTCTGGTAACAGAACGGGCACATGTAAACCCCATCCGGAGCAAGACCGAATAGAAAGCTATGTGGCTGCCCGTCACGCTTTCAGGTGGGTCGCTTGAGGCTGTTGGTAACAGCAGTCCTGGATAGATGATCACACACGACATAACCCGGCTTATCGCTTTGCTTGATGTTTCAGAAAAAGAGTACCGCTTCGGTGCTCTTTTTTCTGTATATAGTAATCGAATCCGGTGAATCAGCCCCTGCGCTGGCAAAGATGGCTGTACCGGAAAACAAAGAAGGAGAAAAATGTATGAAAAAACTGATTCTTGCCTCAGGTTCTCCGAGAAGAAAAGAGCTTCTGGAGCAGATTGGATATACACCCATCGTAATGAAAAGTGATGTGGAGGAAGTGATTACAAAGACTGTGCCACATGAGGTGGTGATGGAGCTGTCTGCCCAGAAATGTCTGGATGTGGCAGAAAAGATCCAGGAGGAGGCTGTGGTGTTAGGAGCAGATACCGTGGTGGTGCGAGATGGGGAAATTCTTGGAAAACCCGGTTCTGAAGAGGGTGCCTTTGCAATGCTTGACAGCCTCCAGGGAAGAGAGCATCAGGTATACACCGGTGTAACCTTATGCTGGACCAGGGGCGGCGCTGTGGAGCGTACAGAAACCTTTGCTGTGTGCACAGAGGTGACGGTGGCTCCCATGACAGAGGAGGAGATCCGTGCCTATGTGGCAACGGGAGATCCCATGGATAAGGCAGGGGCCTATGGTATTCAGGGAATCTTTGCAAAACATGTGGAGAAGATCTGCGGAGACTACAATAACGTGGTGGGACTGCCGGTGGCAGCGGTGTATGAGAAACTGAAATAGAGTTAAAAGGGGCTGTCGCAACAACTGTTGCGATGGCCCCTTTTCAGGTAGTGTAAAACGAATTTGATCTTCACTTCAGCTTCGATGGGTCCAGCGATACTCATCCGGAGTCATCTTCAGCTTCTGTTGGAAATGATAGGTCATGGATTCCGGGTCTGCAAAACCGCAGGAATAGGCAGCCACTGCCAGATCGGATTTTTCATCCTCCAGCATGCTGCAGGCCTTTTTGATTCGGATATCCTGCAGATAATCGGTGGGGGATTTCTTCTCCAGCTCCATGAACAGTCGATAGACATAGGAGCGGTCCAGTCCCAGCTGGTGGGAGATATCCTGAATACGGATATCGTAGCAGTAGTTTTCCTCCAGATATTTTTTCGCCCGGCCAAGGTGGTACTGCTTGATCTCCTTGCGGCGGATGGATGCCTTTGGAGATGGCAGCAGGAAGCTCAGCAGCTGCAGCAGAGCACCGGTGATCTCCATGGGACGGGAATTTTCTCTCTCAAATACCTGCACCAGATGGCGGGTGTACAGATCCAGCTGCTGGATAGAGCCGCTGAAATCCTGTACGGGAGCTGCTGTGTACACATTGTTCTGAAGATAGGAGCCGGAATGCTCCCCTGAAAAAGCAGTCCAGGCCAGCTGCCAGGGAGTATATTCATCTGCCTCCAGATAGATTTTTGTGCCAGGGAGAACAAAAACGGTGTCCCCCTTCTGGAGATGCCAGATCTGGTTATCGATCTGCAGGATGCCCTTTCCCTCCAGCACCACGTAAAGCTGGTAATGGAGACGCATGCCTGGTCCGAAGACCTGTTTGGGTTTCCATTGAGCTTCTGAGCAGAAGGAAACCTGAATATCTGAAAATAAAGTGGATTCTGTCTGGGTGGTGTTTGTCATAGTTTTATACCTCGCTTTTGTGATTATACAATCAGTTCCCTTTCCCCGTCAAACACAATAAGCGGGAAGCTTTTGTGTACAAACACCTGTGAATAAGGTATACTGTTTCCAGATATCAATAATCGGTGCAGTTTTGCACAACATCCGTTCAGCAAGGAGGAACGAATATGACTGATAAGAAAACCCTCGGCGAACTGCTGAGAAATCATACAGCTGACCTGGAGCTGCCTCTGGAGATCGGGCAGAGACTCACAGCCTGGATCATGGAGCATTCCGATCTGCATACAGCCAGCCAGACCCAGGTGGCTGCAGGAAGGAAACCGGCATTTCTCTCGGAGGAGAAGATGTCAGAGCTTACTGTCAGCCTGAAAGCAGTGCTGGCAGATGCTGTGTCCGGGGAGGAACTGGAGAAGTTTTCTGAGATCGCCATAGAGTGTGCTGCCCTTCTTGGAGAGAACAGCAGCTGTCTCATCCATGACAGTCTCTCTGCAGACTATATCCTCATGGGGGAGGAGCCGGAGTTCTTATTTCCGGAAACCACCTATGCAGGTCCCTTTGGTTACGATGCAGCGGCACTGATCGCCTCTGGTATCACAGCCTGGTGCCATGGAAATGCACTGATCCGTGACGAGTATCAGAGGGATGACTTCTGTGACAGTGTGCTGGATATCATCTCCAATGTGGCGGATCAGCTGATCTGGAATTACGATGTGCTCTATGAGGAGCTGGCAGATGTTTCGGCAGCCCGTGAGGAGGGGTACAAGAGAGAATATTTTGAAAATATGATGCCTCAGCTGGCAGCAGCTGTGGGTGTGGAGCTGATTCGAGCCCTCTCCGGAGACCGCATATCTGAAAATCTGAAGGATATTGAGGATGTAGATAAGAAGCTTCAGGCAGAGAAGCTGCTCTTCCTGATTGCACGAGACTGTCTCCAGGAGAGATATGCCTTCTATTTCGGAGCGGACTTTGCAGCCGTTGTGGAGAGAGCAGGCCGGGCTGTACTGTGACAGGCCATCAAAGATTTCGATGGATAGTTGAAAACTTAGTATGTTTGTTATATGATGGGGGATGAAAATTATGTACGGTCTGCCAGAAGGACTGGGACCCTGCATAACTGAGTATTTAATTCCATATGAAAAAGGGAGGTCATTTCTATGCGGCATATTATGAGTCCGTTGGATTTTACTGTTGAAGAGCTGGATCAGATGATGGATCTGGCAGCAGATATTGAGAAAAACCCTAAGAAATATGCTCATGTGTGTGATGGCAAGAAAATTGCCACACTGTTCTATGAGCCAAGTACCCGTACACGCTTAAGCTTTGAGGCTGCTATGCTGAACCTTGGAGGTTCTGTAATCGGCTTTGCTGATGCCAACTCCAGCTCTGCAAAAAAAGGTGAGAGCGTAGCTGATACCATTCAGGTAATCGGATGCTTTGCTGATATTGCTGCAATGCGTCATCCAAAAGAGGGTGCTCCGCTGGTTGCTTCCATGAACTCCAATATCCCTGTGATCAATGCAGGTGACGGTGGACATCAGCATCCTACACAGACACTGACTGACCTTACAACCATCCGTGCCCTGAAGGGAAGACTGGACAATATCACCATCGGTCTCTGCGGAGATCTGAAATTCGGACGTACTGTTCACTCCCTGATCAGCGCCCTTGTTCGTTATCCAAACGTAAAATTTGTTCTGATCTCTCCGGAAGAGCTGAGAGTTCCATCCTATATCCGTGAGGATGTACTGAAAGCAAACAACATCGAGTTTGAGGAGGTGATCCGTCTTGAGGATGCTCTTCCAAAACTGGATATTCTGTACATGACCCGTGTTCAGAAAGAGCGTTTCTTCAATGAGGATGATTATCTCCGCATGAAGGACTTCTATATTCTCGATAAAGAGAAAATGGAGTTGGCCAAGGAGGATATGTTTATCCTGCATCCTCTTCCCCGTGTCAATGAGATCTCTGTGGAGATCGACAAGGATCCGAGAGCAGCATATTTCCGCCAGGTACAGTATGGTGTATACATCCGTATGGCGTTGATCATGACACTGCTTGAGCTGACAGTATAAGGAGGAAGAACGTATGTTAAATGTAGGTGCAATGGAAGAGGGCGTTGTTCTTGATCATATCAAGGCAGGCAAGGCTATGACAATCTATAAGGACCTGAAGCTGGATCAGATGAACTGCTGTGTTGCCATTATCACAAATGCACACAGCCGCAAGATGGGAAAAAAAGATATTCTGAAGGTAGAATGTAAGCCGGAGGATATTGATCTGGATGTTCTTGGCTTCTATGACAGCAACATCACTGTTAACATCATCACAAACGGTACCATTACAAAACGTCCGCTTAAGCAGCCGAAAAAGATCGTTAATATCATCAAATGCAAAAATCCACGTTGTATTACCTCCATTGAGCAGGAACTGGATCATGTATTTGTGTTGACAGACGAGGAACGTAAAATCTATCGCTGCCGTTATTGTGAGGAAGCATATCACGGACGCCGAAATAAATAAAGGCCCTCTTCAGAGCCGGTGCTGCAGACTTTCTGTAACCTGGCACTCAGGTGGGTGAAGATTGTGAGAAACATGCTTTGCAGGTTTCTCCGGTTATCGCGGCAGTGGCCAGGGTCTCGTACAGACAGGGACTCGGTTCATTGCTGGCGTAAATCAAATATTTAGAGGCAGGTCAGCGAAGGCAGACCTGCCTCTTTGCAAGTTTGGAGGAGTAAGTAATATGAATCATATCGTATCAAAATTACTGGTTTACGGAAGCATGCCTTCCGACAGTATTGTTATGCAGCTGGGTGATATCTGCAAAAATGCAAGGGAGCACCTGCAGTCAAAGGATGAGCTGATCACCCGCTGTTATGAGCAGATCAAACGTATTCTTGTGGTATCTACAGATTATGCCTTTAATGAGAACCTGTGGCAGAATTATCTGACTTTTCTTCTTATCACAGACGAAAATCCCTTTACTCTTACCTCTGAGAAGGTGGGGGCAAAGGAGGGCAGTGTCAATGTCTTTGTAAAAAATGACTTTGAGGCATTTATGAAACTGTTCCACTATGATTTCAGCTGGCTGGAGCAGGAGCTGGGCATTAACTGTTTTAGCGTAATCTCTGATTATACTGCCATCGGAAAGCCGGAATTGATGTATAATAAGAATGTAAGTGAAAAGGTCAGAACCTTGAGCAAGGGACTTGCCGAAGCACAGGATGTGGATACCTTCTACGCACTGCTTACAGACTTCTATCGTGATTACGGAGTGGGCATGTTTGGTCTGAATAAGGCCTTTCGTATTGCACCTGCAGAGAATGGAGGAATCCGTTTTCTGGCCATCAACAACATGGAGAAGGTTATGCTGGATGATCTTGTCGGCTATGAGATCCAGAAGCAGAAACTGGTGGAGAATACAAAGGCATTTGTGGAGGGAAGAAAGGCAAATAACTGCCTTCTGTTCGGTGATTCCGGTACCGGTAAATCCACCAGCATCAAGGCAATTGTCAATGAATTCTATCCACAGGGTCTTCGCATGATCGAGATCTATAAGCATCAGTTTAAGGATCTCTCCAATGTGATCGCTCAGGTGAAAAACAGAAATTATAAATTCATCATTTACATGGATGATCTGTCCTTTGAGGAGTTTGAGATCGAGTACAAATTCCTGAAGGCTGTTATCGAGGGTGGCGTGGAGACAAAGCCTGAGAATGTGCTGATCTATGCAACCTCTAACAGAAGACATCTCATCAAGGAGACCTGGAAGGACAGAAATGATGTGGAGAACGAGAATGGAATGCACCGTTCAGACACCATTGAGGAGAAGCTGTCCCTTGTAAATCGTTTCGGTGTGACCATCAATTATTCAAAACCTACCCAGAAGGAGTATTTCAACATTGTGATCCAGCTGGCCAGAAAGGCGGGTATCGATCTGCCCGAGGAGCAGCTGAAGCTGGAGGCAAACAAGTGGGAGCTGTCCCACGGAGGTATTTCCGGAAGAACAGCCCAGCAGTTTATCACATACCTTCAGGGAAAAGAATAACAGAAATCGCAAGGAGAATTGCATGAATTATCAGGAAGCAAGAACCTTTATGGAGGGCCGTCAGGCAGGGATTCATATTGGACTTGACAGAATCGAAGCTCTTCTGGAGGAGCTGCAGCATCCGGAGCAGGGTCAGCGTTATATCCATATTGCAGGAACAAACGGTAAGGGAAGCATTCTTTCCTATGTTTCCACAACACTGACCCATGCCGGATACAGGGTGGGAAGATATATTTCTCCCACTCTCTACTCCTATGAGGAGAGATTTCAGATCAACGGACAGGAGATCAGCAGGGAAACCTACACAGAGCTGGCGGAGGAAATCAGCGGTGCAGTGGACCGCATGGAGGCAAGGGGAATTCCCTGTCCCTCTCCCTTTGAGCTGGAAACCGTGCTGTGTTTTCTGTATTTCAAAAAAGAACACTGCGATTATGTAGTGCTGGAGTGCGGCATGGGAGGAGAAGGAGATGCCACCAATGTGATTCCTTCCCCAGAGATTGCTGTGCTTGCCTCCATCAGTCTGGAGCACCAGGACTATCTGGGAGCTACTTTAGAAGAGATCGCCTGGACAAAATCAGGTATTGTAAAGCCCGGCTGCGTCTGTGTTACAGGTAAACAGCACAGGGAGGCGGAGGAGGCCATCCGACGCCGCTGCCAGGCACAGGATGTACCCTTCCTGCAGGCCCACCCTGAGGAGGCGGAGATACTTTCCAACACCCTGGAAGGACAGGAGTTTCTGTACAGAGGAACACGGATCGATGTCTCCCTGCCCGGAAGTGTTCAGCTGGAAAATGCCATCACTGCATGGACTGTGCTGCAGGCTTTAAGAGACCGGGGAGCAGAGCTTTCTGATCTTCAGATTTATGAGGGAATGAAGCTGGCGGCATGGAACGGCAGATTTACCTGTATTGGGAAAAATCCAGGCTTTTTTGTGGACGGAGCCCATAATCCTGCAGCAGCAGAAAAGCTGGCGGAGTCCATAAAAACCTATTTCCCGGGAAAAACTGTCTACTTTATCATGGGCATTTTTAAGGATAAGGACTATGAAGAGGTAATCCGACTTACAGCACCTCTGGCAAAACAGATTTTCTGTATTGAAACTCCGGATAATCCCAGAGCTCTTCCGGCACAGCAGCTTGCCCAGGCAGTAAAACTGGTGAATCCTGAAGCTGTGGTCTGTGACAGCCTTTCTCAGGCAGTGGAGATGGCCTGGGAGAGGGCAGAACAGGAGGATGTGATCCTGTCTTTTGGTTCCCTGTCCAATATAGGAGAACTGACAGAGCTGGTAAAGGCCAGGGCAGTTGAACTGCAGTAGCAGATCGTCAGGGACGGGATAGCCGGACTGTGTGAAGCAGCAGCGGAATCCCGGCGTCAGACTGCTTCAATAAGAGAAAACGGAAAGAAGAAACATATGATAGATATAGCTTTGATTAGAAATGAAATAGACGAGACAGACAGAGAAATCCTTCGACTGTTTGAGAAAAGAGTGGCCCTTGCTGAGGAGGTGGCCCATCTGAAGATGGAGACCGGAAAGGCAGTGGCAGATCTGGACCGTGAGAAGGAGATGCTGGCCAGACTTGGCTCCATGGCTTCCAGTGAATTCAATGCCAAGGGTACCAGAGAGGTTTTTCGTCAGCTGATCGCCATCAGTAAAAAAAGACAGTATCAGCTGATGGTGGAAAATGGCAAACATCTGGAGCTGGAGTATGTTCAGAAGGATCATCTGGAATTTCCAGGAGAAAAGGTGGTATTCCAGGGGGCAGAGGGAGCATATACCTATGCCGCTATGAAGGAATTCTTTGAGCAGAAGATGGAATTTATCAATGTGGAGACCTGGAAGGAGGCAATGGAGCTTGTTGCCTCCGGAGAGAGAGACTGGGGTGTATTCCCCATTGAAAACTCCACCGCCGGCAGCGTGTCCGATGTGTATGATCTGATGACGGAATATCCCATCTATATCGTTGGAGAGCAGGTACTGCCCATCTGCCATACCCTGATGAAGGTGCCGGGAGCGAAGGTGGAGGAGATTACCACACTGTATTCCCATCCACAGGCTCTGGCTCAGTGCAGAAAATTTCTGGAGAAGCATCATCCGAACTGGAAAAAGGAGGAGATGCTGAATACTGCTCTGGCGGCAAAAAAGGTGGCAGAGGATGGGGATCCCACCCATGCGGCCATTGCCAGCAAATATGCGGCAGAGCTGTACGGCCTGGAGGTGTTCCAGGATGGAGGTATGACCCAGAAGGTGAATTCCACCCGCTTTGTAATCGTATCCAATAAAAAGGAATTCAGAGAGGATGCAAAGCATATTTCCATCTGTGTGGAGCTGCCCCATGAGAGCGGAAGTCTGTACAATATCCTGTCTCATTTCATTTTCAATGATCTGAATATGACAAGGATCAAATCAAGACCAATCGAGGAGAAGCCCTGGGAATATCGCTTTTTCATTGATTTTGAAGGGAATTTAAAGGATCCTGCAGTTCAGAATGCCCTGGTGGGAATTTCTGCAGAGGCAAACATGAGACTGCTGGGCAATTATTAACCGCAACCGGTAAGTGCAACAGGTCAGCGCCAATGGTCACCATAACTGACAGGCGGTACTGACAGGAAGCGGCGGAAAAAAGAAACATGGACATGGGGCTGGGGCCCTTTTCGAATAAGAAGGAGTTGGGGACGCATGCAGGTAACATCATTTGCAGCAGTGTATATCGGTTCCTACGATATCATACTGGAAATATTCGAAATATCAAAAAGAACAGGAATTACCCCTGTTGACACCCTCAGACACAGACTGGAGCTGGGCAAGGAGGTCTTTACCACGGGAAAGATCAGCCCGGCATCCGCAGATGCCCTCTGCAGCATCCTGCTGGACTATAAGAGAATCATGGATGGCTACCGTGTGGATGGCTTCCGGGTCATTGCCAGCAGTGCCATGAGAGAGGCCCAGAACAATCTCTTTATTCTGGGAAAAATCCAGCTGCTGACAGGATTTCAGGTGGAACTTCTCAGCAATTCAGAGCTCAGATTTCTCAGCTGTAAGTCGGTGGCATCCCTGGAATCCCATTTCAACAGCTTTATTGAAAAGGGAACAGCCATTGTTGACCTGGACAGCGGCAGCATTCAGATCTCACTGTTTGATAAAAATGCGCTGATCAACACCCAGAATATCAGAATCGGAACTCTCCGTGTCCGTGAGCGCCTGTCCTCCGTGTCAAGGGAGACAACGGATTATCCCATGCTGGTGGAGGAATATATTCAGAACGAGATCAGCAGCTATAAGAAGATGTATCTGAAGGACAGGAAGATTGAGAACGTGATCCTTCTGGGGGATGTATTCACCTGGCCCGGCGTTCTCAGCAACAGCCACGATATGACGGGAAAAATCCTGAACAGGGAGCAGTTCCAGGTCTGGTATGAGAAACTTGCCTATTCCTCTCCTACAGATATTTCCAGAGTGTTTGGACTGAATCTGGAGTACGCATCACTGATCATTCCTGCAGCGATTATCTATCACAGATTCGTGGAGGCTCTGGGGGCATCCTCCGTGTGGCTTCCGGGGGCGGATCTGGTGCGGGGACTGGCCTATGAGTTTGCAGAGGAGAAAAAGCTGCTGAAGATGAGACATGACTTTGGAAATGACATTCTGATGGCAGGTCGTCATATCAGCAAGCGTTATGCAGTGGGAAAGGCCCATGTGGATAACGTGGACATGATGGCAACAGCCATCTTCGATGCCACAAGAAAAGCCCACGGAAGAGGGGAGAGAGCCCGACTCCTCCTTCGGATGGCGGTGTTGCTCCATGATGTGGGAAAATATATCAACTGCAACGGTGTGCCGGAGAGCAACTACAACATCATCATGGCAAATGAGATCATCGGTCTCTCCCATACAGAAAGGGAGATGGTGGCTCTGATTACGAAATACAACACCCTGGCATTTCCGGCCTATCCGGAGATGAGAGAACTCAGCAGCATTGATAAAAACAGATATCTGATGGTTGCCGAGCTGACAGCGATTCTCCGGGTTGCCAACAGCCTGGACAGATCCCATAAGCAGAAGGTGCAGGAGATCAGAGCGTCTTTGAAGGAACAGAAGTTTACAGTGACTCTTCGGGTGAATCAGGATTATACCCTGGAGAGAGGAACCATAGAGGATAAACTGGAGTTTTTCGGTGAGGTATTCGGATTTAAGCCGGAACTGAAGGTTCGAAGAGAGGGGTAGTGACCATGGCAGCAGATAATACTATTTTCAAGAAACCGGAATATTACAGAAACAGAGAGCTTTCCTGGGTCAGCTTTAACGAGAGAATCCTGGGAGAGGCAAAGGAGAAGGATAATCCCCTTTTCGAACGTATGAAATTTATGAGCATCGTATCCTCCAATCTGGACGAGTTTGTGATGGTCCGTGTGGCTTCACTGAAGGATATGGTGAATACCGCCTATGAGAAGCCGGATATAGCCGGAATGACTCCAAAAAGCCAGCTGAAGGAGCTGTCTGTGCGGATCCATGAGCTGGTACAGAATCAGTACAATTCCTACAACCGATCCCTGCTTCCTGCCCTGGAGAAGATCGGACTGCATATCATCAGCAGCTATGACAGACTTACACCGGAGCAGGCTGCCTATGTGGACCACTATTTTGATGAAATGGTGTATCCGGTGCTGACTCCCATGGCTATGGATTCTGCAAGACCCTTCCCGCTGATCAGGAACAAATCCCTGAATATCGGTGCCCTCCTCACCAAAAAGGAGGAGGGAGACTGGCTCAGCAGGGTAAATGGCAAGGAGAAGAAGAAAAAGAAAAACAAGGCAGCAGATCTGGAGTTTGCCACTGTCCAGGTGCCCTCTGTTCTCTCCAGATTTGTAAAACTGCCATCTCCGGACCAGGAGGGAACCTGGGTGATCCTTCTGGAGGAGGTGATCGAGAAAAATATCCAGAAGCTGTTTATGAGCTACGATATTGTCTGCACCTGTCCCTACCGTATTATGAGAAATGCTGACCTGTCCATCGATGAGGATGAAGCGGCAGATCTTCTGGTGGAGATCCAGAAGCAGCTGAAAAAACGGCAGTGGGGAGAAGTGATCCGTCTGGAGGTGGAGGACAGAGTTGATAAGAGACTCTTAAAAATCCTGAAAAATGAGTTTCAGATGAAGGAGGAGGATGTGTTCTGCATCAACGGACCTGTGGATCTGACGTTCCTCATGAAAATGTATGGTCTGGAGGGCTTTGATGCCTATAAAAACAAGAGCTATACTCCTGCCAGAGTCCCTGCACTGATGAACGAGGATGATATTTTCACCAATATCCGAAAGGGAGATATCCTCCTGCACCATCCATACACCACCTTTGATCCTGTGGTGAATTTTGTGCAGCAGGCAGCCAAGGATCCGGCCGTTCTGGCCATTAAGCAGACCCTCTACAGAGTCAGCGGAAATTCTCCCATCGTGGCAGCCCTTGCCCAGGCTGCGGAGAATGGCAAGCAGGTATCTGTACTGGTGGAGCTGAAGGCCCGGTTTGACGAGGAAAATAACATTGCCTGGGCGAAGACACTGGAGAAGGCGGGCTGCCATGTAATCTACGGTCTTCTGGGTCTTAAGACCCACAGTAAGATCACCCTGGTGGTGCGACGGGAGGAATCCGGTATCCGACGCTATGTACATCTGGGAACCGGTAACTACAACGATTCCACCGCGAAGCTCTACACAGATCTGGGTCTTCTTACCTGTGATGCAAAGATCGGTGAGGACGCCACAGCAGTCTTCAATATGCTTTCCGGTTATTCTGAGCCCAGTCACTGGAATAAACTCATTGTGGCTCCCCTCTGGATGAAGGACCGATTCCTCTTTATGATCCGTATGGAGGAGGAAAATGCCAGAAAGGGACAGGAGGCGAGAATCATCGCAAAGATGAATTCCCTCTGCGATCAGGAAATCATTGCAGCCCTGTATTCTGCCTCTGCAGCGGGAGTGAAGATCGATCTGATCATCCGTGGTATCTGCTGTCTGAAGACAGGAATCCCGGGAGTCAGCGAGAATATCACTGTCCACTCCATTGTGGGTAATTTCCTGGAGCATGCCCGTATCTTTTATTTCCACAGCAACGGCTATGAGGAGGTTTATATGGGAAGTGCTGACTGGATGCCGCGAAATCTGGATAAACGTGTGGAAATCGTGTTCCCGGTGGAGGATCCGGAGCTGAAAAAAGAGGTGATCCATATCCTGCAGGTACAGATGTCAGATAATATCAAGCGACGTCTGCTCCTTCCGGATGGTACCTATGAAAGAATCGACAGAAGAGGAAAGGCACCGTTAAGTGCCCAGGACTTCTTCTGTCAGGAAGCCACAGAAAGAGCTGTTGTTCCCAGTGATCCCATGGACAGCAGAGTATTTATCTCAGTGGAGAAGACTCCCACCTCTACAGGTGGTGAGCACTGACAAATTAGTCTCAGTGTGAGCCAGGTCTCTGACAGAGGACCAGTAAAAAGAATAACAGACTATCTGACAGACAGGGGCAGAGCTTCCAGAGGGAAGCTCTGCCTCTGTGTTTGAGTGGATGAAGCTGTCTAACAGATGCCGGCCTCCTTCAGAAGGGAGAAGGGAACCGCCAGATTTCCCTTTATTCCCCTTCCAAGGGCAATATCCGGCTTGTTTTCTCCGTGGAAGTCGGTGCCTCCTGTGATGAAGAGACCGTGTCTTCTGGCCATATCCGTCAGTTTTGCGCTTTCAGAGGCGTTGTAGGCGGAATACAGGCATTCCATGCCCTGAAGGCCGTTATTCTTCAGATAATCCACAAAGCTCTCCAGACGATCCCTGGAGAAGCCGTACTGCAGGGGATGGGCCAGAACCGGGTGTCCGCCGCAGGAGAGGATCAGCTTCAGAGCATCTGTGGCAGCAATCCGTCGTCTGCTGACAAAGCAGGGGCCTCTGTCACCCAGATAACCGTTAAATGCTGCCTGAATGCTCTTTACAAAGCCCTTTTCCATCATAACCCTTGCATAATGGGGACGGCCCAGAATAGCTCCTGGAAACCGCTGTTTCACCTCCTCCACGGTAATGGAACAGCCCACTGCTGTGATTTTTTCTGCCATCCGCCTGTTTCGTTCCTCCCGCTCCCTGAGAAATTCCTCCTGATAGGAAAGAAGATCCGGATGGGTGGGGTCCAGATTAAGTCCGAGAATATGGATTTCCTGGTTCTGCCACTGGGCAGACAGCTCGATTCCGGGAATTACAAGAAGTCCTGAGCCGGTCTCCCGGGCTGCTGCACAGGCTCTTTCCACTCCTGCGGCTGTATCGTGGTCTGTGAGGGCAATGGCCTTTAATCCTGCTGCAACAGCCAGCTGTACCACCTGCTCCGGAGTGCAGGTTCCGTCAGAACAGCTGGAATGGACGTGAAGATCAATGAGATCCGGAGATTGATTATGCATATATTTTTACTCCTTTCCACTGTCAGTATAGCAAATATACAGGAAATGTGGTATGGTAATAGGGCACCCTTAGAATGATTAAAAGAGGGGAGGAGCAGGATATGGACTGCTGTTGTCATAAAACAAAGGAACGGGAGAAGGATGAGATTCAGGATCTGATCCATCATCTCAACAGAATAGAAGGTCAGGTCAGAGGGGTAAAGGCCATGATAGAAAATGACCGCTACTGCGTGGATATCATTACCCAGGTCAGCGCTATCTCGGCATCTCTGAACAGCTTTAACAAAAAGCTTCTGGCCAATCATATAAAATCCTGTGTAGTGGAGGACATCCGTCAGGGAGATGATGTGGTGGTGGATGAGCTCTGTCAGTTGATTCAGAAGCTGATGAAATAAACCACTGGTTTGCAGGAAAAGGAGGATCGTATGAAAGCCTGGGAGCGCTTGATAGAGTATGTGAAGATACCTACAGCCAGCTGCGAGAGCAGCAGCACTGTCCCCTCCACAAAGGAGCAGCTGGTGCTGGCAGAAAAGCTGAAAAAGGAGCTGGAAGAGCTGGGGCTGGAGGCCAGAATGGATCAGTTTGGCTATGTTTACGGAGTACTGCCCGCCACAGAGGGATATGAAAACAGACCGGTGCTGGGCTGGATCGCCCATATGGATACGGTGGCTGATTTCACAGAACATCCCGTAAAACCTGTGATCCACAGTCATTACGATGGAGAAGATCTTACGTTGGGAGACTGTGGAAGAGTTCTGAGCCCGGCAATGTTTCCCCATCTGAAGGCTCTGAGAGGAAGAACTCTGATCACCAGTGACGGAACCACCATTCTGGGAGCAGATGATAAGGCCGGAATTGCGGAGATCATGACCATGCTGGAGGAGATTATTCAGACAGAGATGCCCCATGGCCGGATTCCGGTGGCCTTTACACCGGATGAAGAAATCGGATGTGGTGCGGATCATTTTGATCTGGAGAGCTTTGGTGCTGATTTTGCCTATACCATGGATGGAGGAGCAGAGGGAGAGATCGAGTACGAGAACTTCAATGCTGCGGGAGTCACCATCCGCATCAGAGGGGTGAATGTTCATCCGGGAGATGCGAAGGATGTTATGATCAATGCGGCACTGGTGGGAATGGAATTTTCCTCTCTTCTGCCGGAGCTGGAGACACCTGCCCACACAGAGGGATATGAGGGCTTTTATCACCTTACTGAATATAAGGGGGATGTATCTTTGGCAGAATTGTGCTATATTATTCGTGATCACGATTATGGAAAGCTGCTGGAGAAGAAGGCATTTCTGGAGTCCTGTACCGCCAGACTGAATGAGAAATACGGAGAGGGTACCGTCAGCATGGAGTGGAAGGAGCAGTACAGAAACATGTCTGAGAAGCTCACAGAGTCCATGCATCTGATCACCAACGCCAGAATGGCGGCGGTGCAGGCTAATTGTACTCCTGTAACAAAGCCCATCAGAGGTGGTACAGACGGTGCAAGACTCAGCTTTATGGGACTTCCCTGCCCAAATCTGGGCACCGGTGGCTATGCATTTCACGGTCCCTATGAGCATATTACTGCGGAGGGAATGGATAAGACAGTCCGGATGATGATTCATCTTGTTGAGATCTATACAGGCAGCGGAAACATGGACTGCAGCCACTGAGGGGCGAAGAGATTCAGTGAGAAGGAAAATGCTCTTTAACGCTTTAGTGAAATGAAAATTTTGTTTGACAAACATATTTTCAGAGTGTAAAATATTGGGTAATTGTTAGTTTATTACAACTTTTGGAAGGAAGCAAATAGATATGGAACAGCGCATTTTATCACTTTTAGTTGACAATACAGCCGGTGTTCTGAGTCGAATCTCAGGCCTGTTCAGCCGTCGCGGCTATAACATTGACAGCCTGACAGTAGGCGAGACTGCAGATCACAGATATTCACGTATGACAGTAGCCGTTCGCGGTGATGACCTTGTACTTGAGCAGATTACCAAACAGCTGGCAAAGCTGGTGGACGTTCAGGATATTAAGGTTCTGAAGCCAGGCGAGAGTGTCAGCCGTGAGCTGATTCTTGTAAAGGTTCGTACCAATGCAGAGCAGAGAAGAAATATTCTGGGGCTTGTAGATATTTTCCGTGCAAACATCATTGATGTAAATCCGGAATCCCTTATCATCGAGATGATCGGTACTGTATCCAAACTGGATGCATTCCTGAATCTTCTGGAGGGAATTGAGATCCTTGAGCTGGCGAGAACAGGTCTTACAGGTCTGTCCCGTGGTATTGAGGACGTTCGCTATCTGTAATCAGACAGACAGCATTTGAATATGTGAGCTAAGGGGGGATCCCTTAACCAATAAATTATTATAATTTTGTGGAGGATAATAAAAATGGCAGCAAGAATTTTTTATCAGGAAGATTGTAACCTTTCCTTACTGGATGGAAAGACAATTGCCATTATCGGTTATGGTAGCCAGGGACATGCACACGCACTCAATCTGAAAGAGTCCGGATGCAACGTAATCATCGGTCTTTACGAGGGAAGCAAATCCTGGGCAAAAGCTGAGAAACAGGGATTTGAGGTTTATACAGCAGCAGAGGCTGCAAAAAAAGCAGACGTTATCATGATCCTGATCAACGATGAGAAACAGGCTGATATGTACAAAAAAGATATCGCTCCAAACCTTGAGGCAGGAAACATGCTGATGTTCGCTCACGGTTTCGCAATCCACTTCGGACAGATCGTACCACCAGCAGACGTTGATGTATGTATGATCGCTCCAAAGGGACCTGGACACACAGTAAGAAGCGAGTATCAGGCAGGAAAAGGTGTTCCATGTCTGGTTGCTGTACATCAGGACGCTACAGGAAAAGCTCTGGACAAAGCTCTGGCATATGCACTGGGAATCGGTGGAGCAAGAGCTGGTGTTCTTGAGACAACCTTCAGAACAGAGACAGAGACAGACCTGTTCGGTGAGCAGGCAGTACTTTGCGGTGGTGTTTGTGCTCTGATGCAGGCTGGTTTCGAGACACTGGTTGAGGCTGGATACGATGAGAGAAACGCTTACTTCGAGTGTATCCACGAGATGAAACTGATCGTAGACCTGATCTACCAGTCTGGATTCGCTGGAATGAGATACTCTATCTCCAACACAGCTGAGTACGGTGATTACATCACAGGACCAAAGATCATCACAGAGGATACTAAGAAAGCAATGAAGAAAGTTCTGTCTGATATCCAGGATGGAACATTTGCTAAAGATTTCCTTCTTGATATGTCTGCAGCAGGCGGACAGGCTCACTTCCGTGCAATGAGAAGACTTGCAGCTGAGCATCCAGCAGAGAAAGTTGGCGAGGAGGTACGTAAACTGTACAGCTGGAACAACGAGGAAGACAAACTGATCAACAACTAATTAATTGAATAATCAGATCTGTTGAAGAATTTTAAGAAGCTGTCGCTGATGCGGCAGCTTCTTTTTGTGTAACGTACTTTGGCTCGTTGCTCGCGAAAAAAAGAGAGGCATCCATTGTTAAATACAATAGACACCTCTCGATTTGGGAAGGGGCTTAGTGCGACAGCCCCGATTGGGAATGGCTTTGTTTATGGGGTTACGATCTTTCCTGCCACTGCACAGGCTGCAGCTGTCTTAGGAGAAGCAAGGTAAATCTCTACTTTAGAGGTTCCCATACGTCCCAGGAAGTTTCTGTTGTTGGTGGCTACCACACGCTCACCATCTGTCAGGATACCGCCTGCACGACCGCAGCACAGACCACAGCCAGGATGAGTGATCATGGCACCTGCCTCAGAGAGGATCTTCAGTGTGCCGTCAGCAAGGGCCTGACGATAGATCTTGCGGCTGGCAGGAGTGATGATCAGTTTCACGAATGGAGCTACTTTTTTGCCCTTCAGAACAGCAGCAGCAGTCTGCAGGTCCTCCAGACGTCCGTTGGTGCAGGAACCGATGAATACCTGATCAATCTCTGTTCCCTCCAGCTCAGTGGTTGGACGGATATTGTCAACCTGTGAAGGACATGCCATTACAGGAACAAAGTCTTCGGCACGGTAGTTGATCACACGGCTGTATACCGCATCCTCATCTCCGTAGAGATCCTTCTCGTTGTCTGTAAGCTCCATCTCACAGTACTGGGCTGTTTTCTCATCCGGTGAGAAAAGACCGCATTTTGCGCCTGCCTCAATGGCCATGTTGGAGATGGTCATACGGCTGGCAACGGACATGTTCTCCACAGTATCTCCTGCAAACTCCAGAGATTTGTAGGTGGCACCATCTGCTCCCAGATCACCAAGGAGAGTAAGAATGATATCCTTGGAGGTTACATTTGCCGGAAGAGTTCCGTTGATATTTACACGGATGGTCTCCGGAACACGGATCCAGAGTTTTCCTGTTCCCAGGATGCTGGCCATCTCAGTGTAGCCGATTCCTGTGGAAAATGCTCCCACAGAGCCGTAGGTGGTGGTGTGGCTGTCTGTACCGAATACGATATTACCCGGTTTTACATAGCCTGCCTCTGTCATCAGCTGGTGACAGATTCCGTCGGAGTGATGTACATTCTTCATGCCGTATTTCTCAGCGAAGGCATCACCCTTGCGAAAATGTCTTGTGTCATCCACCTGGCTGGCAGGAACCAGATGATCGTAGATCAGAACAGCTTTGTCCGGATCCCAGATTTTTGAGAAGCCCATCTCCTCAAATTTATCAGCCACGAATGGAATAAAGATGTCGTGGATCATCACGCGGTCCACATTGACGGTTACAATATCTCCGGCCTTTGCAGCAGCATTGCCGGTGTTCTTGCGAACGATTTTCTCGATTAATGTTGCACCCATTGTTTCTTACCTGTCTTTCGTCTTTGATTAATATTGGAACAAAGTGCGTCTGTAACGCACCAGTGCAGTCAAATTAGTTCTGTTGACGCAGCTTTGAAAATCTGCCAGGTTTAATCTTCCAGACCGTTGAGCTTGCGCATAGCCTTAACGAGACCGCCGGCATTGAGAATGTCCAGCAGATTCTCCGGCAGGGAAGAAATCGCATAGGATTTTCCGTTGCAGGAAACAGACTCACCTACAGTTACCTCAATGGTATCCCCCTCAGAAACTGCATCTCTCAGATCTTCATTTTCAATAAGAAGCAGACCGTTGTTGATGGAGTTGCGGAAGAAGATACGGGCATAGGATTTTGCGATTACAGCACGGATGCCCAGAGCCTTGATCACCTCAGGAGCCTGCTCACGGGAGGAGCCGCAGCCGAAGTTTTTCCCAGCTACAATGATATCTCCCGGCTGGATCTGTCCTGCAAGCTCAGGGCGGAGTGGGGAGAATGCATATGGTTTCATATCGTCAACAGTTTTCAGTGCCAGGTACTCTGTAGGGATGATGATGTCAGTATCGATGTCATCTCCCAGCACCCACACTTTTCCGGTAAATTTTTCCATGGTAATACTCACTTTCTATCATATGCAGAGAAAGACCGCTGACAAGACTGTCAGCTGTTCTTTCCTGCAGGTTTCATCATTACAGAAGATCAGCGGTGCAGATCTCGCCTTTGATTGCAGAGGCTGTTACAGTGGCAGCGGATCCCAGATATACGAAGGAATCTCTGTGTCCTGCACGTCCCTTGAAGTTACGGGTTCCGGTACTGATCAGTACCTCACCTTCACCGATTACACCCTGGCAGCTTCCCCAGCATACAGAGCAGTTGGCGTTCATCACGATGGCACCGGCCTCCATGAAGGTATCAATGATTCCCTCCTCAAGAGCAGCCTGGTATACAGCGTTGGATGCAGGAACAACCAGGAAGCGAACATGAGGAGCAACTTTTTTGCCCTTGATGATGGAGGCACCAAGACGAAGATCCTCCAGACGTCCGTTGTTGCAGGATCCCAGGAAGGCCTCGTCAATGCGTACGCCAAGGCTTTCCTTTGCAGGAACCACATTGTCTACAAAGTGAGGTTTTGCAACGATTGGAACGATCTCGCTTAAGTCCACATCGTACTGAGCTGCAAATACAGCATCCTCATCGCTCTTGAAGCAGGCCTTTGGCTCACGTCCATGCTCCTTCAGGTAATCCATGGCGATGTCGTCCACCTCCATGAGGGCTGTTTTTGCACCGGCCTCAACACAGAGGTTGCAGATGGAGATACGGTCACTCATGTTCAGAGTCTTCATTCCCTCACCTACGAACTCCATTGCCTTGTAATTGGCACCATTGGCACCGATCCGTCCGATGATGGTAAGGATCAGATCCCTTGCTGTGGAGCCCTCTGGCAGTTTTCCTGTCAGGTTGAAGCGGATTGTCTCAGGAACAAGCACCCAGCTGTGGCCTGTCACCATGCCGTAGAGATAGTCTGTACAGCCAACACCTGTTCCAAATGCACCCAGGGCACCGTAGGCACAGGTATGAGAGTCGGCACCGAAGATCAGCTCTCCCGGTACTACATGGTTCTCCATCATGATCTGATGGCATACACCCTTGCCCTCGTAGTAGGTGATTCCGTTTGCTTTTGCGAAATCACGCATTTTCTTGTGGGAAGCAGCTGTTTTCGGGCAGTCAGATGGAACGTTGTGGTCAACGATCCAAACCAGCTTGCTCACATCTGCGATATGAGGGTTTTTCAGGTTGTTGTACATATCAATTGTAAGATGAGTGGTTCCGTCGTTGCTTAAGAGACGATCCAGCTCTACAGTATGAATGTCGCCGGCCTTGACACAGTCAACCTTAGCGGCTCTGGCAACGATTTTTTCTGCAATAGTCATTCCCATCAGTATAGTCCTCTTTTCTATTATTTGTTCAGAGATGCGATCAGGCCGCCCTGATCCAGGATTCCCTGCATGTACTCAGGCAGCTTTGTGCAGGTGTAGGTTTTGCCATTCACTACGGCAGTACCCTCGGACAGGTTCAGCTCCATATCCATGCCAGTCTCCACATTGTCATAGAGATCCTTGCACACAATAACCGGCATTCCGATGTTGATGGAGTTGCGGTAGAAGATGCGGGCAAAGGATTTGGCGATAACAGCCTTAACACCCAGAGCCTTCAGAACGCTGGGTGCCTGCTCACGGGAGGAGCCGCAGCCGAAGTTCTCGCAGGCAACAACATAGTCACCGGGCTGAACACGGGATGCGAAGGTTGGATCCAGTGATTCAAAGGTATGAGATTTCATCTCGTCAATGGTGGGGTATAACAGATACTGAGATGCAATAATCTGGTCAGTATCCACATCTGTGTGAAATTTAAAAATCTTACCCATAAGGGGCCTCCTTTAAATAATAAAATCAGTTTTTCTTCGGCTCTGCCTCAGCTGTCAGGCTGACTGCATTGCGAAAAAGAAAAGGGTAATTCCGCTGTTTCTACATATTAATGGCAAAAACAACAGAATTACCCATATTTTAGCACTTTACCGCTACAATGTACAGTATGTACTGTAAACTGTACAGAAAGGCGGCATATTCACTGTACCTGAGCAGTCAGGCTCAACCGATTGTACAATGGCGACTGGAAATACCCGCCGGGGTCTGTCGGTTCTTAATAGCTCTTCAGCTCTTTCCACATCTGGCAGTAATACTCATCCAGTTCTGCTCCCAGATAGTTGTATACCTCCAGGTTGTTCAGCACCTCCTCCGGTGGGAAGACGGTGGGATCCTCCTGGGTCTCCTCATCCAGCTCCTCTTTCACAGCCAGGTTGGGAGTTCCGTAGTATACATAATCAAAGTTCATCATGGCGATGTCAGGACGGTTCATGAAATCAATGAATTTCTCGGCATTTTCCTTGTGCTGACAGCTGTCAGGAATAAACCAGCAGTCGATCCAGAGATTGGAGCCCTCCTGGGGAATGGCATAGTCCAGATCCTCGTTCTCCTCCATGGCAACGGAGGCGTCTCCGGAGTAAATAACGGACAGGGCAGCATCTCCGGCAATCATCATATCCCTGGTCTCATCCACCAGATAGGCCATCAGAAGAGGCTTCTGCTGTTTCAGCAGGTCCAGGGCCTCCTGCAGCTCTGTTTTGTCCTTGGAATTCAGGGAATGGCCCTTCCATTTCAGGGGAACAAGAAAGGCATCGCGCATACTGTTCTCCATTACAATGGAAGATCTGTATTTCTCGTCCCAGAGAACGGACCAGCTCTCCAGCTCCTCCTCATCCTCCACCATCTCTGTGTTGTAGAGGATTCCCACAGTTCCGAAGAAGTAAGGCACGGAATATTTGTTGCCGGGATCGAAGGCCTCGGAGAATTCCATATAGACAGGATCCAGATTGTGATAGTAGTCCATGCCAGAGGTGTCGATGGGAAGGGTCTCTCCCGCCTGGATCATTTTCTCCACCATATAGTCGGAGGTGCAGATGAGATCGTAGGGGATGGAGCCGGAGGAATATTTGGTGTACATATCCTCAGGGGTAACATACTGCTCATATTTGACAGTGATGCCTGTCTCCTCCTCAAACATGTCGATGGTGTCTGTATCAATATAGTCGCCGTAATTGAACACGATCAGTGTATTGTCATCGCCACTGGCAGTCTGAGAGGAATTCTGTGTTCCGCAGCCGGTGAGAGCCGGAAGCAGCAGCGCCCCCAGAAGGAGGGCACCGGTTCGAAGTCCGGCTGGTTTGTCATAGGTTTTCATAGTCAAAGTTACGCCTCCTTAGTCTCTTGATTCCTGTGGTTTTGAAGCAGTGATGCGGTTTACGATCCACAGAACCATCAGGATCACCAGGAACAGAATGGTGGACAGGGCATACATCTCAGGGTTGATGCCTCGTCTTGCCTGCTGGTAGATCATGGTGGAGATGGTATTCATGCCGGCACCCTTGGTGAAGTAGGTGATCACGAAATCATCCAGAGAGATGGTAAATGCCAGCAGAAATCCGGAAAAGATTCCCGGCATGATATCCGGCAGCACCACCTTGATAAAGGCATATACAGGAGAGGCTCCCAGATCCATGGCTGCATCATAGATGATGCGGCTTGTCTGGTTCAGCTTTGGCAGCACGTTCAGGATCACATAGGGAACACCTAAGGTTACATGGGCTGCCAGCATGGAGAAGAAGCCCAGATTCCAGAATCTTGTGAACAGAAGCATGATGGCGATTCCTGTCACGATATCTGCATTCAGCATGGGAATATTTGTTACAGTCAGGATCCCCTGCTGGGATTTCTTTTTCATCACCGTGATACCGATGCAGGCCAGTGTTCCGATGAGGGTGGCCAGCAGAGCTGCGGAAAATGTCAGCAGGAGAGAGGTTTTTACCGCAGAAATTACCTCCTCGTTCTGGAACAGGGTGATATACCAGTCCAGAGTGAAGCCTCCCCATACCACACGGGATTTGGAGGCATTGAAGGAACATCCGATCAGGATGAGAATGGGGGCATACAGAAGAAAGAAGATCAGGCCCACATAGGATTTTTCAAGAAAACTGACTTTTGAACGTTTCATACGCTGATACCCTCCTCCTGTGTGTCAGTGCGGTTCATGACAGCCATGCTGATGAAGATAAAGATCATCAGGATAATTGACAGTCCGGAACCCAGATTCCAGTTGCTGCTTAAAGAGAATTCCTGCTCGATGACATTTCCGATCAGCAGGATCTTAGAGCCTCCCAGGATATCGGCAATGGCAAACTCTGAGATACTTGGAATAAATACCATGATAATGCCGCTGACCACTCCGGGAAGGGACAGGGGCAGGATCACGTGTCGGAAGGATGCCAGCTTTCCGGCCCCCAGATCTGATGCCGCGTCCAGCAGATCTCTGTCAATCTTGCACATGGCATTGTAAACAGGAAGAATCATGAAGGGCAGATAGTCGTAGGTCATGCCAATCAGGATTGCGGTTTTACTGTACATAATATGCTGCAGAGGCAGATGCAGAAAGCCCAGCAGTGCATTCAGAAGACCATTGTTGGACAGGATCATCTGGATGGCAAGCACACGCAGCATGAAATTGATCCACATGGGAAGAATAAACATCATGATAATGATACCGCTTTTTCCGCCCTTCAGTTTACTGAGGATGTAGGCCAGAGGATAGGCCACCACCAGACTGATCAGGGTGCTGCCAAGAGCAATCAGCAGGGATTCTCCCAGGGCTTTCAGGTGAATGGGATCTGCAATGGCAAGGAGATTCGCCAGGGTAAAGCCCCCTTCAGCAGAGGTAAGACCGTAGTACAGAACGATCAGAAGGGGCAGAATGATAAATCCGGCTGCCCATACAAGGTAGGGTCCGGCAAGAAGCTTTCTTTTATTCATCGATGGCCACAGCTTTCTCATCCTCAGATGCAGGTTTATTCATAATCTGGATGTTGTATGGATCCACATTCAGACTGACCTTTGTTCCCACAGGGTAGGAGCGGGTGCTCTGGATCAGCCACTCAAAGCCATTGGCCAGTACCTCCATCTCATAATGCACACCCTTGAAGATCACATGGGTGACAGTACCGTCCATACGTCCCTCCCCGGGAGCTGCCAGGATCAGATCCTCAGGACGGATCACCACATCCACAGGGGTGTTGCAGCCGAAGCCCTTATCCACACAGGGGAATTTCACTCCCAGGATCTCCACCAGCTCATCCTGGATCATGGTGGCGTCTATGATATTGCTGTCTCCGATGAAATCTGCCACAAATGCATTCTCCGGCTCGTTGTAGATCTGCTCCGGAGTACCCATCTGCTGAATATAGCCCTGATTCATAACCACCACGGTGTCGGACATGGTAAGGGCCTCCTCCTGGTCATGGGTAACATACACGAAGGTGATGCCCAGCTCATTTTTCAGTCGGATCAGCTCATACTGCATATCCTGACGGAGTTTCAGATCCAGGGCACCAAGAGGCTCGTCCAGAAGCAGTACCTTTGGCTCATTTACAATGGCTCTGGCAATGGCGATACGCTGCTGCTGTCCTCCGCTTAACAGAGTGGGCTTGCGCTTCTCAAAGCCCTCCAGATTTACCAGCTTCAGGGCATACTGGATCTTATCTTTAATGTAGGCATCGGACTTGCCGCTGATCTTCATACCGAAGGCGATATTTTCCTCAACAGTCATGTGGGGAAACAGGGCGTATTTCTGGAATACAGTGTTGAGGTTTCTTTTGTTGGGAGGAACATTGGTAATGTCCTGTCCATCAAAGATTACCTGTCCCTGGTCAGGGGTAACAAAGCCTCCCAGGATACGCAGTGTAGTGGTTTTGCCGCAGCCGGATGGGCCCAGCAGTGTTAAGAATTCATTTTCTCTGATGGAAAGATTCAGTTCATCCAGAACACAGGCTCCATCAAAGGATTTGGTAATATCTATCAGGTCGATTAATGTCTTTTTCAAGTGGTTGTCCTCCCTTAAAATGATGGTGGTGTGGTGACCCAGAGAAGCTTTGCTCCTCTGACGGATCGGAGATAGTGGGTTTTCGAGGGGCGGAAATAAAAGGATTCCCCCTTCTTTACCGAATAGGTTTTGGAACCTAAATGGATCGTAACGGTTCCGTTCAGGATATAGCCGAATTCTTCTCCCTCGTGGGGATTATCCGGGTAGGTGGATCCTCCCGGCTGAAGAGTGAGGAGGATGGGCTCCATCTCATTCTTCTGGGCATTTGGAATGATCCACTGGATCAGGTTGTTCAGCTCGGTATCCTCTTTTTGAAAATAGTCTTCCTGAGAAAAAACGATCTGGTCCTCTTCCTCCTCCTGGAAAAACTGGCTGAGACTGGTTCCAAGACACTGGAGCAGATCCTGCAGCGTGGAGATGGAGGGAGAGGTGAGATTTCTTTCCAGCTGAGAAATAAAGCCCTTGGAAAGCTCAGCTCTGTCTGCCAGCTCTTCCTGGGTCAGACCTTTCTGATTCCTGAGGTCCCTTATTTTTTTACCGATATCCATAATTCCTCCTGCATCTGTTTCTCTGCTGCGGACTGATGCAGGAGAGATGACAGATGTTGTTAAGTGTTATAATAAGTTTAGTGAAACTAAACCAACGAAACCAAGTATACTATAACTAAGTTTTTTGTCAAGAATAACTATTTCTGCTTGACTGTCAATGAACACATTTGTTCATTGACATATTTTTTTGTAGAATTTATACTTGAATAAAGTGTTTGAGTATGCCCTGAAGGGTATGATCGGATGCATGAATACTACTATTCAACTTTTTGAAGGAGGATCATTATGACTAAGTCAGAAAAGATGCATGAGCTTCGTGTTTTTGCAGCAGAGATTCGTTTGGAAACATTAAAAATCATTGGAGCTCGTGGCTTCGGACACGTTGGCGGATCCATGTCTTTAGCTGATGCAATGGCAGTTGCTTACGGCGCATACATGAACGTTGATGTTAAGAATCCACGTTGGGAGGATCGTGACCAGTTCGTACTTTCCAAAGGACATGCAGGCCCTGTTATGTATGCTACTCTGGGACTGAAAGGTTTCTACCCAGTATCTGACGCATATCAGCTGAACCAGAACGGAACAAACTTCCCTTCTCATACAGACAGAACAAAAACAACAGGTGTTGACCTTACAACAGGTTCCCTTGGACAGGGTATCTCTGAGGCAGTTGGTGCTGCAGCAGGACTGAAAGCCCTTGGAAAAGCAAGCAAAGTATTCGTTGCAGTAGGTGACGGAGAGGCTGACGAGGGACAGGTATGGGAGGCAGCACAGTTTGCAGCTCACTACAAACTGGACAACCTGATCTGCTTCGTAGATTACAATAAAATGCAGCTTGACGGTGCAGTTGATGCAATCATGAGCCACGGAAAAGGTCTGGCAGCTAAATTTGATGCATTCGGCTGGAACGTAATCGATCTGAAAGACGGCAACGATGTAGAGGCAATCTATGATGCAGTTGCAGCTGCTTACGAGACAAAAGGAATGCCAACAGCTATTATCCTGAACACTGTTAAAGGTAAAGGCGCTACTTTCGCAGAGCCATCCGGAGCACATTCTTCACAGCCAAGCGCTGAGGAGTGGGCAGAGGCAATCAAAGCTGCTGAGGAAGCTCTTGCTGCAGTAAAAGCTGAGTAATCACATAGCACATAGGAGGATAATAAGATGAGTTTTACTTTAATTGGAAAACATGAAAAAGATAAAAGAGCTAACCGTGACGCTTTCGTTGACGCTATGCTTGAGCTGATGGCTGACAGAAAAGACATCGCTTTCGTTGATTGTGACCTTATGGGATGTATCAACACTAAAAAACTTCTTGCTGCTCATCCTGAGAGAACCTTCAATGCAGGTATCGCTGAGCAGAATGGTGTAGGTGTTGCTGCAGGTATCGCTTCTGTAGGATTCCATACATGGGTACATTCTTTCGGATGCTTCACATCCCGTCGTGCATTTGATCAGGCTTTCCTGGCAGCAGGATATTCCTTCGTTCCTGTACACGTTGTTGGATCTGACCCAGGTGTAACAGCTGCTTACAACGGTGGAACACATATGCCATTCGAGGATTGCGGTCTGTACATGAACATTCCTAACGCAACAGTTGTTGATACAGTTGACTATGCTCAGACATACGCTGTAACAAAGAAACTGGCTGACGTTCCTGAAATCTCTTACCAGCGTCTGATCCGTAAAGGATTCGTAACAGTATATGCTGACGGTTCTGATTTCGAGATCGGAAAAGCATGCACACTGACAGAGGGTAACGATGTTGCTATCATCGCTTCTGGAATCATGGTTGACGAGGCTCTGAAAGCTCAGGAGACACTGGCTGCAGAGGGAATCAACGCTCGTGTAATCGATATGTTCACATGGAAACCACTGGATGTTGAGTGTATTGCGAAAGCAGCTGCTGAGTGTGGCGCTATCGTAACAGCTGAGAACCACCAGGTAGGAACAGGACTTGGTTCTGCAATCGCTAATGAGCTGGTTAAAGGAACACCATGCCCTGTTGAGATGGTTGGTATCCAGAACAGATTCGGACAGGTTGGAGATCAGAACTTCCTGATGAAAGAGTACAACCTGACAGCAGAGGATATCGTAGCAGCAGCTAAGAAAGCAATTGCTCGTAAATAATCTCTGAAAAATCAGTTTATAAAGATCTGAAAGGGGCTATCGCACTAAGCCCCTTCCCAAATCGAGAGGTGTCTATTGTATTAACAATGGATGCCTCTCTTTTTTTGCGAGCAACGAGCCAAAGTCAGTGCTTGCACGAGACCCTGGCGTCTGCCGCGACATCGTGAGAAACTTGCATAGTGTGTTTCTTACAGTTGCTTTTTCGAAAAAATCCACCGGGAGAATTTCTTCGGAAATTCTGTGCAAAATATTACAACATATCTTTATTTTGTTGCATCATTTCGGCAATTGTTCCATTAACAGAGCCAAAAAACTTGCATTTATGTTAAATAAGTGGCAATATAAAGAAAGGAAAATGGAGAGCCTATGAGGAGGTTTTATGACTTATAAAGAGCTTTATCAGAAAAAACTGACTACAGCTGCCGAGGCTGTAAAAACCGTTCAGTGCGGTGACTGGATCGATTACAGCTGGTGTGCAACAACACCCTCTGCACTGGATGCTGCCCTTGCAGCGAGAGCAGATGAGTTATGTGATGTAAAGGTTCGTGGAGGTGTTCTTCTGCGTGAGCCGGAGATCTTCAAGGTGGAGAATGCAAGTGAACATTTTACCTTTGATTCCTGGCATATGGGTGGTCTGGAGAGAAAAGCGATCCAGAAGGGAATTACCTTTTACAACCCGATCCGCTATTCAGAGCTTCCGAGATATTACTATGATATGACAGATTCCCGTAAACCACGTATTGCAATGCTGATGGTTTCTTCTATGGATGCAGAGGGATATTTCTCCTTCGGTCCATGTCCATCACATTCCAAAGCAGTGTGTGATATGGCGGATATCGTAATCGTTGAGGTGAATAAAAACTGTCCATATGTTTTCGGTGATCCGGAAACAAGCCGCATTCATATCTCCAAGGTGGACATGATCGTGGAGGGCAACAATGAGCCAATGAGCGTATTAGGTGGTGCGGATGCACCTATGTCCGAGGTGGACAGAGCAGTGGCTGAGCTGATTCTGGAGGAGATTCCGGATGGTGCATGTCTGCAGCTGGGAATCGGCGGTATGCCAAATGCAGTGGGTAAGCTTATTGCTGAATCAGATCTGAAGGATCTGGGTGTTCATACAGAAATGTATGTGGATGCATACGTGGCCCTGGCAAAGGCAGGAAAGATCACCGGACGCAGAAAAAATGTACTTCCCGGAAAACAGGTGTTTGCATTTGCCGCAGGTTCTTCTGAACTGTATGAGTACATCGATCACAATCCGGAGGTGTACGGTGCTTCTGTAGGCTGGGTTAATGATGCAAGAACTGTGGCTCAGATCGATAACTTCATGTCCATCAACAATGCCGTAAATCTGGATCTGTTTGGCCAGGTAAATGCAGAATCCGCAGGTGTGAAGCACATCAGCGGTGCCGGCGGACAGCTGGATTTCGTAATGGGAGCATACCTTTCCAATGGAGGAAAGAGCTTTATCTGCTGCTCTTCTACCTTTAAGGACAGAAACGGACAGCTTCAGTCACGTATCCTGCCAACACTGGAGACCGGCTCCATTGTAACTGATACAAGAGCAAATACACATTTCCTTGTAACCGAGTACGGAAAAGCAAACCTGAAGGGTTTAAGTACCTGGGAGAGAGTGGAGGCCATCATCAATATTGCCCATCCTGATTTCAGAGATGAGCTCATTGGCAAGGCTGAGGCCATGAATATCTGGAGAAGAAGCAATAAGAGATAAGGGAATAGAAACAGGTCATCTGTTTTTATATATAGGAAGATTCAATAGTAGGAGGATATCATAATGAGAAAAGTAGCTGTTGTAACTCCTGAAGAGGCTGTTGCAAAAGTAATGGATGGCGACACCATCGCTACAGGTGGATTCGTAAGCTGTGCATGTCCTGAGACACTGTCTAAAGCAATCGAGAAGAGATTCCTGGAGACAGGACATCCGAAGGATCTGACACTGTTCTTCGCAGCAGGACAGGGACATCGTGATGGTACAGGCGGAGATCATTACGGACATGAGGGAATGGTGAAAAGAGTAATCGGTGGTCACTGGGATCGTGCTCCAAGACTGGGAGAACTGGCTCTGAACAACAAGATCGAGGCATACAACCTGCCACAGGGTGTTATCTCTCATATGTATCGTGATATCGCTGCTCATAACATCGGAACTATCACTCATGTAGGTCTGAATACATTCGCAGATCCACGTATCGAGGGTGGAAAACTGAACAGCAAAACAACAGAGGATATCGTTAAAGTAATCAACATTGAGGGCGAGGAGAGACTTCTTTACAAAGCATTCCCTATCAATGTTACATTCCTTCGTGCTTCTTATTGTGATGAGTACGGAAACTGTACAGTACATCGTGAGATCGGACCTCTTGATGTAACAGCTATGGCACAGGCATGTAAAAACTCCGGCGGTAAAGTTATCGTTCAGGTAGAGAAGATCGTTCAGGGCGGATCTCTGGATCCTAAGCTGGTTGCTATCCCTGGAATCTATGTTGACTGTGTAGTTGTAGGATCAGAGGAAGAGAACATGCAGTGTCTGGGAACTCCATACGATGGAGCACTGACCGGTGAGTTCCGTATTCCTGTTGATGCAATTCCTCCAATTCCACTGGATGCTAAGAAGATCATTGCACGTCGTGCAGCTATGGAGCTTCCAAAGAATGCCATCGTTAACCTGGGAACAGGTGCGCCTGAGAAGATTGCCAACGTAGCAGCTGAGGAGGGAATCTCCGATGAGATGACTCTGACAGTTGAGGCTGGTTCAATTGCCGGTGTACCATACGGCGGAACTCAGTTCGGTGCTGCTGCCAATGCACAGTGCATCATTCCTCATAACGTACAGTTTGATTTCTACCAGGGTGGCGGACTGGATATCGCATTCCTGGGACTGGCTGAGACAGCTCCAAACGGTGACCTGAACGTTTCAAAATTCGGTGTTCGTCTTGCAGGTGCAGGCGGATTTATCGATATCACACAGAATGCTAAGAAGGTAGTATACTGTGGAACCATGACAGCTAAAGGTCTGAAAACAGACTGCGTTGACGGAAAACTTGTAATCACTCAGGAGGGTGCTAAGAAGAAATTCGTTAATAAGGTAGAGCAGATCACCTTCTCCGGTGACTATGCAAACAAAGTAAAACAGCCTGTACTGTATGTAACAGAGCGTGCTGTATTTGAGCTTCGTCCAGAGGGTGTTACTCTGATCGAGATCGCTCCTGGAATCGACCTTCAGACACAGGTTCTGGATCAGATGGAGTTCACTCCGATCATCGCTGAGGATCTCAAACTGATGGATGAGAAAATCTTCAAAGATGAGCCGATGGGCATCCAGGTGAAATAAACAGAAACAGAGCGTCTGACGCATATGGATGATTTGGAAGGGGCTGCCGCTGTTTGCGGCAGTCCCTTTTTTTCGGGAGCAACGGGCCTGGTCTGGGCTTATATGAAACCCTGAAGATTGTTGTGATAACCTGAAAAATTTGCGAAGCGTGTTGTTGATAGTTCAGAGCAATCTTCCTGTGTTTTCAGGGCGATTATCCCTTTGGAAATTGTGAAAAAAATATCTGAAAATACAAATCTTTCTTTGGTTTATTGTGCTTTAGTACAAAATTAACCTTGCTTAGAAAATGAATTCTTGTATAATAGACCTATATGGGTTTGGGATAAGGAAACGTCCATATTTCCTGATTCGTATAAGTGAAAACTCAGACGGATGTTTGAAAGGAGAAGAAAAGACATGGCATTAATGACTGGTGAGCAGTATATTGAAAGCATGCGTAAAATGAACCTTCAGGTTTATATGTTTGGAAAAAAAGTTGAGAACGTGGTTGATAACCCAATTTTAAGACCATCTCTGAACTCAGTTAGAGCAACTTATGATTATGCACAGGATCCACAGTACGAGGATCTTATGACAGTTACTCTTGAGGACGGAACAAAGATCAACCGTTTCCTGAACATTCATCGTAATACAACAGATCTTATGAACAAGGTAAAAATGCAGAGAATGCTTGGACAGAAAACTGCTGCCTGCTTCCAGAGATGTGTAGGTATGGATGCTTGCAACGCTGAGTACAGCACAACATATGAGATCGACCAGAAATATGGTACAAAATATCATGAGAACTTCAAAAACTTCCTGAACTACTGCCGTGAGAACGATTTCACAATCGACGGTGCTATGACAGATCCTAAGGGTGACAGAGGACTTGCTCCACACCTTCAGGCAGATCCTGATCTGTATCTGCACGTAGTTGAGAGACGTGAGGACGGTATCGTGGTTTGCGGAGCAAAAGCTCATCAGACAGGTATCATCAACTCTCAGGAAGTTATTGTAATGCCAACAATTGCTATGGGACCAGACGATAAGGATTACGCAGTATCTTTCGCTGTACCAACAGATACAGAGGGTATCCTGATGATCATCGGACGTCAGTCCTGCGATACAAGAAAAACTGAGAACACAACACTTGACGTAGGAAACGCAGAGTACGGCGGAGTTGAGGCTCTGGTTATCTTTGACCACGTATTCGTTCCAAACGACAGAATCTTCATGAACGGAGAGCATGAGTTTGCAGGAATGCTGGTTGAGCGTTTCGCTGGATTCCACAGACAGTCCTACGGCGGATGTAAAGTAGGTGTAGGTGACGTTCTCATCGGTGCTACAGCTCTGGCAGCTGAGTACAACGGAGCTGAGAAAGCATCTCACATTAAAGATAAACTCATCGAGATGATGCATCTGAATGAGACTCTGTACTGCTGCGGTATTGCATGTTCTGCAGAGGGTGCTCCAACAGCTTCCGGCGGATACCTGATCAACCTGCTGCTTGCAAACGTATGTAAACAGAACGTAACTCGTTTCCCATATGAGATTGCTCGTCTTGCAGAGGATATCGCAGGTGGTATCTTCGTAACAGCTCCTTCTGAGGCTGATCTGAAGGGTGAGGTTACAGGACCATGGGTTGAGAAATACCTGAAGGGTGTAAGCGGAGTATCTACAGAGGATCGTATGAAAGTTATGAGACTGATCGAGAACCTTTGCCTTGGAACTGCTGCAGTTGGATACAGAACTGAGTCTATGCACGGTGCAGGATCTCCACAGGCACAGAGAATCATGATCTCTCGTCAGGGCAACCTTCCGATGAAGAAAGAGCTTGCTAAAAAACTTGCAGGAATCAAATAAGCATCGAATTTTCAAATTGAATATGCTATGATGAAAAGGGTCGGTCCGTCTGTGACCGGCCCTTTATTTGTTAGGGCAGGGCCCTGTTTCCGTTAAGCGAGTTTTTCGCTGATCCGAAAAAT
>JAUNCZ010000035.1 GCA_030526405.1 Lachnospiraceae bacterium | reverse complement strand
GATGATTATGATTCTGTTCCTGTTATTGGGAATTCTGTTTGTAATCTACGGAATATTTGTGAAAGCAGGAGGTTCTGGCACTCTGTTCTATCTGGTGTGGATCATTCTTGGAGCAGGTTCCCTGCTTCTGGCATTGGGAATCAGAATGAAACTTCATCTGTTGCTGCCCAGATGGCTGAGGCTGCTGGCAGCAGGTGTGGGAATGGTGATTCTGGTGTTGTTTCTGGGGGTTGAGGCACTGGTGTTGTCAGGGTTCAGAGAGCAGGCCCTTCAGGAACCGGAGTATATCCTGGTGCTGGGTGCCCAGGTGAAACCATCCGGCCCCAGTGTGATCCTGCGGTATCGCCTTGACAGAGCCCTGCAGTATCTGCAGGAGCATCCGGACACCCTCTGTATTGTATGTGGAGGGCAGGGCTACAATGAGCCTGACTCAGAGGCCAATGTGATGGCAGAGTATCTCAGAGACAGAGGAATCAGTGACGACAGAATTATTCTGGAGGACCAGTCCCGAAATACTACGGAAAATGTCAGAAACAGCATGGAACTTGTGGATCTCACAGGGAAAAGGGTTGGCATTGTAACCAGCAATTTTCACATGTTCCGAAGTCTTCGCCTGGCAGAAAAACAGGGTCTTACAGATCCCTTTGGAATTCCGGCAGGATCAAATCCCTGGTTTCTTCCCAACAACATGCTGCGGGAGTTTCTTGCAGTGATCAAGGATACTCTGGCTGGGAATATGAAAATCTGGTAAGAAGAAAAATTCTACAGGATAACAGGTTGCTGAACATGTTTTTATCTCAGTGGAGAAGACTCCCACCTCTATAGGTGGTGAGCATTGACAAATTAGTCTCAGTGGGAGTCCAATCTCCGACTGAGATAAAACGCTCCGCGAGGATGCGCAGCGATTCTGATGGGAAGATATCAGCTAAAGCTGACCAGAATCGCGCGCCAAGTCTCCGCAAGCGTCGACTTGAACCTGAAAAGGATCAGCATAGAATTGAAAAGAGGTAAGAAGTTTGAAAAAAATCGGTTTAGTGGGCGGTACTGGCCCGGAATCTACAATCATGTATTATAAAGAGCTGAACAGCAGAGCAGACAGGTATTCAGCTTGTGAGTATCCCTGAAGCAGTCAGGGATCAGGCTGTTGCCATGGGAGCGAAAAAGGTGGGACTTATGGGTACCATCTTCACCATGGAGCAGGATTACATGAAAAAGGATCTGGAGAAAGCGGGAATACAGGTGGTGATTCCTGATAAAGAGGAGAGAGAGCTGGTTGCAAAAAGAATCTTTGAGGAACTGGAGCAGGGAATTGTAAAAGACAGCACTCTGGAGGAATTCTTAAGGATTATCAATCGAATGAAGCAGGAGGAGGGCATTGATGCTCTGATTCTTGGTTGCACAGAGCTGCCGCTGTTGCTTAATGAGAAGAACTGTCCGGTTCCCTGTCTGGATGCAGTGGAGATTCATCTGGAGCAGCTGCTGAATCTGGCCTTTGTATCAAAACTTGCCAGGTAAGAAAAATAAAAAATAGTCTCTGAATAAGGGTTTGGAAAGTATCATTGATGCGTTCTGGATGGCAGGTTTGAGACAGAAACAGGACAGAATCCGCTGTGCAGAGTCTGTCCTGTTTCTGTTCTGTAAGAATTGGTGATGACCAACTGCAGATCATCAATAGCATCTGGAGCAGGGGGTAAGTCCCATGGCCTGAGCATCGCTTAAGCTGGTTTCAATGCAGCTGTCCCGGAGATACTGGCAACCTCCACGATGGTACTTGGAGCCTGTGCGGGTGATGTAGACGGTCTGCCCTGTGGATGCCATGGCTCTTGTCTGGGCAGCATATTGTTCCTGAGCGGCCTGAGCAGCCTGGGCCTCCTGAGCGGCTCTGGCCTCTGCTTCCGGATCCTTAACAGTGACCTTGTAATCCTTTTTGGAGGCATTGCCCTTTTTGTCGGTGGCAGTTACATGCAGCTTGTAGGTTCCTGCTGTCCAGTAGTCAATATCGGAGTCGTCGATGGAAGCCTCTTTGATGCCGCTGCCATCCTTGATGGTAATATTCTCAGAATAATCAAGAGGAACACCGATGGTGGTGGAGAAGGATTTTTTATCACATTTAATGGTGGGCCCCTTCTTGTCCTTGATGTTGACGGTAAAATCCTTTGAATTCTTGTTGCCGGAGCTGTCCGTTGCAGTGACAGTAACCGTGTAGGATCCGTATTTCTTGTAATTGACTTTGGAGTCGTCAATTTTGATCTTCAGGTCTTCCAGAGCGTCCATGTTATCCTTTATCAGGATTTTTTCGGCAAAATTGGACTTATCACCCTTGATTTTAGCGGAAAGAGATTTTCCTTCTATTTTTATAGACGGAGCTTTTCCGTCGGTGATCTGTACAGAGGCTGACTGTGAAGCCTGGTTGCCGGCTCTGTCCTTTGCCAGAATCAGTACCTGATAGGTTCCGGGTGTGTAGTAGTCCACCTCGGTATCATCAAACTGCAGGGAGGAGGATACATCTCCGTCATAGGAATCCTGAGCAGAAACACCAGCAAGATAATCAGGCCTGGTGGGTTCTTTTATTTCTCCCTCTTTGGGTTTGGCGGATTGCTTTACAGAATAGCTTTTCTGAACACCAGAAATCATAGGGATGGAAGAATCCCGCACGTTTCTGGAGAAACCACCCTGTGTAATATTCATTCGCCCCACAGGAACTGCTGAAATCCCGGTCTGAGTTCCGGAAACAGAATAGCACATGGCAGTGCGTCCTTCTGCTCCCTGGACAGCAGTAGCAGTGCCCACAGTCATGGTGAAAGCAAGTACAGCGGCCGACAGCAGAAGCTGTCCGTTTTTTCTGAGTGTTTTTATCAATTTCATATTCAATACCCCCGATGGATCAACAGACCGCCCTATGAATGGAACTCCTGTTGATCTTATTCCATTTATGGTATGATGATAACATGAAATGTCAGAAAATTCTATTGCAAATGGTGCAATATGCATGAAAAAGGAGGGGAGTTCCAGTGAAAATTGTGTTGATTCGACATGGGAAAGTGGATATGTCCTGGCCGCGCAGGTGTGATGCCCCAGGCTTTGACAGGGCTTGTCGGGAATATGATTATGCCCCGGTTCTGATGCCCTCGCAGCAGGAGATGGAAAAAGAGAATGGAAGGAATGCTGTTTTCCAGTACCGGTGGGAAGGGTGTACATCAGCTCCCTGATTCGGACCAGATACACAGCGGAGGGGCTTTTTGGCCCGGGAGAGTACCAGGTGTTACCTGAAATCTCAGAAGTGCCCATGCGTTCCTGCAGGGATACTGGCAGGCTTCACAGCCCCTTCTTCTGGAAGGCCATGAGTCGAATCCAGTGGCTGTGCAACAATCCAAGACAGCCGGAAATCAGACATGATACCTTCCGTCGAGTGGAGCAGGTGCTGGAGGAACTGGAGAAGAGGGGAGAGGACTGTACCCTTGTAACCCATGGATTTCTGATCAAATCCCTTACCTTCATCCTGAAAAAAAGAGGATACAGGCTCACCGGGAACAGTCTCTTTGGAATTGCCAATCTCCAGACCATCACAGCAGAGAAATAAGTAATCAGATCAGAGTGTAGTTTCCTGATTTCAACAGTCTGGCAAATGCAAAGGAATCCTCAGGCAGGGTCTCGGAAAGGATTCCGGTGGTGGCAGCCTCTCCAGGCTCGTGGAAATCAGAGCCGGCAGTCATGAGGAGATTATGTTTTTTTGCAAACTCCAGGGCTTTATCGTTGTTGGCATGGTGCACATGGCGAGGATTGTTGTTGATTACTTCAACACCGTCCAGATATTCAGCCGGCGCAGGGGTACATCCCTCGCGGAAAGGATGCGCCTGGATCAGAACAGCTCCGTCAGCCCTGTATTTCGGAGCAAATGCTGCCAGACCCTCACTCATCAGCTGTTCCGGATCAGCCAGCAGCTCATGATGGAAGCCATACAGCAGATAGTCATTTTCAGATCCGTCAAAACGAAGCTCGGCACCCTCGTATACCTTCAGGCCGCAGCTCTGAGCCTCTTCCTTTACCCGGTAATAGCCCTCCAGGAACTGCTTCACCTTGTCTCCCTCTCCATGGATATCGATGTGGGAATAGTCAAAACAGGTACGGTTATAGTGATCTGTCACACAGATGGCATCATAGCCCGCTTCGCAGTACCATCTGACAATGGGAGCGGCACCCATCCAGGCACATTTGCTGATATAGGCAGTATGTAAGTGAGGTTCGATTTTGTACATTGTAATCCCCCTTGAATTCTTTTTTGTTATTGGTTATGATTTGATTGACGGAAACGTTTCCGAAATGCAAGTTTGATAATAGCACTAGTTATTACCAGTGTCAAATCCAGCGGAAACCATTTTTTCTGCACCCTTTAAATCAGGGGGCCTCTTCTGAGGTATAGAGAGAGAAGAAAGAGTAAGGAAGATCAGATGAGAAGAGTAACAATCAAGGATATTGCGAAGCTGGCAGGGGTATCCTATTCCACTGTCTCCAGAGCCCTGTCCGGGTCCACGGAAATCAGTGAGGCCACAAGAGAACGCATTCGAAAAATCTGTGAAGAGCAGGGTTATCATACCAACGCTCTGGCCAGAGGATTAAGCAATAACAGGACAAATATTCTTGGCCTGATTATTCCGGATATTACAAATCCGTTTTTTTCAGAACTGTCCCATGAAATAGAGAGGATGGCCCATAAGAATAACTACAAGCTGATGCTGTGTAATTATTGTTTCGAGGATGTATCGGTGGAATCTCTGTTTGATTTTCTTATTGGTCATCAGGTGGAGGGGATCTTTTATGCAGGAACCGGCAATAATGCAGCTGAGATCACCACGCGTTTTTCACGAACGCTGCCGGTTGTACTGCTGGGGGATTCCTTTTATGAGTCGGATATAGAAGAGATCCGTACTGTCAGCATGGATAACTTTATTGGCGGATATATGGCGGCCAATCATCTTCTGGCCCTGGGACACAGGCACATCACATACATTGGGTTCAGAAGCGCGTCCATTTCTCATCAGCATCGGTATCAGGGCTTTCAGGCAGCCATGGACAAGGCTGGGATTTCCTTTGAAACCGTTGAAAACAGGAAGGACAGCTCATCCATAGACGAAGGATATTCTCTTGGTAAGAAGTATTTCTCCGAGCCTCTGCGGTCCACAGCCCTTTTTTGTGCAACAGACACCATTGCTCTGGGAGTAATGAAGGCGGCCGACGAGGCGGGAATCGCCATTCCGGAGGAAATATCACTGATGGGATATGACAATATTGTCTATTCCTCACTGCCAAAGATCATGCTGTCCACCGTGGATCAGAATAAGAAAAAGATCGCTGAAAATGCCATGGCACTGATGCTGGAGTCCATGGAAAATCCTGAAAGCACCAGGGGAAAACACATCATTACACAGCCGAAGCTGGTGAAAAGAAAATCCACGACAGTGTTGAGACAGAAATAATACGGAATATCAGATGATTATGAGATAAGCATGAAAGCATGTTTTCGGGCGCCCCCAGCAGGGGTCGCCCTTTTCCTTTGTAATTTACCGGAAACGCTTGCGGATTCCAGTAGATATCCAGTGCAATCTGGTTTGAGAAATACAGAAAAACGTCATAATATACAAAAAAATACACAATAATATGGAGTAATATATAAATATTCTGAATATTATTGACAAAAAACGACATGGTGTTTATTATGAAGATAACGCAAACGCTTGCGTTTGCAAAACGGGATTATACAAATAAGAAAAAGGAGAAAGAACAATGAAAAAGTATTTTAAGCGCGGTTTGTCATTGGCACTTGCATCTGTAATGATGGTTGGATTGCTTACAGGATGTGGAGGGTCCGGTTCCTCTGATTCCTCCAGCTCCAAGGCAGAACCTGCTGGAAGCGGTAATCTTACCGTTTACACAGCATTTCCTGAGGCAGAGGTTATTACCTATCTCAATGCATTTGAGGAAGAGTCAGGTATCAAGATTGATTATATCCGTCTTTCAGCCGGTGAAATGCTTACACGTGTGGCTGCCGAGAAGGACAATCCACAGGCAGCACTGATGCTTGGCGGTTCCACTGATAACTATATCGCTGCAGCAGAGCAGGATTTACTGGAGCCCTATCAGGCAGCAGACCTTTCCGATACTCCTGAGCAGTATATTGATCCTGATGGAGTATGGAGTCCCATCTATGTTGGAGCCATCTGCTTTGCCTGCAACAAAGAGTGGTTTGAGGAAAAGGGATATGATTATCCAACCTCATGGGCAGATTTGCTGGATCCAAAATATGAGGGACAGATTATCATGGCACATCCTGCAACCTCAGGAACAGCTTACACAGTACTTGCTACTCTGATTCAGCTGATGGGTGAGGAGGAAGCTTACGATTATATGCAGAAGCTCAGCAAGAATATCACTCAGTTTACAAAATCCGGTTCAGCTGCTCCTAATGGTGTAGCTCTTGGAGAGGCTGCAATTGCCCTTACTTTCTCCCATGACGGTCTTCAGCCAACAGCTGAGGGATACCCGATCGAGCTTTCCTTCCCAACAGACGGAACAGGCTATGAGGTTGGTGCAGCAGCAGTGATCAAGGGTGCTCCAGAGGATCAGCAGGAAGCTGCGAAACAGTTTATCGACTGGATGTGTTCCAAAGCAGGTCAGGATCTGTATGCTACAAACAGCTCTTTCCGCGTTCCTGTCAATACAAAAGCAGATGTTGCAGAGGGTCTTGTTACTCTCGATTCAGTAGATGTAATTGATTACGATGCAGTTTGGGCCGCAGGACAGAAGGCTGATGCAACTGCAAAATTTGAGGAGAAGATCGCAGAGGCTCCGGAAGAATAATCCATCAGAACGATGAAGCATGATATAGAGATGCCTCCTCTCCCTGGAAGAGGAGGCATTTTTTTCCTTTATTTCATTAGGAGGTATGTTTTATGGCAAAAACACAGGGGTCTGGCAGATCCAATGCGGCCCGTGAGAAAAAAATCAATGAAACAAAGATGATTGCCAGACAGCCGATCCTGTTGGTTTCAATTATTGTAACCATGATCCTTCTTCTGCTGTTTGTTGTATATCCTCTTGTTAAAGTGTTCCTGTTTGGATTGACGGATGAGAGTGGGGGAGTATCTCTGGCAAATCTCATCTCTATTCTTACAACGCCGAGATATCTTGGAATATTCGGAAGAACCTTGCTTCTGGGTGTTATTGTTGCGGTTATTTCCACCTTCGTGGGTTATATTTTTGCCTACACAGTAACACGAGTAAATGTGCCTCTGAAGGGATTTTTTAAGATTATTGCAACCTTGCCCATCCTTTCACCGCCGTTTATTCTTTCCCTGTCCATTATTTTCCTTTTTGGAAAACAGGGACTGATCACAAAATCCCTGCTGGGGATTACCGGCAATGATGTCTATGGAATGAAGAGTCTGATTCTGGTACAGGTAATGTCATTCTTCCCTATTGCCTATCTGACACTTTCCGGTATTCTTCAGTCCATTGATGCCTCTGTGGAGGATGCAGCCTGCAATATGGGTGCCAACCGATGGAAAACATTCTGGACAGTAACCTTTCCGCTGTCCCTTCCCGGTATCATCTCAGCCTGTCTGCTGGTGTTTATTTCTTCCCTTGAGGATTTTTCTAACCCGGCCACCATCGGAGGCAGCTTTACCACCCTCTCTGTTGAGGTATATCAGATCATCACAGGAAGCTACGATATGAGAAAAGGTTCTGTTCTGGCGATTCTGTTGCTGCTTCCGGCTCTGATCGCCTACCTGCTGAATAAATACTGGGTTAATAAGAAAAGCTTTGTTACTGTAACCGGAAAACCTACACAGGCAAGAAAACTGCTGGATGAGAAGCATATCAAATATCCGCTGTTTGCCATCTGTATGCTGTTTTCTCTGGTTGTTATCCTGTTTTACGGAACAGTAATCTTTGGCTCCTTCGTCAGAACCTGGGGATATGATTATTCCCTGACACTGGATCAGTACAAACGAGCTCTTGCATACGGTATGGATTCTCTGAAGAATTCCATGGTGCTGGGACTGATCTCTGCAGTGGCAGGGGGACTGTTCGGAATGGTCATAGCCTATATTACTGCAAAGAGAAATTATTATGGAAAGACCTTTATCGAGGTTTCCTCTGTGTTGATGTTCGCAGTACCGGGTACTGTTCTTGGTATCTCCTATGTGCTTGCATTTAACACAAAACCTCTTGTGCTTACAGGCACAGCTCTGATCCTGATTATTGTATTTACATTCAGAAATATGCCTGTCGCCATTGAATCGGGCACCACAACCCTGCTTCAGATCGACAATTCCATTGAAGAGGCATCCACCATTCTGGGTGCGGATACCGGCTATTCCTTTAGAAGGATCACTCTTCCGATGCTGAGAAATGCCTTTTTCTCAGGTCTTGTGTATTCTTTTGTTAAGGCAATCACTGCGGTAAGTGCAGTAATTTTCCTGGTATCCCCCAGATGGAACCTTGTTACAAGCAAAATATATACGCTGTTTGATCAGGCAAAATACAGTATGGCGGCAGCATTTGTAACCATGATGGTGGTGATCCTTCTTGTGTTCATTGGAATATTCAATACGGTGATCAATGTTCTTCTTGCGCCAAGATCAAAGGTGCCGGGAGAAAAGAAAAGTAAATAAATTGTGGAGGTAAATCGTATGAGTGAGAATTTAAGCAGCCTGGGAAAGAAAAGCTCCGGCGTTGTAATAAAAGACGTATCTAAGATTTTCCAGCAGCCGGATACCGGTAAGGATTTTGTGGCAGTTAACAAGATTAATCTGGAGATTAAATCCGGGGAGATGGTTACTCTTCTTGGCCCTTCCGGTTGTGGAAAAACAACAACCCTTCGAATGGTTTCCGGCTTTGAGTATCCCACCAGCGGAAGTATTATGATCGGAGGAAGAGATGTGGCAAAAATCCCTCCCAACAAAAGAGGGATTTCCATGGTATTCCAGAGCTATGCATTATTTCCGCATCTGAATATCTGGGAAAATATAGCCTACGGACTTCGGGTGGAAAAGCTTCCACAGGAGGAGATTATTCGTCGTACCAATTCTGTAATCGAACTGATGCAGCTGACAGGCATGGAAAAGCGTTTTCCAAATCAGCTGTCCGGCGGACAGCAGCAGCGAGTTGCCCTGGCAAGAGCGGTTGTCATTGAGCCAAGTGTACTGCTCTTTGATGAGCCTCTTTCCAATCTGGATGCAAAACTGAGAGAGAGCATGCGTGATGAGCTTCGTGCATTACAGAAACGACTGGGAATCACATCTCTTTATGTAACCCATGACCAGTCAGAGGCCATGGCAATCTCGGATCGCGTTGTAATTATGAAGGATGGAAATATCATGCAGCAGGGCACTCCAAAAGAAATCTATGAGCAGCCTGCCAATCGCTTTGTGGCAAACTTTATCGGAAAGGCAAACTTTGTTGAGGGTGTGCTGAAGGAGATGCGGGGAGAAGCGGCAGTTGTAATTGTGAAGGATACAGAGATCACAATTCCGGCTCCAGGAAAGATGGAGGGTGTTGAAGTGGGAAAAACCTGCTATCTCTCTGTGCGCCCGGAGTCTGTTGCCCTCAGCAGTGAGAAGGGTGAGTTTACCGGTGTGGTATCCCGCGCTACCTATTATGGTGCCAAGGTTGAGTATGAGATCATCCTGAATGGTGATCCCCTGATCGTTGAAATCTATAATCCCCAGATTACACAGCAGTTCAGGGAGGGTGAGCAGGTATACATTGACTTTATTGCTCCCTGTGTGCGGGTGCTGGCATAGGAGGACTGTATTATGGAAGGTATTAGCTACGAAGAGAGAATCCGTCTTGGAAACCTTGTTCCCCAGCAGGGACAGCTTGCGGTGATGGAACAGATTCCTGCCTATCAGACCTGTGAGGTTTTCAATGTGGCGGAGGCACCTGGAGAAGCACCTCAGCAGCTGAAGCATGTGGTGTTTAATATTGAGAGAGGGGTAACCCTTCAGGAAACCATCGATTTTCTGAACATGTGCCCGGATCTGAAGGATATGGATGTGATCTATGCCAATGAGCTGGATGATGGGGCGGAGCGTTCCGGTAACCAGAATGTGGCCAGAAAGATCGCAGAGGCCATAGGAATGAATTATGCCTACGGACTGGAGTTTATTGAGTTGGTAAATCCTAATGACCAAAAGGGCTATCATGGAAATGCTCTGTTCTCCCGCTGGCCCATCACCTGGGCGAAGGCCATTCATCTTCCAGAGCAGTACAACTGGTATTTTGATCGTCAGAAGAGAATTGGATGCCGTCTGGGAATCCTTGCCAAACTGGATGTTGCAGGCAGGGAAGTGGGGGCAGTGTGTGTACATCTGGAGAACAGAACAGATTCTGCAGGTCGTGCTGCCCAGATGCAGGCTGTGTATGATGAGATCAGGGCAAACTTTTCTCCGGATACTCCTGTTATGATCGGAGGAGATCTGAACACCAACACCTTTGACGGCAACAACGTGGCTGAGTTCACTGCTCTTTTTGCAGACCCGGAGAAAATGCAGCAGCAGATGAATGCTGTATGGGAGTACGAGGAAGTGCTTCCCCAGGCGGAGCGAGAGGGATTCTCTTATAAGGAATTCAGCAGTGTGGAGGGAACTAGGAGAAAGCCCATGCCCGGAGGTGAATCCATGATCCTGAAGCTGGACTGGCTGATGGCAAGAGGAATGGACTGTGTGGAGAGAGGAACCATTTCCACCCTGACAAAGGATTGTACATGGGCAGAGCCGGGTTCTGCTCTGGCAGGCTTTCAGGGTGCGGAACTGTCTGACCACAATGCCTGCTGGGCACGTTGTACTCTGAAGAAATAAAAATAGGCATTTCTGCAGTGGATTCTGATGTGCTGGAATGCTGTAAGAAGATTATGCTATCATGAAAGAGCATCGGGATTTCCGGATTGGGAATCCGATGCTCTTCATGATTATGCCTGCAACGGTCTAAAGTCTGCCCAGGTATGCAGGAAAAAATGATTTGATGATACAGGAGGGTTCTATGGGTAACAAATTTCAACAGGTTTTGCTGATGAGCGATTTTGACAATACAATTCTGAACACGGAAACAGCCAGGAGAAATAATCTGCCGGTGCCGGATATTTCAGACAGAAATATAGAAGCAATCCGTTACTTTATTCAGGAGGGAGGCAGGTTTTCTGTTGCAACAGGTCGTGGTGTCACCTTTTTTCAGGAGTATGTGGAAAAACTGCCTATGAATGCCCCCTGTGTTGTGTTCAACGGGGCAGCTATCTACGATTATGCAACCAGCAGGTATCTGGAGGTGCTTCAGCTTCCGGAAAAAGTACTTCGGCAGCTGCCTGAGATTTACAGGCGTTTTCCATCCGTTGCCATTGAGGTTTATGATACGGAGGGGGTCTATGTATTTCAGTCTAATCTGTATTCCAGGCAGCATCACAGCGTCAGCAAAGCGGAGGTAAAGGAGGTACAGGCAATCTCTGAATTTCCCACCTCAGCCTTAAAGGTGATCTTTGACCAGAACACAGAAATACTCTCGGAGATCAAGGCGTGGATTCTGGAGCAGGAGTGGTCCAGGGACTGTGAGGTGGTATTCTCGGATAAGACCCTTCTGGAGATGACCATCAGTGGAACAGATAAGGGGCAGATGGTGCGCCAACTTGCAGAGATACTGGAGATTCCGGGAGAGCACATTTACTGTGTGGGTGATGCAGATAATGATATCTCCATGCTGCGCATCGCAAAGGAGGGATTTGCTCCTGATAATTGCTTCCCTGCTGTACGGGAGTCTGGTGCCACCATTGTTGCTGACTGTGATCATGATGCCATTGCGGAGATTATCGGAATCCTTGACAAAAGGTATTGAGGACTTCGATGTTCAGAATTGATTTTCTTCATATTTAAAATAGCAGATTACTGGTGACGGTTTTGTCTTATTTCAGTATACTTATTCGGAAGAGAGGAATTACCAAGTAATAATGAAAGGGGATTTTTAAATGGATATTCAGATGATGGAAGACTATCTTGCGATTATCAAGGAGGAGCTGGTACCGGCTATGGGATGTACAGAGCCCATTGCCCTTGCTTATGCAGCTGCCAAAGCACGGGAAGCCCTGGGAACAGATCCTGAGAAGATTACAGCCTGGTGTTCCGGAAATATGATCAAAAATGTTCGCTGTGTCACCATTCCCAATTCAGGGGGACTTACCGGTATTGAAACTGCCTGTATTCTGGGTGCTGTGGCAGGTGATCCTGAGGCGAAGATGGAGGTTCTGGAGCATGTGACAGAGCCGGGAAGAAGAAGAACAAGAGCCATGGTGGAGGAGAAGGTCTGTACTGTAAAGTATCTGGAGTCTGAGATTCCTCTGCATTTCATTCTGGAGCTCACAGCAGGTGAGGAGGAGGTGAGTGTTGAGGTTCGCCATGCTCACACAAATATCGTGGAGATCAAAAAGAACGGTGCAGTGATCTTTGAGAAATCCAGGGAAACTGCTGAAAATGGAGATGCAACAGATCGTTCCATCCTGACCATTGACGGAATCAAGGAATTTGCGGATGAGGTTCCCATGGCCATGATCCGTGACGTGTATGAGAGACAGATCCGCTACAATATGGATATTGCCTATGAGGGAATCTCCGGCAATTATGGTCTTGGAATCGGAAGAACCATCCGTGAGGCCTATGAGGACAGTGTGGTAACCCGTATGAAGGCCTATGCCTCCGCTGCCTCCGAGGCACGTATGGGTGGCTGTGATATGCCTGTTATCATCAATTCCGGCAGCGGAAATCAGGGTATCGCATCCTCTGTTCCTGTTATCGTATACGCAAGGGAGAAAAATATCCCGGTGGAGAAGCTGTACCGCGCCCTGGCTCTGTCCAGCCTTCTGACCATCTACCAGAAGGAGTTTATCGGAAAGCTGTCCGCCTTCTGTGGTGCTGTTTCCGCATCTACAGCCTCTGGTGCTGCCATCACCTATCTGGCGGGAGGTACCGCTGCACAGATCAAGGCCACCATTGATAATACCCTGGCAAATATTCCGGGCATTATCTGTGACGGTGCAAAGATTTCCTGCGCAGCAAAGATCGCTTCCTGTGTGGATGCAGCCATGATGGCCCATCATCTTGCCATGAGAGGCAGTGAGTACGAGGCCTACACCGGAATTCTGAAGGAGGACGCTGGAGAGACCATCAGCTGCGTCGGTTATATCGGAAAAGAGGGTATGCGTCAGACAGATAAAGAGATCATCAAGATGATGCTGGAGTAATCTGAAAACAGAATAATTTTTTGGGGGTGTCACAACAACCCCCCTCCCAAATCGAGAGGTGTCTATTGCAGTAAGACAATGGATGCCTCTCGATTTTGATAGGAAGATGTCAGCTAAAGCTGACCAGAATCGCGCGCCTAGTCTCCGCAAGCGTCGACTTGAATGTATGTCAGTCTGGAACACCAGACATATGATGTGTTCCTGTGGGCCAGAAATGAGCCGGACCCGGGCTTGTCAGGGTGATTCATATTTGGAATCACTGTATTCCATATATGGAATACCCCTTAACCCCCCGGGGGGCTTAAGTGAAAGGGGATTAATTGATAAAATAATTATACAATCACATGAAAAATGATGCTGGTTTTGTCGGGAAATGAAAAAACGAACAACATTTTTCTGGAGAGGGGGAGATACTACTTGAACTATATAGTGAAACGTATCCTGCAGCTGATTCCGATTCTCATTGGAATCACTTTTTTGTCTTTTGCACTGATGCGTCTGGCAGGAAGTGACGTGGTGCAGGAATTGTATTCCAACAGGGGAACAGAGGTTTCCCAGGAGATCATTGACGCGAAAAGAGCAGAGCTGGGACTGGACCAGCCCTTTGCTGTTCAGTATGTGAGCTGGTTTAAAAACATGCTGAAGGGGGATCTGGGAAACAGCTATGTAACGGGAAAACCGGTATTTTCCACATTTGTCAATAAGCTGCCGGCAACCATGATCCTCACCGTATTATCCATTCTGCTTACGGTGGTGATCTCTATTCCACTGGGAATATTTGCGGCGGTGCGCCATGACAGAATTGCGGATCTGCTGATCCGGTTCTGCAGCTTTATCGGTAATGCCATGCCCAACTTCTTTGTGGGCATGCTTCTGATGCAGATCTTAAGTGTGAAGCTGAATCTTCTTCCTGTTATTGCTACGGGAGTGAATTTTAAAAGTGCCCTGATGCCGGCCCTGACTCTGGCAGTGTCCATGTCTGCTAAGTATTTACGACAGGTGAGAGCCACTGTTCTGGAGGAGCTGAATAAGCCCTATGTAATGGGAGCAAAGGCCAGGGGAGTCAGAAACAGCGTTATTCTCTGGAAAAACGTTCTGAAATCCTCGCTTCTTACAATCGTGACTCTTCTGGCCCTGTCTATAGGAAGTCTGTTGGGAGGAACCGCCATTATTGAGAGTATTTTCATGTGGGATGGTGTAGGAAAGCTGGCGGTGGATGCCATCAATATGCGCGATTACCCCCTGATCCTGGCGTATGTTATGTGGATGGCCATTATCTATGTGGTGGTGAATCTGGTTACTGATCTTCTGTATCATCAGCTGGATCCGAGAATTCGACTGGGGGTAACTGAGGGATGAGGGATACAGCAATGAACAGAAATAGTAATAGAAATAGTAACAGTATTACTGTCGCAAATAGTAATACTCATAGGAGAACTCCCTCTGTGAGAAAACAGAAGGTGAAAAAAAACCATCTGAAGGTCAGGCTTATCATCTTTGCCACTCTTGCAGCGGCCCTTATTATCTGTGCCTTTTTCAGTGAACATCTCTGTCCCTATGATCCCTATGCACAGGATCTTAGCATTGCCAAGGCCGTGCCCTCCCCGGAGCATCTTCTTGGAACGGACAGATATGGAAGAGATATGCTGTCCCGTGTGATCGCAGGAAGTAAAACAAGTATTTATTCCACCCTGCTGCTGGTGGGCTTTATTAACCTCTTTGGCAGTGCGATAGGTATTCTCTGCGCCTGGGTGGGTTCCTGGCTGGATTCTCTTCTTATGAGAATCTCAGATCTGTTTCTGGCATTTCCGGGACTGGTATTTGCCCTGGCAGTGGCTGCCATCCTGGGAGGTGGTGTGCAGAATGCCATTATTGCCCTGGCTGCCATCAGCTGGCCCAAATATGCCAGAGTGGCAAGAAGTCAGACCCTGGCCCAGAAGGAAACGGTGTATCTCCGGGCTGCCAGATTGTCAGGCTGCAGCACGTTTGCACTGATCACCAGACATATCATTCCAAATATTGTGGGTCCTATCCTTGTTACCGCCATGCTGGATATCGGAACCATGATGATGGAGCTGGCGGGCCTGTCCTTCCTGGGACTGGGCGCAAAACCCCCTGCAGCAGAATGGGGCAGCATGATGAGCGATACAAGAAATCTTCTTGCCACCCATCCCTGGGTAACTCTGGCACCGGGCTTTGCAATCCTGATTTCTGTCATGATCTTCAATCTTCTGGGTGATACAGTCAGAGACTGGCTGGATCCGGAAAATGGAGGACGATGATGATGAGAAATGAAAACTACGAAGCAGGAGCAGCTAATGATATGAACAGCAGGGACAGGATCCTGAAGGATAAAAAAAACAACAGGGAGATCCTCTGCTATGAGCAGGTGGACATCTGCTATGGAGAAAAACAGATCATCAGAGACTGCAGCTTTTCTGTACAGTCAGGGGAGATCCTTGGCATCGTTGGAGAGAGTGGCAGTGGCAAATCCACCCTGATCAGGGCAGCCATGGGACTGCTGGGCAACACAGGTGTGGTCACAAGGGGGGATATCTGGTATCAGGGCAAAGATCTGCCGGATCTGTCAGAGAAGGAGATGAGAAAGCTCTGTGGTCCGGAGCTGGCATACATTTTTCAGGAGGCAGGAAGTTCTTTCTGCCCCATCAGAACCATTCTGGACCAGATGTATGAATCTGTAAAAGAGCATCAGAAGACCACAAAGGCCCAGGTTCGGGACCAGGCTGAGGAGCTGCTTTCCAGATTTGGATTCCAGGATCCCGGCAGAATCCTGAAAAGCTATCCCTTTGAGCTGTCAGGGGGTATGAAGCAGAGGGTAGGGATTGCGGCAGCAATGCTTCTGAATCCAAAGGTCCTCTTTGCAGATGAGCCCACCTCAGCTCTGGATGTTACCACCCAGAAGCAGGTGGTGGAAGAGATGCTGATGGTGCGGGAGACCTTTGGAACCTCCATTCTTCTGGTAACACACAATATTGGTGTGGTCCGGGCCACGGCGGATCAGATGCTTGTTTTAAAGGATGGAAAAAGGGTGGAATACGGGGCTACCGGAGATATTCTGGAGAACCCTCAGTCAGAGTATACAAAGAAGCTGCTTTCAGCAGTCCCTGTACTCAGAAGGTAGAGAAAACCTCTATATTTCCGAAAACTTATTTCCGGAAACATTATTTCTGGAGAATTGTCTCGCCGGGAGTCCAGTCTTCGACAGAGATAAAACGCTTCGCTTTACTACAGGATACTATGTTAGGAGAATACATGATGAAACCAGTCTTACAGGCTGAAAAGCTGACAAAAATATTCAAATCCCGTGGAAGAGAGCCCTACACTGCCGTGGCAGATGTGAGTTTTTCTCTCTTTCCCGGGGAAAAGCTTGCCATTATCGGAGAGAGCGGCAGTGGAAAGACCACTGTGGTGAATATGATCACCAGACTGCTGGATCCCACGGAGGGAAAGATCTTTCTGGAGGGGGAGGAGATTACAGCAAAAAAGGGAAGGCAGCTGAAGGAGACCTACAAAAAGCTGCAGATGGTATTCCAGTCACCGGTGGAGAGCTTTGATCCCCGCCGCACCCTGGGAGATGGCATTGCAGAGAGTCTGATCAACAATGGCATGGGCAGACAGGATGCCCGCCAGGAGGCAATTCGACTTCTTGGACTTTGTAATCTGGCACCGGAATATGCAGATCGATATCCCGGCGAGGTCAGCGGAGGACAGTGCCAGAGGGCGGCCATTGCAAGGGCTATTGCCATCAACCCCAGGGTACTGATTCTGGACGAGGCTACCTCGGCTTTGGATGTTACGGTACAGGAGGATATTCTGAAGCTTCTTACGGAACTGAAGGATAAGCTGGACATGTCCTATCTGTTTATCTGCCATGATATTGCCCTGGTTCAGAATTTCTGTGACAGGGTGCTGGTCATGTACCAGGGCAGAATTGTGGAGGAGGGGATTCCCGATGAGGTAATCCGGAATCCAAAGGAGGAATATACAAGGAATCTGATCGCCAGTGTCCTGTGAGATGCTGGGATTTCAGATAGATACTCCCTGAGAAGCAGGCGGGGATTATGACAGTTATTTGTCAGAGACCCATGACCAGAATACTGGTGGTGTCTCAGAGTGTGAATTTTTTAGGAGGTAGTTATGAGATTGAAAAAAGCAACGGCAGCAGCCTTAAGTGCAGCTCTTCTGGCAGGACTTCTCGCAGGTTGTGGAGGAACAGGAGACAGCAAGGAAACAGGAAGCAGCTCTGCAGCTCCCGCAGCAGAATCAGCAGCAGAGTCTTCAACAGCAGGGGAGAGCAGTGCTTCCGGCACAAAAACACTGGTGATCGGTGATACCACCTTCAACGCATCCAATGAGGAGGCAGATGTAAATCCCCATAGTGCCTATGCAGGATGGGCATGTATCCGTTACGGAATCGGTGAGACACTGGTAAAATACTCCGATGAGATGGAGATTCAGCCATGGCTGGCAGAAGCCTGGGAGAATGTGGATGATACCACCTGGAAGATCACACTCCGGGATGATGTATATTTCTCCTCCGGCCGATATATGGATGGAGAGGCAGTAAAACAGTGTCTGGAGCATCTGCTGGAGGTACATGACCGTGCAGCAGCAGATACCAAGATTGAGAGCATGGAGGCGGATGGACAGGTGCTGACTATTAAGACCTCTGAGCCAAAACCCGCCCTTCTGAACTATCTGGGAGATCCTTACGGATGCATCATCGATGTGGATGCGGGCTTTGATAACGGTATTGTTGCAGGAACAGGTCCTTACGTGGCAGTTGAGGTGGCAACAGACGATCATCTGACACTGAACAAGAATGACGACTACTGGGGTGGCGAGCCAAAGATCGATGAGATCACCATCAAGACTATCACGGACGGAAATACTCTGGCTAATGCCCTGCTTTCCGGCGAGGTACAGGCTGCATACGGCATGGCCTATGAGAGCTATCCTCAGTTCCAGAATGACAACTTCCAGTTCTCTCAGATTTTCACATCCAGATGCTTCTTTGGAAAGATGAACTTTGATGAGAACTCTGTATGCTCTGATCCGGCAGTAAGAAAGGCCATTGCGGCAGGTATTGATAAAGAGGGCTTTGTTTCAGTTCTTCTGGATGGAAACGGTTTCCCGGCTAATGGTACCTTCCCGGAGGGCTTTGCTTTCGGAGGAGATCAGGTTACAACTGAAACCTACGATCCTGAGGCTGCCATGAAGATTCTTGAGGATGCTGGCTGGGTGGATACAGACGGTGATGGTATCCGTGAGAAGGATGGAAAAGACCTTTCCATTACATGGCTTACCTATCCAAGCCGCCAGGAGCTGCCTCTTCTTGCAGAGTCTGCCCAGGCAACCCTGAAGGAGATTGGTATCAACGTGGATGTAAACTGTACAGCAGACCACAATGAGCTGGTGAAGGATTCCAAAAACTGGGATGTGTATGCAATGGCCAACGTGCAGTGTCCTACCGGCGATCCTGAGTACTGGTTCACAGTATTCGCCCTTGAGGATTCCACAAAGAACCAGGGTAAATACTGCAATGAGAAGCTGGAGTCTCTGGAGAAGGAGATGAGTAAGGAGTTTGATCCTGCTAAACGAGCAGAGCTGGCCATTGAGATGCAGCAGACAATTCTGGATGACAATGCCTTTGTTTACTGCTCCTTCCTGAAGATGAGCATGATCTCCCAGAGCAACGTATCCAACTATACATCCCATCCATGTGATTACTATCAGATCACAGCAGATCTTGATATTCAGTAATACAGGAAAAAGGGTGGCGTAAACTCACAGGAGCTGTGTACTGTTTCGCAGGTATGGAATTGAAAGCGTGATATGAAAAAAGGAGGGTATCCGGTGCATGAAAGCACCGGGTACCCTCCTTTCAGGTAAGAGGCTGTTTCATATTCTCTACAATTTGAGAGACTGATTTATTCTGCCTTCAGAACAAAGATCTTGGAGTCGAAGTCTCCACAAAGATCCATTGGTCTGCTGTAAGGATATTCATTCTGTTTTGGATGGGCTGCCGCAATAAGCGGAATCAGACCGTACTCCATCAGCTCGTCGCCGCCGAATACAAGATCTCCATCCACCTTGTAATCCAGCTCAGAAGCAAGTCCCTGCAGCTTCAGCTGTGTGAATCCGCAGTTTACATCTGTCTTCAGCAGGTATACGCCCACCAGGGCCTCTTTTTTATCAGGGCTTACCACCATCCAGGAAGCAATGTTGCTCTCCCATGGGGAGGAAAGGCGATAGAAGGAGCCAAACTGGATCAGCTCACGATACTGCTTCATAAATTTTACCTGTTCTTTAACAGTCTCAATTTCTTCAGGAGACAGCTCGTTCAGGTCCATCTCGTAGCCAAATGCTCCAAAGTAGGCAACATTTGCACGGGTCTTCAGAGGAGTGATTCTTCCAGCCTGCTGGTTAGGAACCTCAGATACATGAGCACCCCAGGAGGAAATCGGATATCCGTAGGAGGAACCATACTGAATATGGATTCGCTCGATGGCATCTGTATCGTCGGAGCACCATGCCTGAGGAGCATAGTAAAGCATACCGGCATCGAAACGGCAGCCGCCGCTGGCACAGGACTCAAACAGCATATTCGGAAATCTCTCGATCATCTTCTCGTAGAGTCTGTATACACCAAGGATGTATCTGTGGTATACCTCCCCCTGTCTGTCTGGTCCCCAGTATGGAGAATAGCACTCAGAGATGGAGCAGTTCATATCCCATTTGATATAGTCCAGTTCAATTCCCTGGAAGGACTCCATAAGCTGGTCATAGATGCAGTCCACAACTGCAGGGTTAGAGAAGTCAAGCACCATCTGGTTTCTTCCAAGACTCTTTCTTCTGTCAGGTGTCATGAGAGCATACTCAGGATGCTTCTCAAAGAGATCGGATTTCGGGTTTACCATCTCCGGCTCAATCCAGATACCGAAGCGCAGGCCCAGATCATGTACTCTGTCCACCAGACCCTTCAGGCCGTTTGGAAGCTTTCTCTTATCCACATACCAGTCGCCCAGACCGGATTCCTCTGTACGAACACCAAACCATCCGTCATCCAGAACAAAGAGCTCCACGCCTACCTCAGCACCCTTGGATGCGATCTCCACGATGGAATCCTCGGTAAATTCCATGCCTGTCGCCTCCCAGTTGTTCAGAAGTACAGGACGTGGGCGGTTTCTCCAGTAGCCCCTTGCTACACGGTTCTGCAGCAGGCTGTGGTATGACCCGGACAGAGCATTGAGACCGTCCTTTGTATGTACCATGATAACCTCAGGTGCCTGGAACTGGCATCCCGGCTCCAGTTTCCAGGAGAAGTTTCTTGGATTGATACCCATCATGAAACGGGTGGTGTTAAAGGTATCCACATCTGCCATTGCCAGGAAGTTGCCGGAATATACAAGACTGAAGCCGAAGGCCTCTCCGTCGAACTCTGTGGTGTTTTTACGTTTCAGGATCACAAAAGGATTCTGCTGGGAGCTGGAATGACCCCTCATGGACTCGATGGCAGTAACACCGCTGCCCTCCAGGGAGCGTACCACAGGTGTTCTCTCTCTTGCCCAGGCTCCGGAGAACTGGATCCAGTCAAACTTATTATCAGGGAAATCCACGTTCAGGGACATTACCTTTTCAAGACGAACCGTTTCCTGGCCCTCATTTTCAAAGCGTACACTTCTGGTGATCACAGGACGTCCCTCATAAATGGTGTAGATCAGGATCAGCTTCAGGTTCAGAAGCTGGTCTTTCATTGTGATCTCCAGTGTGGTGGCCTCTGCTGCATCCTCCACATAGGAAGCAGGCAGATCCTGCAGAACAGGCTTTCCTTCATATATTTTATGGCTTTCATATACAAAATCTGTAATATGACTTCCGTTTGTCTGCTGAATCTCATAGGCAGCCTCACGGTAATCGGTGGTTCCGAAGCATGGATACTCCTGTTTTGCAAATTCCATTGAGAAGCAGTGCTCTGTCAGTGGATCGGAGGAGATCGGACGGCTGGTGGTTTCCAGAAGATGTGCAAATGACTCTCTGTCACGCAGACGTTTTCCGTAATAAATCTGTCCCATGTGTCCGTTTACCAGTTCGCCAATGACATAGCTTGTGGTGCCATTGAAGAGATGGAATTCACGGCTGGTTTCATGATAAATAATAGGCATATAGATACCTCCTTTGTAAAGTTGCAGTTATTCTTCTTTCCGCTGTTTCAAATATACTGGATGGTTTTTCAGAACTGAATACAGCAATGTATTTTTATTATGGAGAAATGTTAGATGCTGATGGACTAATGTTTTTTGAAGAAATATCTGTATTACCGGATATCCGAAATATGCTGTATCGGTGATCTGGTGTTATGGTAGCCCTGGGAAAATCAGATGTGTTATGCAGGGATTGGCTCCTGTTTCTTTGCAATGACAGAAAAATTGTCATTTTCTGTATAGAGTGTGATACAATTGACGTATTACGTTACCCCATGCACTCTTTGTCCATGGCAGAGACTGCAAAATACAATAACGTGAATGGATGGAATGAGATATGATGAAGCTTTTAATTGTAGAGGATGAGAAGATCGAACTGGATACCCTGAAGAATTATGTGGACTGGAAGGGGATGGGGATTGATCAGGTATTTACCGCCAGAGGGGGCAGAAGTGCTCTGGAATGCATCAACTCTGAGGAACCGGACATTCTTCTCACCGATATTCAGATGCCGGGCATGACAGGTCTGGATCTGGTGGAGATTATTCGTCAGGAGGAACATGACTGTAAAGTGGTTCTTCTTACCGGATATGATAAATTTGAATATGCCAAGGAAGCGGTTCGCCTGAAGGTGGATGATTTTCTTCTGAAGCCATTCCAGATAGATGAGCTGGAGAATGTGATTACCAGACTGATCTCTGTGATCCAGAAGGAGAGGAAGGAAAAGGAACTTAATAAGCTGGCGCTGGGAAAGATTCTTGAGAAGGCATTTCGGGGAGAATGGCAGGACATGAAGCATCTGGCTGAGTTTTATGCCCAGAAGCCTGCGGAGCAGCTCCATGTAAACATTCTTGCTCTGTATGGATGTGAAAAGAAAACACAGGAGCAGATTCTGCAGAATATAGAGGTGCTTCATGCCTTTTATGAGGAGGAACTGTTTTATCTGATCTTCCCGGACAGGATTTCTCCGGATATGATGCTGGTGCGGCTGAACAGCATTATCGGTGATATGGACTGCCAGGTGATTATCAATGACAGCAGTGTGGAGGTATCAGAGCTGTTTCTGGCAAGTGAACGACTGCGTAGCTGCAGGGATGATCTGTTCTACAGAGAACCGGGGGCAGTGATCTCCTGCAGTCAGCATGTGGAGCATCATCCCTATGAGGACAGGATCAAATCCCTGGTGAAAAAGAATCTGATTTTTGAGTCTATCCTTGTGGGCAATGACAGCGAAGCGGAAAAGTATCTGATCCAGTGTCTGGATCAGCTGAAGGATCTCACCAGACAGGCCTTCTGTCAGAATGCCTTCAGTCTGTTTCTCTTCCTGCATCGTCAGCTGGAAAATGTGGGAAGCATCAATGGCCTTGCTGCGGATCCCTATATTCTCAGGGCCTTGCACTATCAGGAGGTGAAGGATAACTTTGTCAGCTACATCCGACAGTGCTGCAGATCTGCTGTAACGCAGAATACATCCCGCTGGTCCTCCTATGTAAAGCGATTTGTTATGCTGCATTATGCAGAGGATTTTACAGTGGATGAGCTGGCAGAGGGGGCGAATGTTTCCCCAAACTATCTTCGACGGAAATTTAAGGAGGAGACAGGAATTACCATCCTTGAATATGTAACAGAGACAAGACTGGCAATTGCTGCCCGTCTGCTGAGAAGTGAGGGAGACAGAAAGGTAAAGGATATCAGTATTGCGGTGGGATACCCGAATATTTCCTATTTTACCCAGCTGTTTTCCAAAAAATATGGAGTAACACCAAATGAGTATAAAAAAATGGAGAGGTAAGATCGTTGCCTGGTTTACCAACTCCAGTATTATTTCCAGAATCATGTGGACCTATGTTCTGTGCGGGATTCTTCCCATGCTGGTGATCATTGCCGTCTATTATCAGTCCACAGTGAGACTGACACTGAACCAGGCCTATGACAGAGTGGAGCAGAATCTGAACATTGCCTCCTCCGGGCTGTCCTATTCCATGGAGCGTTACCAGGCTCTGATGGATATGCTGATGAATGATTCCAAGCTGAACACCCAGCTGAATCTGGATTATTCTGATAAATCCTACAGCGATCTCTCCTATCATCTGGAGGATAAGCTGGAACCTATGCTGCTGATGTATCCGGAGCTGGAGCGGGTACGCTTCTATAATGATAACAGGACTCTTCCCAGGGATCAGTTCTACTTTTTTTCTACGGAGGATCTGAATACAGATGTGGCAGAGCTGCTGGATCGCACGGAGGAGAGCATGGTGGCAGTGAATAACTGGAAGGATCGTTTTTCCTTTCTCTGTGGCGTAAAGCTCCATTCCTATTCTGATCTCACCGAGCATTCCTATCTGATCTTTCAGATTTCTCAGTCTGTTCTCCGAAGTCATCTGATGGTGGAGGACGAAAACAGCATGATGGTGCTGCTGGATAGCCAGGGGCAGGTGATGCTGGATTCTGAGGGCAACAGAATGTACAGAAATATCCGGGAGTTTCTTCCGGACTGGGACGATATTCGGGAGAATACCATCGGCACCCCGTTGGGAACAGATGACAAGTACTACATTTCCATGAAGAAGAATGTGGGGAACAATCTGACTCTGTTGATGCTGGTGGACAGAGACAGGCTTCTGTCCAGAATCCGCATGCTGCCTCTGGGGATGCTGTCCCCCTTTGTGCTGATGCTGATAATCTTTATCTTTCTTGTGCTGCATCAGAACAGGAGTCTGGACAGAAAGCTGAAGATGATCCTTACCGGTATTGATGCAGTGGGATCCGGGGATTTCCGCCATAAGATCCAGCTCCAGGGAGAGAATGAGCTGGGAGTGATTGCCCGGGAGGTAAACCACATGGGGGATCAGCTGGATGAACTGATCAAGGAGAATTACAGAAGACAGCTGATCATCCAGAGTACTGAGCTGAATCTGCTGCAGGAACAGATCAATCCCCACTTTCTCTATAATGCTCTGGCGGTGATCAGTTCCCTGGCCATTCGGGAACAGGGAAAACAGACGGTGCAGAGCATCCGTTTTCTGGCGGATTTTTACAGAGTATCTCTGAACAAGGGAAGAAAGGTGCTGACGGTCAGAGAGGAGATCGGTCTTCTGGAGAATTATATGAAGATCCAGCTGCTGCGTTTTTCTGATCTGGTGGAGATCCACTATCAGGTGGAACCGGAGGTGGAGGAGTTCTACACCATTAAACTGCTGCTTCAGCCCCTTGTGGAAAATGCCATCCACCACGCAAGGGAGGAGGAAATGTTCCTTTCTATCCAGGTAAAGGCCTACGGCAGGGAGGATCGTGTCTGCTTTGACGTGGAGGACAACGGAAGGGGAATTGAGCCGGAGAAACTGCGGCTGCTTCAGGAGGCTCTGCTGCGCCAGGAGGAGGGCTTTGGTCTGAAAAATGTGGATAAGCGTATTAAGCTGGCTTACGGCCAGGAATATGGAGTTTCTGTATTCAGTGCACCGGATTCCGGTACCAGGATTCATCTGGAGATTCCGAAGATAACCGGCAGAGAGGAAGGAGGAGCAGTCTGATGAAGAGGCAGAAACCGATACTCTATATGGTGCTGGGAGCTGCAGTGCTGCTTTTGCTGTATGTGGGTCTGTTCGTTTTTGTGGAGAGGGTGCCCTGGGCAATGGCAGCAGGAAAGGAGACGGCCTCCCAGGTTAAAAGCAATGTGGAAGAATCGAAGGAAGAGGTGCCTGTGATCCGGATCTTCGACAAAAATATGGATCAGGAGGTCTTTGATGACCGTGTTGCCATGAAGATCATGAAAAAAACAGGTGTAAAGATCGAGGTGATGAATGCCACCAGCAAATCCGGAGCTGTTCTGGAGATGATGCTGAACAGAGGGACCTATCCCGATATTGTTCTGATGGAGCAGGGGGAGATGGTCAATCGTTATATTGAGGAGGGAGCATTTCTCCCGCTGGATGATCTGATCCGGCAGCAGGGGGAGAACATTACAGAGATGTACGGTGATGTTCTGGAGCGCTCCCGGTACCAGGATGGAAAGCTGTACTGGCTGGCTAACTGGTATGGGAAGGACACCAATGCTTCTGCAGCAGTGATGATCCGAAAAGACTACCTGATCGATCTGGTGGGCAGAGAACGGGCAGAGAGCAAAGATCCTTTTACCCTGTCAGAGTACACCGCTCTTCTTCAGGCCTTTAAGGAGAAATATGGGAAAAATGGTGCCAATTACGCCATACCTCTGGATCTGAATTCTGATACAGGCAATTATGCCATGACCTTAATGGGAATCTTTGGCATGAAGACCTATGAAAAGGACCAGCAGGGAAATCTCCATTATCTTCCTGCCACAGAGCGTTACAGGGAAGCATTGCTGTATCTGAACCAGCTGTACAGTGAGGATCTGCTCTGCAAGGAGTGGGTCATCGACAAGAATGCCAAATGGCAGAGGGATCTGAGCAGGGGCAGAGTGTTCAGCACCTGGGCAAGCTACTGGGATCTGAGTACAGTGAACCGTGTGCTGAAAAACACAAGAGGGGAGGATTCCCAGTTCTTCAGCTATAAGGTGGTGGCGGATGATCTGGAGGAGACAGAGACAACTTATAATGGAAGAAACAGCCTTGGTTGGGATGCCATCGGAATCACCAGAAACTGCAGTGATCCGGAGGCGGCAATGCGGGTGCTGAATTATCTGTCCAGTGAGGAGGGTCAGTATCTGATGCTCTGGGGGCTGGAGGGCGAGAGCTGGGACAGGGTGAAGGATACCCATACTCCCAGACAATCCTTCCTGGAGAAATGGTCCGTCAACAGCTACTATATGCAGCGCACCATGGGGGTAAGGCGCTGGACCTGGTGTGTCAAGAACGGTGTGGGTTCCGATGGAACCCCCTATGATCTGACTACCCTGTACAGTCCTCCGGATACCCTTGCCTTTGCCAACGAACGAATTCTGGAATCGGATTACTGGGATACAGCAGAGTATTCCGGCCTTGAACCGGCGGAAAAAACGGAGCTCAGCCTGAAGTGGAAGGAGATAGAGGATCTGTTCGATAAAAATATGGGAGAGATCATCTGTGCCTCTGATGGGGACAGGGCGAAGCAGCTCTATGACCGGATGGTTTCTGATATGAAGCTGATAGGACTGGAGGAATGCGAAGCCTATATTTCGGAAAAATACAGGGAGCGATGCGCCGCCTGGGGACTTTAAAAAGTGATGTAAATAAGTGTTTTAAAAGTGTTGGATTTTGATAAAAGTGTCAAAATTTAACACTTTTTCATTTTCATTTCTTTTCAAAGTATAAAAATCTTATATCGGTTATTAAAAATGTGAGATTGATGAGTTGTAATGTTATATATAAAATAATACTTGTAAAAAACAACTACAGTGATCAGGCAGGATAGTAATTATGAATGAAATGCAGACTGTTGAATACACAGAATCATCAAATTTTCAGCGATTAAAAAATCTTGAATACGGAAGGTATCTGGAGGTGTTGGATGCGCTGACTCTTTGCTGCTGCGGAATTGAACAGTGCAGTCCCAGAGCGCGGTCAGGACCTGAGGGTAAGGAAATGTATCTGGTGTATGCAGTGCTTTCCGGCACAGGAACCTGCAGAGTAGGAGATGCAGACCAGATGATCACAGCTGGTCAGGCCTTTCTGATTCGTCCGGGAGAGGATGCTGTATTACGGGCAGATGAGCAGGAGCCATGGACCTATACCTGGATCGGTTTTGTGGGCTATAACGCATTTTCGGTGGTGCAGGAGATGGGCTTTTCTCAGGAAATCCCTGTGATGGATCTGAAGAATCCGGAGCTGGTAAGGGATTCCATCGGCCGTATCCTTCAGGCAAGGGAGCAGTCCTTTACCGATGAACTGCGTCGCAAGACACATTTTTACGAGACTGTCACCCATCTGGTGGAGAATCACGAGGAACGTAAGATTTCATCAGAGGAGAAGAAAAGTGCAGCCCTCCGCAAAAAGTATGTGCGCCGGGCAGCGGATTATATCATTGCAAACTATACAAAGAAAATCAGGATTTCTGAGATTGCCGACGAGATCGGACTGAACAGAAGTTATCTGACAAACATATTCAAAAAGGAGATGAATATGTCGCCTCAGGACTTTCTGATCACCTTTCGTCTGGAAAAGGCGGCACAGCTTCTGAGGGAGTCCACAGATTCTGTCAGAACCATCGCCTACAGCACAGGATATGAGGATTCTCTGCTGTTTTCCAAGGCATTTAAACAGAAATATCATATGACTCCAAGCCGTTACAGACAGCTTCATTTCTGTCTGGAGGAGGACACCGCCGCAAACATGTAGGGGAATATGTTTGTAAAGATGGTGTAAAAAACAAAATTGTTTGTAATTGGTTGAAATACACAAAATATTCACTAAAATTGCACGGAAAAGTTGAAATATGCACAAAATAACACATTATTTAAGTGGTTAGTCACATTTTTCCATACAAACAGAATAAAGTGTAAAGTAAACTTTTTATGAAAGTGTGAGGAAGAACTGTGGGGAAACAACAAAGAACAGTTCGTCCACGGATTTATCACAAAAAAGGAGGAAAAAAGATGAAAATGAGAAAACTGATGGCAGCTGGTCTCTGTGTGATGATGGCTGCAGGACTGACAGCATGTGGTGGCGGATCCAAAGATGGCGGATCCTCAGACGCAGGTGCTTCCAAAGGAGAGGCAGGAAGCGGTTCTCTGACAATCAATATCTGGGATGCTAACCAGCAGGCAGGTATTCAGGAGATCTGTGATGACTGGACAGCTGAGTCCGGAACAAAAGTAAAAGTTGAGGTTATTGACTGGGATAACTACTGGACACTTCTTGAGTCTGCTGCTTCCGGCGGAACTCTGGCAGATGTTTTCTGGATGCATTCTGATTACGCTCAGATCTACATGGAGAATGACATCCTTCTTGACCTGACAGATTATGTAAAAGATGTTGATCTGGATCAGTACTATGAGGATATCCTGGCTATCTACACACGTGATGACGGAAAGATCTACGGACTTCCAAAAGACCATGATACAATCGCTCTGCTTTATAACAAAACTCTCTTCGATGAGGCTGGAGTAGAGTACCCAACAGCTGAGTGGACATACGAGGATATGTACGAGGCAGCTAAGGCAATCACAGAGAATACACCTGATGATACATACGGATATGCAATCAACACATCCAACGATCAGGATTCCTGGTACAACTTCATCTACGCTTACGGCGGAAATGTTGTAAACACAACTAAAGACGATACAGCAATCGACTCTCCAGAAGGAAAAGCTGGTATGGAGATGGTTCGTAAACTCCTTACAGTTTCTACTCCTCAGGCAGTAGTTGCTGAGACAAAAACAGATGCTCTCTTCCTTTCCGGAAAAGCAGCTATGATCACACAGGGATCCTGGATGATCAACACATTCTACACAGCTGAGAACGCTGCTGATTATGCATGGGCTATGCTTCCATACGCTGACCTGAACGGTGATGGAAAATGCCAGAAAGAGGAGCGTCAGTCCTGCTACAACGGACTTGGATGGTCCGCAGCAGCTAACACCTCTAACCCAGAGGCAGCAGCTGACCTGATCAAATACCTCTGCTCTGAGCCTGCACAGATCAAACAGGCTGAGCTTGGTGTAACAATGGCTGGTATCCCTGCAATCTCTGAGCCATTCGCAGCAGCATTCGACGGAATGGATGTATCTGCATTCGATCAGATCGAGGCAGAGGGAACTCTGTACGCTCGTCCTGGTACACGTAACTCCGGTGTATGGAACAACGCTATGAAACAGGCTGGCGGCTTCCTTGATGCATGGCAGAATCCAGAGGATCCAGCTGTTATGGAGCAGGCTTGTGACAACGTTGCCAAGATGATCCGCGATGCTATCGCAGCTGAGTAATCTGAAGAAATATTTACTGACAAACATGCCCTGATTCTATGAATTGGGAAAAAGAAGAATAATGACAGTAGGCTGGCGAGCCAACCATTGGTTGGTTCGCCAACTTTCCATCAGGAGGGGTAAAGCATGAAACAGAAACGAAAGATGACAGCAGCAGCTAAAAACGAAGCGCTGTGGAGTTATCTCTTTGTAGCTCCTACAATCATCGGTCTGATCATTCTGAACTTTTATCCGGCAATCAACACTGTTTACCAGTCCTTCTGCAAAACAGGTGATTTCGGTAAAGGTAACACATTTGTAGGTCTTGCAAACTATCAGACCGTTGTATCAGCAGCTGAGACCTGGCAGTCTCTTTGGAACACTGTAAAATATGCATTGATCGAGGTACCATTCGGTGTAGTGATCGCTCTGGTTCTCGCAGTTTTTCTGAAAAACAAATTAAAAGGTACTTCCGTATTCCGTACCATCTTCTTCCTGCCAATGGTATGTGCACCTGCAGCGGTAGCAATGGTTTGGAGATGGCTGTACAATCAGCAGTTCGGTCTGATCAACAACATCTTCCATACTAAAGTGGCATGGATCTCTGATCCGAAGATTGCATGGATCTCTGTAGCCGTTATCGGTGTATGGTCCATCATTGGATACAACATGGTACTTTTCATCTCCGGTCTTCAGGAGATTCCTGGAGATTATTACGAGGCAGCTGAGATCGATGGAGCAACCGGTATCCGCCAGTTCTTCAACATCACAGTTCCGCTTCTGAGCCCGACCACATTCTTTATCGTTCAGACACGTGTAATCGGTGCTCTTACAATCTTCGACCTTATGTTCATGGTAATGGACAGAACAAACGTGGCTCTGAACAAGGTTCAGTCTGTTGTATATCTGTTCTACCAGTACACATTTACACAGGGTAACAAAGGCTACGGTGCAGCACTGGTTATGGTACTTGTATTATTCATTATGCTGGTTACCGTGATCATGCAGGCATGCGAGAAAAAATTCGTATTCTACAACTAAGGAAGGGGGACTTGATGTATGGAAAGCGCACGTACAAGAGCGTTAATCTCTAAAATTATTATCTATGTCATCCTGATCATCATGGCATTTATCATGATCGTTCCTTTCGCGTGGATGATTCTTACAGCACTGAAAACCAATCAGGAAGCAATCTCTGTAGATCCATTCTATATCTTACCTCAGAGCGGCTGGCACTGGGAGACATTTACAACAGTTTGGAAGAGCTACAACTTCCTGGTACTTTATAAAAACACACTCCTTATGATTTTCTTCCGAGTTGTATGTGCTTGTCTTACAGCAACTATGGCAGGATATGCATTTGGACGTCTTCGTTTCCCGGGAAAGAAATTCCTGTTCTCTCTGGTACTGATCCAGATGATGATTCCATCTACCATCTTCATCATTCCTCAGTATCTGATGGTATCCAAGCTTGGATGGCTGAATACCTGTGCAGGTCTTGTATTCCCTGGTCTTGTAACCGCATTCGGTACATACCTTCTGAAAACAGGCTATCAGGGACTTCCTAAGGATCTTGAGGAGGCAGCCAGCATCGATGGCTGTAACATCGGTATGAGATTCCTTATGATCATGATGCCGCTGACAAGATCCTCCATGGTTTCTCTTGGAATCTTTACAGCACTGTTCGCATTCAAGGATCTGATGTGGCCAATGATCGTATGTACAAGTGTTGAGACAACAACACTGGCAGCAGGTCTTGCAAAGGCGGTTGGACAGTATTCAACCAAGTTCCCGGAGCAGATGGCTGCAGCCGTTCTGGCAGTTATCCCTATGATCGTGATCTACCTGATCTTCCAGAAACAGTTCGTGGAAGGTATCGCAACATCCGGAGGAAAACTGTAATTTCATCTGATTTCATGGCAGTTCCGCTTTTTTGCGGAACTGCAGTGATATAACCCCATTTTTTGGGTACTGTAAAAAAACTTTGAAAGAAGAGAGGGGACTATTTTGAAAGAGTATTTAAAGAAAGAAAGAGACAAAATATCCCGGATCGATGGCTGGAGCGCAAAGACGGAATACATCTGGCAGTATTACAAGCTGTGGATCATAGGCATTGCAGTATTGATTTTCTTTTCGGTATTTGCAATCCGTCAGTACTTCTTTCAGGTAAATGAAAACTGGTTTTATATTACGTTTACAAATACCTATGCAGAGGTGGGAGATGGTTCTGATCTCTGGAAAGGGTATGTGGAATACACCGGATATGATCTGAAGGAAAAGAATGTTGTTTTCAATAATTCCTCTTATTTTGATTACAAAGAGGGAGTAACCGGCAATTCCTATTTTCAGGCCTTTGTTGCTTACACAGAGGGCGGGACTCTGGATGCCATCACTATGGAGACGGACTCTCTTACAGCACTTGGAGAGAGCGGACGTCTCATTGATCTTAATTCAGAGGAATGTGCCTCCATCAGGGAAAAATACGGAGACAGATTTCTGTATTGCATCCCCCTGGATACGGAATACAGTACTGAGCCGGTGCCGGTGGGCATCGACATCTCAGACAGTATCCTGATGACCAGGTACCATATGTATAACAACAGCTGTGGGCTGGGTATTGGTGCAAAATCAGGGGATATTGACGCGGTGGAAGCATTTCTGGATTATCTGTATTCAGAGGATGCCAGATAAAGGGAACAACCGGAAGGAGGAACCATATGTCTTCATTTGTACAGGGATTTCTGGATAACGACAGTTATTTTGGAAAGTTCATGACAAAGCTGGGTATTATCATCGGAGCAAATCTGATGTTCGTGGTATTCAGCATTCCTTTCTTTACCATGGGTGCAGGCCTGGTGGCGCTGTATCACGTGATGTTAAAGACCCTCAGGGGTGACGGTGTATTGAATCCCTTCAGTGAATTCTGGAGGGGCTTCAAAAATAATTTTAAGCAGGCAACAATCAGCTGGCTGATTTTTGTCCTGGCTGCAGGGATTCTGTATGTTGATATCAGAATCTGTGATCAGGCAGGCGGGATGATGTCCATGATGAAATACGGAGCGTATGCTGTGGGAGTTATTCTTATAATTACCTTTTCTTTTCTTCTTCCTACCATGGCAGCATTTGCAGACAGCATTCCGCATCTGATCAGAAACAGCTGGTTTTTCTTCTTAAGAAGACCGATTCAGTCGGTGGTGATTCTGTTTTTTGATATCTTTCCGCTGTATCTCACCTACACGGATCTCACCATGCGTCCACTGTATGCATTTCTCTGGACCATGCTTGGCTTCGGAGCCATCTCAATGCTGGGCTCAGCCCTTCTTGTGAAGCAGTTTTCGGAGTTTCTTCCATCGCCGGAGGGAGATGAGGCAGCTGATCCTTCCGCTGATGAGGCTGGGATCCTTGAGGATATGAGAAAACTGGATGGATTTTAAAAAAACAATTATCAGGAAAAAAGGAAAAAAGGAAAAAAGGAGGACTCTTCTTTATGTCAGAAGTTATTATCAAAAATATGATGAAAATCTATCCGGGAGCAAAAAACCCATCTGTACATGACTTTAACCTTGAAATCAAGGACAAAGAGTTCATCGTACTGGTAGGACCTTCCGGATGTGGAAAATCTACATCTCTTCGTATGGTAGCCGGTCTGGAGGATATCTCCGGCGGTGAGCTGTACATTGATGGAAAACTGGTAAATGATATCGCTCCAAAGGATCGTGATATCGCAATGGTATTCCAGAACTATGCTCTGT
>JAUNCZ010000034.1 GCA_030526405.1 Lachnospiraceae bacterium | reverse complement strand
CTTAGAAAGTGTATATCGTGGTCGCGTCAATCCCACGAGAAAAATGATTGACCCTTTTTTTCAGAAATACCGTGCGTTTTTTCGATTGTCTTCTGATTTTTGCTGTCGTATAATAATAAGTTGCTAAGTAAGTAAAAAAAGGTATTTGCAGCCTTTCCAAACGCTGTTTCAGACTGATTTTCATCATTTTTCAGTGTTTTTTGGCTGCGCTGACTCTATCCAATATAATAAGGAGAAGAACACATGAGTGCAAACAATTATACCCTTGGAATTGATATTGGATCTACAACCGTAAAGGTTGCTATCCTGAATAAGGCTAAGAACCTTTTATTTTCCGATTATGAACGCCATTTTGCAAATATCCAGGAGACCCTTGCTAATCTTCTGGACAAAGCATATGCAAAACTGGGTGAGATGAACCTGGCTCCGGTAATCACCGGTTCCGGCGGTCTTACTCTGGCAAAACATTTAGGAATTCCGTTTGTACAGGAAGTAGTGGCTGTGTCCACTGCCCTTCAGCATTACGCTCCAAAAACCGATGTGGCCATCGAATTAGGCGGCGAAGACGCCAAGATCATCTACTTTGAGGGTGGTTCCATCGAGCAGCGTATGAATGGTGTATGTGCAGGAGGAACCGGTTCCTTTATTGACCAGATGGCTTCTCTTCTGCAGACAGATGCCACAGGTCTGAATGAATATGCAAAAAACTACAAAGCTGTATATCCTATTGCAGCCCGCTGCGGTGTGTTTGCAAAAACAGATATCCAGCCACTGATCAACGACGGTGCAACAAAGGAGGACCTTTCTGTGTCCATCTTCCAGGCGGTTGTGAACCAGACCATCTCCGGACTTGCCTGCGGAAAACCCATCCGTGGTCATGTGGCTTTCCTTGGAGGTCCTCTTCATTTTCTGTCTGAGCTTCGTGAGTGCTTTATCCGTACTCTTAATCTGGACGAGGAGCATCGCATTATACCGGAAAACTCCCATCTTTTTGCGGCCATTGGCTCTGCCATGAATGCCTCTGAGGAGACCACATTTTCCCTTGAGGCCCTGAAAAACCGACTGGAGGACCGTGTAAAGATGTCCTCTGAATCTGCCCGAATGGAACCTCTGTTCAGCACCCGGGAGGAATACGATCAGTTTCTGGACCGTCAGAAGGAAAACAATGTAAAAAAAGCAGATCTTTCCACCTATTCCGGAAACTGCTTTCTTGGAATCGATGCCGGCTCTACCACCACCAAGGCTGCCCTTGTCAGCGAGGACGGAAGCCTGCTCTATTCCTTCTACTCCAACAACAACGGTAGTCCTCTGGCCACCTCTATCCGTGCCATGCAGGAAATCTACGACCAGCTTCCTGAGACTGCTACCATCGCCTACTCCTGCTCCACCGGCTACGGTGAGGCACTGATCAAATCAGCACTGATGCTGGATGAGGGCGAGGTAGAGACCATCGCTCACTATACAGCTGCTGCCTTCTTTGATCCGGAGGTGGACTGTATCCTGGATATCGGTGGGCAGGATATGAAGTGCATCAAGATCAAGCAGCAGACTGTTGACAACGTGCTCCTCAATGAGGCCTGCTCCTCCGGCTGCGGTTCCTTCATTGAGACCTTCGCAAAATCCCTGAATTTCTCTGTACAGGACTTTGCCTCCGAGGCGCTTTTTGCGGAGAATCCCATTGATCTTGGAACAAGATGCACTGTATTCATGAATTCCAAGGTAAAACAGGCGCAGAAGGAGGGCGCTACTGCAGCGGACATCTCTGCCGGTCTTGCCTATTCCGTTATCAAGAATGCCCTCTATAAGGTAATCAAGGTTTCTGATGCCTCCGAGCTGGGGTCCCATATTGTTGTACAGGGTGGTACCTTCTACAACGATGCCGTTCTCCGCAGCTTTGAGAGAATTGCCGGCTGCAATGCCATCCGTCCTGATATTGCGGGAATCATGGGCGCCTTCGGTGCCGCTCTCATTGCCCGTGAGCGATACGAGGGCAAGGACACCTGCATGCTGTCCATCAAAGATATCAACTGCCTGGAATATACCACCAGAATGACCAACTGCAAGGGCTGTACCAACAACTGCCGTCTGACCATCAACAAATTTTCCGGCGGAAGACAGTACATCAGCGGAAACCGCTGTGAGAGGGGTATCGGAAAAGAGAAAAATGCCAACAAGATCCCGAATCTTTTCGAGTACAAATACCAGAGACTGTTTGATTATGCATCTCTCACAGAGGAGGAAGCTTTCCGTGGAACAGTAGGTATCCCCCGTGTTCTGAACATGTACGAGAACTATCCTCTGTGGCATACCTTCTTCACAAAGCTGGGCTACAGAGTGGTGCTCTCTCCAACCTCTTCCCGCAAGATCTATGAGCTGGGCATCGAGTCCATCCCAAGTGAGTCTGAGTGCTACCCTGCAAAGCTGGCCCACGGTCATATCACCTGGCTGTTGCGCAACGATGTGAAGTATATCTTCTATCCCTGCATCCCCTATGAGCGTGAGGAGTTCAAGGGTGCTGTAAATCATTACAACTGCCCGATTGTCACCTCCTATGCAGAGAACATCAAAAACAACGTGGAGGAGCTGAATGATCCCTCTGTCACCTTCCAGAATCCATTCCTGGCGCTGACCAGTGAAAGAATTCTGGCTGACGAGCTGGTGAAGATCTTCAAGGACATTCCTGAAAAGGAGGTTCGCAATGCCTGCCATGCCGGCTGGGTGGAGATGAACAGCGTTCGTGAGGATATGCGCAGAAAGGGTGAGGAAACCCTGAAATGGATGGAGGAAACAGGACATCACGGCATTGTTCTGGCAGGACGTCCCTACCACATTGACCCGGAGATCCACCACGGTATCCCGGATATGATCGCCGCCTACAATCTGGCAGTTCTCACAGAGGATTCAGTCTCCCATCTGCACGATCTGGAGCGTCCTCTTCGTGTAAATGATCAGTGGATGTACCATACCCGTCTCTATGCGGCAGCAAACCTTGCAAAGGTAAGGGATGATCTGGATATCATCCAGCTGAATTCCTTTGGCTGCGGACTGGATGCAGTTACCACCGATCAGGTATATGACATTCTGGAAGGAAGTGGAAAGATCTACACCTGCCTGAAGATTGATGAAGTAAACAACCTGGGGGCTGCCAGAATCCGTGTTCGCTCTCTGATCGCAGCTCTGCGTGCCCGGGATAAGAAGAAAGAAAAACGTTCCATCATTCCTTCTTCCATTAAAAAGGCTCTGTACACCAAGGAAATGAAGGGTGTTTACACCATTCTGGCTCCTCAGATGTCACCGATCCATTTCAACATCCTGCAGCCGGCCTTCAACACCAGTGGCTATAATCTGGAGATTCTCCAGAATGATTCCAAACAGGCTGTGGATGTGGGACTGAAATATGTAAACAATGATGCCTGCTATCCATCTCTGATGGTTGTAGGTCAGATCATGGACGCTCTGCTCTCCGGCAAATATGATCTGAATAAGACAGCTGTTATGTGTACCCAGACCGGTGGCGGCTGCCGTGCTTCCAACTACATCGGCTTTATCCGACGTGCTCTGAAAAAGGCAGGAATGTCTCAGGTTCCTGTTATCTCCGTAAACTTAAGCGGTCTTGAGGAGAATCCTGGATTCAAGCTGGATATGCAGACTGCCCTTCGTGCTGTGTATGCTGTTATCTTCGGAGATATTCTGATGAAGTGTGTATACCGCATGCGTCCTTATGAGAAAGTTAAGGGAACCACAAACAGAATCCATGAAAAATGGGAAAATATCTGTATTGAATTTGTAAGCAGTCCGAAGATTTCCTTCCGCCGCTTCAACCAGCTTTGCCGCACAATGATCCACGATTTTGACAGAATTCCTGTGCTGGATATCAAGAAGCCTCGGGTGGGAATCGTAGGTGAGATCCTGGTAAAATTCCTGCCTGCAGCAAACAACCATCTGGCTGAGCTGCTGGAGAAGGAGGGAGCCGAGGCTGTCTGCCCTGATCTGATCGACTTCTTCATGTACAGCTTCTACAATGCAAACTTTAAGGCAAAACACTTAGGTGGCAGCAAAAAAACTGCCCTTCTCTGCAACGCAGGAATCAAGGCCATCGATACACTTCGTTCCGCTGCCAACAGAGAGTTTGCCAAGAGCAAGCACTTTACACCTTCTGCCAATGTAAAGGATCTGGCTGAATACGCTTCTCCTATCGTCTCCGTGGGCAATCAGACCGGTGAGGGCTGGTTCCTGACCGGTGAGATGATGGAACTGATCCATGCAGGTGTTGAAAACATTGTCTGCACACAGCCTTTCGGCTGTCTGCCAAACCACATTGTGGGTAAGGGTGTAATCAAGGCCATCCGCAAGGAATATCCGAAGGCAAACATCGTTGCCATCGATTTCGACCCAGGTGCATCCGAAGTAAATCAGCTGAACCGTATCAAGCTGATGCTGTCCACAGCAAACAAAAATCTGGAGTAATCCGGACAACTATGAGAAACACGCTTTGCCAGGTTCTCAGGTTATCGCGGCAGTCGCCAGAGTCTCGTGCAAGCACGGACTTTGGCTCGTTGCCGGCGTAAAATACATCAAAAAGTGGCTGCCGCAACGGTTGTTGCGACAGCCACTTTTTTCTTAGTATCATATCTTATTCTGTTTCCTGAAAATTCTGCCTCTCTTATCTGTAGATTCGGATCAGCTTCAGGATTCTTACCAGCTTTGTACCCATGGGGAAGCGTCTCATCTCCTCCTCTGTGGTGTGAGACACCTTCACATAACTGATCAGATATACGAGGATGGCCACCAGAATCGCAATGGCCACAGCGATAAACGGACGATACAGAAGGCGGAACACGCCCTTGTATACGAGAACCGCTGCCACTCCCATGATTACAGATGCCACTCCCGGCTCCACATATGTCTTCTTCAGCTCATTTTTATGCCCCAGAAATCTCTTCATGGACAGGGCATTCAATACACAATACACCACAGAGAACAGAATATTTGCAATCATTACAGCATAGATATCCAGCCTGGGAATCAGCAGCAGCAGAGCTGCCAGCGCAACCAGATTCAGAATCAGAGACATGCCTGCATTAAACAGAGCGGTTCTCTGCTGTCCAATGGACTGGAGCACACTTCCTGTGATGGTGGCAAGGGCTGTAAATACAACATACAGTGTACCATACATGAGAATCTTCGCCGCCAGCTCAGAGGAAGAAGGAAAGAGCACACCCATGATGGGATATGCCAGAACCGTCAGACCCACCATGGCAGGAATACACATGAACATGGTAAGACGGATGGTGGTATTGATCTGCTGATTTGCCTCACTGTGATTTCCCAGTGCAAACTGTCCGGAAACCTCCGGCATCAATGCAGAGGCACTGGCAGAGGCAATGGCCAAAGGAATATTGATCAGCGGAATATAATAGTTGCTGAACTCACCGTAGGCAGCTGAGATGGCATCCGCCTGAAAACCGTGATAGTCCTGCAGACTGGAATACAGATAGCTGTCCAGATAGGTGCTCGCATTGTTGATAAAGGTTGTAAAGATGATAGGGGTCACCATGAGGAAAATGATCTGGAACACCTGTCCATAGCTTTCCTCCTCCTGGTGGATATCTCTCATCATTCGTTTTCGGAATATCTTTCTGTTTACTCCATAGACAAACAGCATGAAGATCAGTCCCGTAAGAACACCTGCCGCTGTACCCATGGTACCGCCCACAGCACCGTAGACAGCTCTGTCTGTGCCTCCTGCAGGGGCAAGGTTCTTCACAAGAAGCCAGGCTGCCAGAATACTGACAATGGCATTCATGATCTGCTCTGCAATCTGGGATACAGAGGTTGGCGTCATATTCTGATGGGCCTGAAAATACCCTCTGAACACACCCAGAATGGCTGACAGGAAGATGGTGGGTGCAAGAACCCGAAGGGCCGGCAGGGCATTCAGCTGATTATGAGGAAGCAGAAAACGTCCTCCAAATGCTGCCACCAGCGCAGCAGCACCACCCACCAGAGCAGCGTACATCAGCGCACCTCTGAATACCCGGTGTGCATTTCTGTACTGCTTCAGGGCAAGACGCTCCGACACGATCTTTGATACAGCCATTGGGATGCTGTAGGAGGAGATCAGGAGAAGAATAGAATACAGGTTGCTGGCATAGCCATAATAACCAAGTCCCACTGATCCCAGAATATCTCCAAGAGGCCTCCTGTAGAGGAGACCGATGATCCTGGATACCATGGAGGCGATCATCAGGATCGAGGCATTTTTTACTAATGTATTTTTCTTACTCATTTCTGTTTCGATATATTTTCAATCTGCCAGTCAACAGTATCCAGACCATTTTCCTGCAAATATGCATTTGTTCTGGAAAAGGGTCTGCTTCCGAAAAAGCCTCTGTAGGCTGACAACGGACTGGGATGGGGCGCTTCCAGTACCAGATGCTTTGGATTGGTGATCATGGCTTTCTTTGTCTGAGCCGGCTTTCCCCAGAGAATAAACACCATGGGGCGATCCTGCTCTGCCAGCACCCGGATAGCTGCGTCTGTAAACTGCTCCCAACCGATATTTTTATGAGAATGGGCCTGATGCGCCCGGACAGTCAGCACTGTGTTCAGCATCAGAACTCCCTGGCGGGCCCATTTTTCAAGATATCCATTGTTGGGAATATAACATCCCAGATCAGATTCCAGTTCCTTATAAATATTCACAAGGGAAGGGGGAATATCCACTCCCGGTTTCACAGAAAAACACAGTCCGTGGGCCTGTCCCTCCTCGTGGTAGGGATCCTGTCCCAGGATCACCACCCGAACCTGCTCAAGCGGAGTAAAATGGAAAGCATTAAACAGCTCATCTGCCGGCGGATAGATCACACGGCTCTGGTATTCGCTGCCCACCACCTCAAAAAGCTTTTTATAGTAAGGTTTTTTGAATTCTTCCTTTAATGCAGCCGCCCAGCTGCCCTGAATTGGTGGCATCGATTGTTCCCTCCCTTCGAACCATTGCCTGTTACAGTCTTACTGAAACGTCTCTGTCTCGGAGATACTGTTTCAGATCCCGGATCTCCATCTCTTTGTAGTGAAACAGAGAAGCAGCCAGCACTGCGTCTGCCTTTCCCACTGTCAGTGCATCGTAAAAATGCTCCATGGTTCCGGCTCCGCCTGATGCAATTACAGGAATACCTACCTCTTCTGCAACAGTCTTTGTAAGCTCAATGTCGTAGCCCGCCTTTGTTCCGTCACAGTCCATGCTGGTGAGGAGGATCTCACCGGCGCCCAGGGAATATGCTTTTTTTGCCCACTCAACAGCATCGATTCCCATGTCCACACGGCCGCCGTTTTTATAGATGTTCCAGCCAGATCCATCTTCTCGTCTCTTGGCATCGATGGCAACCACCACACACTGACTTCCGAACTTCAGAGCTGCATCTGTGATCAGCTGCGGATTCATGATGGCAGCAGAGTTAACGGAAATCTTGTCTGCGCCCTCCCGAAGCAGCATCTTAAAATCATCTACAGTGCGGATTCCGCCTCCCACAGTAAAGGGAATGAATACGTTGGCAGCTACACGGCGTACCATATCCACCACTGTTCCCCTGTTGTCAGAGGATGCTGTAATGTCCAGAAACACCACCTCATCTGCTCCTGCCTTATCGTATGCCTTGGCAATCTCCACTGGATCACCGGCATCTCTCAGATTTACAAAATTAACGCCTTTTACCACTCGTCCTGCATTTACATCCAGGCAGGGAATTACTCTCTTTGTAAACATCTCTTACTCATCCTTTCCCAGATCTGCAAAATTTTTCAGAATTTTCAATCCCACATCGGAGCTCTTTTCCGGATGGAACTGGCAGGCAAATACATTGTCCTTCTCCACTGATGCATGGATCAGTGTGCTGTACTCCGTGGTTGCCTTTACAATAGACGGATCCTCTGCTTTCAGATAATAGGAATGTACAAAGTATACATAGGATTCTTCCTGGATTCCCTTAAAAAGACGTCCGTTGTTCTGCAGGTGCAGAGAATTCCATCCCATATGAGGGATCTTCAGACCCTCTTTGTCAGGAATCTTTCTGATTTCGCCCTTCAGGATTCCCAGTCCCTCCACTCCAGGGGCCTCCTCGCTTCTCTCGAACAGAAGCTGCAGTCCCAGGCAGATTCCAAGAAAAGGAGTTCCCTTTTCACAGATCTCCCGGATCACAGGAACCAGCTCATAGCGATTCAGATTCGCCATACAGTCACCGAAGTTTCCCACACCGGGAAGTATTACCTTATCCGCCCGGAGCAGGGTCTCTTTATCTCTGGTGAGTACAATTTCCTCACCCAGAAGCTGCAGGGCTTTCTCTACACTTTTGATATTACCTGCATCATAGTCAATTAATGCGATCATAGTTTTCTCCATCCCACCGGCCTGGCCGGTACATTTATTAAATCCACAGGAAACACGCTTCGCCTGTTTCTCTCGTTATCGCGGCAGTGGCCAAGGTTCCGTGCAAGCACGGACTTTGGCTCGTTGCTCGCGTAAATTAAAACTGACGCCTGACCCATCTGGCCAGGCGCCGTTTTTGCTCTCCGGAGCAGATTATTCGTTCTCCTCAGAATCATTCAGACGACGAAATACCATATCATATCCATCATTACCATAGGATAAGGATCGGTTAACGCGACTGATGGTTGCAGTAGATGCCCCTGTTTTCTCAGAAATTTCCAGATAGGTCTTTTTCTCTCTGAGCATCTTTGCCACTTCAAAACGCTGTGACAGGGAGATCAGTTCGTTTACTGTGCAGACATCCTCAAAAAATGTATAGCACTCTTCTTTATTCTGTAAGCTCAGGATTGCGTCGAACAGACGATCCATCTCCAGAGTATGAATATCTTTACTCATCTCGTGCCTCCTTGAACAACTGTTATCTGCATTTTAGCACACTAAATCAACCGAGTCAACAAAGTGAAAAAACGCGGTTTTCCTACTTTTTTCTTTTTACGACAGTCTTCTCAGGAAAAGACCTTTTTTCAGCAGCAGACATCTTCTTCACCGCCAGTTCTCTCGCCTCACGGATATCCACATCCAGCTGGGCCTTCAGTTCCTCCAGTGAGCCGAATTTTTTCTCCGGTCTCCGGAAGGAAAGAAGCTGCACACGTGCTTCCTTGCCGTAAAGATCTCCGCTGAAAAACAGGAGATGGGTCTCGATGCCCATGATCTTTTCTCCCTGTACAGTAGGTTTGGTACCCACATTGCTGATTCCATCATACTCATGACCATCCACCAGTGTTCTTGACAGGTACACACCATTGGGAGGAAGCAGCTTGATGGATTCCGGAATCTGATTAATGGTTGGAAAGCCCAGGGTATGTCCGATGTGATTTCCATGGACAATCTCACCCTTCACGGAATAGGGATTTCCAAGCAGCTCTGTAACCTTTTCCATATGCCCCAGAGAGAGTTCCTCTCGCACATAGGTGCTGCTGATATCACGCTTCCCATCCTGTTCCTTCTGCTCCACATGAATCTCCAGATCCAGCTCTTTTCCCATCTCAAGAAGCAGAGCTGCATCCCCTCTGCGTTTCTTTCCAAAATGAAAGTCCGCACCGATCACCAGGGCTCTGGCATGCATTCTGCCCACCAGGATCTCTTTTACAAAATCCTCAGGCTCCATATTCTTTACTTCATCGGTAAAAGGACATTCTACCAGATAATCCAGCCCCAGATTTTCCAGTCTGGTCCGCCGTTCTTCATTGGTCATAAGCAGCTGGCTTCTTCGCATGCCCATCTTTACCTGGGGCGATACATCAAAGGTAAAAGCTGCTGTCTTCCATCCTCTTTTTGCGGCAATCTCATGTACAATGCGGATCAGTTTCTGATGTCCTCTGTGAACACCGTCAAACTTTCCCAGCGTAATTACACAGGGAGAAATATTTTTCAGTGCCTTCAGATCTGTAATATATCTCAACTCTTTGTTCCCCTTTTTCTCATTCCTCTGTCTCAGTTCTCCTGAGGGGAATAGAACATTTTTTTCAGACGAAAACAGTTTCTGCTGCCATCCTTCGCCCGTTCATAGATTCCCACAAAGGTCTGCTCTGAATCATAGACACGGATTGCTTCACCCTGCTTCCAGGTTCTCTCACCTGCTCCCTCCAGATTGGAGGTTCGCAGAGTATTTCCGTTATGTGCCATGGCATCTGACTCTCTTGTGGTACAAAACTGTGGGAGATCGTCAAATATCCTGTCCACAGGAAGCACTGCTTCTGAAAGCCGCCCCTGATCAGCCAGTTCCTGAAGCTCTGCAAGAGTTTTTGTCTCCTCCAGAGTGAATACACCCACTCTGCTCCTGGTAAGGTGAGCCATGCAGCCACCGCAGCCCAGCTTCTCTCCAATATCATTACAGAGAGTACGGATATAGGTTCCCTTGGAGCAGACAACCCTGAGTTCCACTTCCGGAAAACGGATTTCTCCGATTTCCAGCTCATAGAAGGTTACCGGGCGTGGCTTGCGCTCCACGGTTTTTCCTTCTCTGGCCAGCTCATAGAGTTTTTTACCATTGACCTTTAATGCAGAATACATGGGGGGAATCTGCATCTGCTCACCTCTGAAGCTGTCCACAACCCTGCGGAGTTCCTCCTCTGAAACCTCCACCGGATGCTCCTCCAGCACTGCTCCGCTGGTGTCCTGAGTATCAGTAACTCTTCCCAGCAACAGAACCGCTTTGTATTCCTTGGTCTCATCTGTCAGAAGTTCACAGAGCTTTGTGGCTCGTCCCAGACAAACGGGAAGCACTCCCACTGCATCCGGATCCAGTGTTCCTGTATGTCCGATTTTCTTCTGCTTTGCTATGCCTCGAAGCTTTGCCACCACATCAAAGGAGGTAAAACCAGGCTCTTTGTATACATTGATTACGCCATTAAACATGGATCTGCTCACTTTCTGCCTGTGCGGCGATCTGAGAAAGAATCCTCTGAAGGATCTCCTCCGGGTCTTCCTTCACAGTACATCCGGCTGCACGGACATGTCCGCCGCCTCCAAAGGACTGTGCAATCACACTGACATCTGTTTTCTTTCTTGAACGAAGACTGGCTTTCCAGACTCCCGCCTCCGTCTCATACATAAATATGGCGGTATCCACACCGGCAGTATTGCGCATCTGGGCAACAATACCGTCCATATCCCTGGGACCAACACCATTTTCCTCCATCAGTTTCCGGGTCACCTGGGCAGAAATAACGGTTCCATCCAGATGAAGTCTGCATGAAGAAAGAACCACTCCCAGCATATGGTTCTGTGCCCAGCTCTTCTGATAAAAAGTTTCATCAATGATCCTGGAATAGGGAATTCCCTTTTCCATCAGCACCGCTGCAGCGCGCATGGTTTCAGGAGATGTGCAGGTGTACTGGAATACTCCTGTATCATGGACCATTCCAAGGTACAGCGCCTCTGCACAGGCAGTGCTGATTCTGTCCTGCTCCAGAAAGCGGAATACAACCTCGCTGGTGGAGCTGGCAGCAGGATCATTAAATTTCCAGGAAAATGTATTCTGATTTGTTCTGTGATGATCGAAACAAAGGGTTTTCTCAGCATCCTGCAGAGCCGCTGATGCCACGCCGATCCTGTCAGCACTGCTGATGTCACAGAGAATCAGCAGTTGAGGTACATCAGTCCCTTCATAACTCTCACAGATCTCTTTTATTCCCTCAAGAAAGCCAAATTCAGGCCGTGGACTCTCCAGATATACCTTTACCTGCAGCTCCGGGTAATTTTCCCGCAGATACAGGTACAGCCCCATGCAGGAACCGATACAGTCCCCATCCGGATGGGTATGACCTGCAATGGCCACTCTGGATACTCCCTCAAGAAAATCCTCTATTTTCATCTTACTCTTCCTCGTCAGACTCTTCCTCGTCGTAATCATCCTCGTCGAAGTCGTCCTCTTCAAACTCGTCTTCTTCGAAGTCCTCCTCTGCAGAACGCTCTTTGGAACGTACCTGATCAATGAGACTTGCCATATGAACACCATACTCAATAGACTCGTCCAGAACAAAGAAAAGCTCCGGTGTATTTCTCAGATTCAGATTTTTTGCCAGCATACGACGGATATATCCCACAGCACTTTTCAGACCTGCAATGGTATCCTCCTTTGCCTGATCTGATCCCAGTACACTGATATAAACCTTACAGGTCTTCAGATCCGGTGCCACCTCTACTCTTGTTACAGATGTCATCATGGCAATTCTTGGATCCTTAACAGTACGGATAATGGAGCTGAGTTCTCTCTGCACCTCACCGTTGATTCTTGTATTTTTAATACTGTTTTTTCTCAAAATCTATTCCTCCCGTAATTGGGTTTGAAACCTGCTTCGCACAGGCGTACAAAAGTACCCCTGTGCGAAGCAGATTTTCCTATCATTTTCTATAGTACAGGCGGATTAGCGAGGTACCTCAACCATGATGTATGCCTCAACCATATCCAGCTCCTGGATCTCGTTAAATCCTTCAAATACAAGACCACACTCGTAGCCTGTTCTGACCTCTTTAACATCATCTTTAAATCTCTTCAGAGATGCCAATGCACCTTCAAAGATCTGTGTTCCCTCACGGGTGATACGTACAGAACATCCTCTCTGGAAGGTTCCGTCCATTACATAGCTTCCTGCGATGGTTCCAACACCGGATGCCTTGAACAGCTGACGGATCTCTGCATGTCCGATTACCTTCTCCTCATACTTAGGATCCAGCATACCCTTCATAGCAGCCTCAACATCCTCGATAGCCTGGTAGATAACACGGTACAGACGTACATCCACCTTCTCCTGCTCTGCAATGGATTTTGCTGTTGCATCAGGGCGAACGTTAAATCCGATAACGATGGCATTGGATGCTGCTGCCAGTGTGATATCAGACTCGTTGATGGCACCTACACCACCGTGAACGATCTTAACCACAACCTCCTCATTGGACAGTCTCAGCAGGGACTGTTTTACAGCCTCTACAGATCCCTGAACATCCGCTTTCACCAGGATATTCAGCTCTTTCAGATTGCCCTCCTGAATCTGGCTGAACAGATCATCCAGAGACATTCTTGCCTTGGTGTCCTCCAGCATACGGTTCTTATTCTCCGCAACGAAGGTAGCAGCAATGTTTTTAGCCTCTTTATCGGAATCTGTAGCCATCAGGATCTCACCTGCATTTGGCACATCACTGAGACCAAGGATCTCTACAGGTGTGGAAGGACCAGCCTCTTTCAGTCTTCTGGAATGCTCATCCATCATTGCACGAACCTTACCGGAGCATGCACCTGCTGCGATGTAATCTCCTACACGCAGTGTACCCTTCTGGATCAGAACGTTGGCAACAGGACCTTTACCTTTATCCAGTTTAGCCTCCAGAACCAGTCCACGGGCATTTCTGTCCGGGTTGGCCTTCAGCTCCAGAACGTCTGCTGTAAGAAGGATCATCTCCAGAAGGTCATCGATTCCCTCGTGGGTCTTTGCAGAAACAGGTACAAATACAGTGCTTCCGCCCCAATCCTCAGGGATCAGCTCATGCTCGGAGAGCTCCTGTTTTACACGGTCAATATTTGCGCCTGGTTTATCAATCTTGTTGATAGCAACGATTACCTCTACACCAGCTGCCTTGGCATGGCTGATAGCCTCTACAGTCTGAGGCATTACACCGTCGTCTGCAGCAACTACAAGAACAGCGATATCTGTGGAGTTTGCACCACGCATACGCATTGCTGTAAATGCCTCATGACCAGGTGTATCCAGGAAGGTGATTCTCTGTCCGTTGATGGAAACACCGTAGGCACCGATGTGCTGTGTGATTCCGCCGGCCTCGCGGTCTGTAACGTGAGCATCACGGATTGCATCCAGAAGAGATGTTTTACCGTGGTCAACGTGTCCCATTACACAGACAACAGGAGGACGTGAAACCATTGTTGCCTCATCCTCTTCTTCCTCCTTCAGCAGCTCCTCGATCACGTCTACCTTCTCTTCCTGGGTAGCAATGATATCGAAGCCAAGAGCGATCTCCTCAGCCTTCTCAAAGTCGATCTCCTGGTTTACAGTAACCATTATGCCTTCCATGAAAAGCTTCTTCACGATGGCTGCCGGCTGCATTTTCATAGCCTCTGCCAGCTCACGAATGGTCAGCTTCTCCGGAATTACGATCTCTTTGATCTCCTCCTTCTTCTCCTCCTTCGGTTTGCGAACCGGTTTCTGAAGAGCTTTTGGAATATTCTGATTTGGACGGCGTCCCTGGTTTGGTCTGTTGCCACCGCTGTGACGATCGTTAAACTTATTATCTCTTAAGCTGTCTTTTGCTTTATCTTTCTCTTTGTGGTTTGTATCTCTGGATGGTTTCTTGATTCCAAGATCCATAACCTCAGCCTGAGGCTTTCTGTCACGGTCATTTCTCTGACCAAAACCGCCTCTTCTGTTGTTGTTATTGTTGTCGTCGTCCTTACCTCTTGGTCCGTTGAAGCCCGGACGTCCGCCCTGTGGTCTGTCACCATAGCTTCTCTGTGGTCTGTCGCCAAAGCTTCTCTGCTGGCGATCTCCCTGTGGACGATCCCCGTAATTTCTCTGTGGTCTGTCGCCGTAGCTTCTCTGCTGGCGATCTCCCTGTGGACGATCTCCGTTTCTTCTCTGATTATCACCGTCACCACGTTTTGGGTTGTCTCCCTGGCGTGCTGGACGCTGCTGTTTGCTTCTGCCGTAATTTTTACCCTCTTTTGTCGCTGCATTCTGAGGACGGACTACCTGAATAATATTTTTCTTTTTAGGTGCTTCCGCCTTCTCATCCTGCTGTGCGCTCATTGGCTCTTTTTCTTCGTTCATACTCATATGGTCTGTAACCTCTATATCCTTTTATTATTAAACCCACAGTTATGTATATCCTGTAACTGTCTCACTTCAGTTGCTGCTGATATGACCCATGATTACCTTTGAAAGGTTCTCATCCTCCACTGCTACACAGGCTCGAAATTCTTTCCCAATGGCCTTTCCCAGTGTTTCCTTGTCTCCAAGAAACAGACAGGGAAGCGTTCTGTAGCTGCACATATTGGAAAACTTCTTCTTTGTATTGTCTGAGGCATCCTCTGCAAGAAGCACCAGTCTGGCAGTTCCCTGCTTCACTGACTGCTCCACTGCAAATTCTCCGCTGACGGTTTTTCCTGCTCTGGTGGCCATCCCAAGCATGGCAAGTGCCTTCTTACTGTTCAATGGCGTTCATCTCCTTTTCCAGTGTCTCTATCACATCGGAGGGAATGGATACTCCCAGGGAGCGCTCCAGTCCTTTGCTGCGCACTGCCTTGCGGAAACACTCCGTATTTCTGCAAAGATAAGCACCACGGCCATTCTGTCTTCCGGTGGCATCAAGAAGAATCTCCTCCTCAGGAGTTTTCAGCACACGGATCAATTCTTTTTTTTCACGTTTTTCATTACATCCCACACATTTTCTCATGGGAATCTTTCGAACTGTGCCCACAATATTCCTCCTGTCTCGATCTTCCCAGGAAATTATGCCTCCTGCTCCGGATCATTCTCTGTCTCAGCAATATCCTCTGACTCCAGTGCTTCCTCCTCGTCATAGATCTCGAAATCTCCTGCCTCACGGGCCTGAGTCTCGCTCTTGATATCGATCTTGAACTGAGTCAGTTTCGCTGCCAATCTTGCATTCTGTCCCTCTTTACCGATGGCCAGAGACAGCTGATAATCCGGTACGATTACTTTTGCTGTTCTCTCATCCGGATCAGCCATTACAGAGATAACCTTTGCCGGAGAAAGTGCATTCTCAATGAGAAGAGCAGGATTCTCATTCCACTCAATGATATCGATCTTCTCTCCGCGCAGCTCCTCAACAATGGAATTAACACGGGCACCGTTCACGCCGACACATGCGCCTACAGCATCCACATCGTCGTTGTTGCTCCAAACAGCAATCTTTGTTCTGGATCCTGCCTCACGGGCAATTGCCTTGATCTCGATGGTTCCGTCATGCACCTCTGTCACCTCGGACTCAAACAGACGGATCACCAGCTCAGGATGGCTTCTGGAAACCATGATCTTTGGTCCCTTTGGAGTGTCCTTTACCTCAAGAACATAGAGTTTGATACGCTCATTTGTCTCGTAGGTCTCACCCTTTGTCATCTCATTCTCTGTAAGAAGAGCATCGATCTTACCAAGATTGATGCTGGCATTTCTTCCAACGTATCTCTGGAACACACCTGTGATGATGTCGCGCTCTTTCTCATAGTAATGAGAATACAGTGCTTTTCTCTCCTCCTCACGGATTTTCTGAAGGATTACATTCTTTGCATTCTGTGTTGCGATACGTCCAAACTCTTTGGAGCGGATCTCCACCGGAACAAGATCTCCAAGATCGTAGCGTCCGTCCTTCATCTTTGCATCAGCCAGGCTGATCTGAAGAACAGGATCCTCCACCACCTCAACAACCTCCTTCTCTGCAAATACAGAGAACTCACCTGTCTCAGCATTGATGTTTACCTTTACGTTGTCTGCTTTTCCGAAATGATTCTTGCACGCCTGAAGCAGAGACTGCTCAATTGCTTCCAGCAGAGTATCCTTGCTGATATTTTTCTCCTGCTCCAGAACATTCAGTGCATCCATTAATTCTGTGTTCATTGTATTTCCTCCCGGTATGAAAACCTTTTGATTAAAAATCGAATGCCAGTCGGATCAGTGCCAGATCCGATTTCTGGAATGTCATTGTTTCTCCATCTTCCATTTCAATAGTAACTGTAGTATCATCCCAGTCAGTAAGGATTCCGTAGAACTCCTTCTGTCTGTTGATGCTTTTGAAGGTACGGATTTCCAGTTCTTTTCCCTTGCTTCGGATGTAATCCTTCTCCTTTTTCAGGGGACGTCCCAGTCCCGGTGAGCTGATTTCAAGAATGTACGCATCCTCGATAAAATCATCCTTGTCAAGAAGATCACTGAATGCACGGCTGACGATCTCGCAGTCATCCACTGTGATGCCGCCCTCTTTGTCAACATATGCACGCAGATACCAGTTGCTTCCCTCTTTGACATACTCCACATCCACCAGTTCAAACTGATTTGCCTCGATAATTGGCATCAGCATGGCTTCTGCTTTTTTTTCATATGCCTCTCTTTTACTCATGATTCCGCCTTTCCATACTTCAAAATACTCCAGAAAACAGATATTCTCTGTTTCCCAGGCTGCCGGCGGGTGGGACCGTTCTGATTCGGATCCTGTTATCAGAATTCCTCTCAGCCTTGTCTCCCGCGGCTTAATGATACAGCAAAGAAGAGTGGACCCGCGTCCACTCTTCATCCAAAACCAATATATAACACTGCTAGTATAGCACCCGTTTGCCTACTTTGCAAGAGGGAATGTTTTTCCCCTCTCACTGAGTATGGTTCCGTCCGGTCCTTGCCGGTGTTTTACTCCTCCACAACGGTGGCTGTATACTCCTCCGGCTTTCTGTTCAGAATTTCCATAAACTCCTCTCCGGTAATGGTCTCCTTCTCGTAGAGGAATTTAGCCAGCTCATGCAGCTTTGGCATATTGCTTCTGATCAGCTCCTCTGCCTTTGCATACTGTTCCTTCACCACATCCACAACCATACGGTCGATCTGTCCGGCTGTTGACTCAGAGCATGCCAGAGTGGTGTCTCCTCCCAGATATTTGTTGGTCACTGTTTCCAGCGCCACCATACCGAAATCCTCACTCATACCAAACCGGGTTACCATGGCCCTTGCCAGCCTTGTAGCCTGCTCAATATCATTGGAAGCACCGGTGGTGATGGAATGAAATACCAGATCCTCCGCCACACGGCCGCCGGTGAAGGTGGCGATCCGGTTTTCCAGTTCCATCTTTGTCATCAGATTGTGCTGATCCTCATCCACCTGCATGGTGTAACCCAGAGCCCCGGAGGTTCTTGGGATAATGGTGATCTTGGTAACAGGAGCTGACTGGGTCTGCAGAGCAGCCACCAGCGCATGACCGATCTCATGGTAGGAGACGATCAGTTTCTCCTTATCAGTAAGGATCTTGTTCTTCTTCTGATAACCGGCGATAACAACCTCCACACTCTCCTCCAGATCCGACTGACATACGAATTTTCTTCCGTCGCGGACAGCTCGGAGGGCAGCCTCGTTGATCATATTAGCCAGTTCCGCACCACTGGCACCGGAGGCCAGGCGGGCAATGGCATTGAAATCCACGTTGTCGCTGATGCGAATCTTCTTTGCATGGAGACGAAGAATCTGCTCACGTCCCAGCAGGTCCGGCAGTTCCACCGGAACACGTCTGTCAAAACGTCCCGGACGCAGCAGAGCAGGATCCAGGGAATCAGGACGGTTTGTTGCAGCCAGGATGATCACACCCTTCTTGCCGTCAAAGCCATCCATCTCAGCCAGCAGCTGGTTCAGAGTCTGCTCTCTCTCATCATTTCCGGAAAAACCGTTGCCATCGCGTTTTTTTCCTACCGTATCGATCTCATCGATGAACACGATACAGGGGGCCTTTTCATTGGCCTGCTTAAACAGGTCTCTCACCTTGGCAGCACCCATACCAACAAACATCTCCACAAATTCAGAACCTGAAATGGAAAAGAACGGAACGTCTGCCTCACCGGCTACCGCCTTTGCAAGAAGAGTTTTTCCTGTTCCGGGAGGGCCCACCAGCAGAGCACCCTTGGGCATTCTTGCTCCGATCTCTGTGTATTTAGCAGGATTATGCAGGAAATCCACAATCTCCTGCAGAAGTTCCTTTGCCTCATCCTCTCCGGCCACATCAGAGAATTTGATACCGGTTTCAGACTGCACATAGATCTTGGCATTGCTCTTTCCAAAACTCATGGCATTGCCAAAGCCATCTCCCATTTTCTTTGTCATTCCCTTCATCATCAGCCTGCCCAGCAGCATGAAGATGGCAAGGGGCAGAACCCAGCTTACAATAAATGCCACCAGAGGGGAAGTCTGCTGAACGATGGGCGACTCAAACTCAGTGATACCAGCATCGATGAGACGATCCACAATCTTATAATCGTTCATGATTCCCGTTTTGTAATAATTCTCTGGTTCCGCTGTATCACCATAGGTAATGATACCCTTCTCTCTGTCAATGGATACCTCTTTTACCTGACCGTTGTTCAGCATCTCAATAAACTGACCATAGCCGGTTTCTGTAATGCGTCCGGTGGGGCTAAGCTTTGGTACCAGTACGATATTCAGAACCAGAAGAGCGATCACGGCAATGGTATACCAGATGATCAATGGTTTCTTTGTTGGTTTTACTTCTTTCATGTACCTGTATTACACCTCCTCATTGGTGTTTCTTTCTATCATGGTGTATAGTATCCTGCCAACTCTTTAACAAGTCAATACTCTGCATAATAATATAAGAAACTTCACACTTTTTTCAGATTTGTCAGGAGACTGCTGTAAGCAGACTCCTCTTCCTCTTGTTTAACAGTGGCTTCGATGCCCTTTTACTCCGATATCAGAATTTACGCAGGGTATCGGTCTCCTCCTCCCCTGTGTTCTCAATCTTCCTGATCTCCACGTAATAGCTTACTTTGTCATTTACCTGTACCAGAACGGTGTCACCCACCTTATGTCCCATCAATGCCTTTCCAAGGGGGGATTCCGGAGTGATCAGTCCGTTCAGAGAATTTCCTCTCACTGTGGTTACAATCTTATACTCCTCTGTCTCCTCCTCGTCTTCCACCTGGATGGTCACTCTCTTGTTCAGACCTACCTCGTCCTCTCCAGACTGGTCCTCCACGATGATGGCGGTTTTGATCATGGCCTCCAGATAACGAATACGGCTCTCATTGATATTCTTTTCTCTCTTTGCCGCATAGTACTCAAAATTCTCGCTGAGATCTCCCTGGGCTCTTGCCTCCTTCACAGCCTCAATGGCAGCCTTTCGTACCACCAGCTTGCGATGGTCGATCTCTTCCTGCATCTTATCAATATCACTCTGTGTCAGTTTATCATGCATATGCGTTTTCTCCTGTTTCCTTCATTACTGTTCTAATAATATAGCGAATTTCATTATACTACTTTTTGTCATTCCTGTATCGAAAAATGCAAGATTTCTGTGCAGATTGTCTGGAAAAGCACAATTCTCTGACAATTGTTTTGGAACAGGATTTTTTTATCCGCTATTGACTTTAAAGCATATCTCGAATTATCATGGAATCGAAAATGGCTCTATACCCTACCGCCATATTAAACCTGTATAAGATGACAGCTCACCGCTGCACCTTATATCTGTATTCATATTTTTAATAAAGAGGAGATTATTATGGGTGGATTTTTTGGAGTAGCATCTAGAAACGATTGCGTAACAGATCTTTTTTACGGAACTGACTATCATTCACACTTAGGTACAAGACGTGCGGGAATGGTGGTACACCATCCTGAGAAAGGCTTTGACCGCGCAATCCACAATATTCAGAACTCACCGTTCAGAACCAAATTCGAGAAGGACTACGCTTCTCTGGAGGGAACTCTTGGAATCGGCTGCATTTCTGACTATGAGCCTCAGCCACTTCTGATCGCGTCTGTTATGGGCAGCTTTGCCATCAGTACAGTAGGACGTATCAACAATGCTGACGCTCTCATCGAGGAGTGCTATCGCGACAGACATACTCACTTCCAGGAGATGAGCGGCGGAATGATCAATGCCACAGAGCTGGCTGCAGCCATCATTGCCACAAAAGACTCCATCCTTGAGGGACTGAAATATCTGCAGGAGAAGGTGGAGGGTTCACTCTCCGTTCTGATCCTTACAAAGGACGGTATCTATGCATCCCGTGACAAATTCGGACGTACTCCTATCGTCATCGGACAGAAGGAGGGGGCTTTCTGTGTTACCTTCGAGAGTTTTGCTTATCTGAACCTTGGATACTCTGATTACAGAGAGATGGGACCTGGAGAGATCGTATTTGTCACACCAGATGAGGTTAAGGTACTGAAGGCACCTGGCGACAAGATGAAGATCTGTTCCTTCCTGTGGGTATACTACGGATATCCAACAGCTTCCTACGAGGGAGTAAACGTAGAGCATATGCGTTACGAGTGCGGACGTCTGCTGGCAGAGCGCGATGATGTAAAACCTGACAGCGTTGCAGGTGTACCGGATTCCGGTATTGCCCATGCTATGGGATATTCCAACGCTTCCGGAATCCCATTTACCCGTCCATTTATCAAATATACACCAACCTGGCCACGTTCCTTTATGCCAACTACCCAGCGTGAGAGAAATCTGATTGCTCACATGAAACTGGTTCCTGTGCATAAACTGATCAAGGGCAAAAAGCTGCTTCTCATCGACGATTCCATCGTTCGTGGAACACAGCTTCGTGAGACCACAGAGTTCCTGTACAAGAGCGGTGCAAAAGAGGTTCATATCAGACCTGCATGTCCTCCACTTCTGTACGGCTGCAAATATCTGAACTTCTCCCGCTCCAACTCCGACATGGATCTGATCACAAGAAGAGTGATCCAGAAACTGGAGGGAGACAACGCAGAGGCTAAGCTTCCTGTATATGCTGATCCTGACAGTCAGGAGTACGCAAACATGATCGAGGAGATCCGTAAAGAGCTGAACTTTACCTCTCTTCGCTTCCACCGTCTGGATGATATGATCAAATCCATCGGCATCGAGCCATGCAAGCTCTGCACCTACTGCTGGAACGGAAAAGAATGATCTGAACCACTTCAAGCAGTCCCTTGCCTCTAAGATGTAGAGACGTAGGAGGGAGTAAGGGGGGCTGCTTGCATCAGCAGGAGAAAAAGCTCCTGCTGATGGGCTGACAAAGTCAGCAGTGGTTCATGAGCAAGTAGCGAAGCGGATTGCGAATGTCCGCTTTACTGAAACTGAGTTTTCCTGGAAAATCGTTGATTTCCCGGAAGTCAAAAGGGGCTGTCGCAACAATCGTTGCGACAGCCCTTTTCTCATTTACGCGAGTTCTTTTCCATAGCCATTATAAGATTCATAGCCATCATAAGACTTCTTACTTGAACAGCGCATTTGCCTGTGCAATATAATCTGCAGCTTTATCCAGACAGGAATTGGAAAGTTTTGAGTTGTGAGCACCCTCAGAGTTCTCTACGTACTCAAAATCAAAATACCACTGTGCTTTTCTGTGAAGATCACGAAGAGCATTCAGCTCATCCTCAGAATATGCTCCGGAGGCAACTGCCTCTGCAAGCTTCTCTTTCATGGCTGCCAGATCGTTTCCGATCTCTTTCTCACGAGTTGTCACAGCTGTCTGAATCTCTTCAACCTTTGCCTTCAGATCAGTATCCTGATGACAGGAAGCGCAGGTCTCAAGAATTGCCTCACTGGCAAGAGGACTTACAAGGGAATGGCTTGTGTAAGCAACTCCATCCTCAGATACAGTTTTCTCCATGTGGCAGGATGCACAGGTAAGTCCCATGGATGCATGAACACTGCCCTCACCCAGGAATGTTTCCAGCTCAGGATGCTGTGCCTTTAACAGACCGGTTCCTGTGCTCTCCTGTGTCCAGTCAGAGAATCCCATCTCATCATAATATGCCAGGATCGCATCTGGGCTCATTGCTTCAATGCTGTCATATGGTGCTGTTGTGGCCTTGTTCTCAGGTGCAAAATAGTACTCGATATGACACTGTCCGCACACCAGTGTAGCAGGTTCAATTCCTGCGTCCCCAACAGACTCCAGTGTGTAATCATGGGTGATTGTCAGCTCACCTTTATTTCCTGCATTGTTCTCATGACAGGAATAGCAGCCAACGTTCTCAGTCATATCCGGCATAACATCCTCAAAATTCAGGCTGTATGCATCTTTGCCCATGGTATTTACAAGAGCTGTAAAATCAGCAGTCTTACAGGTAAGACAGTTTGCCAGAGGATGAGGTCTCTCTGTCTCTGCCACATCTGCCAGAGTATAGTTGTGAGCAATGGCACTGGTGTAGTCCTTAGCAAAGCCAAAGCCCTCGTAAATACTTACCAGATATGGATCCTGATCCTCATCCAGGTAGCTTACACGATAGTTGTTCTCACCATTTGCCTCGTAGGAAGCACAGATCTCCGGATAGATCTCAGCCCACTGCTCTGCAGTCACCACATTGTTTGGATTTGCAGCTTCAGGGGCTTCTACCTCCTTATACTGAATCTCGGCAGCTGCAGAAGCTCCTCCCGCACTGTCAGCTCCAGGGATAGAATACTTTGTTTCAGCCACAGCACTTGCCACAAGAATTCCCACTGCAATAACAGAGATACAGAGTTTTGATACTAATGATTTGTCTGCCATATTTTCCTCCTTTCTTAATATATTCCTTATTTCAGAAAAGGGCAGGATTTTTTAAATCCTGCCCTTTCCGATCAGGCTTTTTTATTGGCGCTGTTGTCAGGCAACAGCAAAGCGAGATCCATTACAGACGGTGAATAATCTGTGCCGGACATTTATCAGCACATTTTCCACAGCCGATACATTTCTCATAATCAATATGAGCAACATTGTTCTCAACAGTGATGGCATCGGACTCGCACTGTTTTGTACAGAGCTTACATCCGATACAGCCTGCGGTACATACCTTCTTGGTCTCAGGTCCGCGATCCTTGTTGGAGCAGCGAACTGCAACCTCTTTATTCTCAGGAATCAGTTCCACAAGACCCTTTGGACATGCTTTTGCACACATACCACAGCCTACACATTTCTTGCGGTCAACGATGGCAACACCATCTACAACCCTGATAGCACCGTACTGGCATGCTTTTACGCAGGAGCCATATCCCAGACAGCCGTAGTCACACTCCCAGATGGAGATACCAGCCATTACAGCTGCACGGCAGTCATCAATACCAACATAGTTTACTTTGTTGCTGGTTGCATGGCAGTCACCTGCACATTTTACAAATGCAACCTTGCGGATGGACTCTCCAGCCTCTGCTCCGGACAGCTCAGCAATCTTTGCATTGTTTGCTGCATTGTTTACCGGACAGGCATTGGCAGGTGCCTCACCTTTCACAATGGCCTCAGCCACTGCATCACAGCCTGCAAATCCGCAGGCACCACAGTTGTTTCCAGGCAGACACTCACGAACCTGAGGGATTCTCTCGTCCACCTCAACATAGAATTTTTTACCGGTGTATACAAGACCCACACCGATCAGAAGACCGATGACAGCCACTACCACCGTAGCAATAATAATAGCCATACTCTGCATTCCTCCTTACAGTGACAGTCCTGAGAAGCCCATGAAAGCGATTGCCATCAGGGTAGCTGCCAGGAGAACAAGTGGTGCCCCACGGAAAGGAGCAGGAACTGCTTCCTCATCAAGGGACTCACGAATACTTGCCAGAAGAACGATAGCTACAGTATAACCAAGAGCTGTACCGAATCCGGCAATAACACTCTCTACCAGCCCATACTCATTCTGAACGTTAGTAAGAGCAACACCAAGAACTGCACAGTTTGTTGTGATCAGTGGAAGGAAGATTCCCAGAGCCTTGTAGATGGCAGGAGAAGCTTTCTTCAGGAACATCTCAACGATCTGTACCAGTGCTGCGATAACCAGAATGAAAACGATTGTTTTCAGATAATCCAGATCCAGTGGTTTCAGTACAAAGGTATACAGAAGGCTTGCAACTGCTGATGCGATGGTCATAACGAAGATAACCGCTCCGCCCAGAGAAGCAGATGTTTTTACCTGGCGGGATACACCAAGGAAAGAACAGATACCCAGGAACTGGCTGAGGACAACGTTGTTAATGAGGGCTGTGCTGACAATAATTAATAACAGATTCATGCCTCTCCCTCCTTCTTATCTTTGCAGCCTTTTGAAGATGCGCAGGAAGCACAGCATCCGTCACAGTCTTCTACCATTTCATTTGCTCTTGTTTCTACTTTCAGTGAGTTCATAACTGCAACAATGAAAGCAAGAACCAGGAATGCACCAGGCGCTTTGATGAAGATACCAACTGCTGCGCTCTCAGGCAGAAGCTGGAATCCAAAGATGGAGCCAGCACCAAGCAGCTCACGGATTGCTCCGAGAACAGTAAGTGCAAAAGTAAATCCAAGTCCCATTCCGATTCCGTCGAAAGCAGACAGAAGAGGAGGATTCTTCAGGGCAAATGCCTCGGCACGGCCCAGGATAATGCAGTTAACAACGATCAGAGGAATGAAGATTCCAAGAGCGCTGTACAGTGCAGGAATATAAGCCTGTGTTACCAGCTCTACGATGGTAACAAGTGAAGCTACAATTACGATCTCTGCAGGAAGACGAACCTCATCAGGGATCAGCTTACGAAGCAGAGAGATAATTACGTTTGATACGATCAGAACTGCCATGGTGGAAAGACCCATGCCGAGACCGTTGGTTGCAGAAGTAGTAACCGCCAGTGTTGGACACATACCGAGCATCAGTACCATTGCAGGATTCTCTTTGATCAAACCATTATAAATTCTTTCAATAAATGGATTCATGATTTGTCCTCCTTAGTTGACGTTGCTCGCATAGAAATCAAGTGCAGCATTGACAGCATTTACAACAGCTCCGGAAGTAACAGATGCTCCTGAGATGGAGTCGATCTCTTCATCAGATGTGGATCCGCCTGCTTTGTTCAGAGTGAAGGAAGGAACGTTGCGTCCTGTGAACTGACCTTTCCACTCATCCTCACCACAGCGCATACCCATACCAGCTGTCTCATGCAGCTCAGTAAAGTCAATACCGCTGATGGTACCGTCTGCAAGGATTCCTACAGCCAGAGTGATATTTCCGTCAAATCCGTCTCCGGAAGTAACGCTTACCACATAACCCGCTGTATTTCCGGAAGCATCCAGTGCCTCAAATGCCTCATTGATAGTGATCTTACCGAAATCTGTGCCATAGTTCTCTCCTGCAAGAGCCTCAATGGCACCATCCATTGCCTCGTTAGCTTTGAATGTATCTGCCTCAGGAAGTACTGCCTTGTAGGACTCAGCAGCTGCAGCAGCCTTCTGCTCTGCAATGGTATCCTTTGTCATAGCAAAGATACCGCTGAGGGCCAGACCTGCCAGCAGTGTGATAGCGCACAGTACAAGGGCAGATTTAGGAATCTTGCTGCCGGAGGATTTCTCCTTAGGAGCACGGTGTCCGAATGGCTTCGGAACGATATGCTGATCGATCAGCGGAACGAACATATTGGAGATAATGATCGCATAGGATACGGAGTCAGCTGCGCTTCCCTTAATACGGAACAGAGCACTGAGCACACCCACAATGATACCGAATACGATCTGTCCTGAAGAAGTAACAGGGCTTGTAACAGGATCTGTAGCCATGAAGAAAGCTCCCATCAGGATACCGCCACCGCAGATATGTGTCAGCAGGAACAGAGGATCTGCTCCCTGTCCGCCGAACAGAGCCATAACCAGTGTGAAAGATGCGATTGCAGCTGCAGGAATCTCGATTGTGATTCCACCGATGCACCACAGGAACAGTCCACCGATCAGAAGTCCCAGAGCGGAGCTTCCGATTACACCGTTGGAAGTACCAAGGATCATGCTTGCAATATCAACTCTGCTGCCTGCTGCCAGGTCTGCCAGAGGAGTGGCTGCAGAAACTGCATCCAGCTGATAGTTTGTCATTGCTGTTCCAAAGGAAATAAGCAGGAAACAGCGTCCGGCCAGTGCCGGGTTCATAAAGTTCTTTCCAAGTCCGCCAAACAGATTTTTTACAACCAGAATTGCGAATACGGAACCCAGGATCGGCAGTGCAACAGGAGTTCCCTCCGGCATACACAGAGCCAGAAGAAGACCGGTTACCACCGCACTGAAATCACGGATGGTATTTGGTTTATGAGTGATCTTATCGAAGACAAACTCAGTCAGTACCGCTGCCGCGATAGAAGCAAGGATTGTAATAAGTGCGCTCATTCCATGTACTCTTACACCGATCACAGTGGTTGGAAGCAGAGCCAGAATAACTGCAAACATTACATTCTCTGTATTCAGTTTACTGCGGACATGGGGACTTGAGGAAACGTTGTATAATTTAGACATTCTCATTTACCCCTTTCTCTTAGCTGCCATAATCTCAGCTTTAGTCTGTTTAAACAGCTGCATCAGAGGACGTTTTGCCGGGCAGATAAATGTACAGGAGCCACAGGCAATACACTCCAGACCATACAGCTTATTCTCATAACGATCGTAGTTTTTGCGCTCAGCTGCAACAGCCATCTGCTGTGGAGTAAGTCCCTCAGGACATACATGATTACAGCGTCCGCAGCGTAAGCATGCGGTCATCTGTTTCTGAGCCTCAGCTACAGGATCCTTTGCCAGTACTGTCAGTGCATTGTTGTTCTTGCAGACTGGAACCTGAAGGTTAGCCAGAGGGAATCCCATCATAGGACCACCACAGATCAGCTTCTCAGGATCAGTTCCCTCTTTGAAACCACCTGCTGCCTCCAGCAGCTCCTCCATCATAGTACCGATACGTACATTGAAGTTGGATGGATTAGCTGTTCCCTCTCCGGATACAGTGAAGTTTCTCTCCATAAGGGGCTCGTTGAATACAACTGCACGATAGATAGAACGAATAGTAGTAACGTTGTCCACAATACATCCAAGGTCAGCTGGAAGAACTCCCAGCTTCAGATGACGTCCAGTCACAACACTGATGATGGAACGCTCACCACCCTGAGGATATTTTGTCTTAACCTCTTTTACTGTAACTGCAGTTCCCTGGCAGGCAGCCTTCATAGCTGCGATGGCCTCTGGTTTGTTCTCCTCGATAAGAACCATACCCTGAGCATTTGGGAACAGACGAAGCATGATCTCCACACCTTTTACGATCTCTGCTGCGTTGGATCTCATCAGCTGATCGTCACAGGTAATATATGGCTCACACTCTGCACCATTGGCAATTACATACTCAATGGCTTCTGGATTCTTTGGCATCAGTTTTACATGGGTAGGGAATCCTGCTCCTCCCATTCCTACGATACCTGCCGCTTTTACGCGGTTTACAATATCCTGATTGGATAATGTAGCTGGGTCGGTTTCAACACCGATTCCCTCTGCCAGTGTATACTGACCATCGTTTTCAACGATGATTCCCATAGCACTGGTTCCCAGGACTGTTTTGCACTTGCGGACATCCTTGACTGTACCGGATACAGAACTGATGATGTTTGCTGACACAAATCCATCCGCCTCACCGATCACCTGTCCAGCCAGTACGTGGTCACCTTTTTTAACCACTGCCTGTGCAGGTTTACCGATATGCTGATTCAGAAGGAAGACCAGATCTCCCTTAGGCAGATACGGAGTAAGTGGAGCGTCCTTAGCCAGTTCCTTTCCCTCAAAAGGGTGGACACCGCCGCGAAACGTGTTTTTACTCATTGGCTTTTTCTCTCCTTTCATTATTTACACATACTTTTCATCTATATAAAAATTTATGCATAACTATGTATACCCGGAAGCAGAGTGTTGACACCGATATAGGTAAATACAACACAGATGAATCCGATCACTGCGAAGGCTGCCGCCTTCTTTCCCTTCCATCCATGGCTGATGCGCAGATGAAGATAGATCGCATAGATGATCCATGTGATCAGCGCCCATGTCTCCTTAGGATCCCAGGACCAGTAGCTGCCCCAGGCAGCCTCTGCCCAGATAGCACCTGTGATCAGAACCAGAGTCAGGAAGAGGAATCCCAGACAGACTGCTCTGTAGCTGATGCTGTCCAGTTTTCTCTCTGAGGGAACATTTTTCTCCCAGAATACCTGGGATGCTGCTCTTGCCTTAATCAGGAACATCAGTGACACTGCAAATGCCACACCGAAGGATCCATAGGCAATAATAGCTGTCATAACATGCACTGCCAGCCAGTTGCTCTTCAGCGCCGGCATCAGTTCATGGACCTCCTTGCTCTGCATGGCAGCATAACCGATGATAAGAAAGATCACCGGTGTAACAAAGGCACCCAGAGCCTGGAATTTATAGTTCCACAGAAAAATCAGATAACAAAGGCAGATGCCCCAGGCAAAGCTGGTGGCAAACTCATACTGATTGGTAAGGGGCAGTCTCCCCGCTCCGATGCCACGGACCACCAGGGCCGCTGTATGGAATAAAAATGCTGCCACTGTTGTAAGATTGGCAATTTTCGCCGGCTTCTCAAGCTTTACCGCAAAATATGTAAGATACAACACCATGGAAATCAGATACAGTACCATGGCTCCGATGAAGATTCCCTTCTCTATCTGTAAAAAAAGATTCATGCTTTCTTATCTCCTTCTGTCAGTTCTTCTGTCATTTCAAGGATTCGTTCCTGGAAAAGGATGCCGCCCTTTCGGCTGTAACCGGACACTCTCCAGCTTCCATCCTCCAGTTCTCTTGCCCACAGCTCCTCCGTACGGAGATAGAAAGACAGGAACAGTCCTGCCAGGATCAGCACACCGCCCACCAGAGTAAGCCAGGTAAATGGGTCTGATTTCAGCTGGATCAGTGTATACTGCTGAGGCTCCATAAAGACAACAGACAGATCATCCACCGTAATGGGCTGACCGTCCTTAAGCACATTCATTCCCAGTACCCTTCCCTGATAATACAGTGTATAGAGATATGCTGGATTATTCAGTGCAGAGGATGCCGTTGCCGGTTTTCCATCCACCTCAACGTAATCCGGATAAAAAGCATTGAATGCCAGCACCAGATCCGGCATATCAGCCACAGTCAGATGCTCTCCTGCACAGAGAATCTCACTCTGAATCAGCTTCTCACCCCTTGCCACAGCGACATGTGCCGCCCAACCGGTGGAATTCTGATATAGCTTCATTCCCAGGGCCTCCATGGGATGGTTGACAGATGTCTCGTCGGTAACATGGTCGCCGCTTTCTGTATCAGTAAGTGTCAGATCAGACACATACTGCTCCACAGTTTCATCCTCTCGAAGGATGGTCCGAAAATCATTGATGGTCACCTCAAAGGAGGTTCCCTCCACCGGAAGTGTCTCCCCTGCGACTCCGTAAACAGAATATTTTTCTGTAAAGATCTGACCAAGGGAAAATCCAAGAATAATGATCAGCATTCCCAGATGTGTCAGCCAGGCACCCCAGATGCCGCCCTTATTTCGGACTCCGTAAAGGAATTTTCTTCCTGCACCTGCTTCCAGTGTCTCTGTCTTTGAAAAATGCAGTCTCTGAAACAGCTTCTCTGCATCAGAAACACAGACACTATCTGACGAATCATCAGCCCTCATTCTCTTTTCTGCAGTATAGCCTTCTTTCATCTGCCGGATCAGCACCGGAAAACGAAGAAGATTGCATCCAAGAAGATTGATGCATAAAGCAGCAGTGATCACAACAAACCACCAGCTATGAAACACATCATCCACCTGCGCAAGAAGGATCAGTCTGGCCACAGTACCGGAATAATAGCCCGTATAATAGGCCTCCAGCTCTCCTTGCGGGATCACACTTCCCAGAATACAGGCAATCGTCAGTAACAACAGGAGAACAATCGCAGTCCTCATGGAAAACAATAAATTTTTAATTGTCTGTTTTGTTTTCATATCCTTCCTTACCGGAAATATCATCGTTTTAATCACAAAAAATGTTTACTATTTCATATCCCGACAAACGTCTGATACTCCCCCAATATAATCAAATACAGTATAGTCTAAAACGCAAAAAGTGGCAAGCATATGGGGAGAGAATCCCCCCTCAACTTACCACATTTTCATACTATTTCAGGCTTTTTTCCGGTTTGCACCTGAAAAAAAACAAAAACTTTGACAATTTCTAGACAATTTCTGTACTGACAAAAAACAATACTTTTACGCCTTTATCGCCCAGCGCATCTTTGTGGACTTCGCCCTTGGATTTCTGACGCATTCCTCCTGAGATGGACGGATCACATCTCTGGCCACTTCAGAATAAAGTCCGTCCTTCTGATACTTCTTAAAAGACTTCTTTACAAGACGATCCTCACCGGAGTGGAAGGTAAGAATTGCCACCCTTCCACCGGGATTCAGTACATGGGGCAGCTTATCCAGCAGCTCGTACAGCACCTCGAATTCCCTGTTCACATCGATGCGCAGAGCCTGGAAGGTTCTCTGGCAGGATTTCTTCACTGCCTCCTTTCTCTCCTTCTCCGGAAGGAAAGCCAGAGCCTTCTCAATGATCCTTCTCATCTTTGTGGTGGTATCGATCTGCTGTCCCGCCTTGCGGAAGCTCATCACCACGGAGGCAATCTCCTGGGCATAGGGCTCGTCAGCATTTTCCTCAAGCATACCGATCAGCTCCTCCTCTGTCACCTGCTGGAGACGCTCTGCCGCAGAGATTCCCTTCTGTGGATTCATACGCAGGTCCAGGGGGCCGTCGATCTTATAGGAAAAGCCTCTCTCCGGATTATCGATCTGCATGGAAGAGACTCCCAGATCCGCCAGGATAAAGTCAAACTTGCCGCACTCCTCTGCCACCTTATCCAGATCCTTGAAATTCTGCAGATGTACCGTAAGAATCTCCGGTCCGAAACCGGCCTCCGCCAGACGCTTCTTTGTTTTCTCAGACTCGATGGGATCCACATCCAGGGCATGCATATGGCCCTGTCCCTGGAGACACTCCATCATCTTTCTGGTATGTCCTCCATAGCCCAGCGTACAGTCCAGGCCCTGCTGTCCCGGCTGAATCTGCAGGAAGTCCAGAATCTCCTGTACCATGATGGAGATGTGCATTCCGGCGGGAGTATTTCCCTTGCTGATTACATGCTCAATGGTATCTGCATATTTATCAGGATTGTGCTCCTTATATTTCTCTTCAAATTTCTTTGGATATTTTCCGGAATAACGAACACGGCGTTTGTGTTTCTGCTCTCCGTTCTGTTTCATTTCTTCCATATATAATGTCTCCTTATTCATGAAATCGGGAATTCCCGGTGGAATTTCCGGGCAGGTCACGCAGCAGCTATGCAGCTTTCTTTTGGGGACTGCGCCATCCACTTTGTCTCATAGCAACAATTCCCGCAGCTTGTAACACTGCGGGAATCATCTATACCATATCACGGATATTTCATTCAGACAACAGGAATCTGCTTACTGGTGATAATACTGCAGGAAATCAGCCAGCTTCTCGGTGGCATCCTTCAGCACCTCGATTCGCGGCAGATATACCACACGGAAATGATCCGGCTCCTTCCAGTTGAAGCCACCACCGTGGATCAGCAGGATTTTTTTCTCTCGCAGCAGATCCAGTGCAAACTGCTCATCGTTGACAATACCGAATTTCTCCACATCGATCTTCGGGAAGATATAAAATGCTGCCTTAGGTTTCACAGCTGTAATTCCAGGAATATCATTCAGCGCCTTGTAGATGAACTCTCTCTGCTCATACACACGGCCACCGGGAACAATATAATCCTTAACACTCTGATGGCCGCCCAGGGCTGTCTGTACAATGGACTGGGCCGGTACATTGGAGCAGAGGCGCATGTTGGAGAGCATATTGATTCCCTCGATGTAGTCCTGTCCGATGCGCTTGTTTCCGCTGATGATCATCCAGCCGATTCTGTAGCCGGCAATCATATGGGATTTAGACAGACCGCTGAAGGTTACACAGAACAGATCCGGTGCAAGGGCTGCAAAGGAAATATGCTCCTCACCATCCATAACCAGACGATCATAGATCTCATCAGAAAATACCATCAGCTGATGTCTTCTTGCCAGCTCAGCGATCTTCTCCAGGATCTCCTTTGGATAGAGGGCTCCTGTAGGGTTATTTGGATTGATGATAACGATGGCTTTTGTCTTATCATTGATCTTTGACTCCATGTCTGCCAGATCCGGGTACCACTCAGACTGCTCATCACAGATATAGTGCACCGGAGTTCCTCCTGCCAGAGTAACGCAGGCTGTCCACAGAGGATAGTCAGGGGATGGCACCAGCACCTCATCTCCGTCATTCAAAAGAGCGGACATACTCAGGTTGATCAGCTCGCTGACGCCATTGCCGGTGTAGATATCCTCCACTGTAACATTGGCGATTCCCTTCAGCTGGGCATACTGCATGATGGCTTTTCTTGCAGAGAAAAGACCCTTGGATGCAGAATATCCCTCGCACTCAGTGAGCTGGCTGGCCATATCAAAGACCACCTCATCCGGTGTTCGGAAACCAAAGGGAGCAGGGTTACCGATGTTCAGCTTCAGAACATTCATTCCCTGAGCCTCCATGCGGTTGGCCTCCTCCACAACAGGTCCTCTTACATCATATAATACATTATCAAGCTTTGATGATTTACTGAATTTTCTCATTTCTATAGTCCTCTCCTTCTTATCGGAACGTTCTTTCCCTTTTTCCGAAATTCCCTTTTCAGGCTCTGCCCCCTGCAGATCTTCCTCTGCAGTATCCTCCACAACCTGCTTTTCCTCTTCTGTTTTATTTCCCATCAGCCATTCAGGTGTCACCTCCAGAGCCTCCGCCAGAAATGCCAGGATCCCCTTTCTGGGAATCGCCCTTCCGCTGAGGTACTGACTCATCTGACTCTTGCTGAGTTTAATCCGCCGTTCCTCCGCCAGATGGATCAGATGCACCTGTTTGCAGTTTTTTTGATCCATCGCCTCTCTCAGGCGCTGGGAAAATAAACTTTTCATAACCAAAATAAACCTTTCTCAGTTTCCTTTAAAAAGTTTACCACTGCGCAGTATTCCAGTCAAGAAATGTATGAGAAAAGTTTATTTTTGATTATTATTTGATTTACGCGAGCAACGAGCCAAGGTCCGTGCTTGCACGAGACCCTGGCGACTGCCGCGACAACTTGAGAACCTCGCAAAGGATGTTTCTCATAGTTTATCGTTTTCCGAAGAGCTTTGCCAGTGGCTCCACCACTGAACCCAGATCCCCAATGGCTTTATTCAACCCTTCGATATCCATCTCTTCGATTTTACCGATGGCCTTTGAGATTCCCTCCGATCCCTCGTTCACCATCTTCTGGGTATCATCCACCAGACCCTTGAAATCAATCTCCCCCAGCTGCTCTGCCGTCTGGTTCAGTTTCTCTGCTCCTTCATAGATTTCCTCCAGAGCAGACTCCGCATCCGTCAGGGCAGCATCTGCCTTGGGCACAAGGATCAATGCTGCTGTAAGCACCACAAGGAAGATCCCGGCAGTGAAACATGCCGTTATCCGCATCCAGAACATCTGCTTCTTTAATACCTTCATAGATTCATCATTCATTCCGTACCCCTCCTTGTTTATAACAGCCCTGCATCAAATCAGTTTCATCGGTTACCTGTGCAGTACACACACCACTTC
>JAUNCZ010000094.1 GCA_030526405.1 Lachnospiraceae bacterium | reverse complement strand
TTTCGGAGCTCTCATCTCGGCAATTGAATTACCGAGGATTCCCGCTTATTATCCTAACATTTTGGGTACATAATTTGCATAGACTTTTTCCAGCAAACGGAGATTGCAACATCTTGATTTAACAATCCTATCATAAGTGCTCAATTCATCATCTTCTGCCATTACCAACTTATGTAGTTTTTCTGCAGTTCTTTGTATTCCTTCGATATCTGCTTTTATTGATTTATATTGATTTTGTAACAGCCTTCGATATTTTAAATCTGGTATATTTTCAATATCAATCAGTATCACCTGTGAATCTAATACCGGTATCATATTGTTAAAATTAATTGCACCATATTCTCCATTATTGATTTTTCGAAAATCCTTACCATTTTTCATCTTTTTATGTTTTTGTTTTGGTGATGTAAATGGTGCATAATAATGAATTCCATCGATTTCCAGAACAACACCCACGTACGGCCTTGTTTCCTTTTTATTTAATGCGACCGCTGCGTCGTAGGATCTAAGATATTCGATATAACTATCCTTTATATTATAAAAACGCATTTTCCTCCATATGAAAAGATGGAGATGATCAATCATCTCCATCCTCCAGTTCCCGATTATGGTTGGAACTCACCAACTGTTTTAGGTTCTCACTTATTGGCAGAGACTCGCCACTTTTTTAGGTTCTCACTTAAAGGTAGAGACTCACCTCTTAATAGAATTATATGCCACAATCTTATAAATATCAACTGAAATTCTCCACTTATATGGCAGGAGCTCTCCCGAGTTTAAAATCTTCCACTTATATGGCAGGAACTCTCCCGAAGATAGGCCTTCTACCTATCATCATTATATTCTTGATCAACAAAAATATCAACAAGATTTTGTGTTCCACGTAAAAAGTCCACCTGGGATAATCCCAGATGGACTTTTTTTGACTGTATTTGTCTCTGATTTGATTATCGTTTGCTGAACTGTGGAGCGCGACGAGCTGCTTTGAGACCGTACTTGAACTTTCTCCAGATCGATTTTTCCTTGATTTTACGGGCTTTTTTGAGGTTTCCAAGAAAATTTAACCCCTCTATTAACCCACGATCTGGATGCCGTCGAAGCCTCATTTTACCCGTTTATGTGAGGGCTTCATTCACCACAGACACAAGTTCCGTTGGCTTATTATACTTCACTTTGGCGTAAATATCCATAGTAACTTTACTGTTCTCATGACCTGCCAGATACTGCACTGTTTTCGGATCGACATTGGCATAGATGAGATTGGTGATATAGGTATGTCTGAGCTTATGCGGTGTCACCTGAAAATCCATCGTGTAGACGATCTTCGGATTGTTCTTCTGATGACCACCAAGCACCGGCTTTACCGTGTGACGGATGCTCCTGCCATTCACATAGGTGTAATATACCCTCTCAGCTGTTGATCTGACGGTAATGTATTTCCACACTCTTGTGAATTGACTGTCTGCCAGCGGCTCACCCTTACTATCGGCAATGACAAAATCGGAAATGGATTTCTCCTTTGCTTCTCTCAGGCATTGTACCAGACAATTAGGAATTGGAACATCCCTTCTTGCTGCTGGTGTCTTCAACTCAGTTCCGATAACAGGTCTGTTATGTTCAGAGTGCCATGCTCGTTGAACTGAGATGTAAGGAACTTTTTCATCCAGGAATACACAATCCCATTGAAGAGCGAGAATCTCTTCACGGCGAAGACCAGAATACAAACCGATCATCACGAACAGATACGGTGGTAAATCTCGAATAGTATCGAGAAGAATTTTTACCTGCTCATCTGTAAGTGCATCTTTTTCTTTTCCCGGCTTACCACCCTTTGCACTAAGAACTGCCGAAGGATTATAATCGATAACCTGGCTTGCTTCTGCAGAATAGAATATACACTTGATCAGCATATTCACCAGATTGTATAACGACTGGGACTGCTTGGATACCGGAAGCAATACCAGACGCAGATCATCGGTTGTCACTTCATCCATATACATATGACCAATCGGCTTGATAATATGTTTGCCCAGAGCCTTTTCATAATTTTTCAGTGTGGTCGGACGGATCGTAGCAGATCTCATCTTCAGCCACTTCTCACAATAATCAGCAACTGTCGGATTCTCTCTGCGATACAGTGTATCTTCAATCTGGCGCTTTGCTTCCTGAACCTTATCATACAGTTCTTCTGGAGTAAGTCCATAAATAGCAACTCTTTTGCCGTCTGCATCTTTGATTCTGGTTCGGTAATACTCGATTCCGTTCAGTACGATGGTTCCATACTCCGGAATTTTCTTTTTCTTTGCCATGTCGGCACCTCCATTTCTGAGACATACTTTGTCATACCTTTCGGTATGTCTTGATTATCGCTGAGGGTCTGTAATTCCTCAACGATGTCACCTGTATGTAAAAAGAGCGCGGATTTTCTTCATCAGATCATCCACGCTCTCAACGTATTCGTTGTTATATTCTATTTTGCTGGGCCATATCCCACTGGGTGAAAATATCATCCAGGATAGGCGCTAATTCCTGCGGTTTGTTGTATTTCACCTTCGCATAAATATCCATGGTGATTTTACTGCTTTCATGCCCTGCCAGATACTGCACTGTCTTCGGATCCACCGAAGCAGCAATCAGATTGGTGATATAAGTATGACGAAGCTGATGTGGTGTCACATCAAAATCAATGGTATATACCACCTTACCATTGTGGGCAGCTTTCTCTCCCAGAACTGGTTTAATGGTGTGTTTTACTCTCTTACCATTTTCATACTTATAATAGAATCGTTCCTTTGTGCTTCTGGTAATAATAAACTGCCATAATCGCTTAAACTGCGTATAGGAAAGTGGACCACCATCACTGTTTGAGATAACATATTCTGACTTCGATTGTGCCTTCCACCCCTTCAAGCATTCTACCAATCTATCCGGCAAAGGTATATCTCTGTGAGCAGCTTTGGTTTTCAGCTCGTCCAGAATGACCGGCTTATTTCCTTCTGTATGCCATGCTCTTCTGACCGTCAGATACGGTGCTTTTTTATTCAGATATACCGAATCCCATTTCAGCCCCAGAATTTCCTCTCGGCGAAGTCCAGCGTACAAGCCCAGCATCACAAATACATAGGTTTGCAAGCCTTTCACTGCATCCAATAAAATTTCCACCTGTTCATCTGTCAGTGGAATCTTATCGGTCTGCGGCACTCCGCCGCCCTTGGCTGTTAAGAACACCGTAGGATTTTCATCAATCACACGGCTGTCCTTGGCTGCTTTGAAAATGCACTTATACAAGATCACTACCGATTTATAAACCGAAGTAGATTTCTTCGATACCGGAACCAATGCCAGTTGAATATCATCCTTCGTAACATCAGCCATTCTCATATGCCCCAGAGGAGCAATCACATGCAGCTTCACCTTCGATGTGTAGTCGATTAGTGTTGTCTGACGGATATGTGCCGACTGTAACATCAGCCATTTCTCCGCATATTCCTTAACCGTCGGAGTCTTTCTTCGAAAGGTATCATTGTCAATCTGATCCTTTGCCTCATTGACCTTATCATAAAGTTCTTCACGCGTTCTTCCATAAATGGCTACACGAACGCCGTCCGCATCTTCGATACGGGTTCGGTAATACTCATTGTCTCCGATTGTTACCGTTCCATATTTAGGAATGGCACGTCGTTTTTTTGCCATTGCAAACACCTCCAAATATTGTACTCAGCGCTGATACTTGAACTATACCCGAGGGTTATCAAACCCTCAAGGATGTCGATTACTCAGCGGACAGTACCACGGGGTTTGCGATAGGTCGCATTGTTTTCCCTTGGTTTTGCACGGTGAGTGCATTTGGCAATATACTCCTGGATTCCGGCTTCCGTGAAATACACGCAGCCGTTATCTACATACTGAACATAGGCGATCAGGCCCGATGTTCTTGCAGCATCCAAAGTGGTAAGGCTAATACCAAGCAAGTGCGCTGCATCTTTCCTCGAATACATCTTATCCATGTTCCTTTCCTCCACGATAGATTGCATCACGCCGTGCATGTTCCTGGATGTAATATCCCAGCTGAACTTTCACGGCATCATCAATCCCGCGCATCTGTCCTTTACTTACTCTTCCGAGATAACGGATGATGCACTTCTTATCAAAAGTTCCCAACTGTTCCGCTAATACCGTGGAAGGTCGATCCAGCCCTTTTGCCTTTCGGATGTAATAGTGTGTCGGCTGACGTTTCTTTTTTTGGGTTTTGGATGTGAGCGGAGCCAGCGTCAGTGTCGGGGAATAATAATTCCCGATATCATTTTGAAGAATCACCACTGGGCGAACACCGCCTTGCTGCGATCCCTCTGGCTTACCAAGATTGGCAAGATAGATATCTCCTCGCCGGTAAACCCAGTCTTCTTTCATCATATGATTTCCTCCAGTCTCCATATTTGTTGAACAAAATGTTCATATCGGATATATGGAAAAAGCACTGATAAAAGGATGTGAAATAATCTCTATACCATCAGTGCTTACTTCTAATATGGTTCTCCCGAATTTTGCTCTGCTACCCAGGGAGTTACAGGGATTTCATCAGACGCGCTTGCGAAGCAGCTTCATTGGCGTTTAACCATCCCGCCTTCATTATGGCCGGACCGCGAATTACGGAAGTATCATTGTACCTGCAGAAGATCAACACCACCGCCAGTTGCAATCTGGCATTTGCTCCGGCGAATCGCTACGTTCCTTTGAACATCATGGCGTGCCGACGAAGGCTTCCTTCTACAGTAAAGTTCTGATGAATAGTATTCAGTTTTCAAAGATCTCGTAAGCGGTGAACCACCGCTTACGAGAATAATTCTACCGAAGATTTTTGCCCTCAACATATTCTCAGAGGGCACGCAACATCGCCAGAAACGATACGTTTTCCTCTTGACAATTCCGTATATTTCAGATTAGTTTTCTCAGCTGTTCAATGTGATTGCTCAGAATATCCAGCTGCATCATCATCTCTGCTTTGTCTGGATCAGTCTTGCCAAGCACCAGGTAATCAAGAGATACCTGAAAAAACTCAGAGCACTCAATCAGCAGATCTATGGAAGCACCGCGTATACCGGTTTCGATTGCTCTCAGATGACTCTCTGAGACATTGATTTTGAATGACAGCTGCAGCTGTGTAAGTCCCTTTTTCTTGCGAAGGACCTGAATACGTTTTCCGCACATTTTCGGATCATAATACATTTTTATTTCCTCCAGTTCTTGAAATTTGAAAAGTTGCAAATTCAAGAACCGAAGGAGGTGCACGGCACCTGTAATAACAAAAAAAGGAGCGGTCATTCCTACAAATACATGCAAGAATAACCGCTCCAGAAGACTTGTCCGGATGCAAAAAGACACCCCCATTCGGTAGATTTCAAAGGCAATTTTTACTTGCCCCGAAATGCTATCGAACGAGGGTGTTATTCTACGTGTTCAAGATTGCGTCATTAGACGTGTTACCGTATTATATCAGGTAGTGACACCT
>JAUNCZ010000033.1 GCA_030526405.1 Lachnospiraceae bacterium | reverse complement strand
CTTCAGACTTTCAATACAGTTGCTGATATCCTTCCGGAGCTGAATGGCTTCCTCAGACAGGGCACCGTATTTTTTAACATTTCTTCCTCGTTTTGCCTGAATAATATCTGCGGCCAGCTTCATATAGGATTCTGACAGCCCTCTGATATTCTTCTCCGCCAGAAGGATCTCGTCATCACTGATTTCTGCATTCAGCAGTTCCACCTGATTCCGGAATTCCTCTTCCTCCTTGTAGTAGGCTTCGATGGAGTTGGTGGATCTGCTTCGCACATAATCCTCCACACTCTGCTGAAGGCGATCCAGCTTTTCCCCCAGAAGTTCCAGGTTTGTGTTGTCGGTATATACATCGCCGATCTGTCGGTTCAGCATATTCAGTCTTCCAAAGATCAGAATGTTGATCAGGAGAACCAGCAGCATGGAAACAAAGGTAAGCATAACCAGCTTCTGCAGCAGAGACATCTGTCTGATTTTCTGTTTCATTCCTGTCCCTCCTCTGTGTTATCCCTGTCACGCTCCAGTATTCTGGCCGCATCCTCCTTATCCAGCAGCTGAATCTTCACCGTATTGTAGGTATTTGCATATCCGTATTCCTGATAATCCAGCAATACCTCCACAGAACTTTTTCCCATCTCCTCCGCATCCACAGACAGGATAGAATCCAGAATCCCCTTTTCCAGGGCCGCCAGGGTATCCTTGGAGGAGTAGTATCCCACAATGGCGGTTTCTCCTACACGGTTATGATCCACCGCTGACAGATAGGAACAGCGGGTTCCTCTTTCGTCCAGGCAGATCATAATATCCGGCAATGGCGCACTGGATACAAACATGCTGTTGATATATTCCTCTGTTGCGAAGGAGCTCTCCTGAGGAATCAGCTCTGTTTCCACATTAACAAAATATCCCTTAGGCAGATTTCCATTGATATACTCTCTCATTCCCAGCAGGGCAAGACTCTGAGAAGAGGTAAGTTCCTCTGCTCCCACCACGATCATGATCCGGATATTCTTGCTGAACTGATGCAGGATCAGGCGGACAATCTCCTCCCCATACAGAAGACCGATCTCATAGTTATTCACCCCCACATAGGCCTGACGAAGACTGGACTGACAATCCGAAAGCACCGTCACCACCGGAATACCTGCATCCACACTTTCATTAATCAGCTCCTCCGTCTCCTGTCCGTCCGGTGCCTGAAGAATGATTCCATCCACACCTGCCCGAATGGCCATGTGAAGAAGCTCCTTCACAGAATAGCTCACGGACAGATTCTTGCCGAACCATTCCACATAGATATCCTTCTCCGCCGCCGCTTCTCTGGCACTTTCATACACCTGCTTCCAGAATTCATCATCCGAATCTCCAGTGATCAGGGCATAATGTCTGCTGTAAATCGTTGCATTTTCCTCTGCTCCGCCTCTGCTCTCCGGTCCTCTTCCCCCCATCAGCAGAATACCTGCTGCGCTCACCAGAATGAGAAGGCACAATAGCAACAGATGTTTCATCCTTAATTGCTTTTTCATCCATCTTCTCCTGTCATCCCACAGTATATTTGATAAAATTATACCATAAACCAATAAAACATTTCTCTGTTTCTGGTTATTTTGTTATACTTAAGACATAGAACACAGTGCGTTTACACGAACTGTCGCAGCCAGCATTTTCATAAAACGCAACAAACAAATACATGATCTGAAAGGAGTCTAGTATGCAGTATGATATCAAAGGTGGAAATCTTCCCGTAGTGATCTGTCAGCTGGAAAGCGGCGAGCAGATGATCACCGAAAACGGCGGAATGGCATGGATGAGTCCGAATATGTCCATGGATACCACCACAAACGGAGGGCTTGGAAAGGCCTTTGGTCGTATGTTCTCCGGCGAAAAGATGTTCCAGAATATTTACACTGCCAACGGAAAGGGTATGATCGCCTTTGCCTCCAGCTTTCCCGGCTCTATCATGGCCTTCCACATCGAACCAGGCAGGGAGATGATTCTCCAGAAGAAGGCATTTCTTGCCAGCGAAACAAGTGTCACCACCGAGATCTGCTTCCAGAAAAAACTGGGTGCCGGCTTCTTCGGAGGTGAGGGCTTTATTCTTCAGCGTTGTTCCGGACGAGGCGTTGTCTTTGCTGAATTCGACGGCTCTGTGATCACCTACGATCTGGCTCCCGGTCAGCAGATCGTGGTGGATACAGGCTATGTTGCAGCCATGGAAGCCACCTGCAGCCTGGATATTCAGCAGGTAAAAGGTGCCAAGAATATCCTGTTCGGCGGCGAGGGACTGTTCAATACCATCGTCACCGGTCCCGGTAAAGTATATCTGCAGACCATTCCGCTGCATCAGGTGGCAAATGTTTTGCGCCCTTACTTTCCAACCCCCAGCAAATAGAAATGCATGACCCCTTTACAGGAGTGCAGCTTCCCTGTAAAGGGAAAAGAGGTGTATCCCTGCCACCTGTCGCGGCAGAGGATACACCTCTTTTTATCCTGTATTTACTTTTTTCTCTGTAATTATTTCCAGTCCTGTATTTGAACCATTACAAGCAGTCCCCCGCCTCTAAGACGCAGAGGCGTAGGCGGGGGTAAAAGGGGGGGATGCTTGCATCAGCAGGAGTAAAAGCTCCTGCTGATGAGCTGCCAAAGGCAGCAATGGTTCATGAGCAAGTAGCGAAGCGGATTGCGAATGTCCGCTTTACTCAGACTCTGTAAATTACTCTGCAGTAACCTTCACTTCACCCTTCAGCACCTTTTTGTAGTCCTCCAGATTCCATTTCAGAAGTTCCGGTGTTTCAAGACCATATGGGCATTTCTTCACACATTTTCTGCAGCCTGTACAGTTCTCCACCTTTGCCATCTTCTCCTGCATTTCCTTCGTAAGCCACATATCTGACTGGGCACGGCGAAGCATCAGGTACATTCTGGCACAGGTATTGATCTCAATTCCCTGGGGACATGGCATGCAATAGCCGCAGCCTCTGCAAAAGCTGCCTGAGAGCTCCTGTTTTTCCTTCTCAATAAAGTCCTTCAGCTCCTGAGTCATCTCCGGTGTGTTCTCCATGTAGGAAAGCCACTGATCCAGTTCTTCCTCCTTCTGCATCCCCCAGATCGGGAGTACATGATCAAACTGATTCATAAAGGCCATTGCTGCAGCAGAATTATTGATAAGACCACCTGCCAGTCCCTTCATGGCAATAAAACCGATGTTTTTCTCTCTGCACAGTTCCACCAGCTCCATCTCCTTCTCAGTGGCAATGTAGCTGAAAGGGAACTGAATAGTCTCATAAAGACCACTGTTGGCAGCATCAATTGCCACCTGAATCTTATGGGCAGTGATTCCGATATGCCGGATCTTTCCCTGTTTTTTTGCCTCCAGCATACATTCATACATTCCTGTTCCGTCTCCCGGCGCATACACCTGTCCGGCACAGTGGAACTGATAGATATCAATGTACTCTGTTTTCAGAGTGGCAAGACAGGTTTCCAGATCCTTCCAGAAATCCTCCGGCTTTTTTGCAGGAGTTTTGGAAGCAAGATAGATTTCCTCCCTGTTTACATAGCCATCTCCAAAGGCCAGTCCCAGCTTCTCCTCACTGTCTGTATAACCTCGTGCTGTATCAAAAAAACGAATTCCCCCTGTATAGGCACGGCGCAGCAGGCTGACCGCTGCCTCACTGGAGATTCTCTGAACAGGTAATGCACCGAAACCATTCTGAGGCACGATGATCCCTGTGGTTCCTAATGTAATCTGTTTCATAAACGCATCCTTTCCTCTCTTTAGATATCTGTCAGCCTCGCAGCAGCTTCATCAGAATCTCTGCGGATTTCTTTCCCGCCTCCTTCACAAAAGCAGGAAAATTCACCTCCGAATCCCCGTCTGCTGTATCAGACATGCATCGAATCACACTGAAGGGCACTCCATTCTGTGCGCAGACATGACCAATGGCTCCGCCCTCCATCTCTGCACACTGAGCCTCAGGAAATGCTCCCAGAATAATATCTCTCTGCTGCTGTGTGGAAATAAACTGATCTCCGGACACCACCAGTCCTCGTACCAGCTGCATATCCTCTGGAATCCCAGTCTGGATCCAGTTAGAAAGGGATGTATCCGCCTGCATTTTCACTGCGTTCATGCTGGTGACGATACCCCTTGGTAAGCCAATGGCCAGCATATCAATATCCCATTCCACAGTGGCATCGGAGATGACCATTCCTCCGATCTCCAGTCCCCTGGCAAGGGCTCCTGCACAGCCTGTATTGATAATACAGTCCGGCTGATACCGAAGAATCATTGCCTGAGCTGACAGAGCTGCGCTGACCTTTCCGATGCCGCACCGGATCAGCACCACCTCATATTCTCCGATTCTTCCGGAATAAAATTCTGTTCCGGCAATGGTTTCCGTTTTTCTGTCTTCAATCTGCTCCTTCAGAAGAAGCATCTCCACCTCCATGGCGGCAATAATACCGATTCGGCGAATTTCTTTCCCATTATCTGTTTGTACTGGTTTACCTGTCATCTGTTCTGCCTCTCTCCGCTGCTTCTGCCAGCCGGGTCACCCCGAATCCCTGCAGAGCAGTTATTTTTGCCCCCTCCCGGGAGCTGTCAGCTAAAGCTGACCAGAATCCCGCGCCAAGTCTCCGCGAGCGTCGACTTGAACTACAGATATTACTCAATTCTGTATACGTAATTTTCCTTTCTGGCAACTGCCTCCTTTGCCGGTGCTGCAGCATATCCCAGTGCGCAATGTCCGATTCCCTCGTACTCGCCCTCAATTCCAAGATCCTTCAGAAGCTGTTTTCCGAAATCTGATTCAAACTCCTCCTTTGCTCTGTGAATCCAGATGCTGGCAACCCCAAGGCTCTCAGCCGCGTTCATAAGATTTCCCATCACAAGAGAACCATCGTAGAGATAGGTGCCAACCGCCTTATTGGCCAGCACCACCAGAATCACCGGCGCTCCGTAGAAGGGATCGAAATCCACACCCATAATTCTGGCATTTTCAGCAGAAATCTGATCACGCATCTCCTTGTTGGTTACTGCAAGGATAACAGGTGACTGTTTTCCCATTCCTGTGGCTGCATAGGTTCCTGCACGGAGAATGGCATCCAGCTCCTCCTTTTTGATCATATCCGGTTTAAATGCTCTGCAGCTTCTTCTTGTCTCCAGTACCTTTAATGTATCGTTCATATGTATTCTGTCCTTTCATATTCTGTTTCTTTACTGTATATTGTGTCATCTTTTGTTTTTCTTGTAAAGAAGACATTTATTCTCCGTTATCTCTCCGAATCATTGTTGATTTTTACTATTTTTTTATTAAACATTTGTAATCCGCTTGTATATTCCGACATTTATGTAAATTATCTTTTTATTTTCTGAATTTTTATTGACATTTTAACTTTTATGAGATAATATAAACTCATCAAATAGATAACAACTTCCTCACAAGCTTCCTAGTTGAAAAACTACTTTCCGAATGATAGGAAGGACTTATCTATAGAAAATCGGAGGATGGTCCAATGGCTTAATAAATTTCCATCAATGAAAATTAATCCAGGGAGGTACGGTCCGAAAATTACTTAAACAAACACTAGCCAACTAATCCCAGGAGGTACGGTCCAACAATCACTTAATCCAAAACAAATCCAAAACCAAACAAACACAAAATAAGTCCCAGGAGGTACGGTCCGAAAAAATAATTAACCACCACTCATAATCTAAGAAAGCGAAGGTGTAGATAATGAAATTACAGGAAATTCATTAAAAGCCTGATCGATAAAGCAACGATATCGATCAGGCTTCTTTTTTGTTTCATGATGCCAGAAAACTGACGCACTTTATTCGTTCTCAAAGAAGTTCAGCACATCCTCATAGATCTGCAGATGTTCCTTCTCATTCAGAATCTCATGGCGAAGACCGGTATACAGTTTTTTGTATACATTTCTGTAGCCTCTTTCCCTTAAAAATGTTGCCAGCTGAGAAAACAGCTCCTTTGACTGGATCACCGGATCCTCTTCACCGGCAATCAGAAGGATGGGCAGCTCCGGATGCTCCAGCTTCCATCCAGTTTCCTCATAAGCCCCCAGCTGCAGTTTCATCAGATTAATAAACCCATTGGTGGTAAAAAAGAAACCGCACAGCGGATCCTCTGCATAGGCTCTTGCATTTTCCTGACAGACAGAAAGCCAGGACTCCGATTTTGGAAATTTCTTCACAAAGGGGCCAAAGGCCATCATATTCAGCAGCAGATTGGGAGTATTCTTTCCCATAAAGGGCTTCATTCCCTTTGCCAGGGCAAGACCCATCCCCGCCATTTTGTTTTCTGTGGGCGGTCCGCAAAGCACCACTTTATCTATTTCTCCGTCATACTGCTTCAGATAGCATCTGGCCACAAGGGTTCCCATGCTGTGACTGAATAAATACACCGGCAATTCCGGATGCTCCTTCTTTACGGAAGAAATCACCTGATGAAGATCCCCCACAATTCCCTGGATATCCTCTGTATAGAAATAGCCATAATCTGCGGAAGACTTCACGCTGCCTCCATGTCCTCTGTGATCGTGGATCACACAGAGGTATCCCGCTGAAGCAAGGTATTTCATAAAATCAAAATATCGCTCCTTGTGCTCCGCCATGCCATGGGAAAAGGCAATAATTCCTTTTGGAGCCCCCTCTGGCTCCACCACTGCAGTCTCCAGAAGAAGACCGTCAAAGTCAGATTTCATATTCATGCCAACACCTCTTTTTTTTCTACTTATTTCTCTAAAATCACCCTGTATTTTTCTTTTATTTCTGCCTATAATGAGTGTAACACAACAGACAGCAAGGGAACATACAGGTTCCGTCAAAATAGCAAGAAAGGACTACTGAAACAGTAAGAAAGGACTACTGAATATGAAGAAATTAACAAAAAGCAGAAGAGACAAAAAAATCGCAAGTGTTTGCGGAGGAATCGCTGAATACTTTGGCATTGATTCCACCATCGTTCGAATCGGACTGATTATTTTCTGCTGCATGGGCGGAAGCGGTTTACTGGCCTATATCCTGGCAGCATGCGTGATGCCTGAGGAAGAGGATTACATCGATTATCAGGATTAATTTTCTCCATTCGAGTCGACGCTCCCGGAGACTAATTTATCAATACTCACCACCTATAGGGGGTGGGAGTCTTCTCGACTGAGATAAAACATACACAATACCCCAAAAATGCTTCCCACTGAATGATCAGGGGAAGCATTTTTGCTGCAGTATGGCCGCGGTTTCACAGTCATCCTCCAGGGTCTGTCCTTCGATGGTCCAGGTAAGGGACTGTGGCAGCCGTTGTAATTCCGTAAGGATCTCTCTGTAGGGAAGATTTCCCCTTCCCAGACCCAGATGCTGATCCTTTACTCCATTGTTATCGTGGATATGCACATGGCCAAGAAAAGGGCCTGCCTGCCGTACCCACTCCAATACAGAATACTCTGAATAGCAGTGGGCATGGCCTATGTCAACACACAGTCCGAAATCCGGATGCTTCACCTCCCTTGCCACCTCCACGAAGCAGTGGATCTCACGATCCAGCACATTTTCCATTCGAACGGGAATTCCCGACTTTCCCTCCAGAAACTCATTCCAGAACTCAGCCATCCTCTCTGCCCAGCCCTCCGTAAAATAAATCTGAGGGATCATGCAGCTGTGATAGACAACTCCCTCCGCCCCCAGTTCAACTGCTGCCTCATAGCAGGCATTGAACCGGTCCATGGTCACCTGACGAACAGCCGAATCATAGCTCATGGGATTCAGATCCAGAAAGGGGCCGTGTAGATACAGAGCCGGATCACCATAATACTTCAGATCCTCTTTTGCCTCCCTGATCTGCTGCTGGAGCTGATCCAGATTGTCAGATACAGCAAAGCGGATGGATTCCAGTCCAGCTCCAGTGTCCTGAAGAGCCCGTTTCATCTCATTCCGTTCCAGTAATTCTGATAAAAACATCATTTTCTTCATCTCTGTCCTCCCCTGTCATACTGTTTCTTATATTTATTATTACATATCTGCTCTCAACTGAACCACTGTTTCTTTGTTATACTTATCGGAAATGTGGTATAGTGATACAATGCAGGCTGGCTCTCCGCTTTATGCCTGCCACTGATAATCTCAGAATATCAACAGCGACATTGTTCTCAATGTCTGAAAGGAACCATATGCAGACTGAATCAACACCAAAGGTATACATCGGAAATCATTTATCCTCCTCCGCAGGCTTTCTGGCCATGGGAAAACATGCCACAAAGCTGGGGGCCAACACCTTCGCCTTCTTCACCAGAAATCCCAGAGGTGGAAAAGCCAAGGAGATCAAACAGAAGGATGCAGATGCCCTCTGCAGCTATCTGAAGGAGAATCATTTTGGTCCTCTGGTGGCCCACGCTCCCTACACCATGAATCTCTGTTCCGACAAGGCGGATATCAGGGAGTTTGCAAAAAACATGCTGCTGGATGATCTTCAGGTACGAATGGAGGTCATCCCCGGCAATTACTATAACTTCCATCCCGGCAGCCATGTGGGACAGGGAACTGAAAAGGGCATCCAGTTCATCACTGCAGCCCTGAATGAGGCACTGTTTGAAGGCATGCACACCACCGTACTGCTGGAGACAATGGCAGGAAAGGGCAGCGAGGTTGGCAGCCGCTTTGAGGAGCTGCGCCAGATCATTGACGGGGTGAAGCTGAACCAGTATATGGGAGTCTGTCTGGACACCTGCCACATCTGGGACGGTGGCTACAACGAGGAAACTTTTGATGATGTGCTGGATGAATTTGATCGTATCATCGGTCTGGAGCGTCTGAAAGCCCTCCATCTCAATGATAGCATGAATTCCAAAGGAGCCAGAAAGGATCGCCACCAGAAGCTGGGACAGGGTGAGATCGGTCTGGATATCCTGAAACAGGTGGTGACAAATCCAAGAGTAAAACACCTTCCTCTTATTCTGGAAACACCCAATGAGGATGAAGGATATGCAGAAGAGATCGCTCTTGTAAAGAGCTGGTTTTAATGAGTACCAACAAAAGGGTGGAGAGACAGCAATTGCCGTCTCTCCACCCTTTTGTTATCTGATATTGTTTCACAAATCGATTTATCTGATGGTTTTTTTCACAAGGCGAAGATGCATGAACGCCATCAGCACCAGCAGAACCAACAGAAATGCCGGTAAAAGTCCTGCCTGAATATGCTCTGCGATCAATCCGAATACAGGGGGCATGGTCAGAATTCCCACATAGGCACAGGCCATCTGAATTCCGATGATCGCCTGGGAGCGTTCCTCTCCAAACAGGATAGGGGTCAGATGAATGCTGCTGGGGTAAATGGGGGCGCAGCCCAGTCCCACAAAAACCAGTCCCGTCAGCGCCATCACAGTATTTCTCTGGAACAGCATCAGAAGGATTCCCACAAGAATGATGCCCTCTCCCAGACGCACCAGCTGAATATCATCAAATTTCACTGTCAGAAATCCATTGATGGCTCTTCCTGCGGTGATGCCGATGCAGAACATGGAGGCAAAGAATGCCGCCTTCTCCGCAGTGATTCCACAATGGAGATTCAGATAGGTGGCGCCCCAGAGCATGGCAGTTGCCTCCAGCGCACAATAGGTGAAAAAGATACCCACCATCTCCAGGACCCCGGGGATTTTCCACACTGTGAAAATATTGATCTTCTCTTTTACCTCTGTCTCTGAAGAATCTGCCTGCTGTTGCGAGGAGGCAGCATTTCCCCTGTTCTCTGTAGCGGTGCTTCCTGTAACCTTCTGTCTGTCCTTCCACAGAGGAAAACTCAGAACTACTATAATAGTAATTCCCACCTGAATATAGGAAATAATCCGATATCCTGTATTCCAGGTCATTCCACCGGTGAGGGCAGCACCCATCACATAGGGACCGATGATGGTTCCCAATCCCCACATACAGTGGAGCCAGCTCATGGATCTGCTGGAATAATGAATGGCAACATAGTTGTTCAGAGCCGCATCAATGGAACCTGCACCAAGACCGTAGGGAATTGCCAGGAGACAGAGCTGCAGGTAAGATCCTGAAACAGAAAATCCAAACAGCGCCACTGCTGTCAGTGCAACACTGCAGGCAGTCACCCTGGCTACCCCCAGCTTTTTCGTAAGAAAATCACTGAAAAGAGAAGAAATAATCGTTCCAAAGGCAATGATCAGGGAAATTCCTCCCGCATAAGACAGGGGTACTCCAAACTCTCCGTACATGCTGGGCCATGCAGCCCCCAGCATACAATCCGGCAGTCCCAGACTGATAAATGCCAGATAGATGACAGCTAATAATAATTGAATCATATATTCTCCTTTCCAATCCAAAATGTTCCAGACAGAAACGCAAGCGGCGGCAAGTAGCGAAGCGGATTGCGAATGTCCGCTTTACTCATCCGGAAAATATGGATTGATTTGTTTGTTGAATTCTATTATAATATGTCAAAAATCTGAAAATCTATTCTGATGCTATAGATTTCTTGCATTATTCTATGAAAGAAAGGATGCACATTGATAAAAGATACCACCATATTTCGAGAATCAAAATCTCATGGATCCAGAGATTATCCCATTGAATACTATGAGCACGACGTACCGGAAAGCTATTGCCAGATGCAGCCTCACTGGCATGAAGAATTCGAGATTACCAAGATCACCCTGGGATCCCTGATCTACAGAATCGGTCAGGAAGACCATCTGGTTCAGGAAGGAGATCTTCTGATCATCACTTCGGATACTCTTCATGCCGCCCATCAGCTGGACAATAGAAGGGCCCACACCTCCACCATCGTATTTCACCTGAATCTTCTTGGTCTGGAGCAGATGGACCGATGCACAAAAAAGTATATCGAACCCTACACCCAGAAAAAAACTGTTCCCACTCCGGTGATCCATCCGGATCATCCCCTCTATCAGAAGCTTCTGGGATGCCTGGAGGAAATCTGGCAGTATAAGGATCCCCATCACGGCAACGAATTATTGGTAAAGGCAGCTCTTTTCCGATTGTTTTACCATCTCTGGGAACTGGCCCCCACCCCCTCCTCCCAGGTTTATTCTCCGGAGGCCCTGAGAAATATCGAGCGACTGAAACCGGTTCTTACCTATATTCATGAGCATTATGCAGAGCCAATGACCATTGAAGAGCTGGCCTCCATCAGCGGCTTTTCCTCTGTGCATTTTATGAATATCTTCAAAAAGGTGCTGGATACACCCTGTATGGAATATATTCTCAGCTACCGGATCAATGCCGCCTCACAGGCACTGAAGGAAACGGATGCTCCCATCATGAAGATTGCCCTGGAAAACGGTTTTCAGAATATTCCTTATTTTAACAGGAGTTTTAAAGCCCACCTGGGCTGTACCCCCTCCCAGTACAGAAAATATTATCAGAAATAACTATGAGAAACAGGGTGGCCACCGCAGCGTATGTTGCGATGACCACCCTGTTTCTCATAATTATCTGCCGTATAGTTTGACAGTCTTTGCTATTTTCTGAATCAGAGTCTCTGAAAATTCCCCTTCTTTCAGTCTCCACTTCCAGTTATTTCCGTTGGTGGATGGCTTATTCATTCTTGCCTCATTGCCCAGACTCAGATAATCCTGCATCGGGATAACAGCCAGTTTTGAAACACTGCGGAGCACCGTGCAGATCATAGGCCAGGTCAGCTCCTGTCCCTCTCCATCGGCACAGCAGTAGGCTTTCACAGCCTCCCTTTCCTCCGGCAGGATCTCATCCAGCCAGCCAAGAAGGGTGGCATTGTCATGGGTACCTGTATAGGCAACGGAATTTCTGGTGTAATTATGGGGAAGATAATCCACCGCCGCTCCTGTATCTCTGGAGTCAAAGGCAAACTCCAGCAGTTTCATGCCCGGGAATCCGGTATCATTTACCAGCTGGCGAACGGAGTCTGTTACATAACCCAGATCCTCTGCCACGATTTCTCTCTTTCCAAGAGCCTTCTCAATGGCCTGAAACAGTTCAATTCCCGGTCCCTTCTCCCAATGTCCTCCCTTTGCAGTAACTGCATCCGCAGGAATGGAGAAATACTCATCAAAGCCTCTGAAATGGTCAATACGAAGGATATCACAGGTCTCGAAGCAGTGACGGATTCTTCTGATCCACCATTCAAAGCCTGTTTTTTTGTGGTAACCCCAGTCGTAAAGAGGATTTCCCCAAAGCTGACCATCTGCCGCAAATGCATCCGGCGGACAGCCTGCCACAGCTGACAGACGATTTTCTCCATCCAGCTGGAACAGCTCAGGCTCAGCCCACACATCGGAGCTGTCCGGTGATACATAGATGGGGATATCACCAAGAATCTCAATTCCCTTCTCATGGGCATAGGCCAAAAGGGCCTTCATCTGGTCAAAGAAGAGATACTGAAGGAAGCAATAGTAGCTGATCTCATCTGCCAGGCGCTGTCTTTCAGCTTCCAGAGCCTTTGGCTCACGGAGACGAAGAGGCTCCTCCCAGGTAGTCCAGGATGCACCACCGTGCTGGTCCTTAATGGCCATAAACAGGGCATATTCAGAAAGCCACTGCTGGTTTTCCTTCACAAAGGCCTGATATCCTGGATCCTCCGTAATCCTGCTGTTGCCATAAGCCTTCTTCAGAAGGGCAAAACGCCGGATGTACAGAGAGCCGTAATCCACTGCACTCTCATCCTGCACAGGACTGTTCTCCTCCACCTCTTCCCTGGTAAGCCAGTCCTTTTCAATCAGGGCATCAAGACTGATGAAGTATGGGTTGCCGGCAAAGGTAGAAAATGACTGGTAGGGAGAATCCCCGTAGCCAGTGGGACCGATGGGCAGGATCTGCCACACCTTCTGGCCGGCTGCCTGCAGCTGATCCACAAAATCATAGGCTGCCTGGTCAAAACAGCCGATGCCGTATTTTGACGGCAGAGACGAAATTGATAATAAAATACCGCTTTTTCTCATTGGTAAACTCCGAATTTCTTAAATACGTGACGAATAATAAAGCTGCTCAGGAAGGCGATCAGTGCAAAAAACAGGAACGCCCACAGATATACTGCCATGTTGGCTGGCAGCAGGAGGGTACAGACCGCTGTACTTCCAAGGATGATCACCAGATTCAGAGCTGTCCAGGGAAGAGCTGTCACAGCCATCTTCCAGGAATCCTTCCAGACCTGAAGCACCTTACTGTCCGAATGGGCCAGTAAGGGAAATACATACTGGAATCCCATCAGAAACAGGAAGAGAAGTACAAAAAAGGTGATTCTGTACATCTGTCCAAGGGTGCCGGTAAACATGCCTGACACCAGTGCATAGGCTCCGAGAAACAGAATGAACAGAAGGGAAATTCCCCAGGAACCTGTTCCTCTCTTGAAATTTCTTACAAAGGCTTTCCAGAACTGCCTTGGAAGAAAGGGATCCTCTGTATCCTCGATGAGACTGAAGCAGCATTCATACATGGCTGCCATAGAGGCACCTATTGTAAAAACAGGAAGGGACAGCAGCACAAAGGTACAGTTAATAAAAATCAGATCTGACAGTTTTCCCAGCACCTCCATGATGGGGCCATCTGAGTCAAAGAGTTTCACGTTTCTTTCCTCCTTAATTGTAAAGTGGAAGCATCCGGAAGGATGCTTCCACTTATTATAATCCAAAACAGTATGTACTTAAAGGTACTATTATTTTACAGCACCGTCAACCATACCTCCCATGATCTGTTTCTGAGCAAAGAAGAACAGAATGATCATCGGGATCATAGCCAGCAGGGCTGCTGTAAGGATCAGATCCCACTGTTTTACATAGGATCCTACAAAGGCCTGTACCGCTACAGGAAGTGTCTTTACCTTACCATTCTGACCAAGCATCAGGGATGGAAGCAGGTAGTCATTCCAGATCCACATACCATTCAGGATGGTAACTGTGGTAAGCGGCGGCTTCAGCATTGGAAGGATAATACGGAAATAGATTCCCTCATGAGGACAGCCATCGATGCTGGCAGCCTCCTCCAGTGCAAATGGAATACCCTTGATAAATCCTGTAAGAACGAAAACTGTCATGGCTCCGCCGAATCCCATGTATGCAAATACGATACCAGGGATGGACTGAAGCAGTGGCAGACCTACAAACTTACCTACATCTCGGAAAGTAGAGATCAGAGGCAGCATAACTACCTGGAATGGGATTGTCATGGATGCAATGAATGTCATGTAGATCACAACTGCCCATTTTTTAGTATTATGTTTCGCCATATTTCTGCTGATAACCCAGGAAGCCATTCCTCCGAATAATGCCAGCAGAACCAGAGAGATAATGGTAATCACTGCAGATGTTCCAAAGGCAGACCAGAAGCTGAAGTTTGAGTTATTGATAACCTTGGACAGGTTGGTGGTGAGCTGAGAGAAGCTCATTCCTTCGAATCCCACAGGATTTGCAACGATACCGTTGGCATTCTTAAATACATTGATCAGCACCAGGAAGAATGGTGACAATGTATAAATAGTAACTGCAATGGCTACAACCATCAGAATAACAAGAGTGGAAGTTTTCAATTTCGTTTTCATTACATCTCAACCTCCTTCTTATTAGATACTCTTACCTGAATAATGGATACGCATGCAAGCAGGATAAAGAATACAACCGCTTTTGCCTGTCCCATTGCGTAATTGTTCTTGGTAATGGCTGTGTTGTAGATGTTCAGGGCCAGCATCTGTGTACCGTTGGTCAGATAATTGCCCATGAAGTTGATGGAACCTGTACCGTTGGTCAATGCCATGTTTACATCGAACTGTTTAAATGCAGATGTAAGAGTCATGAAAGTACAGATGGTAAAGGTAGAAGCGATCATAGGCATTCTGATATGAATCAGTGTCTGCCAGCCGGTTGCACCGTCGATGGCGGAAGCCTCCAGAACGTCGCCTGGAACCTGAGTCAGACCTGTTACATACAGAAGCATGATATAACCGGCATACTGCCAGATATATACAACGATGATAGCCATGAATGCTGTTGGTGTGTTGGAAAGCAGTGAGCTGTTCATCCCGAATGCCTTGGAGGTAAAGGACAGCAGTACGTTATTGAATACAAACTGCCATACATAACCAAGAACGATACCACCGATCAGGTTTGGAAGGAAGTATGCTGCACGGAAGAATCCAACGCCTTTGATTCTGCTTGTGCAAAGCAGAGCAAGACAGAAGGCAACAACGTTTACCAGCACCATGTTAAATACTACGAATAAAATTGTAAGCAGCACAGACCAAAGGAAGCCCGGCTCCTTAAACATAGCCGCATAGTTTGAAAGGCCCACAAACTGTGTCATGCGGATACCGTTCCAGTCTGTGGTGGAATAGAAGAATCCCAGACAGAGAGGAATGATTACTGTTACTGCAAAGCAGAATAACAGTGGAAACAGAAATACAATATTAACGATTTTCTTGTGATATTTAATGGTTGGAAATGTGAAGATTCCAATCAGAAACAGAACTGCACCAATGATCAGAGCAGGTCCGCGGAGCGATGATCCTGAGCCAGAAAAATCCATGATCAGAGCGTAAGCAAGAAAAATCACTCCGAGAGCTGCCAGAACGCCTGAGATCATCTTCTGACCGGCATTATTTTTAGCCATTGATCTATCTCCTTTCTTAGATACTTGAAGCAGGAACCTGAAAACAGGTTTCTGCTGAACCCCTTTCTTAAAAGGTGGGTAGCAGATCATCTGCTGCCCACCTTAAGACACTACTACTTATTCAACGTTTGGAAGTGTATCACTCCAATAAGATCAACTTAATGAGATCAACCTGCGTATGCAGACTGGATAACCTGTTTCAGAGTATCCACGAACTGAGTCTGATCCATTTTGCCCTGAGCATAGTCACAGAATACCTGTCCTGTGTAGTTCTGAGCAAGACCCTCTTTCATTCCAAGCCAATGCCATCCGGATGTCTTTCCAGCTGCTACATAATCAGAGATTGTCTGAGCAAATGGATCGTTAGCAACGTATGTGCAGGATTTGAATGGGCTTACGAAACCAGCCTCCTCAACAAGTACCTGCTGAGCTTTGTCCTCGCTCATCCACTGTAAGAACTCCAGTGCAGCTGCTTTGTTGTCGCCATCATAAACTGCCCACCAGGATGGAGAGTTTGTAAGGATTGTGTCAGCACCCTCTGTAAATGCGTATGGAACCATTCCACACTCGAAGTTTCCAGCCTCAGCGTAAGCATCAGCATCATCAACAGTCATAGTTGCTCCGATCCAGGATCCCTGTGTTACGAAAGCGTATTTTCCGCTGGAGAAGTTCAGGATCTGCTGATCGTATGTTCCGGAAACCAGAAGCTCCTGATCTGCATATTTATTCAGAAGTCCGATAAATGCAGCAAACTCAGTCAGACGGGCATCGTCAACCTGTCCACCGTCGTTGAGCATATCAATGTAGGTTGTATCATCGCGATCAAGACCTGCATCAATGTAGTTTGCAAATACGTGGTTTCCTGTGGACCAGTACAGGTTTACAGGCTCTGTGTAGTAACCAACAACTGCTGTTACTCCCAGCTCATCTTTCTTGCTGTCGATGGTCTCAAAAGCTTTCTCGATGGCATCTGGTGTTGTCAGTGTAGCAGGATCAATATCGCATGCATCCAGGATAGATTTGTTGTAAGCCAGACCGATTGCCTCTGTTGTGTATGGGAATCCAAGAGTTCCCTCATCATTTACATAAGCTGCATCTGTATCTGCTGCCCATGCCTGATCGCTCATATCTACAAGAAGACCTTTCCAGTTTCCGAAGTCTGTATCTCCACCGTTTACGAAGATGTCAGGCATGTTGTCTGCCTGATAGTATCCTTTCAGAGTACCCTGAATATCGATACCACCACCCATGGACTCGATCTCAACAGCTACACCTGTCTCTTCCTCGTACATTTTTGCAAGTTTTTTCAGCTGCTCGTCTACCTCGATTTTACCATTTACAAGACGAATAGCTCCTGATGCTGCTCCGCCAGACTCAGAACCACCCTCTGCTGCCTCGCTCTTTGCAGACTCACTCTTTGTGTCTCCGCCACCGCATGCTGTAAGGCCTGCTGCCATTGCCATGCAAAGTAAGATGCTAAATACTCTCTTTTTCATACTTTTCATTTCCTTTCTTTTTCTATATATTATGGGTTTCCTCCCCATAAATATCAAACTTTACCGATATGACCGTCTGTTCAGATCTGCCATACCCCTGCCTGCCATGGCTCAAGAGTCATGGTCTGTTTCAGATCGCTGTTCTCTGTGTTGGAGATCAGTACCTGTGCATTCTCTCCCACTGTAACAGGAATCTCATACTCTGTTGTCTGAGCTGTCATATTACAGATCACCAGAAGTTTCATTCCCTCGTACTCTCTTGTGTAGGAGAATACGGATGGATTCTCAGGTGAAAGCAGCTGATAGTTTCCATACACGATGCAATCCTTCCACTGGCTGAATCTTCTAAGAGAAATCAGCTTCTGATAATAGTGGAATACGGAATCCTCATCCTTCAGCTCTGCCTCCGCATTGATCTCTGTGTAGTTTGGATTTACCATGATCCATGGCTCTGCATCTGAGAAACCTGCATACTTCTCTGCATTCCACTGCATCGGTGTACGTGCATTGTCTCTGCTCTTGTAATTGATGCATTCAAACAGCTCCTCCGGCTCTCTCATCTTCGCCTCTGTCAGCTCATGGAAAGCATTGATGGCCTCAATGTCACGATACTCCTCCACAGATGGGAACGCACAGTTTGTCATACCCAGCTCCTCGCCCTGGTATACATAAGGTGTTCCCTGCATCATATGGATCATTGTGGCGATACATTTTGCAGATTTCGGAGAATTATCTCCCAGTCTTGACACCACTCGTGGCTGATCGTGATTGCAGAAGAACAGGGAGTTCCATGCCACATCTGCCAGTCCTGTCTGCCATTTTGTCAGGTTTTCCTTCAGTTCTGTGATCTTGATAGGATCCTTGCACCATTTGTCAACGGTACCTGCATCCAGACCCACATGCTCAAACTGGAATACCATGTTCAGCTCTGTTCCTGCTGCATTGGCATATTTCTGTGCTTCCTCAAGAGTAACACCTGCTGTCTCACCAACAGTCATCAGATCATATTTGGAAAGAACTCTCTCGTTCATTTCCTGCAGATACTCATGTACGTGAGGTCCGTTGCAGGTGATCTGATTGTCACCGTACAGACCGCCGTGGGTAGGAGCATCCGGCAGACCCTCCGGTTTGGAGATCATGGAGATAACATCCATACGGAATCCGTCGATTCCCTTCTGACACCACCAGTCCATCATGGAGAAGACCTCATCACGAACCTTTGGATTCTCCCAGTTCAGATCCGGCTGTTTTTTGGAGAAGCAATGGAGATAATACATCTGCAGGTTCTCATCCCACTCCCAGGCAGATCCTGAGAAGCAGCTGCCCCAGTTATTTGGCTCTTTTCCGTCCTTGGCCTCTCTCCAGATGTAGTAATCATGTTTCTCACTTTCTTTGGAGGAACGGCTTTCCACAAACCAGGCATGCTCATCGGAGGTATGGTTTACAACCAGATCCATCACGATCTTGATTCCTCTCTCGTGGGCCTCCTGCAGAAGTGCATCGAAATCAGCCATTGTACCAAACTCATCCATGATGTCCTGATAATCGGAAATATCATATCCGTTATCATCATTAGGAGATTTGTAAACAGGACTCATCCAGATTACATTGATTCCCAGCTCCTTCAGGTAATCCAGCTTACCGCGGATACCGTTCAGATCGCCGATTCCATCGTGGTTGGAATCACAGAAGGAACGTGGATAAATCTGATATACAACGCTTTCTTTCCACCATTTCTTTGTCATGTTGTTCACCTCTTAATACGTTCTGATTGCGTCGCTTTCGCAACTTGATAAGCCGATTATAGTCCTGCGACAGCGGTTTGTAAATAGGTTATGAACATAACCAACAATCTAACCACAATTATTTTGTATTTTTTGTATATATCGCACGTAGGTTAAAAATATAACCTAGCAATTTTATATGATATTTTTGTCGTAATTGTTCGATTTCTGTTTTAGTTTTGAGCATAACTACCTATGCTATTTTTGCAACTTTCTGACATTCATTCACTATCCTCGCAAATATTATGAATTATTTTTACTATTTTATGGTAAAACCCGAAAAATAACACGAATCAAAGAAATACACCTCTCTATTTACCATAAAAAAAGACTTTCCCGGCAAAATGACAACTATATCCCCTTTTTAATAAGAAAAAACAGCTGGATCTTCCTTTTTACAGGAAAAAACAGCTGTCCTTTACATTCGTATTATTTATGTTGATTTTCGGATGATCAGGCCCACATCCACGATATGACTGTTCATTTTATAGTCCGGCTGCTCCACCGCAGTGATTACTTCCCGCACCGCCAGCTCCGATTTCTGAAACAGATTCTGACGTATTGTTGTTAATCTGGGATAGGTATTCTTTGCGGCACTGGACACTCCGTCAAAACCGGCAATTCCGATATCCTCTGGAATAGATACCCCTCGTTCCTGAAGAAAACTGTTCACCTCAAACGCATATCTGTCCGCCAGACAGAACACTGCTGTTTTCTTATCCTTCTGAAAACCTCTGTACATATTCTTATAGAAGCGCTCCCTCTCCGGATAGGAGATACCTGCAGAATGGGCAAATATCTGTACCTCTTTTCCCTTACCGGAATCCCGCAGTGCTCTCATGGCTCCCTTGACACGGCACTCATCCACACCCATATCTACTCTGCCTCCGCAGATGTGAATCACCTCATATCCCTCCTGGATCAGATATTTTGACATGAGATAGCCGCCCTTCTCATCGTCCAGAGAGATGGTTGCCACCCCTGATGTTTTCTTTGGTTTTCCAATGGGATCAATACAGATCACCGGTTTTTTTACCATCTGCTGGATCTTTTCACAATATAAAGCCGCCATACTCAGCAGAATTACCGCATCTACATTCCAGGTCATTACCATATTGAAGATCTCGTCTGTATTGTCTGCGGAATAAAACAGCATATAATACCCGCTTTTATGAAGCTCCTCTTCTATATAACCTACGATGGATCCATAAAAGGGATCGCTGAGAATGGACTGGTCATAGACCTGATGACGATTGATAATCACTGCCACCATTCTGGAACGACTTTTATGAAGAACACTAAGTCCCAGTGGTGTTACATAGCCCATTTCATCGATCAGTCTCTGGATCAGCTCTATCTTTTCAGCAGAAACCTTCTTTGTTTTTCCATGGATTACATTGGATACAGTGGTGGTGCTCACCCCTGCACACTCTGCAATCTGTTTGATAGTTACCAATTTTTCCCCTCCAAAACATAGGATAGTGCAAGTATTTCATAGAAAACCACTTGTATCCTGCATACCACTCAAATAAAATGACAATAAGTTACACAACAACAATATCATACTCTGTTAAATATGGCTATGGACAGAAGAAAGGAAATATATGAAAAAACAGTGGTGGCATAATAAAGTGGCATATCAGATCTACCCAAAGAGCTTTAACGACAGCAACGATGACGGAATCGGCGATATCCCCGGCATCATCCAGAAACTGGATTACCTGAAGGATCTGGGAATCGACATTATCTGGATTTCCCCATTTTACTGCTCTCCTTTAGCAGACCAGGGATATGATATCTCCGACTATTACAATATTGATCCTGTTTTCGGAACAATGGACGACTTTGATGATCTGTTAGCAGAGACTGCAAGAAGAGATATGCATGTGGTACTGGATCTGGTTGTAAACCACTGCTCCGATGAGCATGAGTGGTTCAAAAAGGCCTGCCAGGATCCTGACGGACGCTACGGAAAATACTTCTATATCGAAGACTGGCATGAGGGTGAGCCTCTTCCATGTAACTGGAGAAGCTATTTCGGAGGACCTGTATGGGATCTGCTTCCGGGACATACTGATAAGATCTATCTCCATGTATTCCATAAGAAACAGCCGGATCTGAACTGGGAGAACCCAGAGGTGAGAGAGGATGTTTACAAGATGATCAACTGGTGGCTGGACAAAGGAGTTTCCGGATTCCGTATTGATGCCATCATGAACATCAAGAAAAAGCTTCCATTCTACAATATGCCTGCAGACCGTGAGGACGGCATGTGCGCTACCTCCAAAATGCTGGAGGAGGCAGAGGGTGTTGATATCTTCTTAAATGAGATGGCAGACAGAACCTTCAAACCACACAATGCATTCTCTGTAGGTGAGGTTTTCAATGAGAAACCGGACGCTCTTCCATCCATCATTGGAGATGATGGTTACTTCTCCTCCATGTTTGACTTTGCAGAGACAATTCTGAACAAGACAGATGAGGGATGGTATACACAGCAGCCTGTTACTCCTGAGCAGTACAAAGAGGCCTGCTTCGGAAGCCAGAAGCGTGCAGGAAACATCGGTTTCCTTTCCAATATTATCGAGAACCACGATGAGCCCCGTGGTGTTTCCCACTATATTCCAGAGGGTGACTGCTGCGATGCCAGCAAAAAGATGCTGGGCGGCTTAAACTATATGCTGAGAGGACTTCCTTTCATCTATCAGGGACAGGAGCTTGGAATGGAAAATGTAAACTTCCAGGATATCTCCCAGATCAATGACATCAGCACACTGGATGAGTACCAGGTAGCCCTGGATGCAGGTCTGTCTCCAGAGAAGGCACTGAAGGTTGTATCTCATTTCTCCCGTGATAATGCCCGTACTCCTATTCCATGGGATGATTCAGAGAACGGTGGCTTCACTAAGGGAACACCTTGGCTGATGATGAACCCAACCTTCAAGGAGATCAATGCAGCTTCTCAGGTTGGTGTTGAGGGATCCATGTTTGAGTGGTACAAAGAGCTTATCGCTCTGAGAAAGAATCCTGCCTATGAGGATGCTCTCATCTACGGTGAGACAGTTCCTTACCTTCCGGAGCAGAAAAACCTGATGGCTTATATCCGTAAGGGAGAGAACCAGAAGGTTCTTGTAATCGGAAACTTCCAGAGAGAGCCTCAGACAATGGTGCTTCCAGGCACAGTAAAATCCGTACTCATGAACAATCTGGATCAGCTTTCCCAGACAGGAGATACTCTGCAGCTTGAAGGATATCAGTTTGTAATCCTGGAGCTGAACTGATCTACGTTATAATCTACTTTTCTTCTTTACATTATAAAGGGGGCTGCCGCAACGGTTGTTGTGGCAGCCCCCTCTCTCTTTTTTATCTCAGCAAATGCTGACCAAAATCCCGCGCCAGGTCTCACCTGCGTCGGACCGATTCTCTTCTATTCTGTTTTTGTGGGAATATCCAGAAGTATATATTTCAGCATACTTGTCACCAGCAGCTTATCACTGTCCCTGTCATATACAGAACAGCTGCAGCCCGCCAGGCGGTTTCCAAGGAGTGTCAGCTCCACCCGGATCCGAAAATGCTGCCCGTTCATAGGCCTCAGATAGCTGCAGGACAGATCTGTGGTGGAGGGCATCCTTCCAGCAGCCACCGCAATGGTGACACCGCCGCAGGTATCTGTCAGAGCGCAGATCACACCACCGTGGATTCCGTCATAGGGATTCAGATGCATTTCCTTCAGATCATAGGCATACTCTGCCCACTGTCTGTGTTCCTCATCGCAGTCCAGAACCTGCAGATCCAGGCTGGCATTCATCCTTCCCTTCAGTCTTTCATCACTTCTCTGTCCCTCCAGAACAGCTTCCAGTGCCTTTCTGAATGATATTGTATCTGATGCTTCCATTTCCTCTGCTTCCTCTTTCTGATTTCATTTTCTGAATTCATTTTCTGAATTCTATTTCTGTTTTCTATTTTTGTATTCTGTTCTGTTTCTGTATTCTGTTTTATTCCTCTAATCTGGCCCAGCCCTTGGCAGCCTCCACTGCTCTGTGCCATTTTCGAAGCTTCTTCTCCTGCATCTCCTTATCAATGGCAGGAGTGAACTCTGCTGCGATCTTTCTGTTCTCGATCACTTCCTCTTTGCTGTTCCAGTAGCCCACTGCAAGACCTGCCAGATAGGCAGCTCCCATGGCGGTGGTCTCCACACAGTCTGGTCTCTGTACAGGAGCCTGATTCAGGTTGGCCTGCATCTGCAGCAGCAGGTTGTTGGCAGAAGCACCTCCGTCCACATTCAGGGTTGCCAGAGACAGGCCTGTATCCAGTTCCATGGCATGGAGTACATCATAGACCTGGTAAGCCAGTGATTCCAGGGTAGCACGGACCAGATGATACTTGGTAGTTCCTCTGGTAAGTCCCAGGATTGCTCCCCTTGCATAGGGATCCCAATAAGGGGCACCAAGACCTGTAAAAGCCGGCACCACTACGCAGCCTCCTGTGTCAGCCACTTTATTGGCAAAGTACTCAGAATCTCCGGCAGAATCCAGCAGCCGTACCTGATCTCTCAGCCACTGAATGGCAGAGCCTGCCACGAAAACAGAGCCCTCCAGACAGTAATTTACCTTTCCATCCAGTCCCCAGGCAATGGAGGTAACCAGGCCATTTTCAGAGAATACCGGTTTCTCTCCTGTGTTCATCAGAAGGAAGCAGCCTGTTCCGTAGGTATTCTTTGCATCTCCCGGATGAAAGCAGGTCTGTCCGAACAGAGCCGCCTGCTGGTCTCCCGCCGCTCCCGCTATGGGAATTTCTCCACCGAAAATATCCGGTGCAGTCATTCCATATACGCAGCTGGAGGGCTTTGGCTCCGGCAGCATGCACACAGGAATCTCCAGTTCCTCCAGGATCTCCTGATCCCAGGTCAGGGTATTGATATTGAACAGCATGGTTCGGGAGGCATTGGAATAGTCCGTTACATGGACCTTTCCTCCTGTCAGCTTCCAGATCAGCCAGGTCTCAACGGTTCCAAACAGCAGTTCTCCTCTGTTTGCTCTCTCCCTTGCTCCCGGCACATGTTCCAACATCCAGCGGATCTTGGTGCCGGAAAAATATGGATCGATCACCAGACCTGTTTTGCTTCTGTACAGTTCTGTAAGACCTTTTTCTTTAAGAGAATCACAGTATTCCGCTGTTCTTCGATCCTGCCACACAATTGCCTTGCACAAAGGCGTTCCTGTTTTCTTATCCCAGATAATGGCAGTCTCCCTCTGATTGGTGATACCGATGCCTGCAATGTCCTCCCAGGAGGCTCCCACCTGCTCCATGGCATTTTTCACCACTGCCAGCTGGGTATTCCAGATTTCAATGGCATCATGCTCCACCCAGCCGGGTTTTGGAAAGAACTGGGTAAACTCCAGCTGGTCCACGCTGCAGATTTTTCCATGCCTGTCAAACAGAATACATCTGTTGGAGGTGGTACCAGAATCCAGTGCCATCATATATTTTGCCATAGACTAATTCTCCTTGTTCTATCAATAATCGGGTAATAATTGTGGGTAATTCTCAATTTTAGATCGTGTTTATTTGTGGTTTAAAAGTTGTGCCTGCTTATCAATTAAAGGTTAGGCTTACCTATCACTTCAAAACTGTGCTTATTTATCGATTAAAGGTTGTGCTTAAGGTTGTGCGGAACACCTCGTCCTGCTTCAGGCAGGCGGCCACCGGTCTCTTCTCCCACTCCTGGGAGCCCTCCTCCGAGCCTGTAAGACTATGCCAGGGCTCAATACACACAAAGCGGATCTTCTCTGTAAGCTGACTCCAGATCAGAGTATAGGGATACCCCTCAATGCTGCATACGATGCTTCTGTCAGAATCCTTCTCATAGATACCAAGGGTGCTGCTCTTCAGATTCACCATGCAGTAGCTGTCATTGTCAAAGAGGTGATCTGTCAGCTGGATGGTGTCCAGATTCGCTCCCAGATAGTAGTTTTTTCCACTTAAGAGGCCATTTGGTCTGGCATCGATCACCAGTGGACTCTCCAGCTTGTCAAAGCGGAACTCGTAATCCTCTGTGTCGTGGTTCTCATCAAAAGGACAGGTAAAGGCCGGATGATAGCCGATACCGAACTGAAGAGTTTCCTCCGCAGGATTCTCCACCTCCAGTGTATGATGCAGGGTATTGCCCTCCAGGGTAAAGACCGAGCGGAGAACAAATTCATAGGGGAATTTTGCCCTTGTCTCCTCATTGGATCGCAGCTCCAGTACCAGTCTATCCTCTGACTGCTCCACAAATCTATGCTCCACGTCCCTGGCAAAGCCGTGCTGTCCACCTGTATAGGTACCTCCCTTTGCTGTAAATGCTCCTCCAGTCAGCTTTCCTGTGTAGGGAAACAGGATGGGGGCATGACGTCCCCAGACAGAAGGGTCTCCGCACCACATACACTCATCGCCGCTTTCCTTGCATACCACGCTGACAACCTCAGCTCCCTTTGTGTCAATCTGAACCTTAAGCTTATCATTTTCAATTTTATATACCATTTTTTATTCCTCCTTCTGGTAATAGTAACAATTTTCATTTTATTCTGAAGACTTCGAAATCCTGCAATTATCCGGACTTCCGATACAGGAATACTATATCTGTTATTATAATAGATTCCAGCCTCAAAGGCAAAGATGACAGTTCTGATTTTTACTCCTCTCCCTGTAGATGCAGAGGTGTTTTTTGCGATGAAATACTGGCACAAAAAGGCTGCAGCACCCATCTGTGATACCCTCAGGTTCACAGACAGTTCTGCAGCCTTGAACTATTCATCAATATTCCATTGGAGTCTCTTTATTTATCCAGTGACTCCTTTACCAGTTTCACCACTGTTCCGGACAGCAGGAACAGGGCAATTAAGTTGGGGATTGCCATGAGACCGTTGCAGGTATCAGAGATTCCCCAGATCAGATCCAGCTTAACGGTGGCGCCCAGAATAGCTACCAGTGCATAGGCCACCATAAAGCCCTTGATGGTTTTGGAACCGAATACAAACTCCATACATCTGGATCCGTAGAGACCCCAGCCAATGATGGTGGAGAATGCGAAGCAGGACATAGCCACTGTTGTGAAAATGGATACCCAGCTTCCGTAGGTGGAAACAAAGCCTGAGATGGTAAGCTCAGCACCTGCTGCCACACCGTACTCAACGCCTACGCCGCTGCAGAGGATAACAAGAGCTGTAAGGGTACAGATTACGATGGTATCTGTAAATACCTCAAAGATTCCGAACATACCCTGTTTGATAGGATCCTGAGTATCTGCACAGGCATGGGCAATGGAACCGGTACCAAGACCAGCCTCATTGGAGAAGATGCCTCGTGAAACACCCTTTTTCATACTCATGAACATGGTTCCCACCACACCGCCTGTTACAGCCTTAGGAGAAAATGCTCCTGAGAAGATGGATGCAAATACAGGTCCGATGTTTCCTGCATGGAGTACCACAACACCCAGTCCAAGGATAATGTAGAGAACAGCCATGAATGGAACCAGTTTCTCTGTAACACGACCGATTCGTTTGATTCCGCCAAGAAGAACCAGTCCCACAAGGATACAGATCACAATACCGATCACCAGGTTGATGGTTCCAAAAGAGCTTTCCTCAACAACATTGAAGCTGCGGAGAGCCGCATCAATGGAAGCAACGATGGTATTAACCTGGGTGGCATTACCGGTTCCGAATACAGTGAGAACACCAAATACGGAATACAGAACTGCCAGCCACTGCCATTTTTTTCCAAGACCGTTCTTAATGTAATACATAGGACCGCCTACATAATCACCCTCTGCATTCTTCTCACGGTAATGCACTGCCAGGGTAACCTCAGCGAATTTGGTACACATGCCAAGGAATGCAGAGCACCACATCCAGAATACTGCACCCGGGCCTCCAATGGCAATGGCACCTGCAACGCCGGCGATATTTCCTGTTCCTACTGTTCCCGCCAGAGCCGTACATACAGCCTGGAAAGGAGACATGGCACCATCACTGGCCTCTTTTTTGTCAAAGATTCGTCCCAGTGTGGTTTTCATGGCATAGCCAAATTTGCGAACCTGCACACAGCGGGTTCTGACTGTCAGATACAGGCCAACACCAATGATACAGATCATTGCCGGGACACCCCAGATGAAGTTGTTGACCGCATTATTGATTGATTCGATCAGCTGATAAATAATTCTTTCCTCCTTTACCCATGAAATCACCAAACTACAGTTACTTGTATGCATGCCCAGAGACTGCCGCTCCAGTTCTCTGAATAGCGCAACATATATATCAATTTTATCATAGCATCTCTTTATTGTGCAACAAAAATGATGATTTCCGTAATTATACAAACAAATCTTGTGAATCACATAAAAAACCCGGAAACAGAGAATCGTGTAATAAAACATATTCTCTGTTTCCGGGTTTCACTTTTATCATTCTGAATAATGATTAAAATACAATTCCAAGAATCTCGATCAGCAGGCCCCAGAATACTCCCAGGCCGTACATGATACCGGTGATCTTGATACTCTCCTTCATATTGTGATCTGCTCGGAACAGCACCAGCAGTCCCACGCCGCAGCTCACCAGCAGGCCTGCCATCATGGCACCACCTGTGATCAGCTGGTTCAGATACAGCTCTGTGATCACCACTGAGGCGGCACAGTTTGGAATCAGTCCCACCAGACAGATCACAGGAACACTGAGCCAGTGGTTCACGCTGATAGTCTGCATCATAGCCTCAAAGCCGGTGGTCTCCAGCAGGAAATTCAGAGCCAGATTCACAACCAGGATAAACAGCCAGATCTTAACTGTGTGCTTGGCCGCTGCCAGGAAGATTCCGTCCTCCTCCTCACAATCCTCACTTTCACAGAAATCATGAATGGTCTTTGTTCTCTTTTTCTTCAGTGCCATTACCAGAGCATCCACAATAAAGCCGGATACAATGGCAATTCCGATCTTCACCCCGATGATCTTCACCATGGTGCCCATCTCCAGGCCATGGGAGATAAACAGGGGCAGCATCTCATCTGATGTGGCAAGAAAAACAGCCAGCAATGTGCCCAGAGAGATCACTCCTCCTGAAAACAGACCTGCTGCAGCGGCGGAAAAGCCACACTGGGGAACAATTCCTGTAACACCTCCGAACAGAGGCCCCCAGGCTCCCACTCTGGCCACGGTTTTTGTGACACCGGTCATAGCGCGGGATTCCACATATTCCATAAACAGGTAGGTCAGAAACAGGAAGGGGAGAAGATTTACAGAATCCTTCAGCGCATCTGCAATAATATCCATCATATCAATCATATCTGTCCTCTCTTTCCCTGTTACAGCAGGTCTGCAAGCAGCTGGATTTCTTCCTCTTTTGTGGACCAGCTGGTGGCAAAGCGCACTACTGTATGAGTCTCATCATAGGCCTCCCAGAAACTGAAGGCCACCTGCTTTTTCAGTTCCTCCATGGCAGTATTTTCCAGAATCACGAACTGCTGGTTTGTGGGGGAATCCAGAAACAGAGGATATCCCTTGTCCAGAAACAGCTGCTTCAGCTGCTCTGCCATTCTGATGGCATGACGGCTGATCTCCAGATACAGTCCCTCTGTAAACAACGCATCAAACTGCACCCCGATCAGGCGTCCCTTGGCCAGAAGGGCGCCATGCTGCTTCTGCTGTGTCACCCAGCCCTTGGGAACGTTGTTGTGGGTAAAGACAACTGCCTCGCCGCAGAGGGCTCCCACTTTGGTTCCTCCGATATAGAACACATCGCAGAGCTGTGCCAGCTCCGGAAGGGTCAGATCACAGCTGCTGCTGGCAAGACCATAGCCCAGACGGGCACCGTCAATGAACAGAGGAATCTCATATTCCCGGCAGATTGCATACAACTCTGTCAGCTCCTTCTTTGTATACAGTGTACCGTATTCCGTGGGGAAGGAGATATATACCATTCCCGGCTCCACCATATGCTCATGATTTCCGTCATTCCAGAAGGTCTGCAGGAAGCCTCGCAGTGTGTCCGGGGCAATTTTTCCATCTTTTCCCTCAATTTCCAGCACCTTGTGACCTGTATACTCGATGGCACCACCCTCGTGGGTGCTGACATGTCCTGTTCTGGCTGCCACCACTCCCTGATAATTGGTAAGAATGGTGCTGATCACCAGCTGATTGGTCTGGGTTCCGCCGGTGATAAACCGTACCTGAGCCTCCGGACACTGACAGGCAGCCCGGATCTTCTCCTCTGCACTGTGACAGAAGGGATCACAGCCATAGCCGGAAACAGGCACCATATTTGTCTCCACTAATCGTTCCAGCACCCCTGGATGGGCACCGCATATATAATCACTTTCAAATGAAATCATCTGTCTTTTCCTTTCCTGCGTAAGAAACTATCATACAGCGTTAGAAATAAATGTATCACAGGGTAAAACAGCTGGCAAGAAAAAAGTATAAAGGAAAGCGGTTTACTCCACCGATTTCAGAGACTCGATCATATCAATTTTCTTAAAGTGTGAATACATGATGAGATTCACCACCAGAGAGAACACCAGTGTCAGGATTCCACAGATCACATAGCTGCTCCAGACGATGGTACGTCCAAACATCATCAGATCCACCTCCACGGTGAGGATGGTAAAGAGATGGAGCATTTTTCCCAGAAAACAGCCTGCCACAATCCCCAGCAGAGTCAGCAGGATATTTTCTCTGTACACATACATGGCCACCTCCGGATCATAGAAGCCCAGAACCTTCAAAGTAGCCAGTTCTCGTTTTCGCTCCGTCATGTTGATGCTGTTCAGATTGTACAGTACCACAAATGCCAGCAGGGCAGCGGCACCGATCAGCACCCAGATGACGCTGTCCAGAGTCTGCAGCATATCCTGGATCTGCTGATCCAGTGTTCTTGTGGTGGAAAAGCCGCTGCAGCCCTTCAGCTTCAGCAGTGTAATTCCCAGCTTTTCCTCATCCTCTTCTGTAAAATCCTCATACTGGAGGCAGAGCTGATTGTACTCCACCGTCTCTCCAAAGACCTTTTCGTACACCTCCGGTGAGATAAAGCAGTAATGCTGCACATAGTTTTCCACGATACGCTCCACAGAAACCTCATGGAAGGGTTCTCCCTCCCCTTTCTGGATAGTGATGGTATCTCCCACCTGCACCTTTAACATGGAGGCTGTTTTTTCAGAAAGGGCTGCTCCCGCTTTCGGATAGGAGTATTCCTCCCCGGTAACTCTGTCTCTGAAGCAAACATACTCCCCTGCACGCTCCACCTGCTCCGGCACATACAGAAATGCCGTCCTGTCTGTATCTCCTGCCTGGAGTGTAACAGAATTCTGGGAGATTTCCATGAAATCTGTGATTCCAGGATACTCTGAGACAGTCTGCAACAGTTCCTCTCTCTCCGTCCTGTGAGCATCGTTTTCTATGGATACGGTGGCATCCTGCATAAAGATTTCCCTGTACTGGTTTCTTGCCACCACTGTAATGGAATCACGAAGGCCAAAGCCCACCAGCATCAGGGCCATGCAGCCACCGATACCGATGATGGTCATGATGAAGCGCTTTTTGTATCGAAACAGATTCCTCAGTGTAGACTTTGTTGTGAAGCTGAATCGTATCCACAGAAATCCCACTCGCTCCAGCAGGATCCTGCTGCCTCCCACGGGGGCTTCCGGCCGCATCAGCTTCGCCGGGCTGTCCAGCAGCTGCCGGCCACAGGCTGCCAGTGTGGCTCCCCCTGTGCAGAGCACGGACAGAAGCACTGCCAGAGATCCCTGCACCCAGTTGATGGGGGTATCCAGATAGGGCAGACCGGTATACATAATGCCGTAGGAGGACATGATCACCCAGGGCAGGGCCTTTTCTCCAATGATCACACCGATTACAGCACCGGTTACAGTGGCAAGAAGAGCATAACCCAGATATTTACCCACAATGGCACCGCTGCCATAGCCCAGGGCCTTCATGGTTCCGATCTGCAGCCTCTGCTCCTCCACCATTCTGGTCATGGCTGTGAGGCTCACCAGAGCCGCCACCAGGAAAAACAGCACCGGGAACACATTGCCCAGACTGTCCATACGGTCTGCATCCATTCCAAAGGAGACACAAGACTGGATCTTATCCCTGTCCAGCACATACCACTTCGGTTTTTCCAGATCAGCCAGTTTTTCCTCTGCATCAGAGAGTTCCTGCTCTGCTTTGGCAATCTCAGGAAGGGCCTCCGCCTCTGCCTCCAGATATTCCTGCTGTCCCTCCTGCCATTTTTTCAGATTTTTCTCATAGCTTGCCAGGCCATCCTCATACTGTTTTTTTCCATCCTTCCAGGAGGAAAGCCCCTCTTCGTATTGCTGTTTGCCACTTTCCCAGGTGGAGAGCCCCTCTTCATACTGCTGTTTGCCCGCCTGCCATGCAGCCAGCCCCTCCTGGTACTGCTGCTTTCCGGCCTGCAGGGATTCCACTCCCTGATCGTACTGCTGTTTGCCCGCCTGCCATGCGGCCAGCCCCTCCTGATACTGCTGCTTTCCGGCCTGCAGGGATTCCACTCCCTGATCATACTGCTGTTTTCCGACCTCCCAGGCGGCTTCCCCCTCCAGATACTGGCGTTTGCCCTCTTCAAAGGCTTTATTTCCCTGCTGCCACTTTTCTTCCCCCTTCAGGTACTCTTCTCTGGCAGCCTCCACCTTTTCCCGGCCTGCTTCCAGCTCCTTCATTCCTGCCTGCCATTCCGCTTCTCCCTGTTCCCAGGCTGCGAGAGAGGAATTATATTGCTCCAGTCCTGCCTGATACTCAGCCAGTCCTGCTTCATATTTTGCCCGGCCTTCCGCCAGCTCTGCTTCTCCTGCCGCCAGCTGCTGCTCTCCCTCAGAGAGTTTTGCCTTTTCGCTTTCCAGCTGGGCCTTTCCTGCATCCAGCTGTGCCTGACCATCAGAGAGCTGCTGACAGGTATTGGCCAGCTGCTGCTCCATCTGCTGCAGCAGGGCACTGTCCGCAGGGAGATACTGTTTCATCTGCTCCAACGCAAGAACCCCTGCATCGTACAGCTTCCAGGCAAGGGCAAGCTCCTGCTCCTTCTGGGTAATCTGCTCTTCTGCAGCTGCAATCTCTGCCTTACCGGACTCCAGAAGTGCTCTGTTTTCTTCAATCTGCTGCCGGCCGGCTTCCAGTTCTGCCGCCGCCGCTGTCAGCTCTGTCTCTGCTGCATCCAGCTGCAGTTTCGCTGCATCCAGCTGAGTTTTTCCCTCATCCAGCTCCAGCCTTCCCGCTGCCGCCTTCTCTTCTCCGGCCTTCAGCTCCGCCTCTGCCGCATCCAGCTGCTGCTTTCCCGCATCCAGCTCCGCTCTTCCCTCAGAAAGCTGCTGTTCCGATGCATCCAGCACTGCCCTGGAAGCCTGCAACTGGGATTTCCCCTCATCCAGCTCTGCTTTTGCGCTGCTGAGCTGCTGTTCTCCCGCATCAATTTCCGCCCTGGAACTGGTCAGCTGCTGCTCTCCTGCATCCACCTCTGCTCTGGCACTGGCCAGCTGCTGTTCCCCGTCATCCAGCTCTTTTTTGGCATCCGCCAACTCCTGCTTTCCGGCATCCAGCTCTTCTTTGGCATCATCCAGCTCCTTTTTACCATCCTTCAGCTTCTGCTCTCCATCCGCCAGCTCTTTTTTGGCATCGGACAGCTCCTGCTTCGCATCAGCGATCTCCTGTTTTCCCTCGTTGATCTTCTCCTGGGCCTCCTGTCGAACAAAATCATACCTCCTCTGTTCACAGGAATCGGAGATTTCTTCCATTTTATCCACAGCCGCCTCTGCCAGCTTCTCATATTCTTCACTATAACAGTTCAGCTCCTTCGCTCCCTGAAGCCGCACATAGGCCTCTGTATACACCTCCAGATCAAACACCTGGGGTGTTACCACCAGAAATCCTGCCAGACTGCCATCCCCAATGGAGCCCACCCCTCTGGTGAGGTCCATATAGTAGGGCAGATAACCGGAGCCCACGATGGTAAAGGTATCCCGTTTCATGGAATCCCCAAGAGGTTCCTCCGTACCGGACCGAAGAACGATGGTATCACCGATGGAATAGCCATGATTTTTCATAAACCGGGCATCCGCCACACACTCTCCTGCCTGCTGGATCAGTCGCCCCTCCTCCAGCATCAGCAGATTCACCTCCATCTGATCACCGATCACCTTCACCGCAGTTTCGCCGCTGTCCGACTGGATCAGCACATCCATGGAATAGCCCCCCTGCACCAGCTCCACCTCATCCAGAGAAGCCAGATCCTGCAGGTCCTCCTCCGTCATTCCCATGGTGGACAGCACACGGATATCCATCAGATCTGTATCATCGTAATACCGGTCTGCCGTATTCTTCATATCTCCGCCTGCGGAACGGATTCCTGAAAAAAATGCTGCCCCCAGCATTACGATAAATAAGATGGACAGAAATCGTCCCTTATTTTTCAGGATTTCCCGAAGAAAATCCTTGCCAAGTACCTGTTTCATAAATACGATCCTTTCATTTTGTGAAAACAGAATTTCTCCACCTTCAGGTGGTGGATCATAAACATTTCTTCCGTTGCTTCACAAGATATCCTTACCACTCAATCGCCTCCACCGGAACAGGGGTTTCATTGCATTCCATTTTGCTGACCTTCCCGTTTCGGATGTGGATCACCCTGTCTGCCATGGGCGTCAGGGCAGTATTGTGGGTAATTACGATCACCGTCATACCCTTCTCCCGGCAGGTATCCTGCAGAAGCTTCAATATGGCCTTTCCCGTTACATAATCCAGAGCTCCTGTGGGCTCATCGCAGAGCAGCAGCTTTGGATTCTTGGCAAGGGCCCTTGCAATGGCCACCCTCTGCTGCTCACCACCGGAGAGCTGGGCAGGAAAATTCCCCTTCCTGTCTCCCAGGCCCACCTCCTCCAGAACCTTTCCGGGATCCAGAGGATCCTTACAGATCTGCATGGCCAGCTCCACATTCTCCAGCGCCGTCAGATTCTGCATCAGATTGTAAAACTGAAATACAAAGCCGATGTCGTCCCTTCTGTACTTCACCAGCTTTCTGCTGTTAAATCCCGCAATATTTACACCATCCACCAGCACTTCACCTGCTGTAGCAGTATCCATTCCTCCCAGAATGTTCAGCACTGTGGTCTTTCCTGCACCGGAGGGGCCCACAATAATGGCAAATTCTCCCTTTTCAATCTGAAAATCTATGCCGTCACAGGCGTGGATCTCCACCTCACCCATACGATATACCTTCGTCACATTCTTTAATTCTACATAGGATGACATTTCTTCTCCTTTCCACATCAGGGGCAGCTTTCAAACATACTCCCTTTGTTTCCTCATGTTCAGTAAAGCGGACATTCGCAATCCGCTTCGCTACTTGCTCATGAACCACCTTTGTTCCCTCATGTTCCTTCAGAAAACACTGTAATTTACTTTTCGTAATACTACAATTGTACCAAGTCGCTGGCGCGACGGCTAGCGATAGGTACGTGAAACCACT
>JAUNCZ010000093.1 GCA_030526405.1 Lachnospiraceae bacterium | reverse complement strand
GGTCAGCTGGCAAGAAGGAAAAATGAATTGAATCCGGACATCGACACGATTTTTACACTTGCTGCAAAATCAACAGATGCTTATGAAGGTGCCAGACAGATTGTTGCTGATTTCATAGGTGCACCTTCAAAGGACAATATTGTTTTTGTAAGAGGTACTACAGAAGCTATTAATCTGGTGGCACATTCCTATGTTAAACCATTGCTTTCACCTGGAGATGAGATTATTGTTTCACTCTTAGAGCATCACGCAAATATTGTTCCATGGCAGCTTGTAGCTCAGGAAACAGGCGCGGTTATTAAGGTTATTCCTGTTGATGAAGACGGTCAGCTTATTTTATCTGAGTATGAGAAATTATTTACAAGGAAAACGAAATTCGTTTCTGTAACACAGGTTTCAAATGTACTTGGAACTATTACCCCAGTTGCAGAGCTTATTGCCATTGCTCATCGTCACGGGGTTCGGATCCTTATAGATGGTGCACAGTCAATAGCCCATATTCCGGTAAATGTAACTGCGCTGGATGCTGATTTCTTTGTATTCTCAGGCCATAAGGTTTATGCACCTACCGGTATAGGAGCAATCTACGGAAAGAAAGAGGTTTTAGAGGAAGCAAAACCTTATCACGGTGGAGGAAACATGATTGCGGATGTTACTTTTGAACGTACCATCTATAATCCGGCGCCAAATAAATTTGAAGCCGGAACAGGCAGCATTGGTGACGCGGTAGCACTTGGTGAGGCACTTACTTATTTAAGAAATATCGGAATCGCAGATGTGGGTCGTTATGAGCATGAACTTATTACATATGGAATGAAGGAACTTGGAAAGATCCAGGGCTTACATCTGATTGGAACAGCAAGGGAGAAATCAAGTGCGTTATCCTTCGTACTGGATGGACATTCAATTGACGAAGTAGGACAGCGTCTGGACGGATTTGGCATTGCCGTCAGAACGGGACACCACTGTGCACAGCCGATTCTCAGGCATTTTGGACTTGAGGGTGTTGTGAGACCTACTCTTGCAATATACAATACTCCAGAAGATATTGAGTATCTGGTTAAGGCAATAAGATCTTTTGCCTGATTCATTGTTAAGCCCCTGATTATTAATCGGGGGCTTTATCTTAGTGGGAGCCCGATTTCCGACTAAGATAAAGCCCCGGGAGGATGCGCCAAGCTTCTGGTCATCTAAAGCTGATCAGAAGAGCACGGATAGTCTCCCCAGGCGGAGATTTTCATATAGATATTTATAAGGAGGAGTGAAATATGAATGTTCAGAGTGTTGGAAAAGAGGTAAAAGAATTACTTGATATTGTACTAAATGATTATACGAAGGGTAGAGATATAGATGCAGTTAATTTCTATAATAAGCCGGATAAGGAAGAAATCAGGACCCTGGTAAATCAAATCTTACAGATTATTTTTCCGGGATATTTCCGTGATTCAGGTGTAAAAATTTATAATCTTGACTCGAACATATCAGTACTTATTGAGGACATTTTTTACCATCTTCATAAACAGGGGAAAAAAGCCTTATTATTTTACAACGCTGGTAAATCTGTTTCAGATGAAGAGATTGAAGCTGAAAGCTATCGGATCTGTAAGCAGTTTTTTAAACAGATCCCAGTGATTCGCGAATATATAGAAACCGATTTGCAAGCGGCTTTTGACGGAGATCCTGCAGCTCTTTGCAAGGATGAAATCATACTTGCTTATCCTGGTATTTACGCAACAGCAATTAATAGAATCGCACATGAATTATACCTGTTAAAGATGCCTGTCATCCCGAGAATAATGACAGAGTATGCACATTCAAGAACCGGAATAGATATTCATCCGGGAGCTACGATAGGCAAGTATTTCTTCATTGACCATGGCACAGGAATTGTAATTGGCGAGACAACGAATATTGGAGATAATGTGAAAATATATCAGGGAGTTACTCTTGGTGCTTTATCTACAAAAGGTGGTCAGAAACTAAGTGGGAAAAAGAGGCATCCAACGATAGAGAATAATGTAACCATATATGCCGGTGCATCTGTTCTTGGCGGAGAAACGGTTGTTGGTGAAAATACTGTTATTGGTGGTAATGCGTTTATTACAAAATCAATTCCTGCCAATACCAGAGTAAGTATTAAAAACCAGGAACTGGAATATGTAGACTATGGTAAGGGTAAAAGAATCAAAACGTCAATTTCGCAAAGTGAAGAGTGGTATTATGTAATATAAATTTGTGGTGAAACAATTGCTACAGGAAAAATTTCTAACAAAATTCACTATATACTGCTTCGAACAAAACAATTACCTATAGCTTTGGTAGGTAGAAAAGCATATAATCCGAAAATATCGAGGGACTTATAGACAAGAGAGAGCTAATCGTATAGACAGGCTCTTTTACAGGAGAAATAAATGTACGAAGCAATAGTAATCGGAAGCGGTCCGGCAGGATTAAGCGCTGCGCTATATCTGAAGCGGGCCGGAAAAAAGGTAATTCTCATAGAAAAAGAATATGAGGGGACAGGGCAGATTGCACGAAGCATATGCGTTGATAATTATCTGGGATTTAGAAATATATCTGGCGAGGAACTGGGAGATCAGTTTCGACAGCATGTTCTGGAAGAGCAGGTGGAAATCCTTGAGGATGAGGTGACGAAGCTTGTTGGAGATGAATACTGGATTGTTAAACTGGAATCCGGTAATCAGCTGGAAACGAAAACCTTAATCTATGCCACCGGAGCTGAGCCCAGACAGCTCAGCGTACCGGGAGAACAGCAGTATCTGGGAAGAGGTGTTTCCTACTGTGCATACTGTGACGGATCCCTGTATAAAGGAAAGGATGTTGCTGTGGTCGGTGGCGGTGATACGGCACTGGATGATGCTTTATATCTTTCTGATCTGTGCAACAAGGTGTATCTGATTCACAGAAGAGAGGAGTTCAGAGGAAATGCTGCAGTGCTGGACAGCATCAGAAGCAGGGAAAATATTGAACTTCTCCTTAACACAATGGTTTCTGAGGTAAAGGGAGATAAAAAAACTGAAGCGATACTGCTTCACGATGGAAGAAGCATATCCGTCAATGGAATGTTCGTGGCAATCGGATCAAAGCCTGCTACAGAGTTGATCAAATCCTATGTTTCTGTGGATGAGAACGGTTATGTCCTTGCAGGCGAGGATGGAATCACATCTGCACCTGGGTTGTTTGTGGCGGGAGATCTTCGGGCAAAAGCTCTACGACAGGTGGTGACGGCTGTTTCTGATGGAGCCAATGCAGCAGTATCGGCTATTCAGTATCTGAAGACAGACAAAAGGGGGTAAGACAGACATGAGATATCATACAGCAGTGCTTCATGCAGGAAGTAATGAACTGGAAAAACATGGCGCAACATTACCGCCGATCTATCAATCCAGTGCATTTGCACAACAGAGTGCTGAGTCTCTGGCGGGAATTTTTGAAAATAAGGCGCCAGGATATTGTTATACCAGAGTGGCAAATCCAACCGTTTCAGCCTTTGAGAATCGTATCACAAAGCTGGAGGGTGGCATGGCCTCTGTGGCCTGTGCATCCGGTATGGCGGCGCTGACAACAGCATTTTTAAACATTTTACAGGCAGGGGATGAAATCATTACCAGTGCAAGCCTGTACGGAGGAACTATTGATCTGTTTCGTGATCTGGAAAGCTTCGGTATTCGCACAGTCTTTGTTGAGAATAATGATTGGGACACAATCGAAGGGGCCATTAACGAGAATACGAAACTGATATTTGCAGAGACCATCGGAAATCCGGGATTGGATGTTACAGATATTAAGAAGTTGTCGGAGCTTGCTCATGCACATGGTTTACCGTTAATCGTAGACAATACTACAGCAACCTCTTATCTGATTCGTCCGCTGGAATGGGGCGCTGATATTGTGGTGAATTCCTCCTCGAAATACATTAACGGAAACAGCAGTGCAATCAGTGGAATATTGACTGACCGCGGGCGTTTTAAATGGTCGAAGGAGAAATATCCGATGCTGACTGATTATGTGAAATTTGGCCCGATGGCTTATATTTGCAGGATGCGAGCAACGATTTTTCGCAACTTTGGTGCCTGTCTTTCCCCACAGAACGCATATTTAAATCTGCTGGGTGTGGAGACTTTGGGACTTCGAATGGAGCGTCAATGTGAAAATGCCTATAAACTGGCATCCTGGATAGAGGATAATTATCCGGAGATTAAGGTTAATTATCCCGGACTGGAAAGCAGCCCCTGGAATCTCATTGCGAAGGAGCAATTTACAAAAGGCTATGGCGCTATTTTTACCATGCGTGTGGGAAGCAAAGAACGTGCCTTTGCATTAATTAATGCTTTGAAGCTGGCATTAAAGGTTTCAAATATTGGAGACACAAAGACACTGGTGATCCATCCGGAATCCACCATCAGTCTTCACAGTACACCTAAGCAAAAAGAAGAAGCGGGAGTATATGAGGATCTGATACGTGTCAGTGTGGGAATCGAAGATCTGCAGGACCTTATGGAGGATTTTCAGCAGGCAATAGAACATATAGAAAATACAAAAGGAGAAGAGTAACTATGGCAGAAAAAAAACCGGATTATGCAGCATTAAAAAAAGGTGGATTTATGAGACAGAAGCAGAAAGGACATTTCTCCCTTCGTCTTCAGGTGGTTGGTGGTAACCTGACTGCTGAAAATATTCGTACTGTATCTGAGGTAGCTGAAAAGTATGGCAAAGGCTATGTACACATGACCTCCAGACAGGGTATCGAGATTCCTTTTATTCGTTTTGAGGATATTGAGGAAGTAAAAGAAAAACTGGCTGAGGGAGGTGTAAAGCCAGGTGTTTGTGGTCCAAGAGTACGTACAGTTACTGCATGTCAGGGTAGTGAAATCTGTCCAAGCGGATGTATTGATACCTATGAGCTGGCTAAGGAGCTGGATGAGCACTACTTTGGCCGTGAACTGCCTCACAAATTCAAATTTGGTGTCACAGGATGCCAGAACAACTGTCTGAAGGCTGAGGAGAATGACCTGGGTATCAAGGGCGGTATGATCGTAGATTATAAAGAGGAAGATTGTATCCAGTGTGGAGTCTGCGTGAAGGCCTGCCGTGAGAGTGCACTTTCCATGGTAGACGGTAAGGTGGAGATTGATCGCAATAAATGTAATCACTGCGGTCGTTGTGTAAAATCCTGTCCAACAGATGCATGGGTTGGGGAGAGCGGATACATCGTTTCCTTTGGTGGTCTGTTTGGTAATAAGATTTATAAAGGCGAAACACTTCTGCCAATTATCAAGGACAAAGAAACTCTGTTCAGAGTCGCGGATGCAGCTATTGGATTCTTTGAGAAGAATGCAAATCCTGGAGAGCGTTTCCGTCTGACATTGCAGAGAGTTGGCGAGGAAGAATTCAGAAAAGTAATCAGGGAGGCATACAATGGGTGAGATTAAATACGATGAACAGGTAGATATCACAGATAAGGTTTGTCCTTTAACTTTCGTAAAGGCTAAGGTGGCTATGGACGAACTGGAGGATGGAGAAGTTCTTGCAATCCGCATGAATGATGGTGAACCGGCACAGAACGTTCCCAGAAGTATGAAGGAAGAGGGACATA
>JAUNCZ010000032.1 GCA_030526405.1 Lachnospiraceae bacterium | reverse complement strand
CATCAGAGCCTTTTTCTTTGACTCTGTTTTTTCATAACTTATTTGACACTACCTTGTAAACCAATCTTATTATACATATATATCATAAAAAAACAAGAAGCCTTTCAGTTTCAGCCCTTGAAGATGAGCTGTTTTACATGCTGCAGGAGATTCTGCGCAGAAGGGGAAAGAGACTCCCTGGAATTCTGGATATAACCAAAGGTATATTTGATCTTTGTGCTCTCCACAGGAATGGAACGGATTCTTGTATCCCCAAACAGCTCCGGGTGGATATTTCCTGTCAGGAGACAGTAGTCGGTGTTCAGAAGAAGGCTGATGATCAGCTGTCTGCTGTTGGTGCACACCGGATAATCCAGCTGGCCGAAGGGCTCATTGGACAGAAGGGGAACAGAGGAGTTCTTTCTGAAAAAATCCGTGTCCTCCTCAAACTGAATAAAATGAAGAGATTTCAGATCCTTCTCCGTCACAGAGTTGCAGTTATAAAAGGGATTGGAAGGTCCTGCCAGCAGCTGTGTTTTTTTCTGAAAAAGAGGATAGAAGGCCAGATGCCTGCTTTCCAGCTTCTGATGAAAGGCTGGCAACATGGCGTGGCTGACAGATGCAAAGGCCAGATCAATGTGGCGATGGTTCAGCTCTGTCATCAATGTGGAAATATCTCCCTCGATATAACGGATCGTCATATCATCCAAAGGCTGATTCTGAATATAATCCGTGATGGAGTGAATCAGAAAATCACTGGTCTGACATCCGATCCGCAGAAACTGTTTGTTTTGCAGAGTCTGAATGGATGTGATCTTTTCAGCATCCTTCAGCATCTGACGGGCAGTGTAATATACCGTTTTTCCGGCCTCTGTCAGTTCCACACCTCTGGCTTTTCTGCGGAGAAGCTCCACCTGCAGTTCGTCCTCCAGTGCCTTAATGCACTTGCTGATGTGAGGCTGGGATGTATACAGAAGATCAGCGGCCTTTTTAAAGCTGCCACAGTCTGTGCTGGTGACAAAATACTGTAACTGTTTAATATCCATTGTGAATACCTCGTATGTATTAGATATGATGAATTATTATAGCAGAAGCCGATTGGGATTACCAGATTCCAGTGTCAAAAGTCAGGCGCAACGGCAGACCGGTGCTGCCTGATGTGAGTGGAAGCTGGTGGAACGGGACAGACCTGGTATTCTGGGTTTGCGAAATTGTTGCGGTTGACCATGCAGAAATTGCTGTGATACAATGAGCGGGCAAAATATTCACCTGGAAACATGAGACATCTGTATCGGCAGAAGAAAAAGCTTCTGCTGATGAGCTGCCGATGGCGGCAGTGGTTCATGAGCAGGTAGTGGAGCGGATTGAAGTAGTCCGATCTGCTGTTTATCTCAGTGGAGAAGACTCCCACCTCTACAGGTGGTGAGTATTGATAAATCAGTCTCCGCGAGCGTCGACTTGAATATAGAAGAAATACCAGAACCGGATTCTGAAAAGAATACAGAACAGGAAGAAAACTTTCAAAAAACAGAAAAAGGAGAACAGGAATGAATGCACATGAAGTGCTTGAGTTGGTGAAAGAGGGAAAGTTTTCGGTGGAAGAGGCCGAAGGCTTTTTTAGACGTCAGCCCTTTGAGGAAATGGATTTTGCAAAGCTGGATATGCACAGAAAACTGCGATCCGGATTCCCGGAGGTGATCTATTGTGCAGGAAAGGCACAGGAGCATCTGTTGAAGATCTTTGACAGACTTTACCAGGAGGATGGAGAAGTGTTTGGAACACGTGCCTCAGAAGAACAGTACAGGATGATCAGGGAGCATTTTCCGGAGACAGAGTATGATCCTGTTTCCTATATCATCAAGATTGAGAAAAAGGACAAAAAAAGAGAAGGCTGTATTGCAGTCTGCACCGCAGGTACTGCTGATATTGCGGTGGCTGAGGAGGCGGCCCAGACGGCGGAGTATTTCGGCAGTAATGTGGACAGGATCTACGATGTGGGCGTTGCCGGAATTCATCGGCTTTTTTCAAAAATCGACAGAATCCAGAAGGCAAACTGTGTGATAGCAGTGGCAGGAATGGAGGGGGCTCTGGCCAGTGTTATCGGTGGAATGGTGGATAAGCCGGTCATTGCTGTGCCTACCTCTGTGGGATACGGTGCCAGCTTCAGCGGAGTGGCGGCTCTGCTCACCATGATCAATTCCTGTGCCAACGGTATTGCAGTGGTGAATATTGATAATGGATACGGTGCAGGGTATATAGCTACACAGATCAATCGAATGGGAGGACATGGGTATGAGTAGAGCATTGTACCTGGAATGCGAATCGGGAATCAGTGGTGATATGTTTGTGGCAGCTCTGCTGGACCTGGGAGCTGATCAGGAAAAGCTGAAAAAAGTTCTGGAGAGTATTCCGGTGAAGGGTGCAGAGATTGTAATCAGCCGGGTGAAAAAGTCCGGGCTGGATGTGTGCGATTTTCTGGTAAAACTGGATGAAATTCATGAGAATCACGATCATGATATGGAATACCTCCATGGCCACGAACAGGGCCACCATCACGGAGGAGAGCAGTCCCATGGTCATCATCACGGAGAGGAACACTCCCATGGACATCATTGTGGGGGCGCACATCCTCATGAGGACAGGGGACTTCCGGAAATTCTGGAGCTTCTGCGGAACAGTGCGATGTCGGAGCGGGCATATGAGTATGCCAGAAGGATATTTCTGATTCTGGCAGAGGCGGAGGCAAAGGCCCACGGTGTTCCTGTGGAACAGGTGCATTTTCATGAGGTGGGGGCCATCGATTCCATTCTGGATATTGCAGCCGCTGCCATCTGCCTGGATGATCTTGATCTGGACAGGGTCTATATTCCGGAACTGACGGAGGGTTGCGGTACGATCCGGTGCCAGCATGGAATCCTTCCGGTTCCTGTACCGGCAGTTTCCAATATCGCTGCTGCCTGGGGGCTTCCCCTTCGGAGATCCGGGGTCAGAGGCGAGCTGATCACTCCCACCGGTGCAGCCATTGCAGCAGCCATCCGTACCGGGGAGCAGCTGCCGGAACACTATATTATAGAGAGAATCGGTCTTGGAGCCGGAAAGCGAAACTACGAAACCCCAGGTTTTCTCCGGGCAATGCTGATCCGGGAAAATGCAGCCTCAGGGAACGGAATCGAAAGAGACAGGATCTGGAAAATGGAAACAGATGTGGATGACTGCACTGGAGAGGTTCTGGGGTATGTGATGGAACTGCTTCTGGAGGCCGGAGCCAGAGATGTTCATTACACACCTGTTTATATGAAAAAAAACCGACCGGCGGTGGAGATTACTGTGATCTGTGATCTGGATAAGAGAGAACAGATGGAGAGGATCCTGTTCAGGGAAACCACCACCATCGGAATCAGAGGAACTCTGATGGAGAGGAGTGTTCTGGAACGATCCTTTGGGGAGGTGGAGACGCCCTGGGGACCTGTGGGTGTGAAGCGCTGCAGAATACCGGGAGAGCAGCAGCCGAGAGTTTATGTGGAATACAGAGATGCAGAGAAGGCTGCCAGAAATGCCGGTGTTCCCCTGCGGGATGTGTGTCTGTTTGCGGAAAAAGCCAGGGATTGTTAAAAAATGGACAACAATAAAGGGCTTGTTAAAAGTACCTAATAAAAGTACAATTGTACATAGTAAAAGGCAGAAATATGCATAGAACTTTACATGCTTTTGCTTGATTTAACTCGATTTATAGGTTATAATAACAATAATTGATAAAAGTATGTCATTCTATATTGGTATGTTTGATTCCAATCTGGAATAACGATAAGGAGAATGAGTATGCATTTGATTTATGATGATAATGGAAATCTTGTGCCTCACGGCGCAGGTCATGAGCATGGACATGAGGTTCACACCCATGAGCATACCCATGACGGTCACTGCCACGAGCATCCTCATAGCCATGAGGAGGGGCATGAGCATGATCACAGTCATGCACACGGACATGAGCATGGAACTGACGGTCACTGTCATGAGCATCATTGCCACGGTGAATGTGCTTCCGCTGATAAATGCAGGAATGAGACTGTAATGCTGCTGGAGTATATGAAAAATCATAATGAGCAGCATGCGGCAGAGCTTGATCAGATGGCAGCCAAGCTGGAGGAACAGGGTCTTACAGATGCTGCAAAGCAGATCAGAGATGGCGTTGCTGACTTCCAGAAGGGTAATCTGAGACTCAGTCTTGCCCTTACTCTTGTGAAAGAACAGCTGAAGGAGGACTGAATATGTGTCTTGCAACCGTATACAAAAGCAGTGATGACACAGTCATCATGAGAAATGTATCCAAGATCGAGGTGGACGGCGAGTTCGTATTGATTCAGGATCTGTTCGGTGATGTGACAAAGATCCAGGGAAAAATCCTTATGGTGGACCTTGGAAACAGCGTCGTAAAGCTGAGCTGTGAGTAATAAACACTAGTAACAGGAGGCACTTTTGATGGCAAAAGTAATTGCAGTTGCAGGAAAGGGTGGTGTTGGTAAAACAACGCTGACCGGTCTGCTGATCCAGTATCTGGGTGAGACAGGCAAGGGACCAATTCTTGCAGTTGATGCCGATGCGAATTCGAATCTGAATGAGGTACTCGGCGTTGAGGTTGAAAAAACTCTGGGCGATGTTCGTGAGGAGATCGCAAGAGCAGAGATGAGTCTGAATAATCCGATTCCTCCGGGAATGTCAAAGGCAGATTATACTGAGATTCAGTTTACAAGAGCGCTGATCGAGGATGACGACTTTGATCTTCTGGTAATGGGAAGAACTCAGGGAAAAGGATGTTATTGTTTTGTGAATGGTCTGCTGCAGTCACAGCTTCAGAAGCTGCAGGGCAGCTATCCATATATTGTTGTTGATAACGAGGCAGGTATGGAGCATATCAGCCGAGGCGTGCTTCCGGGAATGGAAATTGCCATTCTGGTAAGTGACTGTTCCAGAAGAGGTGTACAGGCCGCTGGAAGAATCAAGGAGCTGATCGCAGAATGCGATATGCATCCGAAGAAGATCGGCCTGATCATCAACAGAGCCCCTAACGGCCAGATCAACGACGGTACAAGAGAAGAGATCGAAAAGCAGGGTCTCGATCTTCTGGGAATCGTTCCACAGGATGAACTGGTTTACCAGTATGACTGTGACGGAACCCCGACAGTAAATCTTCCTGCAGATTCCCCGGTGAGAGCAGCCCTGAAGGGAATTGTTGAGAAACTGGGTCTCTGATCTGCATGTATGAGTGTATCGGATGACAGAAGTTATCCGGAATTGTGTATAGGATATTGTGGTTATAAGCCTTGTTTTTTATTCTGCCGCAGGGCAGGTAAAAAAATAAACCTACTCTTTATCCCGTCTGATGAGATGGGTTAATTAGTGCAAAACCGTAAGGAGCAATACGGAAAAAACTAATCTATAAGCTAAGGAGGAAAATTGATGAGTGAATTCAAACTGACAAGCATCGAAGAGATGGAAGCGGCTACCGAGCGACTGCTGGAAACTGCTGCCAAAGTTGGAGCTGATACCTGGCAGGTACGTGTAAAAAATCAGACTCCACATTGTAAGTTCGGTGAGCAGGGTATCTGCTGCCGTATCTGTACTATGGGACCTTGCCGTGTGACACCAAAAGCTCCAAGAGGAATCTGTGGATGTGACGCTCACGGAATCGTTGCTCGTAACTTCGTAAGATTTACAGCAGGTGGTGGAGCTACTCATTCCGATCACGGACGTGAGATCTGCTTCGAGCTGATGGCTGCAAAACCAGAAGGACCATTCAAGGTTGCTGATCCTGAGAAACTGATCCGCATCGCAAAAGAGTGGGATGTTGAGACAGAGGGCAAAGATATCTACGATCTGGCTCATGAGGTTGCTGAGATGGCTGCTATGGAGTACGGAAAAGTTCGTGGATACCAGAACTGGATCAAGAGAGCACCAGAGTATCTGCAGAAACTGTGGATCGATGAGGGCATTGCTCCTCGTGCAGTAGACCGTGAGGTTTCCACCTGTATGCATATGACCCATATGGGTAACTCTTCCAAACCAGAACCACTGATCCGTCAGGCTCTTCGTATGGGTCTTGCTGATGGATGGGGCGGTTCCATGACAGGAACAGAGTTCTCTGATGTTATGTTCGGAACTCCAAAACCAACTGACACAACAGCAAACTTCGGCGTAATGAAAGCTGATTATGTAAACATCGTTGTTCATGGACATGATCCGTCACTGTCTGAGTTTGTTTGTGACTTCGCTGATGATCCAGAGATGATCGCAAGAGCTAAATCCGTTGGAGCAAAAGGAATCATCGTTTCCGGTATCTGCTGTACAGGTAACGAGGTAACAATGCGTAAAGCAGTTCCTATGGTTGGTAACTTCCTGCAGCAGGAGAACGTTGTACTGACAGGTGCCTGTGAGGCGATCGTTGTAGACGTACAGTGTATCTTCCCTGCACTTGGACCTCTGACTCAGTGCTTCCATACAAAATACTTTACAACTAACCCAATCTGCCAGCAGCCACTGTCTGAGTTCATCAGATTTGAGCCAGGCAACGCTCTGGATGTAGCAAAAACAATCGTTACAGAGGCTATTGACAACTTCAAGAACAGAAAACCAGAGCTGATCCACATTCCTGACATCGTTCAGAAAGCTACAGTTGGATATTCTGTTGAGTCCATCGTTAAAACTCTGGATGGCGTTACAAACTCTCAGGTTGATGTTACAGGAACAACCAAACCTCTCCTTGAGTGTGTAACATCCGGTGTTCTCCGTGGTGCTGTTGCTCTCGTTGGATGTAACAATCCTAAGATCCGTCCTGACTACCTGCACGTTGAGCTGATGAAGAAACTCATCGCTAACGATATCATCATCATCACAACAGGTTGTGGTGCTCAGGCAGCTGCAAGAGCTGGTCTGATGGACAAAGCAGCTAAAGACCTTTGCGGTGCTGGTCTGAAACGTGTATGTGAGCTGGCTGATATCCCACCAGTACTCCACATGGGATCCTGTGTAGATATCTCCCGTATGATGATTCTGGCTGCTGAGCTGTCTAAAGATTCCGGTCTGAGAATCGATCAGCTTCCAGTAGTAGGATGTGCTCCAGAGTACATGTCTGAGAAAGCTGTTTCCATCGGTAACTACGTAGTGGCTACAGGTATCGAGACATTCCTTGGCGTAGATCCATACGTATCCGGATCTTCTGAGGTTGTTGATATCCTGACAAATGGTCTTCGTGACATTGTTGGAGCTGCTTACCACGTTGAGAAAGATCTCGACAAACTTTGCGAGGATATGATCGCTTGCATCGAGGCTAAACGTGAGGCCCTTGGAATCTAATCTGATTTCTGAAATAAATTGAAAGTTGCACCGTACCGGAGTGCCTCTCCGGTCGGCTGCAAAAATAACTATATGAGGTGATTGAACTATGAAGATCGCAGTAACCGGTAAGGGCGGAGTTGGAAAGACAACTTTTGCTGCAACACTTGCCAGAATGTATGCTAATGAAGGGAAAAATGTACTGGCCGCTGATGCGGATCCGGATGCAAATCTTGGTCTGGCCCTTGGATTTTCCGAGGAGGAGCTGGATCAGATCGTACCAATCACTAAGATGCGCAAACTGGTAGAGGAACGCACCGGGGCGGACGAGTTCAATAAGGTGTTCGTCATGAATCCCAGAGTGGATGACATCCCGGATACCTACGCCAAAACATGTAATGGAGTGAAGCTCCTTGTTCTGGGAACTGTGGATACAGCCAATTCCGGCTGTGTCTGTCCGGAGCATGTGATGCTGAAACGAATCATCAGCCACCTGATGCTCCGTTCATCGGATGTGGTGGTTCTGGATATGGAGGCCGGCCTGGAACATCTGGGCAGAGGCACCACAGCCGGAATGGACCAGTTCATCGTGGTGATCGAGCCTGGTGCAAGAAGCATCCAGACCTACAAGAATGTAAAACGTCTTGCAGAGGGACTGGGAGTGAAAAAGGTTGGTGTGGTTGCCAACAAGGTTCGCGGTGAGGAGGACGAAGAATTTATCAAGTCCAGAATCCCTGCTGAGGATCTCCTTGGCTTTATCCATTACAACTCTGAGGTGATCGATGCTGACCGTCAGGGCAGCTCCCCCTTCGATTACAGCAATAAGCTGATCGAAGAGATCCAGATCATCAAGGAGAAGATTGATAACAGACAGACACTTTAATTCATAGATATATGGAGGTAAAAGATGACTTTATTTGATGTTGTTTTTAGCGGAAATGACACAGTCTGTGGTCTTACCGAAGGCTTAATCAATGACGCGATCGCTAAATATGGCGAGGACAAAGCTGTTGCTTTTCCTGATACTGCTTATGCCCTTCCTTGCTACTACGCAGTAACAGGTACAAAAATCAAAACTCTTGCTGATATGAAAGCTGGTTTTGAGGTTGTTAAAACTCTTCAGGGAAGAAACAAACGTCTTGCAGACGTATTCAACTCCGGTGTTGCTACAGCACTTGAGGCAGAGTTCATCGAGGCTCTGAAATACATTGACGGAGCACAGCCATACGAGGCTCCATGTTCCGGACATATCTCTGATGCCATCATCCGTGAGCTGGGTGTTCCGCTTGTAACAGGCGATATCCCAGGTGTAGCTGTAATCCTTGGAAAAGCTCCTACAGCAGATGATGCAGTTGCTCTTGTAAAGAGCTATCAGTCACAGGGTATCCTGGTAACACTGGTTGGCGATGTAATCGATCAGCTGATGGAGAAAGGATACAAAACAGGCGCTAACGTTCGTGTGATCCCTCTTGGAAAAGACGTTACATCTGTAGTTCACGTTGTATCTGTAGCTGTTCGTGCGGCTCTGATCTTCGGTAACATCCAGCCAGGCGATGCTGCAGGACTGATGAAATACACCTTCGAGCGTGTACCTGCATTCGTTAACGCACTTGGCGCTCTGAACCCAATCGTTGTAGCAGCTGGTGCTGGTGCAATCGCTCTTGGATTCCCAGTAGTAACAAACGATGTTGAGACAGCAGCAGCTGTTAACATCAAAGTTCCAAAATCTCTGATCGTACAGCCTGACCTTGAGAAATTCAACGCAACTTCTCTTGAGGCTCGTGATATCAAGATCAAGATCACAAACATCGATATCCCAGTTGCATTCGCATCTGCATTCGAGGGTGAGATCATCCGTAAAGGTGATATGCAGGTTGAGTTCGACGGCTCTCGTGTAGACTGCTGCGAGCTGGTTCAGATGAAAGAGATGTCCGAGGTTGAGGATCATAAGATCGAGGTTATCGGACCTGATTTCGATGAGATGCCAGTAGGAAGCAAACAGCAGATCGCATACGTAGTTGAGGTTGCCGGCAAGAACATGCAGGCTGACTTCGAGCCAGTATTTGAGCGTAAATTCCATGCATACATGAACTGCATCGAGGGTGTAATGCATACAGGACAGCGTGATATGATCCGTGTTCGTGTAAGCAAAGAGGCATTTGATGCTGGATTCCGTGCACGTCACATTGGTGAGGTTCTCTACGCACAGATCAAAAATGAGTTTGATGCAGTAGTTGACCGTTGCCAGGTTAAAGTTTATACAATTCCTGAGGATTGTACAAAGATCCGTCACGAGGTTGCTATCCCAACCTTTAACAAACGTGATGAGAGACTTGCTTCCATGACAGATGAGGCAGTAGATGTATACTACAGCTGTATCATGTGTCAGGCATTCTCCCCAAGCCACGTATGTGTAGTTACACCTGAGCGTCTTGGACTTTGCGGTGCTGTTTCCTGGTTCGATGCAAAAGCAACAAACGAGCTGGATCCAGCTGGACCATGCCAGAAGATTACAAAAGAGAAATGTATCGATGAGAGAATCGGTGAGTACGAGGATGTAAACGAGGCAGTTCGTAAATTCTCTCAGGGTGCTCTGGAAGATGTATCCCTGTACTCCATCATGGAGAAACCAATGACATCCTGCGGATGCTTCGAGTGTATCTGTGGTATCGAGCCATTCACAAATGGTGTATGTATCGCTAACCGTGAGTACACAGGCGGAACTCCACTGGGAATGACATTCTCTGAGCTGGCTTCTATGACAGGTGGTGGTGTTCAGACTCCTGGATTCATGGGACATGGAAAACACTTCATCGCTTCTAAGAAATTCATGAAGGCTGAGGGCGGAGTTGCTCGTATCGTATGGCTTCCAAAAGACCTGAAAGAGCAGGTTCGTGACAACCTGAACAAGACAGCTAAAGAGATGTATGGTATCGACAACTTTGTTGATATGATCGCTGATGAGACAATCACAACAGATCCAGAGGAGCTGGTAGGATACCTGACAGAGAAAGGTCATCCAGCACTTGAGATGGAGCCAATGATGTAATTGTCTGAAGTACTTCAGATTCATCAGAACATTATTAAAGCAATTTAATAAATAAAATCGAGCCCGTTTCGTTTGCTTTACTGGAAACGGAACGGGCTTGTCTCTAAAACTATGCAGAAATGTACAAAAATCCTGTAATAGTAAATTTTTTCAGGTATTGTCACAGGATTTTTTTACATGATAAAATTATTATGGACTAATTATAGTAAGGAGGCCAAAAACAATGCCGTTTAATCGTAAACCACAGAAATTCAGTGCATCAATCAGAGAAGTAGAGATCGGCACTGGCGAGAAAGCCATCAAACTTGGTGGAGCCAATGTATTTCCATTCTACGCTTTCGATGGATCCATCGGAAATGCTCCAAAGGTAGGAGTAGAGATCTCCGATATGGGTCTTGAGGGAGAGCCAGAAGGCGTTAAAGCATACTATGCCGGATGTACAACAATGGGCGAGATCGCTAAAAAAGCTGCTGAGATGGAGGGTGCTGACTTCGTAGCACTTCGTCTTGATGGCGGAGATCCAAACGGAGTTAACAAATCTGTTGAGGAGCTTATCGCTGTTGTTAAAGAGGTTGCTGAGGCAATCGACGCTCCACTTGTAATCGAGGGATGCAAAAATGCAGAGAAAGACGGAGAACTGCTCACAAAATGTGCAGAGGCACTTCAGGGCAAAAACGTTCTTCTGATGTCTGCAAAAGAGGAGAACTACAAAGCAGTTGGTGCTGCTGCAGGTCTTGCTTACAACCAGAAGGTTGGAGCTGAGTCTGCTGTAGATATCAACCTTGCTAAACAGCTGAACGTAGTTACTACACAGCTGGGAGTTAAAGCTGAGGCTATCGTTATGAACGTTGGTACTGCTACAGTTGGTTACGGATATGATTACGTAATCTCCACAATGGACCGTATCAGAGCTGCTGCCCTGACACAGGACGACAAGATGCTGCAGATGCCAATTATCACTCCTGTTGCTTCAGAGACATGGGGAGTTAAAGAGTCTACTGCTGATGAGGCTGATGCACCAGAAGGCTGGGGATGTGTTGAGAAACGTGGAATTTCCATGGAAGTACAGACCGCAGCAGCTGATCTTGTATCCGGTTCTGACGCTGTAATTCTGAAACATCCTGCATCTGTTGCTGCAATCGCAAAAATGATCAAAGCGTTAGTATAAGTCTTTTTTAAACAGGAGGAATTAGAATCATGGCTTTAACTGGTATTCAGATTTTTAAATTATCACCAAAGAAAAACTGTAAGGAGTGCGGATCTCCTACATGTATGGCTTTCTGTATGAAAGTTGCTCAGGGCGCTGTAGATATCTCTGCTTGCCCTCATTTCTCACCTGAGGCTATGGCTCAGCTGTCTGAGGCTACTGCACCACCAATGAAAACTATCAAATTCGGTGCTGGCGAGAACGAGTATGCTCTTGGTGGAGAGACTGTTCTGTACAGACATGAGAAAACATTCGTAAACAAAACAAGATACGCTGCAGCTATCTGCTCCTGCATGGATGATGCTGCAATCGACGCTAAGATCGCAGCTGCTAAAGCTGTTGATTACGAGCGTATCGGTGAGCGTATGTACACAGAGGCTCTGTATGTAAACTGTGCTGAGGGAACAGATGCTGCTAAATATGCAGATATCGTTGCTAAAGCTGCAGCTGCTGAGAGACCACTGATCCTGAACGTAAAATGTGCTGAGGCTGCTAAAGCAGCTCTGGCTGTTTGCAAAGATGCAAAACCAATCCTGAACGGTGCTACAGCTGCTAACGCTGCTGAGATGAGCGCAATCGCTACAGAGGCTGGTGTTGTTCTTGGTGTTTCAGGAACATCTGTAGATGAGCTTTACGATACAGTAGCTGCTCTTGAGGCTGCTGGAAACAAAAACCTTGTAATCGATGTTACAATGGATACAATCAAAGCTACATATGAGGCAGCTGTTGAGGTTCGCCGCGCAGCTCTGAAAAACAACGACAGAACATTCGGATATCCTTCTATCGTTAACGTAGCTAAACTGGCTGACGGAGATGCTGCTCTGGAGCAGGCTCTTGCAGCTACATTCACAATGAAATACGGTTCCATCGTAGTTCTCAGCGAGATGGATTATGCTATGGCACTTCCACTGTTCGGTCTGAGACAGAACCTGTTCACTGACCCACAGAAACCAATGAAAGTTGCACCTGGAATCTATCCTCTTAACGGAGCTGATGAGAATTCTGTCTGCCTTACAACAGTTGACTTCGCTCTTACATACTTCCTGGTATCTGGAGAGCTGGAGCGTTCCGGAGTTCCATGTAACCTGATCATTCAGGATGCAGGCGGACTTTCCGTACTTACTTCCTGGGCAGCAGGAAAACTTTCTTCCACATCTGTATCTGACTTCATGAAGGCTGAGGTTGAGCCTAAGATCGCTAACAGAAAACTGATCATCCCTGGTAAAGTTGCTGTTCTTAAAGGCGATATCGAGGCTAAGCTTCCAGGCTGGGAGGTTATCGTAGCTCCTCAGGAGGCAGTACAGCTTGTTAAATTCCTGAAAGACATGCAGGCAAACGGCCAGCTGTAATCTGAAGGAATATTCAGAACCTACTTGCTTGTGGGACAGAGCCTGAAGGCTCTGCCCCGGGAGCATTTTCCACATCGATATGAGATGTAGATCGAATCTTTGAAAAGGAGAACAATTAACTATGGGAAAATTCATTACAATTGGTGAGAGAATCTCCGTAACTGCACCTTCTATCAACAGAGCATTCCAGGAGAGAAATGCTGAGCCTATCCTTACAAGAGCAAAACAGCAGATCGATGCTGGTGCTGTTTACATTGATGTAAACATCGGACCTGCTGAGAACGATGGTGAGGAGCTTATGAAATGGGCTGTTGAGCTGCTTCAGGGCGAGTTCGACAACGTTCCTCTGGCACTGGATACAGCTAACAAAAAAGCTATCGAGGCTGGTATCTCTGTATACAACCGTTCTAAAGGAAAACCAATCGTAAACTCTGCTGACGCTGATGCTCGTATCGAGTACGTTGACCTTGCAGCTGCTAACGATGCTATCGTTATCGCTCTTTGCAACGGCGCTGGTATCGCTGGAAACAACGATGAGCGTATGGAGTACCTGCAGATCCTCCTTGAGAGAGGTCTGGAGCATGGAATGGATGATCAGGATCTGTGGTTCGATCCTCTGTTCGTAGTAGTTAAAGGAATGCAGGACAAACAGATGCAGATTCTTGAGTTCATCAAGATGATCTCTGACATGGGACTGAACTCTACAGGTGGTCTGTCCAACAACTCCAACGGAGCTCCTAAAACACTTCGTCCAATCATGGACTCTGCACTGGTTGCAATGTGCATGATGCAGGGACTTACATCAGCTATCGTTAACCCTAACGATCTGAGACTGATGGAGACAATCAAAACTTGTGATGTTATCAAAGGCAACACTCTGTACGCTGATTCTTACCTTGAGCTGTAATCAGAAGCAGAAGGCTGATTGAATACTGAACACACTGACCCGGAGGAATATCCTCCGGGTCTTTTTTTCGCGGACAACGAGCCAAAGTCCGTGCTTGCACGAGGCCTTGACGACTGCTGCGAACACCTGAGAAACTCGCAAAGCATGATTCTCATAGGAAGATGTCCGCTTTACTTTTTCTGGCTATGGAAACCGCTGAAAAATGGGATTTTTGTATGGCCTATTTCAGTAAATATTTGAAAATTGTTAAAAAATATGCTATTATATATGCACTATGAATATTAAATTGGGCCAGCAGATAAAGGAGGTTTGAAACGATGGCAAAAATTACGTTTCAATATGAGAACGGCGACAAGGTAGAGTCATTTGCCAGTGTGGGTGAATCGCTTCTTGACGTTGCAAGAAAAAGTAATGTTCCGATCGATGCACCTTGTTCAGGAAATGGTTCCTGCGGAAAGTGTCGTGTTAAGCTTTTAAGCGGAGAGCTGGATTCCAAGATCACACGCCACATCAGCCAGGAGGAATACGCTGCAGGCTGGAGACTGGCATGCTGCAGCAGCGTCAGCGGAGATGTAACTGTAGAGGTTCCGGATATTGCTTCCGCCTATAAGAGCAGAATGAAAGTTGCAGATCTTAGCTCTAAGGAGGAGGTTGCCATCTTTGAGGCGGCAAAACAGCAGGTTTCTGATGCCGGAATCGAGATGAAGAACAATATTGAAGTGATCGATGTAGTAATGGATCCACCAACTCTTGATGATACCATGCCTGACAATGAGCGTCTTGTATGGAAAATCAGAGAAGTAACAGGTATTGAAAAGGTTCGTCTTCCATTTACCGTGCTTGTAAATCTTGCTGCGGTATTGAGAGAGACAAATTTCAATTGTAAATGTGTAATTCGCAAAACTGCCAATGATATTTTTGTATATGATGTACTCCCCGGCGATCAGGAGGCAAGGGTAGGTGGTCTGGCCATTGATATCGGTACTACCACCGTATCGGCTATTCTGATGGATATGAAAACCGGTGAGATTATCGGAAAGGGCTCTGCGGGAAATGGCCAGATCCGATATGGAGCGGATGTTATAAACAGGATCATTGAGTCTCAGAAGCCGGGAGGAAAGAGAAATCTTCAGAAGGCCATTATTGATGAGACCATCAATCCAATGATCGATGAGATCTGCAGAAGTGCAAAATTCCCGTCCTCCAAGATTTACAGAATGTCCATTGCGTCCAATACTACCATGAATCATCTTCTGTTGGGAGTGGATGCAAATTCTGTTCGTATGGAGCCTTATATTCCTACATTCTTTAAGACAAATTCTGTTTTTGCACAGGATCTGGGCATCCATGTTCATCCGGCAGCTCATATTCTTATGGCACCGAATATCGGAAGCTATGTAGGAGGAGATATTACCGCAGGTGCTCTTGTCAGCATGATCTGGAATAAACCAACCTACTCTCTGTTTATCGATCTTGGTACCAACGGTGAGCTGGTATTCGGTAATGAGGATTTCCTGATGAGCTGTGCATGTTCTGCAGGACCAGCCTTTGAGGGTGGTGATATCAGTTGCGGAATGCGTGCCACAGACGGTGCCATTGAAGCAGTTACCATTGATAAGGATACCATGGAGCCAACCCTCTCTATTATCGGTGATGAGGGCCAGAAGCCAATCGGACTGTGCGGTTCAGGTATCATTGACATGATCAGTGAGCTGTTTGTTACAGGTATCATCAATGCAAAGGGTAAATTCCAGCGTGAGGGAGAGCGAATCCGTCATGACAAATACGGCATGGGAAGTTATGTCATTGCGTTTGAAAAGGATGCAGGAGGTTCCAAGGATGTTGAGATCACAGAGGTGGATATCGACAACTTCATCCGTGCCAAGGGAGCAATCTTCTCCGCAATCAGAACAATGCTGAATTCACTGGATTTTACAGTGGATATGATTGATGATGTATATGTTGCCGGAGGAATCGGCAGCGGTATCAATATGAAAAATGCAGTGAACATCGGAATGTTCCCGGACATTCCTCTGGAGAAATTCCATTACATCGGAAACTCCTCCCTTACAGGTGCTTACTGCATGCTTCTCTCCACACCGGCAGAGAGAAAGCTGTATGAAGTGGCAGCAAATATGACCTATATGGAGCTTTCCACAGTTCCTACTTATATGGATGAATTTGTAGCCTGCTGCTTCATCCCTCACACAGACAGTGAGATTTTCCCAAGTGTTCAGCTGCGCTGAGACAGAGTTGGGATCACACATCACCTGGAAAAGAGGAGTATTCTTCCCGGGAGATAATTTTAATTGAAAAGGAGCATCAAGGACATGGAAATTCCATATGAGAAAGACAGTAAAGAGAGATTACCGTATGAGCATTATCTCGAGAAATATCAGAACATGGATCCTGAGGAGATGGCGAAGCGGACAGCTCTCCCCTGGGATGCAGAAAAGAAAACATTTACCATCCGTTTGATGAGTGTAACCTACAGCGTATCCTGGCCGGAGTATGAAGTACATCATATGGATCATGACGAAATGGGATTCTTCCCTTTGGAGGATGCTTACAATGCAAGAATCCTGATTCTCAGATATCTTGTGGATGGTGGTGCCGCACCTGCAACGGGCAAGTTCCTTACCTACCGTGAGGTTCCGTGGGGACAGGTATATTTCAAACAGTTTCAGGGACGTTGTCTGATGAGACTGGCATATGGCTTCGGCAATAAGCTGGATCTTTTCAGGAGTATCATGGCAAAGCTGGGGGCAACTCCTGTGAAAACAGGTGATGCGGGCTTTGAGTTTGAGTTTATCAATGATCTGAAGCTGCAGTTCATGCTGTGGGAGGGGGATGATGAATTCCCGCCATCAGCGCAGATTCTGTTTTCCGACAATTTCCCTGCTGCATTTGTCATGGGAGAGGATATGGCAGTTGTGGGAGATGTATCCCTCAATGTACTGAAGGCTCTCAGCAGATAAGGTAATTTTTAATAGACAGGGAAAACAGAACAACAGGGTTCAGAAAGCAGTGCTCTGAAAGGGCACTGCTCTGAAATAAAGTGTAATTGGAGTAGTCACTAAAAATCTAGCAGTTAAAGGAGACAAAAAAATGGGTTATTCAGAATTAAAATGTACTGAATTTGTTGAGGTGTTATCTTCAAAAGCTCCGGTTCCAGGTGGCGGCGGTGCTTCTGCTCTTGTGGGTGCATTAGGTGCAGCTCTCAGCAACATGGTTGGAAGTCTTACCGTGGGTAAGAAGAAATATGCTCCGGTTGAGGAGGAAATCAAAGCCCTGATGGAGAAAACAACAGCGCTTCAGAATGAGCTGCTTCAGCTGATCGAGAAGGATGCAGAGTGTTTTGAGCCTCTTTCAAAAGCATATGGGCTTCCAAGCGGAACAGATGAGGAGAAAGCTGAGAAAGCAAGAGTAATGGAGGAGTGCCTGAAGGTAGGTGCATCCGCTCCTATGGATATTATGAGAAAGATCTGCGAAGTGATCAAGATGATCGGTGTATTTGCAGAGAAGGGATCTGTTCTTGCTGTCAGTGATGCAGGTGTTTCTGCTGCTTTCTGTGCAGCTGCGCTGAAGGGTGCAAGCCTGAATGTGTATATCAATACAAAGAGCATGAAGGATCGCGAGTATGCTGATAAGCTGAACGCAGAGGTTGACGAGATGCTTGCAGTATATGTACCAATGGCAGAGGATGTGTTCACTGCTGTTGCTGGAAAGCTGAAAAACTGATATAGAATAATAAAGCGGAGGATATGGATATGGCACAGAGATTACTTGGAAAAGAAGTTACAGCAGCTTTAAATGAAAAAATCAAAGGACAGGTTGCACAGCTGAAAGAGAAAGGCATCAATCCAACACTGGGTATTGTACGTGTAGGTGAGAGAGAGGATGATCTTTCTTATGAGAGAGGTGCGACAAAACGTTGTGAGACTCTTGGAGTTGGCGTGAAAAAATTCCTTCTTCCTGCAGATGTAACTCAGGAGGAGCTGATGAAAACAATTCAGGCAGTGAATGAGGATGATGAGGTAAACGGATGCCTGATCTTCCGTCCACTTCCAAAACATCTGGATGAGGATGCAGTGATTAAGGCACTGGCACCTGAGAAAGACGTAGACGGAATTACAGACGGTTCCATGACTGGTGTATTCGCAGGAAAGGCACAGGGATTCCCTCCATGTACTCCACAGGCTTGTATGGAGATTCTGGATCATTATGGAATCGACTGCACAGGTAAAAAAGCAGTGGTTGTAGGAAGAAGCCTTGTAGTTGGAAAACCTGCAGCAATGATGCTGATTAAGAAAAATGCAACAGTTACAATCTGCCATACTAAGACAGTTGATATGCCATCTGTAGTGAAAGAGGCAGATATCGTGATCGTTGCAGCTGGAAGAGCCGGCGTTGTGGATGACAGCTATGTATCTGAGGGACAGGTAGTAATCGATGTTGGTATCAACGTAAATGCAGAAGGAAAGCTTTGCGGCGATGTTGACTTTGAGAAAGTTGAGCCTATCGTTAAGGCAATCACACCTGTACCAGGTGGAGTAGGAAGCGTAACAACATCTGTTCTTGTGGGACATGTTGTTGAGGCTGCTATGAGAAAATATATGTAAGAATATGCTGCCTGGATGATCCGGATTGCAGTTGAAGCCCTGTGAGGGCTTCCTGTAAAGAGGGACAGAAAAGGGCAAAATATTTAACACTTGATTCTCAGAGGATTTTCTATTATAATGTGTTCAAGAAATTAGATAAGATCGATATGTTACCTGAGGTGTTCGAGGCCCTGTCAGTTTGAACCTACATTTTCTTTAAACAGGGATTCCTACATTGTTACATTGATGCCAGGCCTTCATTGCGCAGAGGAAGGCAGAGGTGTATCTGCGGTTACCCACCTAGCATCGCTAGGAGTCAAGAGACAGGAACGACTCCCCGGGGCATATCTGAACTTTCCGGCTGCTGAGCAATCAGCAGCCGTTTCTCATTTCCCGGGAAGCTGCGTCAGTTTCCCGGGAAACAAAACACAGATGCGCAGCTGCACTTCGTTATCCCCGTAGAATACAGATGCGTCTTAGGAATAAATCCAATATCCATGGGACAATCCGAAGGACGTGCCAGCAGTAGACCAGGGAGACTGCCGCTGCAAGGTTGTCATAAAGGAAAGAGTATGCTATAATACAAAAAATTTTGTCAATTCAAAGCAGAGGGTTTTCCCTCTGTTTTAGCTGATAAATCCTTTTTCGAGGTACCTATGAAAGAAACAAAGAAAAAGAATCCTCTGTTTCGGTTTGTTGATTATTTTACCGGCAGGATCATGGAGGATCATGTGGGGGCCTATGCTTCCCAGGGAGCATTTTTCCTGATTTTATCCTTCATTCCTACCATGATGCTGATTCTTTACATGGTTCAGTTTACGCCACTTACCGAAAATCAGATCAGTACAGCGATTCTTACCATTATTCCAACAGAGTTCTCGGCCACTGTATCCACCATTATTCATCAGATTTTTCAGAGAAATGCGGTGGTGCTGCCTGTATCCATCTTCCTGTTGCTGTGGTCAGCAGGAAAGGCGATTCTGTCCCTGATGTATGGTCTTGATACCATCTGTCGTGTAAAGAGAAGGCGTAATTATTTTGTGAATCGTATTCTTGCGATGGTGTATACCCTTCTGTTTATACTGGTTCTGATCATTGTTCTTGTGCTGATGGTATTTGGACGGGGACTGGAGAGTGCGATGCAGAAATATATTCCCGATGCCGCTGATTCCATCACCTGGATTCTGAATGTACGTACGGCATTTGCGCTGATCGTTCTGGCCTTGTTTTTCCTGTTTATGTACTGTGTGATCCCAAACAGAAGAACCTCTATTCTGATTCAGATACCGGGGGCCCTGATGGCCACTGCCGGATGGGAGGGCTTATCTGTTGGTTTTTCCATGTATCTGAAATATTCTCCCAATGCGGCCTGGATGTATGGAAATATGACGACCATCATTCTTTTGATGATCTGGGTCTATTTCTGTATCTATTCCTTCCTGCTGGGGGCAGAGCTGAACAAGATGCTGGAAGAATACATTCAGAGAAAGGATGAGCCGGATCTTCCCTCAGAGGAACCACGTCAGAGTGATACAGCCAGCTGGTATGATGATTATGATGAATATTATTGAAGCACTGGAATGCTACCGGGATGGAAGCAGTTTGTGTAATAAACAGAAGGAATGATTAGATATGTTATTGTATGTAATTCGCCATGGAGAGACATACTGGAATGCAGAGAGGAAGATGCAGGGGCATCTTGGCTCTGATCTGAATGAGAACGGTGTCAGACTTGCAGAGGTTACTGCAAAGGGACTTGCAGATGTGCCCTTTGATCTTTGTATCACAAGTCCTCTTTTGCGGGCACGACATACTGCAGAGATCCTTATGCAGGGGCGAAATAAGCCTGTGCTTCAGGAGGAACGTCTGAAAGAGCTGAATTTTGGCATCTGGGAGGGACGTTGTGTTGCACCGGGCAAAATGGAGATTCCAAGGGAGCAGTATCGGATGTTCCGTCTTGATCCCTTTCACTATCAGCCCCCTGAGGGTGGAGAAACCTTCAGAGAACTGATCAGCCGTACCGGAGAGTTTTTTGATGAGCTGATCCACAATCCTGACTATCAGGATAAGACAATTCTCATCTCTGCTCACGGAGGAGCCGTAAGAGCATTTCTCAACAGACTTTACGATGATCCGGAGGATTTCTGGCAGGGGGGCGTTCCCATGAACTGCGCCTACAGCATCGTGGAGGTGAAGAACGGAGTTCCAAGTCTGGTGGCTGCCGATCAGGTGTGCTATGGAGAGGAAGAATTTCCTGAATATTATAAGAACTGGGGAAAAGTATGAATACAAGTGATTTTTATTATGACCTGCCACAGGAGCTGATTGCGCAGGATCCGCTGGAGGACAGAAGTTCCTCCCGTCTGATGCATCTGAACCGTACCACCGGTGAGGTGCAGCACGGCGTTTTTACAGATATTCTGGAGGAACTGAGGGAGGGAGATACCCTTGTTATCAATGATACAAAGGTTATTCCAGCCAGACTGTTTGGAAAGAAGGCAGATACAGGCGCCTCTGTGGAGGTGCTGCTGCTGAAAAGAGGAGAGAACAATGTCTGGGAGACTCTGGTACGCCCTGGCAAAAAATGCCGTCCCGGTGCTCGCCTTACCTTTGGAGACGGGCTCCTGAATGCAGAGGTGCTGGAGGTGGTTGAGGACGGAAACCGTCTGATCCGTTTTGAATATGAGGGGATTTTTGAGGAGATTCTGGACCAGTTAGGTGAGATGCCGCTGCCCCCCTATATTACCCATAAGCTGAAGGATAAGAACCGTTATCAGACTGTGTATGCAAGAGCAGAGGGATCTGCTGCAGCACCTACAGCCGGTCTGCATTTTACAAAGGAACTGCTGGAGCAGGTGAAGGCAAAGGGCGTGAATATTGCCCATGTTACACTGCATGTGGGGCTTGGTACGTTCCGTCCTGTAAAGGTGGAGGATGTTACAAAGCATCATATGCATACGGAGATGTACATTGTGGAGGAAGATCAGGCAGAACTGATCAATCAGACCAGGAAAAACGGCGGCCGTGTAATTGCGGTGGGAACCACCAGCTGCAGAACCCTGGAGTCTGCAACGAATGAAAACGGCGTGATCCATGCCGGTAGCAGATGGACAGATATTTTTATCTATCCGGGATATAAATTCCGAATGATCGATGGTCTGATCACCAACTTCCATCTTCCGGAATCCACACTTGTAATGCTGGTGTCAGCATTTGCGGGAAAAGAGCATGTGCTTTCTGCCTATGAGGAGGCTGTTAAGGAGCGATATCGCTTCTTCAGTTTCGGAGATGCCATGATCATTCTGTAATCCGGGCCAGAAGGATCATTCTGAATCTGTTGAGATGTATGGCAGATTTATGCCTTACAGATATAATGTAAATGAAAGGAATAAAGAAAAGTATGAAAAATGTAACAGAAACAATTTTTTATGTTGGTGTTAATGATCATGACGTGGATCTGTTTGAGGGACAGTATGTGGTTCCTAACGGAATGTCTTATAACTCCTATGTGATCAAGGATGAGAAAACCTGTGTTATGGATACAGTTGATATTCACAAGGTGGACGAGTGGCTGGCAAACCTGGAGGAGGTTCTTGGTACTGCAGCACCTGATTATCTGGTAGTTCAGCATATGGAGCCAGATCACGCAGGTTCTATTGAGACATTTGTTAATAAATATCCGGATACAACTGTTGTTGCCAACGGAAAGATCTTCGGAATCATGAAACAGTTCTTCCCAAAAATGGAGCTGAAGAACACTCTGGAAGTGAAAGAGATGGATTCTCTGTCTCTTGGAAGCCATACACTGACCTTTGTTATGGCACCAATGGTTCACTGGCCAGAGGTTATGGTAACCTACGAGTCTTCTGAGAAGGTTCTGTTTGCAGCAGACGGCTTCGGAAAATTCGGTGCGCTGGATGTTGAAGAGGACTGGGCTTGCGAGGCAAGAAGATACTACATCGGCATTGTTGGAAAATACGGAAAACCAGTACAGGCTCTTCTGAAAAAAGCATCCACTCTGGATATTGCCATCATCTGTCCTCTGCACGGACCAGTTCTTACAGAGAATCTGGGATACTACATCGGACTGTATGATACATGGTCCAGCTACCGTCCTGAGAGCCAGGGTGTTATGATCTACTACTCTTCTGTATATGGACATACAAAAGAGGCAGCAGAGCTTCTTCAGAGCAAACTGACTGAGGCAGGAGTTCCAAAGGCAAAGGTATTTGACCTGGCAAGAACTGACATGGCAGAGTGTGTAGAGGATGCATTCCGTTACGATACCATCGTTCTGGCATCCATCACCTACATGGGAGATGTATTCACACATATGAGCACATTCATCCACAACCTGGTGGAGCGTGATTACCAGAACAGAAGAATCGGTATCATCGAGAACGGAACCTGGGCTCCACAGGCTGCAAAAGTTATCAAAAAATCCTTTGAGAACAGCAAGGATATCACCTTCTGTGAGAATACAGTATCCATCAAATCTGCTCTGAATGAGACAACAGAGGCACAGATCGAGGCACTGGCACAGGAGCTGGCAGCAGCATACAAATAAAATTATATCAGTGAATGAGAGAGCAGAGAGATCGGAGAAACGGTCTTTCTGCTCCTTATTTTTTGTATAGATATAATAAAAAAGTGATGCAAAAGCCCTGTGTAAGTACACATTTTATATAAAAAAGGGTTTGTCTATTGTTTGACAAGTAGGTAAGGGTGGGGTATTATTATAAAGAAGGTGGAATGCTAGAAGTCTGCCTTTTCATGTGAAAAGAAAAGTTTTTTTATCGGAGGTAATTCCCAACATGGCTAGAAAAATTGTTTTAGCAGGAGCATGTCGTACAGCCATCGGCAAAATGGGCGGTGCACTCAGCACAGTACCGGCAGCTGATCTTGGAGCTGTTGTTGTAAAGGAAGCACTGAAAAGAACCGGTATTCCGGCAGATCAGGTTGATATGGTATACCTTGGCTGTGTAATCCAGGCAGCTCAGGGACAGAACGTGGCCAGACAGGTTTCTCTGAAAGCAGGTCTTCCAATTGAGGTACCTGCAGTTACCATCAACGTTGTATGTGGCTCTGGACTGAATTGTGTAAATATGGCAGCAAATATGATCGCAGCTGGCGAGGCTGATATCGTTGTTGCAGGAGGAATGGAGAATATGTCTCTTGCGCCATATGCACTGAAGAATGCTCGTTTCGGCTATCGTATGGGAAATGCACCGATGGTTGATACAATGGTAAATGATGCACTCTGGGATGCGTTCAATGACTACCACATGGGAATCACAGCAGAGAATGTCTGTGAGCAGTGGGGACTGACAAGACAGGAGCTGGATGAGTTTGCAGCTTCCTCTCAGCAGAAGGCAGCAGAGGCAATTGCGGCAGGAAAATTCAAAGACGAGATCGTTCCTGTGGAAGTAAAACAGAGAAAAGGAACAGTTGTTGTTGATACAGATGAGGGTCCACGTGCCGGCGTAACTGCAGAGAGCATTTCCGGTCTGAAACCTGCATTCAAGAAAGATGGTATCGTTACAGCTGCTAACTCTTCCGGAATCAACGATGGTGCAGCCTGCGTGATCGTTATGAGCGAGGAGAAGGCAAAAGAGCTTGGTGTTACACCAATGGCAACATGGGTTGGCGGAGCTCTCGGCGGTGTAGATCCTTCCATCATGGGTGTTGGACCTGTTGCTGCTGTAAACAAGCTGATGAAACGCATCGATATGAGCGTAGCTGATATGGATCTGATCGAGGCAAATGAGGCATTTGCTGCACAGTCTCTGGCAGTTGCAAGAGACCTGAACTTTGACATGAGCAAGGTAAATGTTAACGGAGGTGCTATTGCACTGGGACATCCGGTTGGAGCATCCGGCTGCCGTATCCTTGTTACTCTGCTTCATGAGATGCAGAAACGCGATGCGAAAAAGGGTCTTGCTACTCTTTGCATCGGTGGTGGAATGGGCTGCGCAACAGTAGTTGAGCGTGATTGATTCGGCGATGCCGTTTCATATAGATCTTACTGATTTGAGTAAAGATGAAGAAGGGAGTCAAAATCATGGAATTCATTAAATATGAAGTAGAAGGTTATGTTGGTACTATCACAATTTCTCGTCCTGCAGCACTGAATGCTCTTACAAGCACAGTACTTCGCGAGCTGGATGAGACAATTGATGCTGTGGATCTGGACGCAATCCGCTGTCTGATCATCACCGGAGAGGGAGAGAAATCCTTCGTAGCAGGTGCTGATATCGGTGAGCAGTCTACTCTGACAAAAGAGCAGGGTGTTGCATGGGGACTGAATGGAAACCGCATCTTCCGCAAGATCGAGACTCTTCCAATTCCTGTAATCGCAGCTGTAAACGGATACGCACTGGGTGGCGGATGTGAGATCGCAATGTGCTGCGATATCCGTATCTGTTCTGAGAATGCAGTATTCGGACAGCCAGAGGTTGGCCTTGGAATCACTCCTGGATTCGGAGGAACATTAAGACTGGCAAGACTGGTTAGCCCGGGAATGGCTAAAGAGCTGATCTACGGTGCAAGAAACATCAAGGCTGACAGAGCGCTTCAGATCGGTCTTGTAAACAGCGTATATCCAATCGAGGAGCTCCTTCCTGCAGCTAAGAAGCTGGCAACAACAATCGCAAAGAATGCTCCAATCGCAGTTCGTAACTCCAAAAAGGCTATCAATGAGGGTCTGGAAGTTGGAATGGATGAGGCAATCAAGATTGAGGCAGCTCTTTTCGGTGACTGCTTTGAGACAGCTGACCAGAAAGAGGGAATGGGAGCATTCCTGGAGAAGAGAAAAGAGAAAAATTTCATCAATAAATAATTGAACCGCTGCAAGCAGCGAAGCGGATTGCGAATGTCCGCTTTCCAATGCAAGAAGCATACTGACTTGTGATCTGCGAATCTGCGGCGTGACGAAAGTCACGCGGCAGTTTCGTTGGTTATAGAAGGTACTTTTACATGGTAGAGTGCCATTTTTTTGAGAGAGAAAAAAGTAGATATTGATTAGTTATGAGTGAGTATATTAGGATGAATACATGAAAGGAGGATATACTCAAATGATAGTTGGCGTTATTGGTGCAGGTACAATGGGAGCTGGTATTGCTCAGGCATTTGCTCAGGCAGATGGTTATGAGGTCAGATTATGTGATATCAACGGTACGTTCGCTGAGAATGGAAAAAACAGAATTGCAGCTCTGTTAAACTCCAGAGTAGCGAAGGGAAAAATGGATCAGGAAGCAGCGGATGCTATGCTTGCTAAAATCAAGACAGGTACAAAAGAGATCTGTGCAGACTGTGATCTGATCGTAGAGGCAGCCATTGAGAACATGGAGATCAAAAAACAGACCTTCAGAGAGCTGCAGGAAATCACAAAGCCTGATTGCATTTTTACCACAAATACATCATCTCTTTCCATTACTGAAATCGGACAGGGACTGACTCATCCGGTAGTAGGTATGCATTTCTTCAACCCTGCTCCTGTTATGAAGCTGGTTGAGGTTATTGCGGGTCTGAATACACCGCAGGATGTTATTGACAAAGTAGAAGCTATTGCAGAAAATATCGGTAAGGTACCGGTACAGGTTGAGGAGATGGCTGGTTTCGTTGTAAACCGTATCTTAATTCCAATGATCAATGAAGCAATCGGAATCTATGCTGAAGGAATTGCTTCAAAAGAGCATATCGATACTGCAATGAAACTTGGTGCAAATCATCCTATGGGACCGCTTCAGGTTGGTGATCTGGTAGGACTTGACGTTTGCCTTGCAATAATGGAAGTTATCTTTATGGAGACCGGAGATACCAAGTACCGTCCACATCCATTGCTCCGTAAGATGGTGCGCGGCGGAAAACTTGGACGCAAGACCGGAGTGGGCTTCTACAATTACACCAAGTAAAAAAACAACGGAGGAAAACACATGGATTTCACATTAGACAAGAAACATGAGATGGTGAGAACCCTGTTCAGAGATTTTGCTGAAAAAGAAGTAAAACCTCTTGCCCAGGAAGTTGATGAGACAGAGCAGTTCCCAATGGAAACTGTAGAGAAAATGGCTAAATACGGATTCATGGGAATCCCGATCCCAAAAGAGTACGGCGGACAGGGCTGTGATATTCTGACTTACGCTATGTGCGTAGAGGAGCTCTCTAAAGTTTGCGGAACTACAGGTGTTATCGTATCTGCACATACCTCTCTGTGTATGGATCCAATCCTTACTTACGGAACAGAAGAGCAGAAGATGAAATACCTGCCAGATCTGGCAGCAGGAAGAAAGATCGGTGCATTCGGTCTTACAGAGCCAGGTGCAGGAACAGATGCACAGGGACAGCAGACAAAGGCTGTTCTGGATGGAGATGAGTGGGTTCTCAACGGATCCAAATGCTTCATCACAAATGGTAAATACGCAGATGTTTACATCGTAATCGCTGTAACAGGTACTGTTGAGAAACGCGGACGTATGATGAAAGAGATCTCTGCATTTATCGTAGAGAAAGGAACACCTGGATTTACATTCGGAACAAAAGAGAAGAAGATGGGTATCCGTGGTTCAGCTACTTACGAGCTGATCTTCACAGACTGCCGTATTCCAAAAGAGAACCTTCTGGGACAGCAGGGTAAAGGATTCAACATCGCTATGCATACTCTGGATGGCGGTCGTATCGGAATCGCTTCTCAGGCTCTCGGTCTTGCTGAGGGTGCTCTGGAGAGAACTGTAGATTACGTAAAAGAAAGAAAACAGTTCGGACGTTCTATCGCTCAGTTCCAGAATACACAGTTCCAGCTGGCTGATATGGCAACTAAAGTACAGGCTGCTCAGCTTATGGTATACAGAGCTGCAATGGCTAAACAGACACAGAAATCATACGGTGTGGAAGCTGCTATGGCAAAACTGTATGCAGCAGAGACAGCTATGGAGGTAACAACTAAAGCTGTTCAGCTCCACGGTGGATATGGATACATCAGAGAGTACGACGTTGAGCGTATGATGCGTGATGCTAAGATTACAGAGATCTACGAGGGAACTTCTGAGGTTCAGCGTATGGTAATCTCTGCAAACTTATTGAAATAACAGGAGGTACAAACCGTGAAGATTGTTGTTTGTGTAAAACAGGTACCGGATACCAAGGGTGGCGTTCAGTTTAACCCTGATGGAACTCTGAACAGAGCGGCAATGCTTACAATCATGAACCCGGATGACAAAGCCGGTCTTGAGGCTGCTCTGAGATTAAAAGATGAATATGGCGCAGAGGTAACAGTTCTTACCATGGGTCTTCCAAAGGCTGCTGATGTTCTGCGTGAGGCAATGGCTATGGGTGCTGATCATGGTATCCTTGTTACAGACCGCGTTCTCGGCGGAGCTGATACATGGGCTACTTCTCAGACAATCGCCGGAGCACTGAGAAATATTGATTATGATCTGATCATCACTGGACGTCAGGCTATCGATGGTGATACTGCACAGGTAGGACCTCAGATCTCTGAGCATCTGGGAATCCCAGTAATTTCCTATGCACAGGCTATCAAACTGGAGGGAGACAGCGTAGTTGTTGAGCGTCAGTATGATGACAGATATCATGTAGTAAAAGCTAAAATGCCATGTCTGATCACTGCACTGGCAGAGTTAAATGAGCCAAGATACATGACTCCAGGCGGAATCTTTGATGCAGTTGATGCAGAGATCACAACCTGGGGAAGAGCTGATCTGAAGGATGTTGAGGATTGCAACCTTGGACTGAAAGGTTCTCCAACAAAGATCGCAAGAGCTTCTGATAAAGTACGTAAAGGTGCTGGACAGAAGGTTGCTCTTGATGCGGAGGAAGCTGCTCAGTATATCACAGATAAACTGCTCGAGAAACATATCATTTAATCTGAGAGGTGAACAGTATGAATTTAGAAGAATATAAAGGCGTATTTGTCTTCGCACAGCAGGTAGACAACCAGAACAGCGGAATCGCTCTGGAACTTCTGGGCGAAGCAAAAAGACTGGCAGCTCCTCTTAACACAGAGGTAACTGCAGTTCTTATCGGATCTGATGTTAAAGGTCTCTGCGATGAGCTTGCAGCTTACGGTGCTGACAGAGTAATCCTCGTAGATGATCCAGAACTGAAAGAGTACAGAACAGAGCCATATACCCATGCACTGTCTTCTGTAATCAATGAGTTCAAACCTGATATCGTTCTTGTAGGTGCTACTGCAATCGGACGTGACCTGGGACCAAAGGTATCTGCTCGTGTAGCTACAGGTCTTACTGCTGACTGTACTCTGCTTGAGATCGGTGATTTCCCAATCGTTGCAAAACCAGGCGTTGAGCAGAAACACAATCAGCTGCTTATGACTCGTCCTGCATTCGGTGGAAATACAATCGCTACCATTGCCTGCCCGAACACACGTCCTCAGATGGCAACTGTTCGTCCAGGTGTTATGCAGAAGATCGATCCAATCAAAGATGCAAAAGCAGAGATCATTGAATTCAATCCAGGATTCACTCCAAACAGCAACTATGTTGAGATCCTTGAGGTTGTTAAAGCTGTTAACGATACAGTTGATATCATGGATGCTAAGATCCTTGTATCCGGCGGACGTGGAGTTGGTTCTCCAGAGAACTTCAAGATCCTTGAGGAGCTGGCAGAGGCAATCGGCGGAGAGGTTTCCTGCTCTCGTGCAGTTGTAGATGCTGGATGGAAACCAAAAGATCTGCAGGTAGGACAGACAGGAAAAACTGTACGTCCTCAGGTATACTTTGCAATCGGTATCTCCGGAGCAATCCAGCACGTAGCTGGTATGGAGGAGTCTGATCTGATCATCGCTATCAACAAAGATGAGACAGCTCCAATCTTCGATGTTGCTGATTACGGTATCGTAGGAGATCTGAACAAGGTTGTTCCAAAACTGACTGAGCTGATCAAAGCTAACAAAAAAGCTCTTTAATCATCGGAAATAAAGAGATAACAGAACGGAGGGGGCTGTGGCACTAAGTCCCTTCCCAAATCGAGAGGTATCTATTGTATTTAACAATGGATGCCTCTCTTTTTTGTGGTGCGCCTAGCGGTGCACCACAAAAAAAGAGCTCCGCTTTCGCGGAGCCCTTAATCCGTTTACTTTAAACTGAGAATTAGTAGCACTCTCTGTAAACTCTCTCAGACAGCTCGATTGTCCATGGCTGAACGTAAGAGTTTGTGATCAGACGCTGCTGGTTAGCCTCTACAGAAGAAGCGAAAATCTTGATATCCTCCTCTGTGAATCCGTACTCGCGGAGTGGTTTCAGATGAAGAACTTTCTCAAGAAGCTCGTTCAGGTATGGGATAGCATTCTCAACTTCGCAGCCAGTGATGCGAGCGATCATCTCTTTGAATTTCATGATCTCGCCTTCTGGTTTCATCTCATCGTAGATTTCAAGGATTTTTCCGAAGAGAGCGTAGTTGGACTCACCGTGTGGTACGTGGTATGTTCCACCCAGAGGGAAGGACATTCCGTGTACTGTAGCACATCCTGCTTTCAGGAATGCGATTCCACCGTACATAGAAGCTGTAAGGAACTCATCAAGGTACTCAAGACGAGCCTCTGGTCCGTTCTCACCGATGCGACGGAATCCCTCAAGGATCAGCTCCATACCTTTTGTGGAGAACAGCTCAGATGTGATTGTTTTACGTGCTGGAGAAAGGAAAGACTCACAGCAGTGGATCAGAGCATCGATTGCAGATGCTGCGAATGGTTTGTATGGCAGAGTTTTCAGCATATCAGGTACCAGACAAACTTTGTTTGGAATGATAGCGTCAGAAACCAGACCAAGTTTTGTCTCTGTTCCTGTCAGAACGCCGTCTTTCTCATCTTTTACGATTGCAACAGAGATGTTGGAAACCTCAGATCCTGTACCACATGTAGTAGGAACTGCGATAACCTCTTTCTCATGGATAACTGGCTCACGTTTGAAGTAAAGCTCATGAACAGATGTTGGACGTTTGCATCCGAGAAGTTTGCAGAGGTCCATGATAGCTCCACCACCGATAGCGATTACACGATCATAGGAATCGTATGGAATAGCCTCGTACATTGTCTCGATCATAGCCTCAGATGGCTCACCAGCTCCGAATTTCTCCTGGAATACGAATGTACATGGCAGGTTGTACTGCTCCATGAATGGTTTGTAGATAAACTCATTTGTCAGGACAACGTCACGCTCGTTCAGTTTGAACTCCTCAGCCAGCATTCCGAAGTCAGTACATTTGTAAATTGTTGGAGCGATGATGATCTCTCTTTTGTCAGCCTGTAAAGCTTTGCTAAATGCATCCATTGCCATTTTTCAAAATCTCCTTACATTATAAAAAATACACAATAGGGTTATTTGTCGTCAGGATCTATCTCCCGGCAGCAAGTAATCTGAAATATGCCTGCCAAAAAAAGAAGGCAGACTATCATTACTTACCCTGCTTATAACTATACTGTAATCAGGATTATTTGTAAATAGAGTTCTGACAAAACTTTGTCAAATATTCAGTACAAATATGGTTTGTCTATATACATTTATGTATAAAAGTAATAAAATCCAGGGTTTTACTGGCGTAAGCTCTGCAGATCACTGTAAAACTCCGGGTAGGAGATATCCACACATTCTGCCCTTGTAATTTCTGTTTCTCCCTCTGCAGCCAGAGAAGCAATGGCAAAGGACATGGCAATTCTGTGATCCAGGTGACTGTCGATTACGGCACCCTGAAGAGGGCTGCCGCCGTTGATGATCATTCCATCCTCGGTGGCTGTGATATCAACTCCCATTCTGGCCAGACTTTCTGTCATAATGTCGAGACGGTTGGACTCCTTCACCTTCAGCTCCTGAGCATCCCGGATGACTGTGGTGCCTGAAGCGCAGGCGGCAAGAACAGCAAGGACAGGAATCTCATCAATAAGGGTTGGGATCATGGCACCCTCCACTGTTGTACCGTGAAGAGGGCTGTAGCGAACCAGAAGATCTGCGGTATCTTCGCCACCCTGGGTGGTTCGGTTCAGGAAGGTGATGTCTGCTCCCATATCAAGTACCGCTTTGAGGAAACCGTCACGGGTAGGATTCACGCCTACATTTTTCAGGAGTACCTCAGAGCCTGGTACCATAAGGGCTGCCGCGATGAAGTAGGCCGCGGAGGAGATATCTCCAGGCACCTGGATGGAGGAGCCCAGCAACCTTGGTTCTGGAGAGACAGTGGCTGTTACTCCCTGGCTGACAACCTCTGCTCCAAAATGACGCAGCATCAGCTCAGTGTGGTTTCTGGAAAGAGCCGGTTCCGTTACGCTTGTGGGGGCATCTGCATACAGACCTGCAAGGAGAACGCAGGATTTTACCTGGGCAGAAGCCACCGGTGACTGGTAATGGATTCCGTGAAGGGGAGAACCGGTGATCTGAAGAGGGGCACAGTCATTGCCCTTCAGACTTGCAATCTGACCGCCCATCATGGTGAGGGGACGGATGATACGACCCATAGGTCGCTTCTGAATGGAGGCATCTCCAGTCAGGGAGGTGACAAAGGTCTGTCCCGCCAGAATTCCGGAGATCAGTCGGGTAGTGGTGCCGCTGTTGCCGCAGTCCAGAATTTCAGTGGGAGCTGAAAGACCGTGAAGTCCCTTTCCGTGGACAAGCACGCGATTTTCCTCCTGCTGAATGTCAATTCCCATCTTCCGGAAACAGGAGATGGTGGACAGACAGTCTGCACCCGGAAGAAAATGTGTAATTTCTGTGAGACCCTCTGAGAGAGCACCGAACATTACTGCGCGATGGGAAATAGATTTATCACCGGGGATAGAAAGCTCTCCCTTTAACGGAGAGCTGCATTTTGTAAATATCATAACGATCTGTTCCTTTTTGTTTCTATATATTTTGTGGTTTGTATGTTCTGTGTTTCATAGTTACGGGGCAGATGCTCTGCCCCGTAACTGTGCCTGTCAGAGCCATTTATTTCGGCTCGTAGATCACGTAATTGTTTTTAAGAAGAATATCCTTGGCGGCATCCATATCTGCAGGTTTGTAGAACTCGATTCGGAGAACACCCTGCTCGAATTCGCGGTTATGGATAATGCCGATATCCCGGATGCTGATGCCCTTCACTGCCAGAAGCACGGTAAGGGTTGCGATTCCACCGGATTCATCTCGCATATCAGTATAGAAGAAATTGCTGAGAGCATTGTGGGTTCTCAGATCCAGCAGAGAATCTCTGTAGTTTTTGGAATCAGAGAACATATCCATCAGAGGCTGTTCTGCTGCATTGCTGATCATATCCCTTGCATTCTGAAGAGACTGGATAAAACTGTCCATTACATGGATGATCTGCTCCGGATTGCTCAGACAGATCTGCTGCCACATTTCCGGTGAGGAGGAAGCGATACGGGTAATATCCTTGAAGCCTCCGGCAGCCATTCGCTTCATATCCTGGTTCTCAGTGTCAAGCTCTGCCACTGTGTTCACCAGGCAGGAAGCCATGATATGGGGCAGATGGCTGATACCGGCCACTACAAAATCATGCTTTTCCGGTGGCATGACAAGGGGCAGTGCCCTGGTGGCAGAAACCAGCTCTGTGAATTCCTCCACACGCTCCTGGGGGATACTCTCCTCCGGTGTGATAAAGTAATAGGCATTCTCCAGCATATAGTCGGTGGAGCTTTTCAGACCTGTTTTTTCAGATCCGGCCATAGGGTGTCCTCCGATAAAGTTGGAGGAAAGCCCGCATTCTCTCACTGCTCTGTGCATCAGTCCCTTTACACTGCCCACATCTGTAATGATACAGTCCGGTTTGATCACTTTCTTCAGGAAAGGAAGATAGGTGATGTTTGTCTGTACGGGAGCACAGAGGAAGATGTAGTCGCACTGGCCAAATGCCGGATCCTCTTTCTCACAGATCCGGTCGATCAGCTGCTCCTCCATAGCTGTGCTGGTGGTGGAGCTGCTGCGGGAATAGGCCATCATGGTAAAATCCGGGTGTGTCTTGCGAAGTGCTCTGATTACAGAGCCGCCGATCAGACCCAGACCGATAAATCCAATTGTTAAATTTCTCATGGAGAAACACTCCTTTCTGTTCGTCCATAATTGTACTTTACGACATTTTAAAAGTCAATGTTTAATGATTTAAAGCGTAAAATTCAAGCGCGCCTCGGCACACTTATCCTGAGTAGTCCGGAGACCTTGCAGACAGAGAGATACCTGAGAACCTGGCAAAGTGTGTTTTGCATAGTTCTCATAACATTGTGATAATGCATAAAATGTTAGAAAATTCTGGTAAAATCGCACAATATACTTGAAAAATACTCTGTTTTTTAGTAATATAGTTGCAGATGATTCGTTGGCACGGATGTTTTTCAGAAGATTCTGACGGAAAAGGGGTTTTTGCAGCCGAAGAATGAAAACACAGGAACGGATCAAAGAATTTACGGAGGTATTTACTATGGAAATTTACGGAACTGACAGGATTCGAAACGTCGTTTTGCTTGGACACGGTGGTGCCGGAAAAACTACACTGGTTGAAGCAATGGCATACCTTTCAGGAATTACAAATAGACTGGGAAAAGTTTCTGATGGAAATACAGTATCTGACTTTGATAAAGAAGAAATCAAACGCCAGTTTTCTATTTCTACCACACTGATTCCAATCGAGTGGAACAAACACAAGATCAATATCCTTGATACACCAGGTTTCTTTGATTTCGTAGGTGAGGCTGAGGAAGCAGCTTCCGCAGCAGATGCAGCAGTAATCGTAGTTTCCGGTAAAGCAGGCGTTCAGGTTGGTACCGAGAAGGCATGGGCTCTCTGCGAGAGATATAATCTTCCAAGAATCTTCTTCATTACCGAGATGGATAACGATGATGTCAGCTATCGCAACGTTCTTGCACAGCTGCAGGAGAAGTTTGGAAAACGTGTGGCTCCAATCCATATGCCTCTTCGTGAGGACGGAAAATTTGTGGGCTATATCAATATCGTAAAAAATAAAGGTAGAAGATATGTAAACAGAGCAGAGCGTGTAGAGTGTGATATCCCTGAGTATGCACAGGAGTATCTGGACGCCTACAGAGACAGCCTGATGGAATCCGTTGCTGAGACATCTGAGGAATTCATGGACAGATATTTCGGTGGAGAAGAGTTCTCTGTAACTGAGATCACAGCGGCGATGGCTTCTGAGATTTCCGAGTGTGGAATGTATCCGGTCAGCATGGGATCTCCGGTCAACTGCCAGGGTGCCAGAATCCTTCTGGATGATATCGTTCACTATTTCCCAAGTCCTGCACAGAGAAAACGTGCCGGTCTGGACAGAAACAGCAATGCAGTTGTGGATGCGGATTATGATTTCAAAAAATCCAAAACAGCTGTTGTATTTAAGACCATCATTGATCCGTTCCTTGGCAAATACTCTCTGTTTAAGGTTTGTTCAGGTGTTATCAAGAACGATGATGTTCTCTACAATGTAAGCCAGGATGTGGATGAGAAACTCAGCAAGCTGTATGTACTCCAGGGTGGAAAACCAATCGAGGTTTCTGAGCTTCATGCCGGTGATATCGGTGCCATCGCTAAATCAAACAGCGTAAGAACAGGAGATTCCCTTGGAACAAAGGCTCGTCCGGTAATCTATCAGCCTGTTTCTGTTTCAAAACCATACACAGCTAAGAGATATAAACCGAAAAACAAAGGTGATGTGGATAAGATCTCCCAGGCATTCTCAAGAATGATGCAGGAAGACCTGTCCATGAAGGTGGTAAATGATGCTGAGAACAGACAGACTCTGATCTATGGTATCGGCGATCAGCATATCGATGTGATCGTGAGCAAGCTTCTGGAAAGATATAAAGTTGATGTGGAACTGTCCCAGCCGAAGGTTGCCTTCCGCGAGACAATCCGCAAGAAATCTGATGTGGATTCAAAATATAAGAAACAGTCCGGCGGACATGGACAGTATGGTCATGTTAAGATGCGTTTTGAGCCTTCCGGTGATATGGAGACTCCTTATGTATTCGAGGAAGAGGTAGTAGGAGGAGCAGTTCCGAAGAACTACTTCCCGGCAGTTGAAAAGGGTCTTCAGGATTCTGTGCTGTCAGGACCTCTGGCTGCATATCCGGTAGTTGGAATCAAGGCAGTTCTGTATGATGGCTCTTATCATCCTGTAGATTCTTCCGAGATGGCCTTTAAGACAGCAACAGTAATGGCCTTCAAGAAAGGAATCATGGAGGCATCTCCTGTTCTTCTTGAGCCAATCGTTTCTCTGAAGGTTACCGTTCCGGATAAATACACCGGTGATGTTATGGGTGATCTGAACAAGAGACGCGGACGTGTTCTTGGAATGACTCCTGTAGCTGGCGGCAGCACTGTGATCGAAGCGGACATCCCTGAGCTGGAGATTTACGGATATTCCACAAATCTTCGTTCCATGACAGGAGGAAGCGGAGAGTTTGAGTACGAGTTTGCAAGATATGAGCAGGCACCGTCTGATGTTCAGGCAAAAGAGATTGAGGCTCGTGCTTCCAAGATTACAAAGGTTGAGGATTGATCTGTGATCTGAACTGAAAACAAGGAAAACGGCATTAGAGGGTCGGAACTCGTGGTGGTTCCGCCCTCTTTTTGGGTCAATCATTTTTCTCGTGGGATTGACGCGACCACGATATACACTTTCT
>JAUNCZ010000031.1 GCA_030526405.1 Lachnospiraceae bacterium | reverse complement strand
CAGCCCTGCATCAAATCAGTTTCATCGGTTACCTGTGCAGTACACACACCACTTCCACATGGGCTGTCCAGGGGAACAGATCCACAGGAGTGGCCTTTTCAGGCTTGTATCCCTTCTTCTTGAAGATTTTCAGATCTCTTGCCAGGGTTTCCGGATTGCAGGAAATATACACAATCTTCTCCGGCTGAAGCTTAACTGCCGATTCAATAAAAGGAAGATCACTTCCTGCCCGAGGCGGATCCATAAAGAGCACATCCACCTTCTCGCCCTTTTCCGCCATCTGCACCATAAATGCTCCTGCATCTGCAGCAATATATGTTGCATTCTTCACTCCGTTGATCTTTGCGTTGATTCTGGCATCCGCCACCGCCTCCTTGTTCAGTTCCACACCGATCACTTCACCACAATAGTCAGAGGCAATCTGTCCGATGGTTCCAATACCGCAGTAGGCATCGATGATCCGCTCCTTTCCCGTCAGTTTCGCCAGTTCGATGGCTTTTCTGTACAGCTTCTCTGTCTGCACAGGATTAATCTGATAGAAGGAGGAAGGGGAGATACGGAAGGTTTTTCCGCAGAGCACATCTTCAATATATCCCTTTCCGTAGAGAGTAATATTTCTCTCTCCCAGGATCATGCTGGTATATTTGTCATTGACGTTCAGAACAACAGAGGTAATCTCCGGATGCTCCTTTCTGAGGGCCTTTACAAAATTATTCTTAGAAGGGAATACCGGTGATGCACACACCAGCACCACAAGAATCTGCCCCGTTGCAAAGCCCCGTCTCACCAGAACACGGCGCAGTAGTCCAAATCCGGTATCCTCATCGTACACTCTGACACGGAAGGATTTCAGCAGATCTCTTACTGTGCAGATAATGGCATCCGCCTTCTCATCCTCAATAAGGCAGCGCTCCACCGGCACCACTCTGTGGGTGCTCTCCTCGTACATACCGGATACCGCTTTTCCCTTCACATAGGCAAATGCTCCATGGACCTTATTTCTATATCTCCAGGGTTCCTCCATACCGATAACAGGCTCCACCGGACAGATATCCTTCAACAGCTCCTTCACGGTGCGCTCTTTTTTCTTCAGCTGCTCCCCGTTGGTCATGCCAAGATACTGACAGCCGCCGCAGCGGTGATGCACAGGGCAGGGTCCCTTGGCAACTGCTTTTTTCACCTCAGGCTCTGCCTTGATATCCGTCTTTTTTACCGGATACTTTTTCTCACCTGCTTTGCCTGTTCCATGCTCTGCCTTGTAGTCTTTTTTCTTTACCGGATATTTTTTCTCACCTGTTTTGGGTTTATCCGGCATTCCCTTTTTCTCTGCTTTCATTTTTATATCTGCAGAATATTTTTTTTCAGATTTCTTTTTTTCAGCCTTCGTTCCGGCTGCTTTATCTCTATTAAATGCCATATCTGTTACTCCTCAGTTTTTTTAATCGAACCTGCATAAAGAGAACATTCGCAATCCCCTTCGCTGCTTGCTCATAAACCACTTCAAGTGGACACTGGTGAAGACCTGGCCCTCGATTCCAGTCAGCTTTAGCCGACAGCTTCCTGACAGTGGCTTCCTGTTATTAAGTGTATTCTCAAACTATCCTATAATGCAAGAAAAACCGGAAGGGCATCCTCTGCCCTTCCGGCTGAAATTCTTTTACCTGTTTTTCTCGTATCTTCGAAAGAAATCTGACAGATCCCCCAGAGTGGCTGCCAGCAGCTTAACCTGTTCCTCATCCAGTTTTTCCACCACCGCATCGGTGAGCTGGTCATGAAAACGGGCATGATGGTGATACGCCTTCAGTCCCTTTTCTGTCAGAGTGATATTCACAATTCTACGATCCTTTTCACTGCGATTCCGCTCAACATAATGCTTCTTCACAAGTGCATTCATAGCTGTGGTCAGTGAACCAACAGTAATATTCAGCTTATTGGCAATGGTGGTCATGTTGTTGCCCTTGATTCCAACCGCCTCGATCACATGCATGTCGTTGTTGGAAATATCACTGAACTCTTCTGTAATAATGGCGCGTTCCTCCAGTTTCATAATCTCATTAAAGAGATGAACCAGCACGCTATTTATCTGATTTCTGGCATTTATTATCTCTGTCAACTCTATCTACCTCTGTCACAGTCTGTATAATTGTCGCTATATGAACATAGTAACATGGTTTTTTCTGTTCGTGAAGTATATTCCTGACGGAAAACATCAGAGAATCTCCTGAAGCAGCTCCTCTGGTTTCTGCACCAGTTTTTTTGCTCCGGCCTGCAGAAGGGTCTCCGGTGTACGGAAGCCCCAGGTCACAAAGATTCCTGCCATGGGGACATTCAGGGCTGTCTGTACATCCACCTCTGAGTCTCCGATATAAACCGCCTCCTCAGCAGAGCAGGGAAGGCTGTGAAGAACCTCCTGTACACTGTCCGGTGCCGGTTTTTTCCGGACACCCTCCCGTTCTCCCACTGTCACATCGAAGATGCCTGGAAAATACTGCTGACACAGCTCCTTCACTGCAAAATCCGCCTTGTTGGATACCACTACAAGGGAAATACCCTTCTCCTTCAGTGTCTGCAGCAGTTCCATAATCCCCTCATAGGGCTTTGTCTTGTCTGCACAGTGTTTTCCATAATGCTCCTTAAACTGAAGCAGCAACTCCTGCTGCCGATCAGGGGATACCTCCTCAGGAAGGGCACGACGGATCAGATTCAGGATTCCGTTTCCCACCCGGGCCTGTACCTCATCTCTGCTGCGAAGGGGATAGCCATTTCTCTCCAGCACATAGTTCATGGTATCCGCAAGATCATCAATGGTATCAAGAATGGTACCATCCAGATCAAAAACAGCCGCTTTAAAGCTCATGGTACTCACCTTCCTCAGTTCTTTGTAAGATCCGGAATTCCGTACATATCGTATGGTGTGATCTGATATACATAATAGTTCAGCCAGTTCAGATAGAAGTTTGCTGAATGAGAACGCCACATAAGCGGTGGTCTCTGGGTTGCATCATCATCCGGATAATAGTTCTCCGGCATAGACACGTTGTCCATACCCTTGGCAGTATCACGCTGGTACTCTCCATCCAGAGTGACGCGGTCATACTCAGGATGCCCCTGAATAAACACCTTTCTTCCATCCTCTGACATACCCAGCAGGAAACCTGCCTTCTCAGACTCACAGAGCACAGTAACCTTTCCTGTTGCCTTGATTTCCTCCAGATTCACCTCTGTATGGCGGGAATGGGGAGCCAGGAAGTAATCGTCAAATCCTCTTACAAGAGGGATCTTTCTGTCATTTACCTTATGCCAGAACAGACCGGAAATCTTCTCAGGCAGAATATGCTTCTTGATACCATAGAAATAGTACAGGGCAGCCTGAGCCCCCCAACACTGATACATGGTGGAAGTTACGTGTTTCTCTCCCCAGTCCATGATCATGGTCAGCTCCTCCCAGAAGTCCACCTCTTCAAAATCGAAGAACTCGATGGGTGCTCCTGTGATGATCATTCCGTCGAAATATCTGTCCTTTACATCATCGAAATACTCATAAAACTTATTCAGATGACTCATGGAGGTATTTTTGGATTCGTGGCTGGATACCATCATGAAGGTAACATTTACCTGCAGCGGTGTGTTGGATAAAAGGCGCAGGATCTGCAGTTCGGTATCCTCTTTCTTCGGCATCAGATTCAGGATCAGGATTTCCAGAGGACGGATATCCTGATGGACAGCACGGTTCTCGTCCATTACAAAGATATTCTCCTTCTCCAGAATCTCTTTTGCCGGTAATTCATTCTGAACTCTAATTGGCATAGCTCATCTCTCCCCTATTTATAAACATAGTGTTGTTTTCGTAATATTCATGAATCGGAAACAGTTACTGAAACCTGTTCCGTTCTTTGATTTGTGATTATATCACATCTCCCCTGCATCTTCCAGAAGTTTCAGGAAATCCTCCTCTGACAGAATAGGAATACCCAGCTCCCTTGCCTTCTTGTTTTTAGAGGAGGCAGAGGTTACATCGTTGTTGATCAGATAGTTGGTTTTCTTGGAAACAGATCCTGTCACCTTTCCACCCAGCTCCTCAATTCTGGCCTTCAGTTCATTCCTGTTGGCAAAGTGATGAACACTTCCCGTGATCACAAATACCTGATCCGCCAAAGGCAGTTCTCCCTGCTCTGTGGCTGTATAGGTCACTGTAAGCACCTCCATCAGACGCTGGTAGATGCGGCGGTTTTTCTCCTGCTGCCACCAGCTCACAAATCCGGAGGCCAGAACAGGGCCGATGCCCTCGATCATGCTCAGTTCTTCCTCATCCATGTGACTGATCTTCTCCAGATCTCCCTTTGCAGCTCTGGTGATCAGCTTGGCAGTGGTAACTCCGATTCCCGGAATTCCCAGGGCATACAGCACTCTCTCCGGTGTTGTCTCACTGCTCTTTCTGATACTCTCCAGAATATTTTCATAGGATTTTTCCTTAAATCCCTCCATAGCAAGAATGGTATCTCTGTGCTGATCCAGACGGAACAGATCAGAGAAATCCGAAAGGAGACCCTTTGAAATGAATTTCTCCAGGGTATTCTCTGAGATACCATCCATATTCAGGGCATCCCTTGACACAAACAGAGAGAAAGCCTTGATGGTCTTGGCAGGGCAGTCCGGATTCAGACACATCAGAGTCTCCACATCGTTCTCTGACCGGATCTCCGTCTTGCCGCCGCAGGCAGGACAGGTATCCGGAATCTGAAGGGAACCGCTTCTTGTACGATTCTCTGCAATCTGAGGAATGATCATATTAGCTTTGTATACCAGAATCTCATCTCCGATTCCCAGCTGCAGCTCCTTTAAAATGCTGACATTATGGACGCTGGCTCTGGACACTGTGGTGCCCTCCAGCTCCACCGGTTCAAAGATCGCCACCGGATTGATCAGTCCTGTTCTGGAAGGACTCCACTCAATCTCCAGCAGATGGGTCTCTCTGGTTTCATCTGCCCATTTGAAGGCAAAGGCATTTCTTGGGAACTTTGCTGTGGTTCCCAGAGATTCTCCGTAGGCAATATCATCGTACAGGGCCACCAGACCGTCTGAAGGAAAATCATTGGTCTGTACTGCGGAAGCAAAATAGTCCATGGCTTCATCCAGAGTCTCCCCTGTGACAGCTCTGTACTCCACGATAGAAAATCCCTGTGAAGAAAGCCACTGCAGCTGTACCTCCCTGGAATTCTCAAAATCCACTCCCTCTGCCTTTACAAGAGCAAATGCATAAAACTGTACATGGCGCTCTGCAGTGATCTGATTGTTCAGCTGACGCACAGAGCCGCTGCACAGGTTTCTTGGATTCTTATACCGGGCATCCACATCCTGAATCTTTTCATTAATCTTCTCAAAATCAGAGTAGGTGATCACCGCCTCTCCTCTGAGAATCAGTTCTCCCTGATAGGGAATGCGAAGAGGCAGGTTGTCGAACACTCTGGCATTGTTGGTAACCACCTCTCCCACAAGGCCTCTGCCTCTGGTGACAGCCTTCTCCAGCTGTCCGTTTCTGTAGGTCAGCACAATGGTGAGACCGTCCATCTTCCAGGAAAGCAGTGTTTTATTCCCGCCCATAAAGGCGCGCAGCACCTCTCTGTCCTTTGTCTTATCCAATGAGAGCATGGCCGCTTCGTGCTGCTCCTTGGGCAGTTCATCCACCGCCTCATAGCCTACGTTCACTGTGGGGGAATTGGCCATGACCATCCCCGTTTCCTGCTCCAATGCCACCAGCTCGTCATAGAAGGCATCATACTCATAGTTGCTCATGATCTCCCTGTCCTCTGCATAGTAGGCTTTGGAAGCTTTATTCAGTAATTCCACCAGCTCCTGTATTCTTTTCTTCTTATCCATTCCTCTTCACCTGCACCCTTCTGAACAATTCATTTTTCTCTGCCTCGGTCAGGGGGAGACACTCTCCCTTCTTCATTCCATCCAGCCGGATGTTCACCACCCGGATTCTTTTCAGTGTGCGGACCTTTCTTCCGCAGGCCTGGCACATGCGGCGGATCTGTCTGTTCAGTCCCTGGGTAAGAACGATTCGGAAGCATTTTTCCTGCAGCTTCTCCACCTGGCAGGGTCTGGTTGTCACCTCCAGCTCCTCCAGATAGACACCCTTTCTCATCTGCTCCAGAAACTCCTCTGTTACAGGCTGATCCACAGTAACCACATATTCCTTCTCATGCTTTTCCCTGGCGCGCATCATGGCATTGATCAGATCACCGTCATCCGTCAGAATCAGAAGTCCCTCGGAATCCCTGTCCAGTCTGCCGGCATAGGTAATCCGCTCCGGATACTTCAGGTAGTCCATAAGATTGTTTTTTTCCCGTTTATCGGCGGTACAGACAATGCCCCTTGGTTTGTACAGCTTCAGATAGGTTTTCTCCTGTTTTCTGGAAATGCTCTTTCCCTTCACCGTCACCTGGTCGGTCTCCTCCACCTGAGAACCGGATACAGCCCTCTCACCGTTGATCAGCACTGCTCCCTGCTCCACCAGTCTGTCCGCTTCCCTTCTGGAGCAGACACCACATTCACTTAAGTATTTATTGATTCTCATATATCTCCTCGTTATACCAGATCAAAGAATTCTGCTTAATCGGAAATTGAATCAATTTCTGATTAAAGAAAAAAGCCATCTTAACCAGTTTCCTGTTTAAGACGGCTTACCTTCACTGTAATTCCGGATGCGCAGCCAGCACCTGGTCATACTCAGCCTGAACCCTGCTGATCATAGCCTGTACTTCCTCTGTTCCGGAAAGTTCCTCAATTCTCTTCTGTACAGAAGACTCCGACGCATCAGCTGCCAGTTTCCAGTCACCATTTCCCATGTCATAGATATAAAACTGGGTCAGTGCAGGAATCTCTGCCTCTGAACCGGCCATGGTATATCGGTAGGAAACAAATGCCACTCTGGACTTTGCATCTGTACCTTCACAGGTATATACCTCCACATCCCTGTAGGAAGTGATCTGTGTATTATTCTCAACCTGCTGCCAGTCTTCTTCTGTAAATGTATCCACACAATTGCTTACTGCCTGCGGATCCCTTGCAGAGAGGCCGTCAAAATACTGTTTCACAAGACCTGTAAGCATACTGCTGTCTGCCTCCATGGTCATATCGGCATCGGACGGCACTTCTGTCTCTTCCTTCTCCGGCTGCTCTGTTGGTGTAATCGCCGGTGTTTCAGAAGCATCTGTCTGTTCTGTATGGTCCTTATCCGCATTGGATTCTTCCTTGGAAGGAAGCTCTACCTGAGACTCTGTTTTTGTCTCTGTCTGGGCTCCTTTATCTGACAGTCCTGTAAAAAGCTTCACTGCCAGCACTGCCACCAGCAACACAACAAGAATTGCTCCAGCCAGTAAAAAATAACGAAGATAATCGGAAAACCACTCTCTGATGGGGTGTTCCGGCTTCTTTGGTGTTCTTTTTCTTCTCGGTTCTTCCATATCCATCTCCTCTGGAATTCTCTGCTTTCTCCTGCAACCATTTCTATGCTTCCTTTTCCCATCACCCGGCAGGAGAACTCATAGCTGTCAGCTGCAGGCTGATACGAAAAGGGCTGTCCCCGACAGAATCTGTCAGGACAGCCAATTTGCATCCGCGTCTGGAGGGAATCGAACCCCCGACACACGGTACCGGAAACCGTTGCTCTATCCCCTGAGCTACAAACGCACAGTATTGACGGTGTTTCACCGTACAACAGGGATATGATAGCACAGGAAGAAGAAAAAGTCAATTTCTCAAATTCAAGTCAACGCAGGTGATATCTGGTGCGGATTCCCGTCAGCTTCTGCTGATCGATACACTTCAGAATATCCGTCTCTGTCGGACCATTATCAGCCTGAGTTATCTGTTCTCACATCAGATCCGGGTCAGTCTGTCGGATTTTCTGCTATAGTAGTAGATCTCGTCGGAGAGCACCTCCTTCTCCGCCACCTGAGTACGATTGATCTCCCTTACCATGCTGCGCAGTTCCTCCCCGTCCGCTTCCGTTCTTCTACAGTCAGCGGACAACAGAAGCCACTCGTGAATGCTGCTGGGAAGAAGGATCAGATCAGAGCCCATCTGCTCTGCACAGGAGGCAAGCACTCCTGGATAGAAGGCTGTGCCAGCCCCAAATGTTCCCTGCACATTAGTCAGAAGATACAGCGGATTCTCCTCCATCTCCTCTGTCTCCTCCAGACCGAATTCTGCCAGAACACGACTGAGTTTACAGAATTTCACCTGCTTTTTCTCCAGAGTGTTTTCCCAGGCATCCTGCTTCACCTGACAGACAGAAATCCCCCACAACTCCAGATGCTCATTGCGAATCAGAATGGAGGCATCCTCCATCCACTTCTCCTGCAGTTCATAGAAGTACACCACCGCCAGATCCTCATGACGCTCATGGGGTACCTGTTCAAGAAGTGCCCTGTTTTTATCTGCACTGATCACCTTGCAGTAAATCCCTCCTCTGACTGCTTCATACTTCCTGAAAAAATTCTCCGGAACGGGCATTCTTTCCCTTGTCCGTCTCACCTGCTCCAGAATCTCATCCGCCAGTGTCTCCAGCTTCTCCCCCTGATTGTAACGGAGCTCGTAGTCCTCTGAATACACAATGGGCATCAGGATTCCCCCTTCCATCTGAAGCTTCAGAATCCGTACCTCGGCTCTGTTGTTCACAGGGATCAGATCCGGTTTTCCCATCAGAGTCCCCCCGGAACGGGTCTCCAGTGTGCGAATCAGCTGCTCTTCAAATACCGTTGCCTTCATTCATACCTCCTTTTCCGCAGCAGAGAAAGACAACCAGAAAACAGATGTCCAGACAGGACATACCGATCAGACAGTTGCATCAACAGCAAAGGAAGAAGAAAAAACAGACAGGTATCCTTCTGACTGCTGCAGGATCCATATTCATTTGTAATAATAAAACCTGAAATACTCTCTGCGACTGCAGATCAGACACTTCACCGTTGGTGAAGCCAAAAAGACGCTTCATACAGAAGCTTGGGATTCCCCGCAATATGACTATCTCAAAAAACACGGGGATAAAAATGTAATTGAACTGCTGCCCGGCAATACCGGACAGCAGTGAAAATCAGTTTTCTTCCGTCTCCAGCACCATTACACACTACAATGGGGAATCGGAAGCTTTCTTTGCATCAGATACAATCTGCCCTTACAATAAGTACATAATTATACTAATACAATACAGGAGTGTTTTCAAGAACATTTTCCTGTAAAAATCTTTTTACTGAACCTCTGCAGGAACTCTTGCACATGTAATAGCCAGAGCGCCAGGTCCAATGTGGCAGGCAATACTCAGAGACAGTTTTCCTGCATATACCTCCATACCTGGGAATGCAGTCTCCACCTCTTTAATCCAGGTAGCCAGAGTTTCCTCAGAAACCTGAGAATATGCTACACAGATGCGAAGCTTTCCGGCATCTTTATACTCTTTGAAACGCTGCTCGATATCCTTTTTCACCTGCTCCAGCATGGCTTTTTTCGCATTCTTAACGCCTCTTGCCTTTGCAAATGCATCCAGCTTGTCACCCTGAATCTGAAGAACAGGCTTCAGGTTCAGAACAGTACCGATGGCTGCACCGGCAGCAGTTACACGGCCACCCTTTTTCAGGTATTTCAGTGTGTCTACCATAATGTAGATGCTGGCCTCCAGACTCTCTCTTTCCAGAAGCTCCTGAATCTGTTTTGCATCCATTCCCTGATCAGCCAGATTTTTTGCCTCGATGGCTGCCTGTCTCTGGGTCGGTCCGATTCTCTTGTTATTTACAACAAACACCTTTCCCTCATACTCAGACTCAGCCAGCATAGCTGCTGTCTCATAGGATTTGCTTAAGCCTGCAGACATCGGGATATAAAGAATCTGATCATTCTCCTTCAGCACCTCATCCCACAGCTCCATTACCATTCCCGGAGCTGGCTGAGATGTGGATACATCTGCATCATTCTTCAGTTTCTCGTAAAACTCCTCATGGGTGAGGTTTACACCATCCAGGTAATCCTCTCCGTCAATCAGAAATGGCATCGAAAGAAGGCCAATACCATGTGCTTTCGCATCTTCTGCTGTCATTCCGCTGTTGCTGTCAGTGATTACTGCTACTCTCATTTGTTTCCACCTCAATTAAAATCAATACTCAAAATCCAATGTTTATAAGACAATGTTCAAAAGACAATATCAGGAACATTATAAAACCTATTTCCCGCTTTTGCAACCAGAGGGATTGTGGGACTTTTAACAAAGCACAAAGTGCGTTTTCAACGCACTTTCGCAGCCATATTTTTCATAAAACGCAACTTTGTTCTGCGCGCGCAACGAAAGTGTAGCTGCGCATAAAGCGTTCTTGTATAGGAAATTCCGAAGGACTTTCCTATACAAGAACAAAGGAGCTGCCTGCACAGACCCTTCTGATCCGTGGCATACAGCTCCTTTTCTTAAATTTCTTCTATTTCTTCAAATACTTCCATCTGATGGTACCCGAATGCCAGATACTTTTCAGACATACTTCCCTGCTCTTACAGGTTCTTTACAAACAGACAGCGGATGGCATTCAGCACTGCCAGGATCATAACCCCCACATCGGCAATGATGGCTACCCACATGTTGGCGATTCCCACTGCTGCCAGAAGCAGACAGAGAATCTTGATACCAAGAGCAAATACAATATTCTGTTTTACGATACCAAGGCATTTTCTGGAAATCTTGATGGCCTTGGCAATCTTCAGAGGATCATCATCCATCAGAACGATATCCGCCGCCTCAATGGCTGCATCTGATCCCAGGGCACCCATGGCAATACCGATATCGGCTCTGGAAAGAACCGGTGCATCGTTGATTCCGTCTCCAACAAATGCCAGACGTCTGTTGCCTGTGCACTCCTTCAGCAGTTCCTCTACGGCAGTTACCTTATCCGCAGGAAGAAGCTCTGCCCGGAAATCAGTGAGTCCCACCTCGGCAGCCACCTTCTCTGCCACTGCTCTGGCATCACCTGTCAGCATAACTGTTTTCTCCACACCGGCTTTTTTCAGCTGCTTCATAGCCTCTCTGGCAGTTGGCTTCAGCTCATCCGAGATCACAATGTGACCTGCATAGGCACCATCCAGTGCCACATGGATAATGGTACCCACATGGTGGCATGACTTCGCCTCCGCTCCCACATGGTTCATCAGCTTCTCATTGCCAACGGCAATATCATGTCCATCCACCTTCGCAAGGATGCCCTTACCGCTGATTTCCTGAATGTCAGAAACTCTGGAAGGATCCACCTTCTTTCCGTAGGCCTTCTGAAGACTGAGACTGATGGGATGAGAAGAATGACACTCAGCAAGAGCCGCATACTCAAGGAGCTGATGATCCTCCATTGGATTATGATGAATGCCCGTCACCTCAAAGTTACCCTTTGTGATGGTTCCTGTTTTATCAAAGGCGATCACCCGAACCTCTGAGAGAGTCTCCAGATAGTTTGATCCCTTTACAAGCACACCTGCATTGCTGGCTCCGCCGATTCCCGCAAAGAAGCTTAAAGGAATGGAGATCACAACAGCACAGGGACAGCTGATTACAAGGAAGGTGCAGGCACGGAGAATCCAGTCTCCCCACATGGCGCCGGTGCTTGCATAACCTGCCATTCCGATTTTTGTTGCCAGAATGAACAGTGGCGGCAGAATGGCCAGGGCCAGGGCCAGATAACATACGATAGGAGTGTATACTCTGGCGAATTTAGAGATAAAGTTCTCAGATTTTGATTTTCTGGAGGCAGCATTTTCCACAAGATCAAGGATCTTGGAGGCTGTGGATTCCTCAAAGCCGGCAGTGGTGCGAATGCGCAGCACACCTGTCATATTGACAGATCCGCTGAGGACTGCGGTGCCCTCCTCCACATCCACCGGCTTGCTCTCACCGGTGAGAGCGCTGGTGTTCAGAGCAGATTTTCCCTCCTCAATCACACCGTCCAGCGGCACCTTCTCACCTGGTTTTACCACGATGATGCTTCCGATCTCCACCTCATCAGGATCCACCTGCTCCAGTTCGCCGTCCACCTCAATATTGGCATAATCAGGGCGGATATCCATCAGCTCAGAGATGTTGCGGCGGCTCTTTCCTACCGCATAGCTCTGGAACAGCTCGCCCACCTGGTACAGGAGCATAACAGCCACTCCCTCTCCCAGCTCGCCCAGAACGATGGCACCGATGGTGGCAATGGTCATCAGAAAGTTCTCATCAAACACTCTTCCGTTTTTAATTCCCAGAAATGCCTTTCTGAGGATGTCATATCCCACTGTCAGATATGGAATCAGAAAGAGCACAAGCATGGCCGGTGCCGGTAAGGAAACCGGAACAAACTCTTCTGAAATCAGATACAGCGGAACAAAGAATACTGCAGATACAATGATTCTGATCAATAATTTTTTCTGTTTTTTATTCATGATCTGTTCCCCTTTTTTATTTTTTGTTTTACCAGTGCATATTATACCACCATGGGTATACATAAAGGATATTCTTTTTTGTAATAGCATTTTCAGCTTCTGATTCCGATTCATTTTTCCCCTTCGTATTTTTGAAGCCTGAAAGGGAGATCACTTCTGAAAATTGTAATTCTTTTCGCATTTCATAATTTGACCTTATACCTTTGTGTGATACAATAACTGCATGGAATATGCCATACAAAAAACCTGCGTAAAACAAGGAGGCGCCCCATGCTTGATCTGAAGGTGCAGACCTTTCTGAAGGTTTGTGAAACCATGAATTATACAAAGGCGGCCAGGGAACTGCATCTCACCCAGCCGGCGGTTACAAAACATATCCAGTCCCTGGAGGACTACTATCATATACAGCTTTTTCAGTACCGGAATCGAACTCTGATGCTGACTCCCGAGGGCGAAAAGCTCCATCAGGTGTTAAGCAATATGAATCAGGATCTTCAAAAGCTTCGCAGCGATGAACACAAACAGGAAAAACGGATCCGGCTTCACATCGGTGCCACCCTGTCCATTGGCAACTACTCCCTGATCCAATGTGTCCCGGATTTTCTGTCCGCCCACCCGGATGTGGATCTGTCCATCACCATTGCAGATACCGCCATCCTTCTGAGCGCTCTTCAGGAGGGCAGTCTTGATTTCATCTTCTGCGAGGGCAATTATCCAAAGGGACGCTACCAGTCCCAGCTGATCTGTCAGGTTCCCATGGCTGTGTTCTGCGGTTCCTCCTATCCACTGGAACGGCCTGGTTCCGTATCTGATCTTCTGGACCACACCCTGATCACCAGAGAAAAGGGCTCCGGCACACGGGATATATTTGAGAGTTTTCTTCGCCTGTCCGGATATGGAATCCAGGATTTCAGAAATCACCATGAGGTAAATCATACAGAGGCCATCCTGAAGCTTCTGGCTGCCAATACCGGCATCAGCGTTCTGTATGAAAATGTGGGCAGTGATATGGTTTCCCAGGGCCTTTTGAAAATGCTCTCTCTGAAGGAGCATCAGCTGGTACATGAATTCAATCTTGTCTGGAATAAAAGCAATCTGCCGGAAAATGAACTGCTTCCCTATGCAGAGTATATCCGCAGTCAGCTTACGGCTATCCTGACCAGATCTGATTTCTGACTGCTCCCTGGGGCAAGTCCGGACTTTGGCTCATCGCCCGCACAGACAAACCCCTGCAGGTCCATAAAAACTGCAGGGGTTTGCTGATTTTATTTTCTCACTTCCAGAATGGCTTCTGTATCACTTCTCCACTTTCCGGATAGTTGCCGCGTCACTTCTCCGCTTTTCGGATAGTCACTGTATTATCTCTCCACCTTTGGAAGTTTTTCTCTGTATTTTGCCAGCTCCTCATCTGTTGGGATGTAGTCTGACATCGCTCCGTCGTGGAATTTCTCATAGGCATACATATCAAAGTATCCTGTACCTGTGAGACCGAATACGATGGTCTTCTCCTCACCTGTCTCGATACATTTCTTTGCCTCGTCAAGGGCAACCTTGATGGCGTGGGAACTCTCCGGTGCCGGAAGGATTCCCTCTACCCTTGCAAATTCCTCCGCTGCCGCAAACACCTCTGTCTGCTCAACGCTTCTCGCCTCGATCAGTCCCTGATCGTACAGCTCGGACAGTACAGAGCTCATGCCGTGATAGCGCAGGCCTCCCGCATGGTTTGCAGATGGGATAAAGTCACAGCCCAGTGTGTACATTTTTGCCAGAGGACATACCATACCTGTATCACAGAAATCATAGGCGTAGGTTCCCCTTGTAAGACTTGGACAGGATGCAGGCTCAACAGCGATTACCTGATAGTCCTTCTCTCCTCTGAGCATCTCTCCCACAAATGGTGAGATCAGACCACCCAGATTGGAGCCGCCGCCGGCACATCCGATGATAATATCCGGTGTGATGTCATATTTATCAAGAGCAGCCTTGGTCTCCAGACCGATCACTGTCTGATGCAGCAGTACCTGAGACAGAACGCTTCCAAGCACATATTTATAGCCCTCTGTATTCACAGCTGTCTCAACTGCCTCTGAGATGGCACAGCCAAGACTTCCTGTGGTTCCAGGATGCTCCGCCAGGATCTTTCTGCCCACCTCTGTGGTGGAAGAAGGAGATGGTGTAACATGGGCACCGTAGGTTCTCATTACCTCGCGACGGAATGGTTTCTGCTCATAGGAGCATTTTACCATGTAAACCTGACAGTCCAGATCAAAGTAAGAGCAGGCCATGGAAAGGGCAGTTCCCCACTGTCCTGCACCAGTCTCCGTGGTAACACCCTTCAGACCCTGTTTCTTTGCATAGTAGGCCTGGGCAATGGCAGAATTCAGCTTGTGGCTTCCGCTTGTGTTGTTGCCCTCGAATTTATAGTAGATCTTAGCCGGAGTACCCAGCTTCTTCTCCAGACAGTACGCCCGTACCAGCGGAGCAGGACGATACATTCTGTAGAACTCACGGATTTCCTCCGGAATATCGATATAGGCAGTTGTATCATCCAGTTCCTGTTTTGCCAGCTCTTCACAGAATACACCGGATAACTCCTCCAGAGTCATTGGCTCCAGTGTTGCCGAATTCAGAAGGGGAGCCGGTTTCTTTTTCATATCCGCTCTCACATTGTACCACTGCTTTGGCATCTCATTTTCCTCAAGATAGATTTTATAAGGAATTGTTTTCTCGCTCATTTCTTTTCCCCCTTAAATGTATTATTGAATAACTATGATAAACACGCTTTGCGAGTTTATCAAGTTATCGCGGCAGTCGCCAAGATCTCGTGCAAGAACGGACTTTGGCGACTGCCGCGTAAAAAAACTCCTGTCCCACTGAAACAATGGGACAGGAGTTGTATTCTCCTCGGTTTCGTGACATACGTACACTTTACCACGATGCAGAGGTAACGTCAAGTTTTTTGTCCATTACAGGACAGGCACTTAAAATCCGAAGACTCCACAAAACAGGAAACAGCCTGCTGCCAGCACTGCACTGATCAGAACATAAGGAAACTGGGATACTGCATGGGACATATTGTCAATTTCACAGGTAGCGGAAGATAAAACGGTGGCATCTGAATAGAAGCAGGCATGGCTTCCAAACACGCCGCCGGATACAACAGCACCCAGAGCCAGCAGAACATTGGCATTCAGAGCCACTGCCAGCGGAACTACGATAGACACTGCCACCGCCTCAATGCCCCAGAAGGAGCTGGTAACAAAGGTTAACACAGCAATCACCAGAAAAATAATGGCTGCCAGTGTTTTTCCATTCATGTACGGTACGCAAAGATTAATGATATACTCAGAAAGTCCCATTTCTCCGCAGGCAGTCTTGATCATAAATGATGCAAGAAGGATCGCCAGAACAGGAAGAATATCTGCAAATCCCGCAAAGAACAGCTCCACGTAGCGGGTAAATGTCATCTTCTTTCTTGGAATATACAGAATCATGCAGGATGCCAGAGCCAGGATAATGGCGACCATCATGTTCTGTGTATACACAGTAACTCCGATAAGAATTCCGATGGGAATCAGGAAATCCAGAATGTTTCCTGTGTTATGATTCTCCGGCGGATAATCCACACTCATTCCTGCCATCGCAATATTCACAGAAGGTGCATTGTGCATCTCCGGTTTCTCCGGCACCAGTTCCTTCTTTCCAAGCTCCTCATATGCCTCTCTCATCTTTCCAATCTTCGGCATCAGCTTCAGAGCAAACAGGATTACGATCAGAAGGGCTGCGATGGGGTAAAACATATAAGGCAGTACCTTCAGATAAACACTCATTCCTGTATCAAATCCCATATCCACAATTGCCTGCTCCTGAATGAACACTCCGGAATAAAATACCACCCATGTGGAAAAAGGAATCAGAGCACAGATGGGTGCTCCGGTGGAATCAATGATATAGGCCAATGCCTGTCTTGGTACCTTTCGCTTATCACACACATCCTTCATGCAGGTTCCCACTGTCATGATATTCAGATAATCATCCACAAAGATGATGATTCCCATGAACACGGAAACCAACATGGTGATGCACTCACTTTTACAGAAACGGCTCAGAAGATCAGAAAATCCCAGAGTACCCTTTGCTTCCCGGAGCAAAAAAATAAAGCCTCCGAACAAACCGCATAACAGAAGAATATACTGATTGTCCTCATTGCTTACTTCCGAAAGCAACAGATCGCACCAGGGACCGATAAATTTTGTTTTGTACATGATAATGTAGGCAATCAGCGTTCCGAAAATCAGAGCCTCAAAGGACTTTTTTGTTTTCAGAGCGAAAATCAGCATTGCCGCCGGCGGCAGCAGACATAAGATTCCATAAGACATAGTTTCTCTCCCCTCTTCACTAAGATCAGTGTTGCCATCATCTTTTCTTATTTCCTGTTTCAGAAACCGACGCAATTTCCTGACAAAAAAGGCAGATGATCTTCATCATCTGCCAAAATAGTTAACTATACATGATATTTTTTCCTGAACAAACAATAGGGAGGCATGTCTTTTGCTTTCCTATGCAGAAATATACTGTCACGTACTCTTATTGACCGTTTCATAAGATGATGTGCTTGTTTAAGCATCGATTATCTAATAATCAACTCATAAAATTTGCGCTTTTAACGCAATCAATAATGTGGCTCCTAACCACGCTCGGCAACTGCCCCTGCCTGTCCGTAGGTTTTTTACCAGAGGCATATATTTTGCATAAGAACAAAAATACGTCGAATTGTTCGCTTGCGAAACAAAATTATAAAACTTTGTAAAAACTATGTCAAGAAAGAAATTTCTTTGTGCCCAGCTTCACCAGCATGCTGCAGATTGTTGACAGAAGATAGATCATCGTATTGTCAAACAGATATGCAAATACAAGAGAGAGACAGAAGGTCACAATGGTGCTCAGCACCATGACCCAGCCACCATAGGAAATGGCTGTGATTCCAAAGGTATCTCTTGTGAGGTAATACAGCACATACCAGTGTACCAACAGGATGCCGAAGCTGTATCTGCTGAAAAAGCCACATACAGCACTGACGATTCTGCCTGGCTTAAGCTTTCCACAGATAAAATATACCAATGAAACGATACCACAGGCAATCAGGCAGGTCAGTCCCCCGGCATCGGTAATAGAATCATGGTGTCCCCACAGCAGCAACGGCAGGGCAAGGAGCCCCAGCAGGATAATGGGAAGATCAAGTTTTCTTGTTTCAGGATGTAACAGAAAAAATCCCACCACTGCCGGCAGAAGCCAGAAAGAATCCGTTCCTGTAGATCTGTATCTCAGGATAAAGAAGATGGCAGCTACACTTACTGCAGCCAGCAGAAACACCCTCTTATAGGGCATACTCCGGAACATATACTGAATAAATGGTGCAAACAGATAGATCAGCATGATGGGATACAGCAGCCAGAACTGAGGAGCAATCACATATTCCCTTGCAAAGAGCTGGGCCGCTACAGTTTTAAGATATTTCAGATTCATCATGTCCTTCAGCGGAATGTGCCAGAAATAATTCCAAATATAGTAGATATACATGGGAATCAGAATCCGAATCCCTCTGCTGATGTAGTAGAGAATGGCATTCTGCTCCCTGTATCGGAAGGAAAGTCCACCGGAAAGCATGATAAACAGGTAGTTACAGGAAATCAAAACAGCACTCCTGGACACATAGGTGGCATCTGTCATTCCCAGTTCCCCCGCGTTCGCCTCCAGGGTGTGAAGGGCGATCACCAATACAGTGGCTATCACACGCAGAATGTCAAGTTCAACAATGATGTTTTTTTCCCTGCCCTTACCCGGTGCTTTCTTTTCGCTTCTCCTGTAGTTTCCATAAAACAGTCCCCCGCTGCCTGCCACAACCAGGAGTATCAGGACTGTTTTTCCCATTTCAAAATCATAGAATGTAATCATGCCTGCTGCCAGCAGGGCACAGATACCGTACTTTGCAATAAACTGTTTCATTGTCCCCCCAATCCGATAACACAACAGGGGCGCGATTTCCAGAAAATCGCGCCCCTTACCCTTATTCATTAAAGAATCTGCACAGGAGTAAAACGAACATTCGCAATCCGCTTCGCTACTTGCTCATGAACCACTGATTCCCATCATTCAGAAGTTGATATTTTCTGAAGGTTATACAAGGGTTCTGATATCCACATACTCATAGGATGTAAAGCTGTCGGCAACATTTTTACAGGTCAGCTTTCCGTCATAGGTATTGATTGCGGAATACATTACCTCGTTATCTGCACAGGCCTTTTCCAGTCCCTTGTCTGCGATCTGAAGTCCATAGCTCAGTGTTGCATTGGTCAGTGCAATAGTGGAGGTTCTCGGAACTGCTCCCGGCATGTTGCCTACACAATAATGAACTACTCCATCCACAACATAGATCGGATCATCGTGGTAGGTTACCTTAGTGGTCTCACCACAGCCACCCTGGTCAACCGCTACGTCTACAAATACAGCACCCGGCTTCATCTCCTTCAGATATTTCTTCTTGAAAATCTTCGGTGCTGATTTTCCCGGAATCAGTACACAGCCGACTACAAGATCCGCCTCTTTTACTGCCTTCTCAATATTGGCATCTGTGGATACCAGAGTCTGAATCCTTGATCCGAAGATATCATCCAGATATGCCAGTCTCTGAAGATTGATGTCCATGATGGTAACATTGGCTCCCATTCCCACTGCGATCTTGCAGGCATTGGTTCCTACAGAACCGCCACCCAGGATCACAACATTTGCCTTAGGTGTTCCCGGTACACCGGCAAGAAGAACACCCTCTCCTCCGTAGGTCTTCTCGAGATATTTTGCACCCTCCTGGATGCTGAGACGACCTGCGATCTGGCTCATGGGGGCAAGAAGAGGAATACTTCCGTTTTTCTCAATGAGAGTCTCGTAGGCAACGCCTTTTACCTTTTTCTCCAGAAGCTGGTCTGTCAGCGGCTGATCTGCTGCAAGATGCAGATAGGTATAAAGGATCAGCCCTTCATGAAACAGAGGATACTCCTCCTCCAGAGGCTCCTTTACCTTGATCATCATCTCGGAGATATCCCATACCTCCTTCGCTGTATCCAGAAGCTTTGCGCCCGCCTCCAGGTACTCCTGGTCTGTAAATCCGGCTCCCACGCCGGCACCCTTCTCAATATAAACCTCATGTCCTGCATTGACATAACTCTTTACATTGTCCGGCACCATTCCCACACGAAACTCGTTGTTTTTGATCTCTCTTACACAACCAACTCTCATTCTGTCACCTCCTGTTTTACAATATTTTTTTACGCACGTTCTATTATGAAGGATTTCCTTCACTGGTACCATTATTGTAACACAGAATGTATTTTTTTACTATCCATTCATGATAGTCTTTTCAATCCATTCACCCACAATTTTTGTAAGTTTCATCCTCTGTCCGATGAAGCTGTGATTGCTTGTAATCTTTTCATATCGGACATTGCCATTTTCCTCCTCCAACCTTACCGCCAGAGGTTTCAGCATCTTGTCAGGTGGTGCGATGGTATCCAGAGATGCCTCCACTAAAAGTACATTTTTATCCAGAAGATCTTCATATCGGTTAAGGATACTCAGCTCATACTGATTGATCAGTGCATTTTCATACACCTCGCTGGCAGATGTCATCTTCAGGCACTGTCCCTCTGTCTCGATCATAAGAAACAGATCCTTTTCCATCTTGTAGCGGAAGGCAGCTCCGATATCGTAGGCTGCCATTGCCGCAACGCCCCGGATAAAGGGCAGCTCCTTCGCAGCATTCAGCACAGTCTGACCGCCCATACTGTGCCCCACCAGGAAAATGTTCTCCACATCAATTCCATACTGATCTGCAATGGCATTGTTGTGGGCCCATTTTGTTACGGCGATAAGGTCCTCCTTCAGGTTTGTGAAGAGATAATTTCCTTCACTTCCCCAGGCTCCCCGGTGATTCATGTGGATTACGACACATCCCATTCTCATAAGGGCAAATTCCAGATCGTTATTAGTGGTATAGCCAGGAAAGCCGTGAGACATGATGATGGTGGGATAGGGCGCCTCTACCCGTTTATCCGGAACCAGCATATATCCATACAGATGGCAGCCTCCGCTGACGATATTCAACTCAAATATTTCAGGACATTGGTCCTGATTTTCTGTCTCAAACTCCACAAATGCATTTTTTGAATTCATAGTATCCCTCTTTCCTGACTTTATTTCTCACATGGGTGAAAATAACTTCACTTTCTGAATTTTGCACAATCTCCCACCGAGGTAACAATCTCATATCCCACTCCCTGAACCCGCCGTTCCAGACAGTTCCTGCACTGAGCCGCCTCATCTCCTGTACAGATTTTGTTTTCGTACAGACTGTACAGCTCTCTGAAGGCGGTGGGTGAAAGATTTGGCATCACCACATTGGCTCCTGCCTTCAGCCCCAGTTCTCTTCCCTTTGGATGGATGGTTCCCAATGCGGTGGTGGCAGGAAGCAACACATAGGGAAACATAAGCCGGAACAATGCCAGAAGTCGAAGAGTGGTGTCCAGACTTCCGTTCTGCTGGTCCGCAAAAGGTGTATCAGGATGGGTTAAATAGGGACCGATACCGATCATATCCGGATCTAATTTCTGCATGAAACGAATATCCTCCAGGATATCCTCCGTGGTCTGGAAGGGGGATCCCACCATAATTCCCGTTCCCACCTGGTATCCGATCTCCTTCAGATCAAAAAGACACTGCTGACGATGGGCAGAGCTCATCACACTGGGATGCAGCTGTCTGTAATGGGCATCATTGGCAGTTTCGTGACGCAACAGATATCTCCTGGCTCCAGCGTCAAAATAGGCCTGATAACTGCTTTTTTCCTTCTCACCTACGGACAGGGTGATGGCACAGTCCGGATATAAACCATGAATGGAGCTGACAATATCACAGATCATCTCATCGGTATAGTATGGGTCCTCTCCGCCCTGCAACACAAAGGTTCTGTACCCCAGGGCATAGCCCTCCCTGCAGCACTCCAGAATCTCCTCCTTTGAGAGACGATAACGCTCCAGTTCTCTGTTGCCGCAACGGATTCCGCAATAGTAGCAATTATTCTTACAATGATTTGTAAACTCGATCAGCCCCCGGAGATATACCTCTTTTCCATAGATCTTCTGTCGTATCTCATCTGCTCTCTGAAACAGATAGGCATCAATGGAAGCATCTGCTTCCAGAAGAAGTCTGAGTTCCTCATCACTTGCATCAGAGGAATCAAATAACCGGTCAATTATCCCTTTTTCCCTATCCATATATCTACTCCTGTTCTCTTTTCCCTGCTCGCCCGGCTATTGCCGATGCATGTGTTTTTATTCAAGTCGACGCTTGCGGAGACTTGGCGCGCGATTCTGGTCAGCTTTAGCTGACATCTTCCTATCAGAATCGCTGCGCTTTCTGCGCAGCTGCAATTCGTTACGCCCGCAGAACAAAGTTGCGTTTATGTAAGTTTTGGTTGCAAAAGTGCGTTGAAAACACACTTTATTCTCTGAATAGTATATATTAATAGTACAATTTTTAACCTAGTGCGTCAATGGGTTTTATCTCACCACTCCATTCCGGCCAGCCATTCATTTACAATGGCTTCTCTTTCCCTGGCTGTACTGCTTTCATTCATGGTCAGTTCTCCCTGGATCTGTCCATCCACCAGATACAGGATTCTTCCGCACTGGCTGGCCATTCTGCTGTCATGGGTTACCATGAGAATGGTGGTGCCCTCCCGGTTCAGGGATACCAGTGCCTCCATCACTTCATTGGAAGCACTTTTATTCAGGGCTCCTGTTGGCTCGTCTGCAAAGAGGATTTTTGGCTCGTTCATCAGACTTCTGCAGATGCAGGCTCTCTGCAGCTGACCGCCGGAAACCTCGGTGATCCGTCTCTGCTGAAGACCTGCAATGGACAGTTTTTCCATCAGCTGTTCTGCCTTGACTGTCAGTGCTTTTTTATCTGCTCTCCCGGCTTTTTTATTCTTGTTTGCCTGAACAGCAGGAAGCAGGATGTTATCTATAATATTCAGATTTTCCATCATATTCATCTGCTGGAACACAAAGCCCATCTCATGAAGGCGCAGGTCTGCTTTCTCGTCCTCTGTCATGGCGGTGAGTTCCTTCTGATTCAGAGCCACACTGCCGGAATCCGGTATATCCATTCCGGAAATATTGTACAGCAGAGTTGACTTTCCAGAACCGGATGGTCCCATGATTGCTGTCATTTCTCCCTTTTTCACTTCGAAAGATACCTGGTTAAGGATCCCCTTTTTACATAATCCGTCCACTTTTAAAATCATTTCCATATCCTGTTATCCTATTCCTTTCCCCTGCAGCACTCATATGCCATGATTCTCTTCATCCCATCGGTTCCGGCAAAAACTGCCAGAAATCCTGTCATGATCAGACTTCCCACCACCAGCATCACACCGGTCATGGAGACCACAAACTGAAATCCGCTGGCTCCAAGAGACTGAAGCGCCAAACAGCAGATTCCCTGTCCCAAAAGCATCGCCATAACTGCACCCACTGTCATTCCCATCAAAATGGGAAGGATAGCCTTTTTCATATACTGTCTTCTGATATCCCTTGTCTTAAAGCCAAGAGCCTTCTGCAATGAAATTGACCACCTGTTTTTTTCCAGCAATAAGCTTACAAACAAGAGTACCACAACGAATACGATCACAACCGCGATTCCAAGGGCCATGGTCTTCGCTCTGTCAACCTGATGGATGGTGGGTCCATAGGTAGCCTGAACATACTCAGCGATATCCACAACCTCAGCACCGTACTCTCTATAGCGAGATACCCACTGTTCCTTTTCGGAGGGGTCTGTCAGCGTTACATACAGAATGCTCCACATAGGTTTTGTATCCCTGCAGGTTTTCGGCAGCACACACATTTTTGCAGTTTTTCCGCCATTTGTTATGTCAGAATACAGACCACACACCCGTGCCTGCTCATTTCCAACTGAAACGGAATCCTCCAGACCCACCTCCAGATCAGCGGCCTGCAGCACGGATAACGCAATTTCCCCTTCTTTTACCGGCTCTCTTCCCTCCGTGTAAGACACCGGAAACACAGAATGATCTCCTGTCTCCACCAGCAGATGAATCTGCTCTCCACCAGAAACAGTTGCGGCACAGGAGGTGGTTTTCAGTGCCACATACTCTTTTATGTCTGCATCCTCTTCCATGGTCTCCACCACTGCCTGTGTTCTGTTCTCTATATCTTCTGACTGACGTATATCCATTCGAAGCTCTGCAGTTCCGATTCCCATGTAGGAAACGAACTCCGGTGCTGCAAGGGTGGTATACAGATTCTGAGGAATCAGAGAAAGCATTGCACAGAGTGCTGTCACCAGTCCGATCATGACCATCTGGCTTTTTTCTGATTTTCCGCGAAAATCCCGGCCATGGAATAAGGCCTCCACCACCGTGATTTTCTCATTCTTTTTCAGGATTCTTCTGATACATAAAAGAATACAAAGCTGAATCAGAATGCAGATAACCAGAGAAATGCCAACAGTGACAGCACCCTGTGGGGATGGGCCATACAGTTCCTTCAGGGAACGCCCCAGCGGTTTCGAAAGGAGCAGAGCTGTTCCGAATCCCAGGCCGCCGCCAACACCTGCAAAAAGAATATACTTTGCCAGATAGATCCCTCTGATCTTTTTATTACTTATTCCAAGGGCTTTTAGCATTCCGGCTTCTTTTCTGTCCCGCTCCACACCCAGGGATGTAATGTACCCGATACATAAAAGAGAAATCAGCAGAATGGAAATTCCCACCAGGAATATCACAAAAATCATGATTCCGTCAGACAGGGCATTCATCAGCTTTATCAGAGCCTTTGTGATAGCCGGACCGTTAGACGGCAGACCTGCCTTACTGTACTCTGCCGCAAATGCATCCAGATCAGAACCTTCTGTTAATCGATATTCAATGAGATATTCCTGACTGCCCACAGCCGTAAGGCGATCATAGTCTTCTGCACAAACCAGAAAGCGTTTCGAAGATGCCATCATGGAATTCATCTGGGAATCCCGCAGGAAGCCGGCGATTTCCAGTTGTTCCTCTCCCATAGTCATAATATCTCCCACACTGAGATCATACATCTGCCGATAACAGACAGGCACATACACCTCACCGGGATGCACCACCGGAATTTCATTGTCCATATCCAGGAGATAATCAAACTGTTCTCCCTGAACGCACAGACCATTGTCCTGTGTATTTCCCACCAGATTTTCCTCTCCGAGGAACAGGCTGTTATTATCCAGATTCAAAAATCTGCTGATCTGCCAAGCTTCAATCTCCGGGTGTTCACCGGCAAAACAGATCAGCTCCTGTTCCTCCATCTCTCCGGCATGCATCTGCAGATAATCCGGTGTTTTTGCTTCCTCCATCAGATTACTGACAGAGCCCAGAAGATTTACAAACAGAGTCAGTGAAAGCACCATCAGCATGGAGGATACCGCCATGAATATGACAGTGGAAACGGACAGCAGTTTCTGGTTCTTTATCTCATTATTTATTAGTCTTCCTATCATTTCTTTTTCCTCTCATTCTTCCGGCACTCTGTCTTCCAGTGCTCTGATATCCTTCACCAGCATCATGGCAGCTGCCACCAGAATCAGTGCCCCTCCGGAACAGGCCATGATCACTCCGGAGCCTCTTCCTACTCCCATATTTCCAACAGTTGCCATCCCATCCGCCAGCACTCCACTGGCCCCATAGGCAATGACATAACCGATCTGGGATAAAAATCCCACGATTCCCCATACACGGCCCTGAAGTTCTCCCGGAATATTGGTTCGCACCAGATAATCCAGACAGTTGTTGGCAAAGGGCAGAGCCAGGAAAAAGCAGAAACCAAACAGGGTCACCAGCACAAGGTTTCCCACTGATCCGAAACCTATGATAAATACTCCTGCCAATGCCAGGGCCAGGCTCAGAACTCTGACATATCCTGATTTGATTCCTCTGATTCCCAGGTACAGACTGGACACCAGCATCCCGCTGGCACAGATGGTTTCCACAATTCCCAGTGTACTGGCATCTGCCTGAGCCAGCACCATGGGTTCCGCCAGTACCTGAAACACTCCGATAAAGAGAGTCAGTGCTGCTGAGATCAGCACAAGCAGAAATACACCTCTTCGATCCCGCAGAGTTCTCCAGCCCTCTGCCATGCTTTTGAAAAATGGCTCCTGCCTGGTTGTTTTGCTGGTCTTTATCCCCCTCTTTACAGCAAATGTGGAGATTACAGTCAGAATAAAGGTACAGATATCAATTACCAGCAGCAGTCTGATATCACTGATGGCCAGCAGAATACCTGCGATCACCGGAGACACCAGATATCTGGCACTGCCTGCCAGGGAAACCAGTCCACTGGCTCTGGAATACTCTTCCTCTGTTAAAAGGTCTGTCACCGTTGACCTGTAGGCAGGCTCCAGAAGAGAAGAAAATACAGAAGAAACACAAACACCGATGCAGATCTGCAGAAGGGATGCCCCTCCCCTTTGCATACAGATCAGAATGTAGAGAATACCAAGGCCGGACAGACCGTCCCCGATCATCATCATCACTCTTCGATCAAACCGATCTGCCAGTACTCCGGCTGGAACACTAAGCACAAGGGTTGGCAAAAAGCCCAGCAATGTAACCAGTGCCATATCTGCTGCACTACCTGTTTTTGCAAACACATACACCCCCAGTCCAAAGCTGGTGAGGCCTCCTCCTATGGCAGAGATCAATTGCCCCAGCCACAGAAGCATGAATTTTCCGAAATTTGTCTTTGTCTGATTTGTTTCCATACTGATTTCCATATTGTTCTCCTTTACTTCTGTTGTTCCTTCCATCGTATGGTTCTTACGATACCGACAGATTGTCGGTTTGTGTGTAAAAACAATGAGAAACACGCGCTGCGCATTTCCCATAGTGTTATCTTCTGTAAAACATCGGCATCATGGCCTCCAACAGGCTTCCCGGCTCCATCTGGAGCATCAGCTCGGCATTCCTGATAAAGCCCAGTACCTTGCGAAGCTTCACCTCTTCCGGATAATCAATGGTGTCATCAAAGGCTGTGTTGGCATAGGACAGGGTCATCTCCACCACCTCTTCCGGATAGTCACTTTTCATGATTCCCTGACTGATTCCATCCTTGATGATCTTCACAAAATAGGGGGTGATGGCAGAAAGCAGGCTCTGTTCCATCTTCTGATGCATCAGGGCATTCTGGGGCTTATGCACCTGTTCCAATACCATATCTCCCACATCCGTATCCACGTTGGCATTCAGCACTGCCTTTGTAAAACGCTCCAGCACAGGAATCTCCTCATCCAGCGCAATGGCAGCAACCTTCCGTTCAATGCTGCTGATGATCCGCTCAATAATACCATCCAGAATTTCTTCCTTGGATCTGAAATGATAATACAGCGTTCCCCGGGCAATTCCGATCTCAGAGAGGATGTCATTGGTACTGGTACTGTCGTATCCGTTTCTGCAAAAGAGTCGTTCGGACACATCCAGAATTTCTTTTCTTCGTTCTTTTCCTTCTTTCACAACTCTCATATCCGCCTCCTACCGACAACCTGTCGGTTATCTGTAGTATACTGAAAAAACGACGGGTTGTAAAGTAGTATTATGTTAAACCTTCAAGTTAACTCCCGATTAAAATCACGAGAGTGCGCCACTAAATTTTTCAATCCCCTGCCTGTGCCTCCAGGTTTCAGAAGCGCAGACGGGGAATTGCCTGCAGTGTTCATCTCTGTCCTGGTCTAGTTCTCCAGCATCAGAAGTTTAAAATATCGTTCTTTGACGTCTCTGTCTATTTCCGGATCATACACATCTCTTACTCCTGCATCCAGAATCAGAAATCTGGCATCTTCATTGATCAGGAATTCGTACTCTGTGTTGAACTGTGAAACAGAGCTGATATAAGAGCCATTTATCAGGTCTGACGGAGCATAGATCTCCAGAACAGCATTTCCTGGCCTCAGGGACCGGGTGGCATAGCCCGTGGCCACCTCATGGATCACAGAGGTACTCAGATTGCTTACCGGTTCAAACAGAGTACCTATGCTTGCCTTCATATCCAGAACAGTGGCGCCTCCTCCTGTCAGCTCCTCCGCTGCAGGAATTCCGCGAAAGAGTACAATTTCCTCTTTATTTTTGTAGGAAGACAATTCCTCTCGCAGCCCCCTGCAGATGGGCGTAAACATTTCAATGTGGTCCCATTTCCGGTGCTCCTGCACATCAGGGATTTTCCTCTCATCCCCCTGGCATACCAGAATCGGTTTGTATTCATCTCCCGAATAACTATGGATACAGTAATTATCCAGCAGTTCAAAGGAATGGCTGCTGTTGTATTCTCTGTACCGTTTTCCAAATGCTTCCACCGTATCCAATGTAAGCTCCGTATAGCGTCCCGGATCAAAGCCGTATGCACTTCCTACTGCCTCAGCTCTGGGGATTGGCGCATCCGCCAGTGTTTCACCGGTTACCTTCACAGGAAAACTGAGGTAGAAGTAGCCGCAGGCCATCACCACGGTGGTTTCACCCTCACCAACTCCCAGAATCTCGCCGTTGTCCTGTACATAGACGATGCGGTCATCACCGCTTGTAAAACAGGTAAGTTCCGCCAAAGCCCCCTCCGGCAGAAGACTGACACTTTCCCCTGTGACAATTTCCACCCTTTCCGGTGTCCGGTTGATTTCCCTGGTAAAGAAGGCACAATGATTTTCAGCAGCATAGGCTTCAGCAGCAGATCCCACCTCACCAATCAGAGCAAAATCCTCCTTTTCCAGCTCCTCCCTGCCTGAGGATGTCAGTATATATCCCAGGGCATGCTCTCCAATGGAGGATACACTTGCAGGAACAGATACCTGCTGCAGTCCCCTGCATGCCAAAAAGGCCCGTTCTTCCAGGATTTCCACAGAATCAGGTAAATAAACCGCTGACAGGCTATCACATCGTGCAAATGCCCAGGCACCAATGCGCTTTGTACCTTCTCTTACCTTCAGCACCCCCTCCTGATTGAGAGAATTCTTCCCAGGAAAGCAAAGCAGGTTCTCCTTGTCCTTGTCATAGAGAACTCCCTCCACAGAGGAGTAGCAGGAATTCTGCTTATGGACACGGAAACTGCTCAGCTCCTGGCTGCCTGAAAAGGCAGATGGCGCAATGAACGTAACAGCTACAGGAATATCGATCTGACTGATACTCCCTGTCATTCCTGCAAAAGCAGCCTCTTCTATTCGTTCCAGGCCGGAGGGCAAAGAAATTTCTTCCAGGCATGACTGTTCAAATGTATGGGCCCTGATCACCTTCACGCTCTCAGGAATGGTAACCCTGGTAATCTGTGCATCAAAAAATGCGTATTCTCCCAGGTCCTCCAGAGTATCTGGAATAGTAACAGGAACCGGACACAGACTCCCATCCCCTTCAAATCTCTCGAATGCATGGGGCGCAATGGAGGTAACTCCCTCCGCGAAGGCTATCTCCTTCTCCCCATCCGGCAATCGACAGAAATGGCGAAGCAGGGTACTCTGATCCTTTGTATACAGGCCGTTTTTTGCAACGCAATAGCTGGGGTTTTCTTCGCTGATCTTTATAGAATAAAAACAACCCTTTTCCAGCGCTTTTGGATGGATTTCCGTAAGGGTAGATGGCAATTCCACGTATGCGAAAAGCTCCTTTCCAAACCCGTTTTCTTCGACAATCTCCACGCCCTCTTCCAGAACAAGGTTCACCGCGCTCAGTCCCTCAAGGGCATCCTTACCCAGAACTCTGACGCCTGTCCGAAACTCCTCAAGGCAGATTTCATCAAAGCATCCTGCTCCAATGCCCTCGATCCCGTTATGCAGCGTAATTCTCTGCATATTCGTACAACCGGCAAATGCCGCATCTCCCAGTCGCCTGATATTCTCAGGAACCGTAAACTCCGTAAGGCCCACACATCCATAGAATGTCTGTGTTGGAAGTTCCTCCAGACTGCTGCTAATGGTCACCTTCTCCAGACCGATTGCCTTCGCAAACACATATTCCCCAAGGAAGGTCACAGAATCCGGCATCACGAACTCCGTCAGGCTTGCACAGTTCTCAAAGGCACCATTCTCAATTCGGGTGATGGTATCCGGAAGAAGGATCCTGCAAATACGAGTCCGGTTAAAAAATGCTCCCTCGCCAACGACAGTGACGCTGGCGCCATCTATTTCAGCCGGAATCTCAAGCTCCGTTTCACTTCCCTCATAGCCGGTGATCATCAAAGTACCATCCTCATTAAACCGGTAATTCAACAGATCTTTTGTCTGAAACTCCTGAACTTCTGACTCACTGACTGTCTCATGCGCTTCCTGCACCACTGCAGCATCCCTGCCGGTGCAGGAAATGCCTGTGGCAATACAGAGGCCAAACAGCAGTGCCACAATACTTTTTTTAAACATGTACTCCCCCCGTTTTTTCTTATTGTTCTGCCTGTGGTATTTTAGAACCACGCCGAAAAACAATGTGAACATTCGTAATCCGCTTTGCTACTGGCTCAAATCTCATACTGCTCAATAAACAGTTTTACAAATTTCACGATTTTATCCATCACCTCAGCTTCCTTTTCCGGAATACGATCGCACTGACGGATCATAACGGATATGGGTGCTGAAAAGGAAAATGCCAATGTCTGGGGATCGCATTTTTTCAGGCTGCCCCGATTCATCATTTCTCCGAATACTCTGGTGAACATCCCTTCAATATCGTATACAAAATGTCTGTCAGCCAGCTGACGGATCCTTTCATTTCTGAACTGCTCCTGAGTCAGGATTTTTCTGGTGAGGATCACATTCTTATCATGAACCGTAAAGTTCACCATACCCATAACCATCTGGTACAGTTCCTCTGTATTCTCAGGAATACGAAGAGAAGTTTTCCTGGCTTTCATATGCTCCTCATAATAGGTTTCCATCATATCCAACGTGGCGTTCCACAGAGCCTCCTTATTTTCATAATGTTTATAGATTCCAGACTTCACCAGTCCAACGGCATCTGCAATATCTTTCATATTTGTTTTTTCATATCCGTCTCTTGCAAATATCTCCAGTGCCGCCTCTAAAATCTCGGTCTTAGTAGTCTTCGCCATGTTTTTCCCTCACTTGTCTATATTTTTTCTCCCATTGCAAAAGTGACTTGCTATTCACCTTTATTATAGGGAAGCACAAGTCACTTTTCAATCGTTTTTGTTCACTTTTTTCTGGCATTATTCAGAAGCTTGAGCAGCCCCTTCTCTTTGATAATTGCTATACCCTGACCTTCATCACCCAGAATAATAAGGTTATCCCCCGGCTGTATATCGAACACTTTCCGGGCCTTTGCCGGAATAACAATCTGCCCTTTCTCTCCAACCTTCACCATTCCGAAAATATGTTTCCCCTTTGGTGGCACACCAAGGCCTAAGTTCCCGTCTTCCTGCTTATTGTAGGATATGAGATCGTCAATGGTAACCCCAAACACATCTGCCAGCAGCTTGCATTTTTCAATATCCGGCAAAGACTCTCCCGTTTCATATTTGGAGAGAGTCTGTCTGGATACTCCAATCCGTTCTGCCAGTTCCTCCTGTGAAAAATCATGATATTTTCTAAGTTCAATCAGATTCTCTGCAAAGCCCATGTCTGTCACCTCATCTGTTTTCTACTTTTTGATTCCCAATACACACCACCTGAGAAATGGTATCCGTGAAATCACCTCATTCAGAACCAGCGCACCTGCAACACCTGCCACAGCCACAAGAATATAAACCAAAACAGCCGGCATACCAGGCACATACAGCTTCAGATACCAGGCACTGACCGCTATTCCCAGATAATGAAAGATATAGATTCCCCAGGACTTTCTGCACATCCAGTTGGAAAAAGCATTCTGAAAGTTTCCCCATTTCTTCATGCAGGACAATACTCCAAGTGTTCCGAACCAGGCATATCCATTGCACAAAAAGGTGTCCAGCACCTCATGCTCCGGGTAGGGTTTTCCCCAGTATATAATCACGAATGCAATGCCAAAACCAACGGCAAGAATCCCCCAGAGCAACCAGTTTTTTTCCAGGCCTTCCATCACGTCCTCATGGGCGAATACAAAGTATCCCAACAGAAAGCCAAGACCGTACATACCAAAACGGTACACCACCACAATCGGTGTATTGAAGACCTGGGCCGCCCCAAAGACTGCCAACACCAGCAGAATCAACACCGGGGTATTTGCATTTCTTCCTAAAGGGAATACCCTGTCCTTCTCCACCTTTCGCAGGATCATAAGGAGAATGCTGAAACACCACAGCATCTGAATATACCACAATACACCGGTTCCGCTTACACACATGATCAGAAACAGAACTGGTTTCGGCACTTCCCCCATGGTCTCAAAAGCTCCACCAATCAGCATGTTGTAATATCCCAGAATCCACCAGAATACCAACAGTCCCACTGTAGAGGGCACAAGATATTTTCTCGTTCTGTTCCTTATGAAATGTTTTTCTCCTTTTGTGTCCAGCTCAAATCGGGCTGACATGCCGGACACCACAAACAGCAGAAACATAAACCAGGGATACACCAGATACTGGTAAATATCCTGGGGCTGAAACTGGCTGAAGGGACCTATCACGCCATAGGTTGCCTCTCCGTTAAACATGTAAATAACATGATATACCACTACAAGCAGAACCGTGATCCATTTGATGTTGTCAATGTATGTCCTTCTCATAAGTTTACCACCTTTGCTCTTATTTTTAACATAATCATATAAAAATAAGCTCTGCTTTTCCACCAAGCAGAGCTTACATTTTGTTGCTGTTTCTGTTAAAAATCGTTGCACATATTTCTTTATCTTTTCTTCTTCCTGCACTTAGTCCTCTTTTTTATAATAAAGAAGAAATACATTGATAACAGCAAGAGCGATCCATACGGCAGCACCTCCCATGTCACCATCTATAAAATGTGTGGCTATCACAAACAGGAAGCAGACCAGAGAACTGGTATGCAAAGCAACACAGCTTCTGCTTGTAGGTTCCGTTGTGTTTGACTTAATATCCTTATTTAATACTGCAGCCAGTGCAAATAATGCAATTCCAATCCAGGGAAGTGCTGCTGTGAGAAAATCCATTACATTCTGCATACTAGACTCCTTTCTGATAAGCAAAGCGGAGCCTGTCAATCCCCTTTGCCATTTGGCATGAACCACTGCCGACTTCGACAGCTCATCAACTTAATCAGCGTCCGAGTTTTCGTTTGAAATCTAAATATTTCACGATAAAGCGTCCAATGATGCTGACATAAAGAATATCTATGATTCCGAATTCTACAAGTAATGCAATACAGGATTCCTGATTGACGATGGCTTCATGAATTCCTACCCACATAACCGGAATCAGGGCCAAAAAAAACAGAAGAATCATGGGAAGAATCCTTCCCCGGAAGATACGTTTGATCATATCCATACGAGAATCATCATCACAAAAGATTTCTTCCATATCAGAGGCCTCTTCCGGCTTTCTGAAATAGCTGTATCCAACAAAGTCAAAGAGATATTCCCAGCCGCAGTCTTTAAACATCTGCGTATACTCTGCTTTATTCTCGATTCCATCCTTATTATAATCCAGCTGATACCGAATATGGTCAGGATCACAGGCTACAAAGTGATAGAAACAGGGAAAAGTGATATGGTCCAGCTTCCATCCCCTCTGGTGCATCTCCGACAGATAAAGAGCTTCCTTATCATAATCCATAACATCAAAAAACTTCAGTTTTAATTTTGTCTGGTTCATATTCCAAGCTCCTTTCTGTTTTTATATAAACGATCGATTCTCTTACATTCTACTGTCAGAACTTCTTTTCCCAGTTCTGTGATCTGATAGATCTTCCTTTTATCCCTTTCCTGCAAAAAGGAAATCAGTCCATCCTTCTCCATCTTTGACAGGCTGCCATACATGGTGCCTGGTGTAAGGTTGATTTCACCATCTGTCAGTTCCTTTACTTTCTGTACAATCCCATACCCATGATTGGCCTCTTGCAGACAGAGCAGAATATAGAATCCGGTTTCTGTCATAGGGACATATACCTTTCTGATATGAGCATCCATTCTTTTGGACTCCTTTCTATCTGTTGATCCGATACACAATCAAGTGCAAATTATATCGTGCTTCTTTATATTGTATCTCTATGCATCGTACTTCGATACATAAACTATATCGCAGTGCGATGCAGAAGTCAAGGGCAACTTACAATCCGATGCTTTCTTATCTCTCCATTTTCCGGATTTCTTTGATAATAGGCTCAAGATATTTTTTATCTGTCCAGTCCCGATTTTCATTACCGGCTTCCATCAGGGCAGCTTCCCACACTTCGTAGTCTTCAGGATTCTTCTTTCCCACCGCTTTCTGGAGCATTTTACAAAGGTTTCGATCAACAAAACTCATCCCGTCCATATTCCAGGCACCGCGACAATAAAAGAATGGAATGTTTTTTAGTTCACCGGTCATAACTGCATCCACTCATCCCTGGTATAAAACTTTATATGACCATCCTTTTTCAGCTGCATATAGTCATCCACAAAGCGTGTTTCATCATCTTCATTTGGTCTTGGATCTGAAAGGAAGAACCTTCCGTTTTTCTTAAGAACCCGACTGATTTCTTTTAAACTGTATTCTATATCAGGAAAATGATGCAACGCATATCTGCTAACGATCAAATCAAAGGTCTGATCTTCAAATGGAAAGGTCATTCCGTCATAAGAAACAAAACTTAAATTAGTAATTCCCTGTTCCTTTGCCCTCTGCTCATTGTCCTTAAGGGTTTCTGTTACTATATCCAGTCCCACAACGGTTGCATTCGCATTAGCACAGGCAAGGGGAAAAGACAGATATCCTGTCCCACATCCCAGATCAAGAATCTTCATATCCGGGGCAACATTGACAAACTCCAGGATACTTCTCAGATGCTCCTGGTCCTGCGTCTGCTTATTGTAAAATGCCCCTTCCCTGAAACTCTGTTCAAATTCCTCTTTTGTCACATTGATACGGAAGCCCTTCTCTTCTTCCTTGTTTTTTTGTTCTCTGCTTTTTTTGTTCTCTGCTTCTTTTTCTAATATTTCGTCCAAATCATCTTTGATCTCTTTTCCGGATATTTCTTCATATGAATCGCCCTCATGGATTTCGGATCCAGGCCACTGGTTGGTTCATCAAGGAATATTATCTTCGGGGAATGCATAAAAACCCTTGCTAATCTGAGTCTTGCCTCCATACCCTTCGACAGATTTGATGCTGGCTTTTTCACAGCATCCTTCAACCCCACATAGTCCAGTATCTCATAGACCCTTGCATGTGGAATCTGATAGATATCTGCAAATATCTTTAAATTGTCAGCGCAGGACAGCCTCTCATAGATTCCAAACTGATCCATCATGATTCCGATCTGTTTGTTGTCCCTTCCTGTTAACCTGCGAACATCTTTATCAAGGATTTCCACTTGTCCATGGTCAAATGCCATCTGACCTGTGAGGATTTTGATAAGGGTGGTCTTTCCTGCTCCGGAAGGACCCAGCAAACCAAATATCTGCCCAGCAGCTATATCAAAAGTAATTCCATTCAGAACTGTTTTTTTATCAAAACCTTTGGTTACACCACTACATTTAATCATTTCAGACTCATCTCCTTTCCCTGAGCCTAAAATAACAAATCGCGGGTAATCACTCAATAAGGTATAACGTCAGTTGCCAGAATGGCTACATAAGATGCCGATTTAAGCCGATTTTTTCTACGTAAGGCGGATATTCGCGATCCGCTTCGCTACTTGCTATGATTCAACATCTTATAGATTCTTTCAAAGCCCTTTGCCAGAAACTCTTCCCTGGAAATATGCCCCACAGTTTCCAGATATTCAGCTTTCTCTGCCGAAAGTTTGATCAATCCCGAAACCATTCCCCAGATTTCCATGATCGTTTCAAAATAATTCTGTATTTCTTCCAGTTCACCCCGTTCCACGCCCTCTGACAGACACCTGTGTATCATCTGGTTCAGCTCTTCACCTTTTTTATAAGCCTGGCTCAAAGGAGAATCATCATCTGCCTGTACAACCTGGATATACTCCAAAGAACGATCAAAAAAGCTGGGATATGCTTCCTGAAAGCTTGCCAGAGCATGACAAACGGAAAGAAATCTTTCCTTCGTATCCTCGCCCTTATTGATTGCTCCTGCAATGGCATTGCACAGCTTTTCCATGCTTTGAAGGGCAAGGTAGGAAACGATGTCCTCCTTATTCTGGAAATAGACATACAATGTTGCCTTTCCATACCCTGCTTCTTTTGCAATCTCATCCATCTTTGTCTGATCGATACCTTTCCTGGAAAATAACTTAAGTGCCGCTTCTGCGATTCGATTTTGATGAACCTGTGGTTCTTCCTTAATTCTTCTTGCCATAGATCACCTGTTTCTGTGAAAGTGCATTTTCACATGCTTTCATAATTACTTTGCTGCTGTTTGTTGCACCTGAGACCGTATCAACCTGCAGCTTCTGCTCCTTTTCTATTACCCCGGTTACTACCTCAGCCCTCTCGCCGCGTTCTTCCCTGTGCTTCAGTAATTCCACCTCTGTAATCTGATGATTTTTCACCGTTACACGAACCTTCGCATAGATGTAGCCGGCATCGTATTCCCCTTCATATGCACCGTCTTCAATCTCATCCAGATTTACTTCTTCAATCTGAATTGAATCAACAGCAGTACGATACTGCCCAAAATCCACAAAATAAACGGCCATATGAACGACAGTCATGATAAGCATACTTAATGTAAAAGCTCGATGGAACCGGATCTCCACTTTACGATTTTTCACCCTGTGACAGACAATCGTAAGAGCTATTCCCAGCACCAGAATCACAATTCCCGACATATTGACCCAGCTATGTCTGCCTTCCAATACCGGTATTACCAGTATGAAGTGAAGAACCGAGCCTATCAGAAATGCCAGTGCCACAAATTTGTGGCCTTTCATTAATGCCCCATTCACTTTCTTCCATCCCAATCGCTTTGCAACAAACTTCAATGCTAACAGCAGAAACAAAACAAGACATATGTAACCAATAATTATTCCCATATAACCTCTCCTTTACCAATCTTTTTCCTGTAAGTTATCTCAGTGAAAGAAGTTTTTAATTGAACTCCTTAGTTCAATTATTGTCATATATTTGTTAACTTCCAGAAAAGGGTACAACTAAATCAAATTGAGGGTGGGTGAAAATCT
>JAUNCZ010000092.1 GCA_030526405.1 Lachnospiraceae bacterium | reverse complement strand
ATCACGGACAAAAGATACCGTTTACCGCTGGACAGCCGAGGCCGGTTTTAACACTTCATGAGAGGATTTCTGTAGAAAGCATAGCTGATGAACTTGGCTACCATCCTGATTATCTATCCCATTTATTTAAAGAAACTCAGGGAATTGGTCTGTCACAATTTATAGTCAGAGAAAAAATTACAAGAGCAAGAAACCTTTTAGTTTACTCAGAGTACTCCTATAGCGAAATAGCATCCTATTTAGGCTTTTCTTCCCAGAGTCACTTTGGAGCTCATTTCAAAAAATTAACCGGATATACTCCCAGACAGTATCGGGAAACCTATGGGAAGATGAAAAACCGGTGACACGGAGTCTCAAATACTGCATACCAGCTTTCTACGCCAGGGAAAAGACACCCTGTGGAATGTACTCACACTCCGCAGGGTGGCAACGCATGGGAATCATCTACCCCTGTGCTTTTCTTTTCGATTCTGTTGTCTTGAGGTAAAGCGGACATTCCCAATCCGCTTCGCTACTTGCTTCTCTCTGTCGTCCCTTTCTATTTACAGCATCTCGCTTTACCGCTCTTAACCGGCTATGAAAGTTTCTCCAGAATGTAGCTCTCAATTGCAGCATTTACAAATTCAGCAGTTCCCTGGCCGCCTACCTGATCGATGTTGGCTGTCATATCACCGCCACCCACATACATCTGGCCCAGAGACTCCAGAATTGCATCAGTGCAGGTATAGAAGTTCTCTGTAATGTAATCCTGCAGTCTTTTCACCAGAGACTGTGCTGCCTCCGACTCCGGTGCCTGGTCCTTTACCTGTCCAAATTCAGAAAAGATTTCCATCATCTTCATTCCAAGAAGCTTGTCATCTTCTTTAGAACGTCCGGCGGATTTTTCTTCATATTCTTTCCAGGCCTCTGTCTTTCCCCAGGAGGCTTTCGCCTGAGCTGCATATTCATCGATTTTTCTTGTATCAAAGGCATCAAAACTAAGTTTGCTCATTTTTTTAACTCCAATCATTTTTATTCCAGTAGCAAGATCGATGAGTTTTTCCAGATGTTCTTTGCGAAGCTGCAGCAGTCTGATCTGCTGCTCCAGTGCCTTGCTGCGATCAAAATTCGGATCATCCAGAATCTCCTTGATATCCTTTAACGGAAATTGAAGTTCTTTGAATAACAAGATCATCTGCAAACGCTCCAGAGCCTTATCGTCATAAAGTCTGTAGCCTGCAGCTGTGACTTCTGTGGCCGGCAGAAGACCAATCCTGTCGTAATGATGCAGAGATCGTATACTCACCCCTGACATATCACTCACTTCTTTTACTGTCATCATGATATCAACCTCCTCATATAATCAAGTCTCTTTTGTTGAAAATACGGGTTTCTTTCCTGTTCCTGTTGATGCCATCATAAACTATGACATTATGTCAGGGTCAATAGGGTTTTTTATCTTTTATTGAGTATCTGTTCTTTCTGCTCCTTTACTTCAGGACCATACCCATTTCGTTACTTTTTCTGATCTTTACACGTTTTCCGGAAAATGCAATTCCAAGTTTAAATACAGATTCCACACCATATTCCATCAGTTCAGCATCATAGTGGTTTTTATTAATCTGATCCAGGGCTTTCTGTGCAAGCTGATCAATTTCTTCCTCTTCCAAACCAGCTTTCCACTTGAACTCCATTAGGATTCCTGGATATTTGTTATCTCTGGGAATCATAGCGATATCATACCTTCCATTTCCAGATTCTCTGTTGGATCTGATCCTGTATTGATTATCCATCAATGAGATCAGTCCCAATACAAGACCATGGTAGAATCCTTCAGCTCCAGCATCAAAGAAACTTACAGAATTTTGCAGATATTCAGTTATCGCATTTTGCATTTTCCGATAATCACATGCAAAAAGGCTTTCTGCAATCCTGTTGGCGGTGGTTCTTGCAATTGCACCAACCTGAATCAGATGAGACAGAATCTCACTTTTATAGACTACAGCAATCTCTTTATTTGGAATTGATACTTCACATAAATAGTATCCATCCGGCTGCAGTTCTTTTTTAGGAGTCTTCAGATATCCGGCAATCAGTAAAAGACTGAAGATATTGTCAGGGTTCTCCGCAATGTCTCTGTAGACAACATTTTGATCAATTCTTGCAATCACGCTGTTACCCTGAAGAAGTGCAAATAACTGCTCCTTGATATCCTCAGTTGCAGCTTGCAGCACATCCACCAGGATTTCATTTTTTCCGGTATTTACCCAATATGCCTGGGGAACACCCTTTTTCGCAACATAGTTGATAACAGACCAGGGATTGTAGATTTCTTCATTTCCAAAGAGATACCCGTCGTACCACTCTTTTAATTCATCCATCTTGTCTGTCATGCCGTAATAACTCAGCATCTCACTTACTTCCGCAGATGTGAAGCCAAAGAACTGACTATATTCGTCATCCATAATGGAATGAACACTTAAGTTGTTCAATCCACTGAAAATGCTTTCCTGCGCAATTCTCAGAATACCTGTGAGAAAACCATAGGACAGGTTCTTATTATCCTTAAATGCACCGGAAAAGAATACTCTCATAAAATTAATGATCTCATTATAATAATCTCTGGAATATCCTTCCTGAACCGGTGTATCATACTCATCAATAATAATAATAGGAGCGATGCCATAATAATCTGTAAGCATCTTTGACAACTTTTCAAGAGAAACGGTGAGATCCATATAGGATGCATTTCCATTCAGAATTCTGGCATAGTATTCCTTTTCATAATCAGCAATATGAGAGCCGGTCAGAATTTCTGCATGTCTTCCGAATTCAGCCTGTAACAGATCCTTTATTTTTTCTAATGTAGCCGTCCAACTGTCAAATTTCACATCCTTAAACGTCAGAAAGATTACCGGATATTTACCCTGGTGTGATGTATAGCGTTCCCCACACTTCCAGATTTTCGTATTCTGAAAATAGATGCTGGTGTCTTCTTCTGCTATCTCGAAGAAGCATCGCAGCATATCCATGTTCAAGGTCTTTCCAAAACGACGAGGTCTGGTAAACAATGATACCATCGGTTTTTTATCCAGAAATTCCCTGATCAGCAGGGTCTTATCTACGTAGTAGTATTCGGATTGCGCCCTTGCATAGTCAGAGATGCCTACAGGTAAAGATTTCCGCTCTTCCAGAGTATTTTTCTTTACATATCTTCCGCTGGAAATGCGGCCGTCCTCTGGTCTTCTCGCCTCTTCTGGGATCTGCCATCTTCCTCCTGCTTTCACAGCACCTGGAATTCTTCCATTTTTACACAGAGCATTTACCGTTCGTTCACTAATCCCCCACTCCAGGGCTTTCTCTTTGCAAGTCATCATATAATCACTTCCTTTTGCAGTACACCAGTGCTTTTTCTAATACGTATATTATAGCAATCAATCCGCAATATATCAAATGTGTTTTGATATATTGCGGATTATTATCATATCATACTAATAAGTGCTTACATAGCAGGCTAAGGTATCCAATCGTACTGCTTTCAGCCCAGACCTCTCCGCCAGGGAAATGACTTCTTTCATGAGATTTCTTGCCACTCCTTTGCGAAGAAAACCAGGATTCACACAAAGGAGATGGGGAACAAGGACCTGATCATCTCTCATCTGAAGGATGCAGACCATAAATCCAGCGGGTACACTCCTTCATGACAGGCGAATTCGCTATGGCATCTTTGTAAAAATCTGTAATTCTACCAAAATATTCAATGGGACATCTGATCAGTTCCATAGTGTGTCTTTCCTTTCTGTTTACCAGCTCCGATACAATTCGCATTCTATTCTTTTCTCAAGGGTGGGTGTCCAGATCATGTTAGCCTCTCCTATTGAGAATCACCTCATCTGCTTTTTCCAGCGCAGCACATAACGCATCATATTTCTCTATCATCCATTGAAACAGTTCTTCCTGTTTCTGCAGATCAAAGATATCAAATTCCTTTTTGTACAGGATCCTCTTTGCGATACTGCCTTCTCTACTAGAGTACCAATCGAAAGAATCACCAAATTCTGTTTCGATAATCTTCTTTTTGCTTTCCAGGCGTATAAAAGCATCCTGATTGAAAGCATAGATCAGCAGAGTAAGGTATTTTCCCCATGTAATTGTAAATGACAAGTTGAAATCAGCACCCTCAATGGGAATGTCATACCAGTGTACGGCAACCGGTTTTCTGGAAGCTATATCCTCTCCTCGCCCCTGTTTCTTGCAATATTCAACAAATGCGGTCCAAAACTGTATTTGTTTTGCTTCCAGGTCACTTGTTTCTGATTCATTTCCCTTATGTGTCTGGGGAACTTCAGCATTGTTTTCTTCAGAAACTGGGGGTGGTAATTCTGGTTTTACCGCCCTTCCATCCACTACAAAATTTACGTATACTAATTTCTCCATCTGTTCAGATGTAAGAGTGATCTGCCATCTGCATTGCAAAAAATCCAGTAGTTTTATACTTCTGTTGTAAATTCGCTCCGCAGTCCAGTCCGTCTCTTTCGATACCTCTATTTCAGAGTGGGAACCATTCTCATAACCACGACGCCCATTGGTTTTCGATGTCTTTTTATCAATAAAACTATCATTCTGCAATGCAGAATTAATACTCTGGGACAGGGGAAGAAGATTTCCCAAAGCTCCAGATAACAATTTCACTTCCTTCGTTTCAAATTGACGGAACTGATTCCGCCAATAATAATTCGTCGGAGTCTGTGGCAGGATATGCTCAATGGAAAGCTTATCCTTTTCTGTTTTATAGAAAACCTTCCAGCTCATCTTATCCAGCTTATTCATCTGAGCAAGCTGCAACTCATATTCAAAAAGAAAGTACTTAATTGATTTCCAATCATAAAAGCCGTCACCATTTTCAAAATGTTTCTTTATTTTGTTAATAAATGCTGACAATGCATACTCCATATTGACATCCAGTGTAGTATGAATGTCATCGATCAGGTCATCAACTCCTATCTCTTTCCTTGAAATACTTCTTGCCATCCTGTAGTATTCACTGCTTTTGAAGGTTCCATTGAAATATCCCATTCTGAAACAGATGAAAATAAAGCGTTCAATAGCCGAAAATGCTTCAATCCTTTTTTCGCACTTCAAATCCCGTCTTGAAAGCAGCACCATGACTATCGGACGGTAATAACCAATACTAATGCGGTTTAAGCGATCCACCCACAATTTCTCTTCATCATTCAAATAAGAACTCTCATATGGAAAAAATGTGTCATACCAGAATTTAGCCATTTCCTTCAAACTGTTCACGTATGAAGAAATCTCATCCGGCTCAAGTTTCAATTCTTCAGTTTTACTTGCAGTAGTATCCGGTACCTCGTCATCATCATCGAATGCTAAGTAACCCTCTTCAACATCAGCGCATTCTTCCTCAACACTAATGATTCTCTTCTCAAAGATATTATTGGCAGAAAACTTATTCAACAAAAACTGAATATAGTCATCTCCCTTTTTTCTGGAATAGGAAAAGTAACTGATCCAGTGTGCTTTCAGAAAATCATCATCCGAAAGAGCTGTATGCTCATTCCGTCCCAGCTGATAATATACTTCTTTCCATGCATCATTGATCTGCTTTCTCAAGTATGCCTTGTCAAGTTCATCAAACTTCTTGTCAGGATATAAAGTCGTTAAGTAGATTAAGCGATTCTTCAATAATTCCAGATTACTCAGTTTCTTTCCTCGATTGTTCATGGTTTCAAATGCCACAAACACATCATAATCATCATTGATTTCATGAACATTAAACATGAGATGGAGAGTCAGCTTCAGATACAACTCTGCAATAGCTTCCAAACCAGATTCAGCATACAAGTTTTCCAGTTTTTCCCTAAAGAATTTCTTAGCATATTTTAAATTCTTGGTATAGTAAGTTTCACTGATGCTTCCTGAATACGGCTCTTGAAATATTCTATATCGAAGATACTCTGCACTTGGATTATCTTCCTCATATCCAAACAAGTATGTAATAATCTGGTTGTTAGAAGGTCTTCGCTTGTAAATATACTTCGACACCACTTCCGAAAGAGTATCATCTCCAATAATAATTTCAGAATCAGTTTTCCCTGTGTTTTCATCCAGCCTGCGATAAAGTTCGACAATCTCATTAACTCAAACTTCCCACACCTATAGGGTGTGTTGAACCTTGAAAATTCAATATT